>DASPTQ010000094.1:0-8148 GCA_035623335.1 Terriglobales bacterium
GAAAAAATATGTTTACACCTCGCAACAATCTCGCCCAAGTTGTGTTCATTGTTACGTGCTCTGCGGTCAGGGTCAACGCGTTCCGCCATCGACGTGTCCTCACGTTTGCCCAATTCGTTGAGTCAGCTATCCAATTACTTAAACATTAAGGATGACGTTGTTAAGTGGTCGCATAAGTTGTCGGATTGGTGTATCTACTTTCTCCCTTATCGGGATATGTCTGCTTGCTTTGGGCTGCGGTGGTGGCGGAGAGTCGAATTGTCGAAGTGAATGGGTGTGCGAAGTTCGCATCCAGCGTTGTTTGCAGCACAAACGAGGAGTAACATCTCAAAACGTGGCACGTATAGCGGTGCAGAAAAAAACTGCCAATATGCACATAAGGTTAAACGTCAACGGCGAGCAGCACCAGCTATTGGTGGATTCCGGCCAGACCCTCCTAGGGGTGTTGCGGGACACTCTTGGGCTCATGGGCACCAAGCAGGGGTGCGACGATGGTACCTGTGGCACCTGTACAGTCATTGTGGACGGCGCGATGGCGCGAGCCTGCCGCGTACCTGTGGATCGTGTGGAAGGCAAGGATGTTCTGACCATCGAGGGACTGGGCGCCCCCGAGCGGCTTCATCCTTTGCAGGAGGCTTTCATCAAGGCAGATGCCGTCCAGTGCGGTTTCTGCACACCGGGAATGATCATGGCGGCCAAGGCGCTGCTGGACCGCAATCCGGCCCCGACTCGGGAGCAGATCGTCAAAGCTCTAGGGAGCAACCTGTGCCGTTGCACCGGCTATACAAGCATCCTCGAAGCAGTCGCTCTCGCAGCGGATTCTGGCGGGGGCGTGCAGCACCCGGAGCTGGCGGAGTCGGGCGAAGCGCACCGGCGGGCCGATGCACAAGATAAGGTGCGGGGTGTCGCTCTCTATGCCGCCGACCTTGTGATGCCCGGCATGCTCCATGGTGCGGTTCTGCGGAGCCCGCACCCTCACGCGGTCATCCTCGATATTGATGATGGTGAGGCCCGGGCCCTACCTGGTGTATCGGCCGTAGTGACGGCCCGCGATGTGCCCGGGCTCAATCGCTTCGGGCGAGCGGTCAAGGATCAGCCCGTGTTGGCGGATGATAGGGTTCGCCAAATTGGGGATGCGGTGGCTGCCGTTGCCGCGACCTCACCGGAGATAGCGGCCCGGGCGCTGTCGCTGATTCGCGTGAGCTACCGGCCTCTTCCGGCAATCCTGGATCCCGCCGAGGCCCTGAAGGAGGAAGCCCTCTTGGTTCACGAGAGCGGCAACCTTCTAGTTGAAAAAGAGAGCCACTGGGGCGATGTGGAAACAGCGCTAGCCCAGGCAGATGTCGTGGTGGATGAGACCTACACCACGCCATTTTGCGAGCACGCTTACCTGGAGCCAGAGGCAGCCTTGGCTTACCGGGACGACGAGGGGCGCCTAGTGGTGCGGTCTGCCACCCAGTACTCTCACTTCCACCGCAGGATAGTCGCCGAGACCATGGGCTTGCCGGTGGAACAGGTACGCATTTTGCCCACCGTCGTGGGCGGTGCATTCGGTGGCAAGACTGATGTCTCCTGTGAGAGCGTCGTGGCGCTTCTCGCCTTGAAGACAGGTCAGCCAGTAAAAATCGTTTATAGCCGTGCCGAGTCCTTCGCCTCCACTACGAAGAGGCACCCGTTCCGAATGCATTGCCGGACTGGCGTGACCCGGAATGGTCGGCTTACCTCCCTTGCTGCGGAAGTGCTCGCTGACACGGGGGCCTACGCTTCAGCGGGCACTGACATTATGATCCGGGCCTTTGTCTCGCTAGTGGGCCCCTACCAGTTCCCCAATGCGTCGATCCATGGGCGAGTGGTGTACACCAACAACACCTTGGCCGGTGCCATGCGAGGTTTCGGCGCCCCACAAGTGGCTTTTGCCATCGAGTCCCAGATGGACGTCATGGCTTCCAAGTTGGGCATCGACCCGTTGCAGTTCCGGTTAATGAACCGCCGCAGCTCTGATGCTGCCGAGGCGTCCCCTCAGGAGCTGGAGCAAGAGGTAGCCTACCGGGAAACCCTTGAGGCTGTCCGTCCCTACTATGAGGACGCAATGCGGGCACGGCGAGCCAGCACTTCGAGCGATGGCCGTTGGCGTCGAGGAGTGGGAATAGCCTCCATGCGCTACGGCATCGGTTACGCCTCGCTGCCACCGCCAGAGACTGCCCTGGAGCTTGAGAGCGATGGGCGAGCCCGCCTTTTCACTGGGGCTATGGACATGGGCCAGGGTACAGATACTGCATTGGCGCTGATCGTGGCCAGCGAGCTGGCGTTGCCGCTCGAATCTGTGCTGGTGGTGAGTGGCGACACCACTCTCACCCCGGATTCCGGCGCTTCCTCCGGCAGCCGGGTCGTCTATACCGAGGGCAACGCAGTCAAGGAGGCAGTGGCCCGGCTCAAGGAAGCAATCCTTTCCACGGCATCGGGGCTCCTGAAAATCCCTTCCGAAAAGCTGGAGCTGAGAGAAGGACTGGTGGCCCCGCGTGGACCCACGGGTGCTTGTAGCGCAACGATATCCCTGGCCGAGGTGGCGCGGGCTAGGCTGGCGGCAGGGCTTCCCCTGCGATTCAAAGGGAGCTTCCATCCCATCCCTGTGCGCGATTCTCTGAGTGGGGGTCCGAGCCCGTATCTGATCCATGTATCAGCGACCCACGTGGCGGAGGTAGAGGTCGACACGCTGAAGGGAACGGTGCGGGTGCTGCGGGTAGTCGCTGCCCACGATGTGGGGCGTGTTATCTTTGCTCGAGGGATGAAAGGACAGATAGAAGGAGCCGTGTCCATGGGAATGGGCTTCGCCCTCAAGGAGGAATTCCACCCCGGCGAGACGGCGGGCTTTAAGCAATACCGCATTCCCACCGCGCGGGAGACACCGGAAGTCGTCCAGTTGATGGTGGAGATGGTGGATCCCTCAGCGAGCCTCGGAGCCAAGGGCGCCGCCGAGTGTGCGACAGTGGCTGTAGCCCCCGCAATCACCAACGCCATCGCCGACGCCACGGGAATTCGAATCCACCATCTCCCTGCCACACGCCATCGTCTGTTGGCCTTGATACAAAGCGCAAGCAAAGCGGCTGGCCAACCCGTAATGCAGTCATAAAAATTTGCGAGGCCCATCTTGGAGAAGCAAGGCTGGGAACTCGCGAACGCATTTCCCTAATACATGCGAATGCTACTCAGTTAGGGCAATGCATCACGATGTCGTTCACACTCTGCCCCGTGAAAGGCCCCATTTGGCAGTGATGCGTGAAATACGATTGTTGGACCCCTCTTTGGCGCGAAGCTGTTGACTCAAGATTTGCCGATAGGTCCCGATTAACGGGCTTTCTCTAACGAGGTCGGCCGTTGTCAAGAGGTTGTTCCCTCTTTTTCTTCTCTGGTTGCGCACACCCATGCGCTCGCACAGAAATTCCTGTCGCTAGAGCGATCCTTCGTGTTGAGCCGTGTTCACCCTCACGCTCGGATCTGTGTCGCTTCATCGCTTCGGTGCTGCCCACCAACCATCTCTTCGGTCACGGCGGACCATGATGACTTATGCGAACTCCCTTCCTCGAAGGGAGGCGGGTAGCCTAACCAACCGGACGGTGACGGTTCGCACCATAGCCGACTTCAAGCATCCCCGCACAGACAGCACCGCTTTGCTTCTGCCCACGACGGCAGAACTCTTCGTAATCAATCTGATCGCGCAGCATGATCCACAGGCGAATGCCGAGCTTGCGAGCGACGGCCACGCGTGCTTTCCCCAAACCCTTCTGCACTAGTTTGCGGCGATAGAATCGCTGCAAGTCAGGATCGCGCCGCACTGCATGAGCCGCCGCTTCGCCCCACAGGAAACGTAGCAGCGGACTGCCCTGTTTCGTCACCGCGCCGAGCCGCTGGCGCTCGCCGCTGGAGTATTCACGCGGAATCAGGCCGACGTAGCTGGCCAACGCCTTGCCATCGGCGAACCGCTGCGGATCCCCCAGGAACACGTCCGTGGCCAGCGCCGTGACCGGCCCCACTCCTGGATGGGTCATGAGCAGCCCTGCTCCCGAGCGCTGCTCCGCTTGCTCGGCGACTTGCGCGGTCAGGTTCTCGATTTCCTCTTCCATGTGGCGATACATAGCCTGCAACGCACTCCGTCGAAAAGAGGCGTGCGGCGGCAAGGGCAAGAACGCGATCTTGGCTTGCCCGTCATAGCTCCACAGGCTGGGACCGCGTCGCAACCCATTTGCCAGCGCGATGGCCTGCAGCGCATTTTGGATCTGCGTGCGCAAGCGCACCCAATGATGGCGGTGCAGTAGCAGAGCCCGTAAATCGAGCAGTTCCTTGTTGGGCATCCAGATGGCTGGGAAGCGTTTCTCCACCAGCAGCTTCAGAATCAGTTCCGCGGCGCGGCGATCATGTTTCTGCTTGCGGGGTTCCGCGGCGCGAATCTTTGTGGCGTCCCCGACCTGGCATGCGATTCCCAACTCTTCCAGCAGGTTCAGAAACCACTGCATCGGCCCGATGGCTTCGATGCCTACCAGCACCGGGCGCGGAAGCTCGGAATAAAACTCCCGCACTTGGTTGCCTTCGTGCAGCAGTGTTCGATTCACGACTTCTCCGGTTAGTGTGTCGAGCATCGCCAGGGTCTGCTGGCGAGCGTGTAAATCACATCCTATAATTCGCATTCGGCCTCCTTCTATCCGAGCGCTGTTCGGGTGAACATCGAAACAGTCTACTCGGCTCGTCGTGAGGCCGACCTCGTTATGACATCAACCGGAAATCTTCGTAACATGACTGCGAGCGTTCGCGAGTGGTATTCTGGGTCTCCCTATCATGAAACGGAGAAGAGTATGAAGGTCGAAATCGTTCACTGTCCCACATGACAGAACAACGGTGCCAAGGTCGCGAGTCTCGCGACCCTAATCAAGGAGCGCCTACACATTGAACCTGTCTGTACGCCTGGCAAGACGGGCCAGTTCGATGTAATAGCAGACGGCGAAAGGATTGCCGAGCGTGGGGGGAACTGGTTCACGCGGAGCTTTGGCGCCGGTTATCCTGACCTCGAAAAAGTGATCGAGCACCTAGTCGAAAAGAACCGTGCAGGGACGGGCCGTTAGGTCCCGATTAACGGGTTACCGGAAATATGGGTACTAGCAGGAATTTCCCTGCGCACGGCTAGCGGCTGTCAGCGGCGGTGAGTCGACCCGAACTGTGGTAGGAATTCACAATTTTCTCAAAGGCAGGCTGCATGTCATGAAACAACGGTTCAACACACCAGGCTGTAATCTTCGTATAGCTGTTGCCTGAAGTGATGATCGCAGAGAGAAATTCCACCGGCAGGTTGTTCGATTTAGAGGCTGTTCCGCGATAGAAGATGAGCATAGCGGTTTTCCCGTCGATGGTTGTGCTCAATTCTGAAAGCTCCTCGAAATTGCCCAAGGTCCGCCGCGCATTTAGCATAGTCAGCTCCTTGTAGCTTTCGAGCGATCCCGGATATTCCTCCTGGACCACCATGGCGAAGCGCATCTTGTCCTTGGAACTGAGCCCAGCCAGCGTCGACTGAGACTGGCGCAGATCTGCGTTAATCATCCATTCCGATGGCAGCGCTAGCGAAAACTTGCCGGTGCGGTTTACATACTGGGTGCCACTCAGCGTTTCATCGACCTTAGGGAGGTCCTGCTTAACTGCAGCTGTACCGGGAGCCTTGGCGGAACTGTTTTCCGGGAAGTTGATGTTCAAAATGTCGTTGCGGTTCAACTGAATCTTGCCATATGAGGTTTCCACCTCGATCTTGTCGGAGGTGATCCCCGTCATGTGCCCGACGATCTTGGTGCCGTCTTTTAGGGTAATTTCCTCCGCCTGGACGGGTCGACTCGTGGCCAAACAAACAGCCAAGTAGAGCAGGGACATTGTTGCTAGGCGTTTCATGGAATCTCTCGTTCTAAGTGACTTTGCGCCCCCAATATTTGCCTTCTGGCCCGGGTGCCTTCAGCCGACCCTCAGGAGAACCGTATATCGGTAAGCATAATGATGAAGACTCAATCCAACAATGCGCGTCCTAGCTGCTGTGCCGCTACGGTGAACATGGCCGTCGGTACAGGTATTGATTCAACGAGACGCGCTAGAACGGTGGAATCTAGGCAGCGCCATTTTGGCGCAGAAACGGTGACATTATGGGCTGGGTACGGTTCAAGTCCTGACCTGCTCCCCGAAATTTAGTCCAGGCAAAAGTTAGCTTCTCCGGGTATAAGACAGCGCGAGAGGAGAAGCAGCATGAAGAGGAGTCGGTTTACCGAAGAACAGATCATCGCCGTGTTGCGAGAAGCAGAGAGTGGAACTCCTGAATCAAGACCGCTCGCATTCGGCAGCGTTGCTGACGCGGCTCCGCAGTTGATTTGGTTTCGCAACTATTTGTAGCCGCAAGGGCTGACGTCATCTTCATCCCCCCGTATAGTTTCGCCCCTTTGGCTGCGCTTTTCTGTGTGCATACCGTCCTTTCCGTTGTTGAGGCTCCAATGGTTTGCCTTCCGGAACACAACCGCTTGCGGACACACGCGAACTCTCAGATGTATTGCCACTAAAATAGGCTTCCCGTCGTATCGTCTCTCAAGTCCCGATTAACGGGGTTACCTCCCAAGTACGTATCAGTACCCCTGCAATCGCAGCGGGGTACTATGAGGAACCTTTCCGGTTTTCGGACTTATCAGGATTTGAAGGTAACTTCAAATTGGACATCGCCGACTCCGCTGAACTTGTTTTTCTCTTTCAATGTGTTGCGTGAGTTGCGGCCTAGTCGCCCTGCATCCGGCTGTAGGCGAAGTTCAAGACTATCAGGGCCCACACAGGACGAAAAATGGTCAATGGCTGTGCTGAGGAACGCTCGCAGACGGGGTTACGCTCAGGGTAGCTGGACGGGCCGCGGCGGATTTGTCGATGCTACAGTAAGTTCGGAGAGGAAGCGCGAGCGTGAGCAAACGGCCACGTAAATCGACAAACTGGAAGGCTGTCGGCCTGTTTGCCGGGATGATGGCGGTGGCGTTGTCGAGGGCGCTTCCCGAAACGGTGCAGAAGGCGATCTGGTGGCCAGCCGGCGCAGCCATAATTTTGCTGCTGTGCTACGCGACGGGCCGTTCCGTATTCGCACGACTTGGGGATAAGGGCGCCGAAGGCGGATGCTTGGTGCTGGCGCGAAAGACGAGGCCGTTTTGGTTGTATCTCGGCGCAGCAGCGGTCGCTTTCGCCACTGTCGTTGCGGCGCTTTCGGCAGCGAGATACCAACTGTTCGCGAGCGCGGATCTGCAGGTGGGGCTTAGCCTGGGAGGATTTCTTTTCGGGACGCTGACCACGTTGCTTGGTTCGATCCAGTTGCGAGTGACAACACAAAAAATCGAGTATTGGTCGTTGGAGCGCGGTTACCAGGTGCTGGAACGCGACGAGATCGATGTGGCGCGATTCATGGCCAGCCGCAGCAGCAGCGCGCCGTATTTGCGATTGGAGGTGCTGCCTCACGATGAAAAAAAGAAGCCGATTTACCTGCCGGTCATGGCTTTCCAAAGAGCGGACATGGACCGCGTGCGCGAATGGCTCGGGTCCAAGCTGGAAGACGAATCAAAGTAACGGCTTGTGGAACCCGCCTGTAGCGCGGCTAATCCCCGTAGCCGTGGGAATATAAAGACGCCCGCTTCGAAGGACTGCTGGCATCGCAGGACCCGGACTGGCTTGACCAGGCCCCCGCTTTTGACCTGCAGGATGCGCTTCGAGGTTAAAGACCCCCGATTAACGGGGTGGTTTCAATGGGTCGACGCAACACTAGCCCGAAGTCCTATCTGCAGATGTTTCAATGGCTAAATTCGTTCGCGAGCGTTGATGCACGAAAAACGCTGCCCTGTTTAGGTCAAATCAAGTACAGCCCAAAGGATCAAGTCTTTTTGAAAGACGCTATCAGATGAACAGATTAGAAGGGTGTTGCATCGACCGGTTGAACCGGCAGAGGTAACCGGAAAAGTGGGTATCACTAGAACGGACGCTTTGCTGGATTTTTGTCCACAGTATGTGCGTCGTACCAGGATGAAAAGCGCGCCGAGTACCTCAGTGGGGTATAGGGTCCCTTGGGGTCCCCTCTTCCGACACCGCTCTCCTAGAAACTCTTTA
>DASPTQ010000095.1:0-2231 GCA_035623335.1 Terriglobales bacterium
GTCTTCTCGATTCCAGTGTGCAGGAAGCCGATGTCGGGCATCAGCCGCACGACGGTTTCGCCGTCAATCTCCAGCAGAACGCGCAACACGCCGTGAGTCGAGGGATGTTGCGGACCCATGTTCAGGATCATGGTGCGATCCTGGCCGGGTTCGACGACGGGGGTGGGCGTCAGGTGTGCCATCGTCCTTGGTGATAAAGTGGCTAGCGGTAGCCCTCCACGGGATAGTCTTTGCGCAGGGGGTGGCCTTCCCAGTCTTCCGGCATTAAGATCCGGCGCAAATAAGGGTGCCCGGTGAAGCGGATGCCGAACAGATCGAAAACTTCGCGCTCGAAGTAGTTCGCACCCGCCCACACCGAGGTCAGCGATTCGACGGCGGGGCTCGCACTGTTGAGTCGCACTTTCAGTCGAACCCGCTCTTTTTTCGGGATCGACAGCAGGTGGTAAACAACTTCAAAGCGCGGCTCGGCCGGATACCAGTCTACGCAGGTGATATCGGAGAGGAAGTTGAAGGGGCAGGCAGGATCGTCCTTTAGGAGACTGCAGGCCTCGCGAATGTTGGCCCGATCCACGTAGATGGTCATCTCTTCGCGATCAAACTTCACGCCCTGCACAGCCGCCGCATTCCATGCCACCAGGCGCGCCACCGCGGGATGACTCTTCAACTGCTCCAGATCGGTAATCGCAGGGGCCAGCGGCATCAAACTTTTCCCCGCTTCGCGCCGGTCTCACCCCAGTCCAGAACGCCCTTTTTCCAGACGTAGAAGAAGCCGACCAGGAAAATCCCGATATACACCAGCATCTCCCATAGTCCGAACATGCCTTGGTTTTGTGCCTTCAACTGGCGCAGGATTACCGCCCACGGGTAGATGAAAACCGCTTCTACGTCGAACAGAATGAACAGCATGGCGACCAGGTAGAACTTCACCGAGAAGCGCTCGCGCGAGTCGCCGACCGGGGTCATGCCGCACTCATAGGGAGAAAGCTTGGCGCGGGTAGGTTTACGTTGTCCGATGAGCCAGGAAAGCACGACAATCGCGACCGCAATGCCGCCCGCCATCAGGATGTGAATGAGGAACGGGAGGTAGCGTGCGAAGTAATTGTCGGGCATAGGAGGAGATATATATAATTCGCGCCAAGCACTGCTTAAACGTTCTAGATTATGGGCTTGCACGTGAGAGTGTCAAGCGAGGGGGAAGGACATTGAGTAATTGTGTAATTTGCTAATCGAGCAATTGAAACCGGCTGGTTTGAGAGTTTTTCAATTGCCCGATTCGACAATTTCTCAACTACGCAATCCCTATGATTTTTGGCTTCAATACCGACGTAAAACACGGCGACACGATCTACCACGTGCAGAGCGAGGCGCGGGAGAACGAGCGTCTGTTGCAGACGCAGGTCTTTGTCCGCGGACGCTGCATCGGCAAAAAGGCCACCTCGTATGCCGGCAAGTCCTCCGATGCGCAATTCGGAGACACGCAAAAAGAGCAGCAACTGCGCGAGCAGCATCGCCTGGTGCTGGATGCGATTCGCGAAGGGAAGCTCGATCAGGCCCTCGACCGGCCCGAACCGGAAGTGCTGGCCACGGTCAAAGAGCTTGACGTCCTGTGGCTGAACGCTGACTCCATTCATTCCGACCGCAATCTGAATCTGCAGCTGCGCGTGACCGACGGCGGCACCGCAGCGCCGGGCGCGCGATTGACGTTCCGCTTTGCCCGTCCCGGGGCAGCGCCCTTTTACACCCAAGCTGTAACCGATTCCGGAGGAGCCGCCGAGATCAAGATCGAAGTCGAGGAATCCGCCCTGCCTGATGCCTCCCTGCTGGTGCAGGCCAATTTTGAAGGGCGAACCGCGACCCGGAAATTCAGCCTCCGCAAAGCTGACTAGGCGGAGCGCTACAATCAGGTCATGGAGCGGCATCGTCCCGCCCGCCAATGAAACTCCACCTCAACGGGGAAGAGCACGACTTCACCAGTTCTGCCGCGCCATTCACTCTCGCGGCGTTAATCGAGACGCTCGGCATGAAGGCGGATCGAGTGGCCGTCGAACTGAACCGCGACATCGTGCCTCGCGATCGCTGGGCTGCGACCGAGCTTAACGAAGGCGACCGGCTGGAAGTCGTTCATTTTGTTGGCGGCGGCAGCGAGCGGCAGGAACTCTCTTAGTCACCCCTTTTCCTCAGAATCTCCGCTTGACCCCTGCCATCTCATGCCTAAAATGTTTCAAACATTT
>DASPTQ010000096.1:0-2410 GCA_035623335.1 Terriglobales bacterium
CGCTTGGCGAAATCCAGCATCGGCTGGGACATATCCAGCAGCGTGGCGTGCAGGCCAAGTCGTGCCAGGCGCACCGCAATTTCGCCGGTACCACCCCCAAGATCAAGAGCCTGCGAGGACCGAGTGGCTTTCGGCAGAAACTCCTGCAAGTTGGCAAAGGCGAGATCGAGGCGCAGTCGTCCTTCGGGCGTCTCGAGGTAGGCGGCGTACTTCTCCGCGCCGCTCTGGAAGCGTGCGGCGTCGGGATTGGAGGTCTTCTTCGTACTCACTTGCGGCACCGTCAATAAGTACCACAGGAGGGATGGCGGAGAACAGCGCTCAGGAATGCGGAATGATGGGCGGCAAGGCGGTCGGCCTCGGGTGAAGGAATCAAATAGTGACCTTCATCACAGGTTCTTGTGACTTGGATCATCGTTCCGTAACGCAATACCACGTATGCAAGAACATGCGGTTTTTCGGGCGCAGACAGCCCGAGTGGCGCCGAGCAAGGTAAACGTGTTTAAGGACATCGAACATCTGATTCGGTTGGCCCTGGCTATCGCCATTGTGGTGGTCGCATTTGTGCTCGTTCGCCAGGCTGTTGTTCCGCACAGCTTCGGCCAGTTCGGCCACTATCGAGGAGACGCTATCGCCGAGATCGCGGCCCGTCCCGTCGCGTTTGCCGGACACCAGGTCTGCGAAGGCTGCCACTCAGACGTGGTGGACCAGAAAAATCTGGGCAAGCACGTGGTGGTCTCTTGCGAAGCGTGCCACGGGGCGCTTTCCCGCCACGCCGAGGATCCGACATCGGTTACACCGCCCAAGCTGGACACAGCCGTGGTATGTGGACGCTGTCACGAAGCCAACAGCGCCAAGCCGAAGACGTTTCCGCAGGTCGTTACCGCCGATCACTCGGGTGGCATCGCTTGTGACACGTGCCATCAGCCCCACAAGCCGGGAATCAACGTGCCAGAGACGAAGATCGCGGAGGGCAGGAAATAATGGAAATCACCCGCCGCCATCTGCTGATGCTGTTGCCAACTGCGGCTGTCGCGTGGAAACACGTCCTGGCCGGAACACCTGAGTCTGCGCCGAACTACCGAATGACGGAGCACTGGTGGGGAATGCTGATCGACATCCCCAAATGCATTGGCTGCGGAAGTTGCGTGCGTGCATGCGCTCAGGAAAATGACGTTCCCGACGGTTATTTCCGGACATGGATCGAGCGGTATCACGTTGCCGACTGGAAGATTGAAAGACCCGAGGTGGAATCGCCAGACGGCGGCAAGCAGGGGTTCCCGCCCAATGAGGAGAGCAGTGGAAAAAACTTCTTCGTACCGAAGTTGTGTAACCAGTGCGCGGATTCGCCCTGCACCCAGGTGTGTCCGGTAGGGGCAACTTTCGTCTCCCCCGACGGCGTTGTTCTGGTCGACAAGAAATATTGCCTTGGCTGCCGTTATTGCGTGCAGGCATGCCCCTATGGCTGCCGCTTCATCAACCCCAAGACCAACACGGCGGAGAAATGCACTCTGTGCTATCACCGGATCACCAAGGGACTGACGACTGCGTGCTGCGAAGTCTGTCCTACGGGCGCCCGCCAGCTCGTCGACTTGAAGAACCCTAAAGACCCGATCCACGAATTTCTGCGGACTCACTCGGTGCAGGTGCTGAAACCGCACATGGCTACGGGCGCAAAGGTTTTTTACAACGGCATGGATGGCTCGGTGAGATGAGCAGCAGATGGGCGCGGTGCAATAAGGAGGCGTGTGCAGGTTCCTGTTGAAGGCTTCATGTACCCGAACGAAGTGGAACTCCAGTGGAGCGTTCTCATCGTCCTCTATCCCTTCATAACGGGACTGGTCGCCGGGGCGTTCATCCTGGCTTCGCTGGAGCGAGTTTTCCGCGTGCAGGCTGTGAAACCAACGTATCGCCTGGCCTTACTCACCGCGTTATCGTTTCTGCTGGTTGCGCCTCTCCCGTTGCAATTGCACCTGGGGCATCCGGAGCGGTCGTTTGAGATGTACCTTACACCGCATCGCTCTTCCGCCATGGCTATGTTCGGGTTCGTCTATCTCTGGTACCTGATGGCGGTACTCCTGATGGAAATCTGGCTCGATTACCGGCGGGACATCGTGCTCAAGGCGCAGAGCGCAAAAGGCGTAGCGCGCTTTGTCTATCGCGTGCTGACGCTGGGCTCCAGCAACATCAGCGAGCGGTCACTGCGGATCGATGAAAGGCTCGGCTACTTCATTACACTAATCGGCATTCCTTCCGCTTTCCTGCTGCATGGATACGTCGGCTTCATCTTTGGATCGGTGAAGGCGAACCCCTGGTGGTCATCGCCGCTCATGCCCATTGTGTTTATCTTTTCTGCGATGGTGTCGGGCATTGCGGCTGTCATGTTGCTTTACATGCTCTCAACGCGGCTCCG
>DASPTQ010000097.1:0-30347 GCA_035623335.1 Terriglobales bacterium
TGCCACAGCGATCAGACCGAGAAGATAGAAAAGGCCAAGGTGCAACACCCGGGAGCGCAGGGCGAGTGCGTCGTCTGCCATAATCCGCATGCCGGCAAGAGCCCGGGCTTCATGCAGCCTGATCCAGTTGCAGCCTGTCTCACCTGCCACAGCGAACAGGCTGACCAGATGAAAAAGGCACACCTGCACCAACCGGCATTTAAGCTGGGATGCGCGACCTGTCACCAGCCTCATGGGGGAGACAATGTGCACCTGCTGCAGGCCAAGACGACGGATGCGCTCTGTCTGGAGTGCCACGGTCCCGATTCCGTGCCGAAGAAGCTGGAAGCGGAGCATCTCTACACCATTTTCGACGGGCAAGTGAAGCTGCCCGAGGACTATTTCACAAAGAATACGGTCGTTGTCCTGCCGATCAAGTATGGCCACGGGCATCCAGTCGCCGGACACCCGGTAAACGATGTCACCGACCCCGCGGACACAACCAAGACCCTTCAGAAGATCAACTGTCTGACCTGTCACCAGCCGCATTCATCGGCGCAGCCCGGCCTGCTGGTGAACGATCAGGCTAACAACCTGATGTTCTGTGCCAGTTGCCACAAAAACATGATCGCCCGCTGAGGATAACAAAGATGAGAATTGTCACGATGGTTCAGTTTCAAAACAGCAAAGCCCGCGTCGGCCAGACGGCGCCGGCCCTGGTGCTGCTGTTTGCCTTTATGCTGGCTTCTCCACTCTGCGCAATTGGCGGAACCAAGGACAAGAAAAAAGCAGCGAGCGAACAGACGCCGAAGGCAATAGATTATTCCTACATCGTCTGGCCCAATCCGCCGGCCATCCCGCGCATCCGCTACATCAACTGGTACGCATCCGATAAGCAGCAGCGCAACCTGGAAGGCAACGTCCAGAAGAAGTCGAAATGGATGGACCGTCTGGCGGGCACGCCGACAGAGCAAGAAGTCTTCAAGCTGCCCTTTTCCCTGGTCCAACCTAACGGAGTGGCGGTTGATACAAAGGGACGAATCTACACCGCCGATCAAAAGGTGGGAGCGATCTTCATCTTCGACCCCGAAACCCGCGATGTCGAACTAATTAAGCATGGCGTGCATGGCAACTTCATTCACATCGTAGGCCTGGCAATCGATGATAACGACCGGCTCTTCGTCTCCGACCCTGTGCTGCGGCACGTGCTGGTATTCAATGCCCAACACAAAGCAGAGGACGTGATCACCGAGGGCATGGTCGGGCCCACGGAAATGGCGATTGACACCAGGAACCGGCTGCTTTACGTTTCCGACGTTGAACAGGACCAGGTGCTGGTCTATGACGCCGACAGCCTCAAGCTTCTGCGGAAAATTGGCACCTCCGGGCACAATCATGAACTCACCACAACGGGAGACTTCTCGAAGCCAACGGGACTGGCGGTGGATGAGGACGGCAACCTGTACGTCTGCGACACCCTGAACAACCGCATCGAGATCTTCGACGCCGACGGTGTTTTCATTCAGTCCTACGGCAAGAACGGCGACGCACCACCTAACTTTGCCAGACCGAAGGGCATCACCATTGATAGCGACGGTCACATCTGGATCGCCGACGGAGTTCAAGACAGGGTGCAGGTGTTCAACAAAGAGTGGCAACTCCTGATCACCTTCGGCGGACACGGTTTGCTGCCCGGCCAGTTTTCAGGCCTGGTGAACATCGCCAGCGACAACAAGCGGAACCACATCATTACATCGGAGATCTACCCCGGACGGTTGCAGGAGTTCCAATACATCACCGACGCCGAGGCCCAAGAGTTGCGTAAGGAAAGGGAGGCACAGCGGGAAAAACAGAAGAGCGGAGCAGCGGATAAGGACTCAACTCCGGCTCCGCCCGCCGCACCTCCTAACGCTCGTCCCAACTAGCTGCGAGCTTTGTTTAACAGACGGTCGAGGGCGGAGGCCCGGCAAGTCTGGGTTGGTAACACAGGCTAGCAAGAACTGTGCTCGATCGAACATTTGATTGACCTGTACTAGCGTCAGCGCCCCGCGCTAGAGATCCCGAATAGGCAGATACTCTCGTCGAGCACATAACAGGATTGGGCCGCGCTCTGGCGCGAAGGAAAAACTTGTCCAATTTTGCGTCAAACTAATGAAAAATGTTGGCACTTCGCAACTTCGTTGCGGGCGGTAACAGCCCCTCTATGCCCCGATGCGTCGAGCGCCCTGGGTGTGCTCGGCTAGGGCTATGCCAGAAAAGATAGTTAGCAGTCGGTATGCTGGGCGGGGCAAGAGTGCGACCAACGGCGAGTAGAACCTAGCTAGCGTCAGGATTGTCCGACCTAACCTCAGTTTCAGTTAAGGTCAGCGCCTCTATATCCCCTCAGTGCAGCGCTTTCCAGGGCTATGTTTTGCCTTACTTAGGCTGCGGAATTTGACCACACAGCCTTCTGCAGCTGGTTGTTTTCCCCCACTTGTCTGCGCACACCGGGAGCGGGTCCAGCCGCATTTCTGGAAAAACTATCTTTTTAGATTCAATCACTTAAGTCGATAAAAGTACCTTTTGGCAACGCCGTACCGTTTGGGGGGAGTGGCGTGCATGAAAGTACATCGAGGGAGCGGTTGCAAAGAGTGCCCAGGCGCAAGGTTGCAGCCCACGACCTAGGTCTCTTGGAGGTTCACAAGCGCTGCAGAAAACTCATGGAGGTTTAAATTCATATGAAAAGAGCGATGTTAGCGATGTTAGTAGCGGTGTTTATCCTCGCAGTCGCAGGGTTTGTGATGGCGCAGAATTGGAATTCACCGGTTGACGTCCTCGGCGCGCACAACAACTACGGCCGCGGCTGTGCGGGCTGCCACCAGCCGCATAGTGGCGCTTTCGGGTCCGGCTACAAAGGTGCTGCCGATTCCGGTAACTATGCATTATGGGGCCAGGACGCCAGTCCTCTGTACGGGCAAACGATCGCATTCGGCGATGGCGGAAAATACGTCGAAGTTCTGCCCAGCAGCATCACGGGCAGTTCGGCGGACATAGGCGGTATTCTGCTCTGCCTGAGCTGTCACGATGGCAGCGTTACCAACATTACCATGATGAAGAATCAGCTTTACGAACAGAAGATCGGTCTCATCACCAACCCGGCTTACGGCCCCAACCCGATTCCGACTCTGCTCGGCAAGGATGGCACGGCTGGCGGGACGGGCAGCAGTGTCCCAGGAAACTACAATAACGATCACCCGGTGGGCACGGAAGCCACCTTGGTTAGTTTTGGCGCCCCGATTCAAGGCACGGGTCAAGGCGTGACATTCAACGGCACAAACTTCATCGTTGCTCCTGGCTCGAACTACGATAAGTTCGTGAAAAACTATGGTTATCCGGCCATCGCTCCTGGAAAGTGGGGCCCGCAATACGGCATCAAGGCCGGCATTCCTTACGTGCTTTGTACCACCTGCCATAACCAGCACGTCATGACGGTTTACACGTCCTCGACGAGCAGCCCGATCGCGAATGACGGCGGCGGCAAGTATTATGCCAAGCTGTTCTTCATAAACGGCCCCTACAACCCGAATGTTGTGATCACCGATGGAAAGAGCGCGCCTTCTACGGTACAGTTCTGCCGTCAGTGCCACTTCGGCGAGTCCAACGAGGCCAACAATACCTTCACCATCCCCACAAGATTCCAGTGAGGCTGGAGTTGTTGAATAGGGGGAAAGTCCAACTTTCCCCCCCTTTCTCACGAATTGCGAGCGAGAGATTATGAAGTGCAACATTCTTATCTGCGCCTTCCTGGAAGCGACATTGATCGGTGCTCCCGCCCAGGTGGCATCGCATGCCCCGACCAGCACGGCCCAGGGCGCATCGGCGAAGGTATCCACATACCAAAGCGTGGTTCCGCAGGTTAGTGACAAGCCGGTCGCCAAGGTCAATGGGGTAGTCTTGACCGACCGCGACCTGCTGCGCGAGATGTACACGATCTTTCCCTATGCCAGGCAGCACAACGGGTTCCCCAAGGAGCAGGAGGCATCCATCCGGCAGGGCGCGCTGGAGATGATCATTTTCGATGAACTGGTTTACCAGGACGCGGTGCGCCGCAAAGTGACCATACCGCCGTCGCAGATGAAAGAGGCGGAAGTCGACTTCCAGCGGCAGTTTGGCACACCCCAGCAATACCAGGAGTTCTTGAAGGTGGAAATGCAGGGCAACCCCGAACTAGTACGGCAGAAGATCCGGCGCTCGCTGATGATCGAGAAGTTGCTGAAGGAGGACGTGGAGAATAAGTCGGCCGTTTCGTTGGCCGAAGCCAAAGATTACTACGATAAGAACCCGCAGCGCTTTCAAGTGGCGGAGTCGTTCAGCTTCCAAACCATCTCCATCCTGCCGCCGCGCGACACGGACCCCGGCAAACTGAGCGCCCAGCAGCAGAAGGATGTTCGCAAGCGCGCGGACGAGGCGCTACGCCAGGCCAAGACCACCAAGAACTACCAGGATTTCGGTCTGCTGGCGGAGAAGATCTCGGAGGACGACTTCCGGGTCAATATGGGCGACCACAAGATGGTGGAAGGCAACGAGCTGCCGCCCAATGTCTTAAAGGTGCTCGAAACCATGAAGCCGGGGACGGTCAGCGACATCATCCAGGTCCAGAATGCATGCACCATCATTCGGCTGAATGCCCACAACCTGGCGCACCAGATGACGTTCGAGCAAGTCAAGGCACCGCTCCAGGAGGAGCTGCAAAAAGAGAAGTACGAGCGCTTGCGATCCAACCTAGCGAAGCAATTGCGCGCCAAGGCCAAGATCGAAGTGGTGTAGCTGTCGCCACGATAGTCGGCCCTGAAGCTTCGCCCTACCAAAACCCAATTCAACCCCAGCCTCAGGCCCCCTACAGCGGTCGTGGTTGTGGTCACCGCAGGTTTGGGCGATATGCCGCAGAGACCCGCGAGAGGCCTTTCCCGAGGGCTTCGCCAGCTTCCTAAGTGATTGAATTAATGGATTAAGTTCAACGGTGAGGACGGAGCTGTTTGGCAAAGTGTGTGCTCTTTTTATACAGCTACTTCGGTGCTGGGTGGGTTCTGATTGCAGGGGACCCGCGGAAAGGCATCAGTGGGGAAACGGTATGCCATCGGGCGGCTCTGGTTTCTGATTTTGGCAATTGCGTTGTCGGCCAAGGCCCAGCTCAAGCTCGGCGATGACGCCGAGATGAGAGGTAGCGGTCTCGTGACCTTAGGCTACCAGGGAGATTTCGGCGACCAGATCCAGTCGACGCATGGGCTGCAAGCTGGGCTCGACGCTACCTTCTCCGGATACTACTACAAACCCGATTTCCTGAGTTTCGACATCATCCCTTACTACAACCAATCACGCGCGAACTCCTCCTACCAGTCGCTGACCAATGCAAGTGGAGTCACAGCAAGCGCGAATCTTTTCAGCGGCAGCCATTTCCCGGGATCGGTAAGCTACAACTACGCCTACAACAGCACGGGAACACTTGGCCTGGTCGGCGCTCCGAACTTCACTACGGTAGGCACAGGACAAGGATTCGGCGTCAACTGGAGCGCGCTGTTTCCGGGCTGGCCCACGCTTTCGGTGAGCTACTCGCAGGGCAGCGGCAGCGGCAACTTGTACGGCACCGACCAGACAACCCAATCGAACAACCACAACCTGAATTTACAATCGTCGTATGCCTGGAGCGGCTTTAAGCTGAACGCATTTTATGACCGCCTGACCCAGCATTTAAATTACCCCCTCTTTTTGGTGGGGCAGGATGCCATTTCGGATACGCAGGGGCACGATTTTGGGTTTGGTGCCTCACACACTCTGCCCTTGAATGGGCAGTTCTACGCCAACTACGAGCGCTCCTCGTTTTCGACCGATTTCCAGAACGGAACTGAGCCCCAGAGCAACAATTCCAGCTACACCACCGACTATGAGACGGCAGGTGTCAACTTCCTTCCCCTGAGAAAGCTTAGCCTGTTTGCCAGCGAGTCGTACGTCAACAACCTTTCGGGCTATTTAACGCAAAACCTGATTAATAATGGCATTCTGCCCGCACCTGTCAACCTGGGCTCGGCTTCAAACTCCTTCACCGGGGGCGGAGGTGCGACCTACCAGGTCACGCAGAACCTCTCGGGGACAGTGCAGGCGACCTACTACCAGCAGCATTATTTCGGCAACACGTACACGGGAACCTATGCCAGCGGCACGGTGAACTACAACAAGCGGTTGCTGGACACGTTCACGTTTTCGGCGTCGGTCGTCGACTTTGCCAACGGACAAGGCAACAATTCGGTGGGACTAGTAGGGACGGTCAACGCTTTCCGTTCGCTCGGACGCTGGGAACTGTCCGGGGGATTCAGCTACGTGCAAAATGTACAGTCGACGCTTATTACCTACACGATTTCGTCCTACTACTACAATGCTAACTTGCACCGTCGCCTCAGCAACCGGTTGCAATGGACGGCTTCATTCAACGGATACCACAGCGGGCTCACCAACCAGCCGGACACAGAGAACCACGCAGAAAACTACGGCACCACACTATCCTACAAGTGGATCAGCGCCGGCGCGGTTTATTCGAACAACAGTGGCAACGCGCTCTTGACCAGCGGCGGGTTGCTGCCCTTGCCGCCGCTACCGGGACCGGCCAACAACAACGTGGTGATGTTTTCCGGGAGCAGCTACGGTGGAAACCTTACGATTTCTCCGCTGAGAAGGCTGACGATTGCTGGCGCATACAGCCGCTCGCTCAGCAATACGCTGGCGAGCGGGATTGCTTCACGCAACAACTCTGAGCTTTTCTACTCGCAGTTGCAGTACCATCTCCGGCGCATCGATCTGCAGGCCGGGTACACCAGGTTTACCCAAGGGATCAGTGCAACGGGCGCTCCGCCCGGGACCGAGAATACCTATTATGGTGGGGTGTCCAGATGGTTCAACTTCTTCTAAACCGCAGGACACGCCCGCGTAAGAGGGCAGCAGCGTTGAGCCTCGCGCTGCTGCTGTCGGCTACGGTCTGGGCGACAAAGAAGCCCAAGGAGACGCACAGCGAGCCCGCGCCTCCGGACCTGCTGATGGATGGCGGACGCAAGCTCAGCTTCGAGCGTAGCTTCAGCCTAGAACGCGAAGTTAAGCCGAAGCGCAGCTTCTGGACGCGCGTCCTTGACGTGGTCGTGGGCGAACCGGACTTTCACTACCTGGTCAATCCCTACAGCATCGCGGTCGATTCGCGGGGACGACTTATCGTGACCGATCCCGGCGCCGATGGAGTTCACATCTTCGATTTCGCCCAGCAGAAATACAAGTTTCTGACCCGAAGGCAAAAGGACGAAGACCCGATGTTGCTGCCGCAGTGCGTGGCGGTGGATGCGTACGACAACATCTACGTGACAGATTCGGAAGCGGGGAAAGTTTTCGTCTTCGAGCCGAGTGGCAAGTACCAGCGGGCCCTCGGAAGCCTGAGAGGCGGCGAGGGAATGTTCAAGCGTCCCACGGGCATTGCAGTGGACTCCGCCGCGCAACGCATTTACGTGACCGATACCCTCCGCGACAAGATTTACATGATGGACATGCAGGGCAGCGTGCTGCAAATGATCGGGAAACAGGGTACGGGCGGTGGCGAGTTCAACTATCCCACGGAGCTACGGCTGAATGGAAAGGACCTCGCCGTGGTGGATGCGATGAACTTCCGGGTGCAGGTTCTGAGCCGGTCGGGTGAGTTCCGGTACTCCGTCGGGAAGATCGGCGATGGTATCGGCACGATGTTTCGACCGAAGGGAATCGGCTTTGACTCGGAAGGGCACCTTTATGTAGTGGATGCATTGTGGGGCACTGTGCAAGTGTTCGACAACCAAGGACGGCTGCTGTACTACTTCGGCCAGAAAGGCACAGGACTCGGTGAATTTCAATTACCCGCGGGTCTCCAGATTGACAACAACGATCGCATTTACGTGGTCGATTCGTATAACCGTCGTGTCCAGGTATTTCATTACTACGGCCTGACCAAGCAGGCTGATGTGACCAAGCAATGAAGCAATTCTTACCATTGGCGTGCCTCGTCTTGCTGGCGCCGAACCTTGCCCCGGCGCAGGTTACTGTGGACACCATGGGCATGCACAATCTGACGCCGGGCAGCGGTTCCGCGGTGACCACCCAAGGCGGTCTCGGATGTACGTTCTGCCATGCTCCGCATAGTGGCGTCGGCGGCAACTCTCCGCTCTGGAACCAGAAGCTGTCGACAGCGGCCTACAGCCCGTACAACAGTTCCACGTATCACGAAAAAGGCAACCCTCAGCCAACTTTGGGCGTGACCAGCAGCCTATGTTTGAGCTGCCACGATGGGACGGTAGCGGTAGGACAGTCGGCCGCCTACGGCAGAATTCCTACCCAAGGACAGATGGCGGACATGGACTCGTTCGGCAGCAACTTGAGGGGATCACACCCCTTCAGCCTGGTGTTGCCAATCAAAGACGCGTCGAATCTAGTAGCATCGCTGGCCGGGCAGGGGAAGACAGGGGATCCGACCGGTGCGGTCAAGCTGGTAAATGGAAATATCGAATGCACGAGCTGTCATGATCCTCACGTGCAAGGGAAAGACAGGGTCGCACAGCAGTTCCTGGTACGAAATAGTTCAGCCGGGCAGATGTGCCTGGCGTGCCACGATCCCAATCGCGTGATGCAGGGGCAAGTGAACCCGCTCGCGGGCTGGACTAACAGTATCCACCAGACGGCGACAAACCAGGTTGCAGCGGACGCACATGTTGGTCCCTATGGCACGGTTGCGTTAAATGCATGCGACTCGTGTCATATGAACCACCAGTCCAGCTCACCCGCCCGACTTCTTCGGCCGGCCACACCGACAGCACCCCAAATGGATGTGGCGACCCAAGACTGCATGACGTGTCACAGAGGTGGAACGTACGTTTCACCAGGGGCGCCGAACATCATGGCTGAGTATGCAAAGACTCCACATTGGCTGCCCAATGGGAAAAACGGTCACGATGCTGGCGAACCTGGGGTGCTCGCCAACAATCGGCACGCAACCTGCGTTGACTGCCACAATGCACACGCTTCCAACCAAGAAGTCGACTTTGCTGCTCCACCGGCAATCCGGCCTCCGCAGGCTGGCGTCATAGGAGTCAGCGCAAACGACGGCGTAACTGTGCTCACACCGGCGGTGAATCAGTATGAGAACTGCCTGCGCTGCCACGGCACAGGCCCGGGCAAGCAGCGGCTTCTGGTCTATGGTTATTCGCCGATACGGGCGGTCTCCGCTTCCGATCCGTTGAACGTCGTTGTGGAATTCAGTCCTACTGCCACCTCGAGCCACCCTGTAACGCACGACCGCAGCAGTGCTCTGCCACAGCCTAGCTTGTTATTGAACATGTTGAATCTGAACGGGACTTCCTCGTCACGCTCTGTAGGCAGTCGCCTGTTCTGCACCGATTGCCATAACAGTGACGATAATCGGGAGTTCGGCGGGAGCGGTCCCAACGGACCGCACGGTTCGGTTAATTCGCACCTTCTGGAACGCAATTACCAGTTCAGCCAGGCGTCGACGCCGGGAGGGCTGGTCACTAATACGTTTCCCAATCCGAACCTGGGCGTGAACGGGCCCTATTGGATGTGTGCGAAGTGCCATGACCTGATGCGAGTGCTGGCCAACACCAGCTTCACCAAGCACTTTAGTCACGTGTCACAGGATGGCTTCAGTTGCTCGGTGTGTCATGCAGCACATGGTATGGGCTCACACTCCGGCGCCATTTCGGGTGAGCGGCTGGTAAATTTCGATATCAATGTCGTAGGACAAAACAACGGACTCCCGTTTCGCTACAACCGGGGTTCCAACACGTGCACTTTGACCTGCCATCAAGTCGCGCACAATTCCGATGGCACGGTTACCAAATTCGGAGGTCTGGGAGCTAAGGGGATAAAAACTTCGAGATAGGTAAGGGAAGTACAAGACTAGAAAGAAGTTGGGGGGTGAGCAGCGAGCCGCGAACGGGTCAGTTAGGCCCATGGAGTCAGGGTGCTTTCCTGCCCGGTGTGGTGAATGCCAAACGCCGGACACTGGGCAGCGATGGGGGCATGAACAATGGTACGGACGGGTGCTCGCCAGCTCATGACAACAGAATGTAAGTCGCGGCAGAATCGGTGAAAATGTCTGCTTCCACGCAAATAGAACGGCCAGCTCGCGGTTGGCGCTACTGGGCTCCGCGGATCGCGACCTCGATTCTTGCACCCCTGCTACTGCTTGCGATCATCGAGGGCGCTTTACGGTTCTCCGGGGTTGGATTTCCGACCGACGTGACCGTCCCCTGCACGGTCCAGGGCCGCCCCGCCTCCTGCTACAACCTGTTTTTCCCCGCGCCCTTCTTTCCTCCCGGCATGATCAAGACACCTCAGGTATATGCGATTCCAGCAGGAAAGCCGCAGGGGACGTTCAGGATCGTTGTACTTGGTGAATCGGCGGCCATGGGGGATCCCGACCCTGCCTACGGATTCAGCCGATACCTGGAAGTAATGCTGCGGGAACGCTTCTCAGGAATGAATTTCGAAGTTGTCAATACCGGGAGCGTCGCCATCAACTCTCACGTTCTGTTGCCGATTGCCAAGAGGTTGGCGGACTACCACCCGGATGTCTTCATCATCTATTCAGGCAACAACGAAGTCGTCGGACCTTACGGTCCCGGGACCGTACTGGCGTCCTCCGGCATGAGCCTGCCCGTCATCCGCACCAGCATTTTTGTCCGTTCGACGCGCATCGGTCAGCTGCTCACCAACTTAGGAACGCAAAAGAGGGAGTGGGGAGGCATGGAGATGTTTCTCGACCAGCAGATCCCCGCCAATTCGCCTCTCATGAAGCACGCGTATGAGAACTTCGAGACCAATCTGCGTGACACCATCGCAGCCGCTCACCGCTCGGGCGCCAGGGTCTTCGTCAGCACCGTAGCCACCAATCTGAAGGACTGCGGCCCATTCGCATCCATGCACCGCGAGAACCTGGGACAGGATGACTTGCGTTCCTGGACGGCGCTGCTGCAGCAGGGGGCCGACCTGGAAACGGCCAGATCGTACGCTCAAGCGTTGCAGCTATATCGGTCGGCGGCAAGAATTGATGAACAGTATGCCGAGCTCGAATTCCGGATTGCCCGTTGTCTGTGGATGATGGGAGATTACCAGGCAGCCAAGGAGTATTTTCTTCGTGCCCGCGATCTCGATACGCTTCGTTTTCGCGCTGACAGCACAATCAACGACATCAATCGTTCGGTGGCATCTTCAGCCCCGGGCGCAGAACTGGTGGACGCCGAGTCGATTCTAGCCAAAGAAAGCGCGAATGGAGTGATCGGCAGCGAGCTCGTTTATGAGCACGTACACCTGACTCCTCAGGGCAACTACCTGTTGGCACGCGCTCTGTTTCTCGAGATCGCGAGCAAACTGCCTCAGCAGGCCGGGCATTCCTTGCAGGATGCCGATGTGCCCGCCGAAGCCGATTGCGAGCGCTGGCTGGCACTCACAGGATATGACCGTTCCCGCATTGCGCACGAGATGCTCCAGCGATTGCAAAGAGCCCCGTTCACAAGCCAGGTGAATCATTCCGATCAGATGTTGAGGATGATGTTCATGGCACGCGCCGCGGAAGAAAACCCGGACGATACGTCCTCCCAGTACCAATGGGCAATCGCGAGAAAACCGGATGACCGGATTTTGCATTACAACTACGGACTCTTCCTGTTCGACCGTGTTGACCGGGTCGCGGCTGTCGAACAGTTGCGCTTGTCGCGACCGTGGGACGGCTTCCCGGTGTTTACACCAGATGGTGCGCCGATTTAGAAGAGGGAATGTGACTGAGCTCCAGTGGGAGAGCCGAGTAACATGCCACGCAGATTGCTGATAGGGGCGATTGTCGTTATTACATTTCTGGTTTTCCTGCCTACGATTCGCTATGCGCTTGTGTACGACGATTTTGAGCAAATTGTTACCAACCCACGCCTCACTGCGTGGAGTTATCTTCCGGGGTATTTTACAACCCACCTTTGGGCTCACTCGCCGCTCCAGGCCCCAAACTACTACCGGCCGATTTTTCTGATCTGGTTGCGGCTCGTGGACGTAGCCTTAGGTCCGCCGAGTTCGCTCTGGCATTTGGCCTCGATTCTGACTCACTTGGGGGCGACGATCGCCGGGCTCATGCTCATCCATCGCATGACAGGCGATTTCATTGGGGCGGCGCTGGCCACCGCTTTATTTGCCATACACCCTATTCATACCGAGGCGGTTGCTTGGATCTCGTCCGCCGCCGATCCTCTTCTTACAATTTTTCTGCTGCTGAGCGTTTACTTTTATGTTGACCGGAAGGGGCCCATCAGTTTCGTCTCACTTCTGTTTGCGACCCTGGCCATGTTTACCAAAGAGGCGGGGATTGTGACGCCGGCGCTCATTCTTGCTTACGAATGGACGCAGTCGCGTTTCACGAAGGCGATCGAAGGGGCGGTGCCCTACTTCCTTGCGGCGCTGCTCTACACGGCATTCAGGATGAACGCACTTGGCAACCTAGCGACCGGGGTTCCCCCCAATATGAGCGTAAGTGCCATGGTCTTGACCTGGCCGCGAGTGCTCGCGGTCTATGCCGCTCACTTGGCTTGGCCGTTTCATCTCAGCGTTTGCTACGACGTTCCGGTAGAAACCGCGAGGTGGCCGCTGTTGTTGCTAGTTCTTGCGGTCGCTGCCCTGATATGGACGATACGCGGCGGCTCAGCCAACGTCCGGTTTGGAGCTGCCTGGTTCGCAATCACACTCGTCCCGGGTTTAGGGCTTCGATACTTGCTGACAGGTGACTACGTACATGATCGCTATCTATATCTGCCGTCCTTCGGTCTTGCGCTGATTTTGGCAGTCTGGTTCTCGCGGATTCGGTTTACGCCTTGGCGAGTGGTGACAGCCGGTGCGATCGCATTAGCTTTTTGTTTGGGAACAAGGTCGAATTTGAGAATCTGGCAGAACGACATCTCACTCTTTCGCCGCGCCGTCGAGACCGCTCCCCGAAACCCCTATGCCAAGAATAACCTTGCCGACGCCTATCTGAAGGCGCATCGTGAATCCGAGGCCTTTCCGCTGCTGAAGGAGGTAATTGCCCTGAATCCGGGATATCGTCTCGGATACTACAATATGGGCCGCTATTACCAGCAGACTGGAGACTATGTCGAAGCTGAATATTATTTCTCCATTTCTGACCAGCTGTACTACTCCCAGCAGTCAGAACGTAGACTCCGATGACAACGCTTGGGACCGAAGAGCAAGCGTGAGCGAAGAATCACGACCATGGTAGCGGATAGGGGTAGCGATTCAAGGAAATCAACTGCCGGTAGCTCGGTTTAAATTGCGCTTCTCGCAGAACCCACCCACGCTCGCGTGTCATACCAAGTTCGCATCGCAACAATTCGGATTAGGGATCACGATAGCTGCTTTATCGGAGTCGCATGAAATGAAGCGGTGATATTTCCATAACAAACACTCAATTCAAAATGAGCGATACATAAACTGAGCCGCGTTAGTGCCCTGCGTGCGCGTCACGATCAGCAGAAAAAGCAAGGCCAACGCGTAGAGAGGAGGGATCCAATACCAGCGCCAGCGGGCGATGAGCGCGATGATTCCTGACGGGGCTGGGGAGACCTCGGATTCGCCCGAGTAGCGATGGAGTACCTCTCTAACCAGCAGCACGATCCCATATCCTGCCGCTAGCGCTATGACTAGAAAGTACAGGCTTACGCTGACAAAGTGGGAGGAGTAGCTTGCCGGTGACAGGATCGCGGAAAGCATCTGCCTTACTTGGGATAACGAATTGGCACGAAAGAATATCCATCCCAGGCTGATGATGGTGATGGTTGTGACCCAAGCGAGCGGCGTCCATAGCGCCCCCGGTTGGGTGCAGTTAAACTTGCGCTGGAATTGGACCACCTGGCGCTGCAAAACCAGAACGGCTCCGTGATAACAACCCCACAGCAGGAACAGCACGCTGGCTTTGTGCCATAATCCGAACAAGACCATCGAAATCACTAAAGTGAGATTTCGCCACCACGCATCGCGGCGCAAAACGACCAACAGCAGGAAAACATAGTCACGTATCCAGAATGACAGCGACATGTGCCAGCGCGTCCAGAAGATCGAGGGACTGGTGGATTGAAATGGGCGATCGAAGTTCTCGGGCAGAGTGAAGCCCAGCATCTGTGCAGCGCCGATGGCGATATGCGAGTATCCGGCGAAATCGAAGAAGAGCTGCAAACCGTACCCAAAGGCCAAACACCAGACGTCCGGGCCGCTCCAGCGAGTAACACGGTCGAAGGCGCCGTTGATTCCATCGCCGGCCAGAATCCCCTGTCCAAGAACTTGGGCTATCAGCATCATGAACACGCCGGTTGCGACACGGCTCAGACCCTGTCCGATATCGTCCCAACGGATGGCACTCACAGAGCGAAATTGCGGAAGCATGTCCGGCATGCGGCAAATCGGGCCGGAAATTGTGACCGGGAAGAAAACCATGTACAGGGCAAACTCGAAAAACGAGGGGTCGAGTTCCTCGCCACGGTAAAGGTCAAACAGGTAGCTCATCGCCTGAAAAGTCCAGAATGAGATCCCCAGTGGCAGTGCAAGATGCGACAATCTTTGCAAGGAGGGTAAAGGGATGTTGACCGCGATTTCCGGGAGATACTTGAAGCTGCTCAGCAGCACCAGGTTCAATAGAATTCCAGCCGACAGAACGTACCCTGAAGCCTTCCGCTTAAGCCATTTCCCCAACAGGAAGTTCATCACCGTGGACGTGACAAGCACCGCCGCAAACCAGACTCCCCAGGTGAAATAGAGCGCGTAACTGGCGATCAGAAGAACAGCCTGCCGCAACGTGCGCGAGCGTACCTTCGCAAGGACAATGACGCTGAACAGAAGCACGAGAACGTATAGTATGCCTTGGAACAACATTCCTCCCCGCGTACGCGAAACCAAACTGCGCCCTGGACCTCGTCGGGTTCCCCTGTGGGGGATTCCGATGGAGACCAGCGAACAAGAATAAAGGGCCAGTTCGCTGGCTACAAGAACAGTCGTCCTCATCTACTACAATAATGCGTGCTCCGTTTCCGCAACCTGATCGACGCTTTGGATGCGGCTCCCGCCGATCGGCCATTCGTGACTGCCTGGATCAACGAAGACGAGAGCGAGAGGATCACGTTTGCTGAGTTCCGCAGGCGTGCCCGTTGGCAGGCCGGAGTGCTCCGCGACCACGGCCTGATGGCCCGTGATCGTCTGGTCATCATCATGCCGCAATGCATTCCTGCGATGACGATTTTTGTGGGGGCGATGATGCTAGGCGCGGTGCCTGCCTTTCTTGCCTATCCCAATTTTAAGGTTGACTGTTCTAAATACTGCGCAGGACTGGCAGGAGTGACAGCAAACCTCAGCGCCAAGGCCGTGGTCATCGACAATGAATTCCCGGACGAGATGCTCGCACACGTATCCCTCAGTGAGGGCGCAGAGCTGCTTCGCGCGCAAGATGGCAGAAGCGACAGGGGAGAGAGAGAACTGCCCGATGTGACAATTCAAGCCGAGAGCCTGGCGTTCATCCAACATTCGGCTGGAACAACTGGGCTGCAGAAAGGTGTGGCCCTGACCCATGGGGCCGTGCTGCGCCAGCTAGGACATCTCGCGCGAACCCTGAATATTGACGGCGCGACGGACCGCGTGTACAGCTGGCTGCCTCTGTACCACGACATGGGATTGATCGCCTGCTTCATGTTACCCATGGTCTGCCACGTGCCCGTTGTAATGCAGTCGCCGCTCGATTGGGTGATGCACCCGGAGACCTTGTTGCAGATCATCAGCGAGCATAAGTGCACACTGGCATGGCTACCGAACTTTGCCTTTCAGTTCGTGCCCCGTCGCACGCCACAGAAGCGATGGGCGCAATACGATCTCTCCTCCGCTCGGGCTCTGATCAATTGTTCCGAACCAGTGCGCACGAGCAGCATGCTCGAGTTCCAGAAGGCCTTCGCCACCGCTGGGTTAACCAGCAGGGCCCTGCAATCCTCCTACGCAATGGCGGAGAACGTTTTCGCCGTGACCCAGTCGGATATCAATGCGCCATCGGGTCCGGAGCGCATCTGGGCGGACGGCCAACAATTCCGCAGCGCACATCGCATCGTCCCGGTCGCAGAAGGGAGCTCAGAGGCGGTTTCGTTCACATCGTCGGGTCGGCTCCTGCCCAACCATGAAGTTCGTATCGTATCCGAGTCGGGTGCCGTTGTTGAGAGCGGTTATATTGGCGAGATTCTCGTTCGGAGCGACTGTCTCTTTGACGGTTACTACAATCGTCCTGACCTGACCGCCCTTGCGATTGTCGATGGCTGGTACCACACCGGCGATCTTGGTTTCTATGTGGGAGGCGAACTCTATGTGGTGGGACGGAAGAAAGACCTGCTCATCATCGGCGGCGAGAACATTTATCCGCAAGACATTGAGGAGGTTGTTGCCGGCCACGCGGCCGTTCATGACGGCCGTGTGATTGCGATGGGTGTTTACAATCCCGATCTCGGGACCGAAGACATCGTCCTGGTTGTGGAAGTGGAACGCGAGGAGCTTCTCGCTAACACTATAGAGATCGAACGAGAGATCCGCAGGCAGGTTGTAGCCGGCCTTGGAGTTGCAGTTCGGACGATTTTTCTAAAGCCGCCAAAATGGATCGTGAAGAGCACCGCCGGAAAACCTGCACGGTCCGCCACTCGCGAGAAGCTGTTCGAAGAGCATCCGGAACTCAACGTGGAGTCTTAGGAGATCCCTGTCCGCATGACGGCAGAAGCCAAGCAAATGATTGAACACATTGTTCAGTTGATACGAAAGCCGGGCGTGACCATTGACGAGAACACTCCACTAGTTTCCTCTGGACTCATAGACTCGATGGCGCTCGCCGACTTATTGCTGAAGCTCGAAGACCTCGCGCATGTGCGCATTCCAGCGGGCAAGGTGCAGCCGAAAGATATGAACACGGTTGCCATGATGTTCGCGACTGCGCAGCGCGTGGGAAAACCTCGAAAGTAGTTCCCCCGATGTCAGGACCACTCAAATTCACGTCGCGCCGGCACGAAATTCAGTGACTGCGGCCACAAATACCAGTTTTTCGCTCTCTTTCTCCTACAACAAGCGTCAAACTTCCGCTTTGTCCGCAAGACAGGAGAATTGTCCAACGGCCGGCGATTCCACGCCTCAGGTTTTGCCGAGGAACGGGTAAGATTTTCCAGAAAAAAGTCGGCTCTTCGAATTATCAATGATGGCATTCTATGATCTTCTGCCAGGGCCTCACCGCGAACCTCTGGGTAATGATTCTGCACGACCATGGCGCCTACAGAGAAGAAAAAACCAGCGTAAGTTGCTGCATCGCAGAGGTTTATCGGATACCTTGGCAAGCTGCCTTTGCCCAAGGTAAGAAAAGCTCCGCCGGAATGGGCCTTCTTTCACAGCTGAATCGGTGAAATAACACAGCTGGTTGAGGCTCTCATCTTCAGACCGCCTCTAAGGCAAGATTGCGCCAAATCCCCGCAGGGTTGGAGCTGCTGGGCGATATGACCCAATCTCCACGGCGTGCCAGATGTTGGCACCGATGTATATCCATCAATGGAAAGGACTAACAGCTGGGGGTGTTGTGGCTCGCAACTTGCTACCACCCGAAAGAGGGGCTTATGGCTGGAAATCTCCGCGCCGCACCACGAAAAATATGGAATACCCTCAGCTCGACTAAGACCGGCGTCGTTTTGCTGATCCTTGTCGTTATCATTTCTGCCGCCGGAACCTTGATCCTGCAACGGCCGGTCACGGACCCGGACGAGATGCAGCGCGCCTACTCCTTTCAGGTCCTGCGCCTGCTGGACGCAGTCGGCCTCACTGATGTTTTCCATGCATGGTGGTTTGTCCTGCTGCTGATTCTGGTGAGCTTAAGTCTCATTGCAGCCTCGGTTCAACGCTTTCCAAACTCCTGGCGCTTTTATTCGCGGCCTTATCGAAGCGCAGATGAAAGTTTCCTGAAAGCGCTGGCTCATCAAACTCGCATCATGATCGAGGAAGAAGAAACGGGCATCACCGCGGCGGAGCGGGTTCTTGGTCGTGCCGGATTGAAGCCCCAACGCATCGTTCGCGAGAGCAGTTTCTCTTTATTTGGAGAACGAAACCGAATTTCTGAACTGGCGGTTTACGTTGTGCACGCCAGCCTCCTCCTTATATTTCTCGGGGGAATCGTGGATGCACTCTACGGCTGGCGGGGGTTTCTCCTCCTTTCGCCAGGAGAACAAGCAAGCCAGTTGCAACTGCACGATGGAGTAGTGCATAGGCTTCCCTTTGCGATCCGTTGCGACGGCGCAGGCCAGGAAAATTATGCGGACGGCACACCCAGGAAGTGGTGGTCGAAGCTGGCGATTGTCGAGGGCGGACGAATGGTCGTGGGGAAAGAAATTGTCGTGAACGATCCCCTGATCTACGGCGGTATCCGTTTTTACCAGTCGAGCTACGGAAACACCGGCAAACTAGAGAGGATCATCCTTGGGGCTAGTCCAGCGAGCGGGAAGGGGGAGGTGAAAGAGCTGGTCTTAGGCACGCATGAGACAGTGGCGCTGGACACGGAAACTTCGGTCCGGGTCGCTGAATTCATTCCCGACTACGTGGTGGCGAACGGGCAAGTTTATGCGCGCTCCAATCAAGTGGATAACCCAGCCCTACATCTTATTGTCGAATCGAAGAAATCGGGCCAAGCGGTGAATGTGTGGCTGCCTCCCATCCCCGGCTTTGAACAGAACTCGTTGTCACCTTACCGGTTCGAAGTGCGCGATCTCCGCATGATGCATTTCACAGGTCTCTCCGTTTCGCACGAACCGGGACAGTGGACAGTATGGGCAGGAGTGATGATGATGGTCCTCGGCTTGGGAGTTGTCTTTTATCTGGTTCACATGCGCTTCTGGGTGGTGCCGGTACGCGATACGCACGGCCGTCTGATGCTCTGGGTGGGCGGCGTCGCCAATAAGAATAAAGATGTCTTCGCGCGGCGCTTCGAAGAGCTAGTTCGCGAAATCAAATCGGAAATTAAGGTCCAATCAGGGGCAGAGCCGCGGCACAGATTATTGCAGTCACCGCAAGGTGAGCCCGAGATCGGAGCAATGCCTTATGGCGCGTACAAGAGTTGAAGCGCAACCGGCTACTGGCACCACGCTGGTTGTATTGGTCGGGTTGGGGGTGAGCTTTCTGCTGCTCATGGCACTCCTGAGCATGGCAAAGAGCGAGAACCTGTGGGATGAAACATATCTGCTTTTTGGAGCTCTCATTTTTTACTCGGCCGCTGCAGTGCTCTATCTAGGCTTTGGGGTGACGGGCCTTTCGTCGTATGTCCGGTTTGCTTCTCTCGCCACCTGGGCCGGGCTGGTAGCGAACACTGGTGCGGTGGCGCGCCGCTGGTACGAGGCCGGGCACCCGCCCTTCGCCAGCGTCTATGAAATGCTGCTCAGCTTTGTGTGGACGCTGGCAGTCCTAACCCTGGTCGCGGAGAAGCGCTACGGCGTGAAAGTCATCGGCACTGTGACCATGCCGGTCGCAATCGTGGGCGTCGTTCTGATGCAGTTGCTGCGGACCGAGGTACACCCGCTTGTACCTGCGCTGCAGTCCACATGGTTGCACGTACACGTGACTCTGGCCATGCTGGCCTACGCCGCCTGCGCCCTGAGCTTTGCCCTCGCCATGATGTTCCTCATCCAAGACAAGATGCAGACCGAAACTTTTTTGGCGGCTACAAGCTTGTTCGGCATGGCCATCTATGTTGCTGTGCTGACTCGCTTCGAGAAATGGGGTGCATTGAGCGTAGTGGCGTGGAACCCGCAGGAAAAGTCTGAAGCTTTTCTGGCCAAAGGTGTACGGCTTTTCGTAGTAATTCCTGATCTTGGCTGGATGATGCTGGTAGTCCTCGCGGCCGTATCTGCCCCGTTTTTCTTCTACCTCGTATGGCGCAGGACTGCCGACGATGGCTTCCTGAGCCTCGCCAATCGCGCTGAGTTTGTAAGCATCCTGCTACAGGTGCTGGCGCTGGTGTTCTTTCTGCTGCGTGTTCGGGACGGACGCTACCGCTCCCTCGATGCTGATGGTTTGTTTTCTACGAACCTCGCTGCCAGCCCGTTCCTGCTCTCCGGGCTGGTGGGCGGAATATTTGCTTCGTTGTTGTATCTCTTGTTGCTCTGGAGGCGTGACGATCTCGAGCGCATGCTGCCGCCTGCCGAGGAGCTTGACCGGATCACGTATCGAACCATTGCCATCGCCTTCCCCTTACTCACCTTGATGATCGCTGCCGGGGCTTACTGGGCGAACCGAACTTGGGGCTCGTACTGGAGTTGGGATCCCAAAGAAACGTGGGCCGCAATCACCTGGCTGGTGTATGCCGGCTATCTGCACACGCGCATTACCCGGGGATGGCGAGGACGTCGCGCAGCCTACTTCGCGATCTTCGGCTTTGGGGTGGTGATGTTTACGTTTTTTGGAGTGACCTATTTGCTTCCCGGCCTGCATGCTTATGCGTGACCGCGACAGCCGGGGTGCAAGATGACACAGCCATTCAGACAAAACCCGCTCAAGGATGAGTTCGGAGGGGACTGAACTGGTAACACGCCGAAGTAGCGGCGGTTTACCCAGGGAGAAACAAGTTTTGGGATCTGTACGCGTCAATTGGCAGGTGAAAGCAGTGTTGCCTGTAGCCGTAGTGTTGCTAATGGGCTTGTTTCTCTTCCTTCTGGCAACCGTTTCGCTGCGGGACCCAGAACGCCACGCTGTGCTGATGCTGGCGGGAGCCGGGGCGGTCGCCATTTGTGCGGTACTGATTGTCGTGCTGGCCCATTTTATCCAGCGACCCATGGTCGAACTGCAAGAGAAGATCGCAGAAGTGAGCAGGGGCAATCTGGATGTCGCAGTCAGCTTCTCACGCCGCAACGACGAAATCGGAGATCTGGGACGCAACTTCAACCGCATGTTACGCCAGTTACGCGAGGGTCGGGATGAAATCGAACGCCTGCACCGCACCCAAATCTCTCGTGCTGAGCACCTGGCTACTCTGGGTGAACTCGCCACCGGGTTGGCGCACGAAATTCGCAATCCACTGGCGGGAATCGCAGGGGTGATCGAGATCGTCGGTCGTGATCTGCCGGCAAGCAGTCCGGCGAAGGCGGTGGTCAAGGACATTCGTCAGGAAGTCGCACAAATCAACCGCGCGATTACCGACCTGCTGGAGATGGCGCGGCCACATCCTCCGCAGATTCGCTCGAGTGATCTCAATACGACCGTGGAACATGCGGTGATGTTGGCGCGCCAGCAGGCGCTTTCCAAACCCATAAAGATCGAGCTTGTGAAGTCGCCCGACTTGGTGGAGGTGGATCATGACAGTATTCAGATTCATCAGGTGCTGCTGAACTTGCTGTTGAATGCGGTTGAGGCTATCGATGATGCAGGCACCATCCGCGTCGAGATCGCACCCCACGACGGGTGTGCAATGATTGTGGTCAGCGACAGTGGCCGTGGCATCCCTGCCGAGAATTTGCCCAGTATTTTTCGAGCATTTTACACAACCAAGAGCAATGGCACCGGCCTTGGACTCTCTCTCGCTCGCCGCCTCGTGGAGGAGCACCACGGGCGCATTGAGGTCAGCAGCGTTCTCGGGAAGGGCAGCAAGTTCGTGGTGTTTCTGCCTTTGGGCGGACCGGTTGCTGAGCGGACGGCTTCATAAGAAGCCCTGCAGACGGATAGTTTGCCCAGCCGTACCATGGGTTTAGGCAATCGGCCTCTGATCAAGATCTTCCCCTAGCGTGTTACCTGCCCCATTGCGATCCGCGGCCGCCGCTGCCCGCTCCACAAAGCATGGATTTCGTAGGCTGGTCAGCCATTGCGAGGCCTTCCCCAGTCTGCCCGGCACCCTGCCTGCTCGTTCGTAGTAATCTAGCTAAGAACCGATGCCTGCGCTCAAGGTCCTGATCGTTGACGACGAACGCCTCATTCGTTGGTCTCTGCGCCAGAAGTGTGAGGACTGGGGTTATCAAGTGATGGAAGCTGACACCGGTACTTCAGCTCTGAAATTGGCGCAGAATGAGTGCCCTGACCTGGTGTTGCTCGACGTCCGCTTGCCCGATATCAGCGGCATTCAGGTGCTCGAGGAGCTCAAGCGAACCGGCGACGCTCGGGCGGTCATCATGATCACGGCGGATCCGCAACTTGACGATATCAAGACGGCGCTCAAGCTTGGGGCTTACGATTTCGTCGGCAAGCCCCTGGACTTTGATGAACTCCACGTGGCGATGAAAAATGCTTTGGAGACCACCAGGTTGCGTACCGAAGTGCAGGCGCTGCGCGGTGAAGTGCACCGCCGAACCGGGTACCACAACGTGGTGGCGATCTCCGCCAAGATGATTGAGCTCATGGATTTTGTGCAAAAGGTCGCGGCCAGCTCGGCCACGACGATTCTGATTCAGGGCGAGAGTGGCACCGGCAAAGACCTTATTGCGAAGGCGATTCACTACGAGAGTGCGCGGCAGGCGAAGCCTTTTGTGGCAATCAACTGCTCTGCGATTCCCGAGACGCTGATGGAAGCCGAACTTTTCGGCCACGAGCGAGGTGCGTTCACCGACGCTAAGCAGATGAAGAAAGGTCTGTTTGAAACGGCCGATGGCGGTTCGTTGTTTCTCGATGAGATTGGGGAGTTGTCTCCTCTGCTTCAGGCCAAGCTGCTGCGTGTTCTCGAAGATCAGGTCATTCGGCGCGTGGGCGGAACGCGGGACACGCAGGTCGATGTGCGTGTGATTGCCGCCTCCAATCGCGACCTCGAGAAAGCAGTGCGCGAAGGACAGTTTCGTCAGGATCTCTACTACCGGCTGGCAATAATTGCCATCTTTATTCCACCGCTGCGTGAGAGGAAGGAAGACATCCTGCCGCTGGTGGAGTTCTTTATCGAACACTACAACCGAAGATTCAAGAAATCGGTTCGCGGCGTTACTGACGAGACGCGGCGGCTGCTGGTCAGCCACAACTGGCCGGGTAACATCCGGGAGCTGAGAAATGCCATCGAGCGCGCCATGATTCTCGAAGACGAGCCGCTGTTGCGGCCCGTTTATTTACCCTTTTCGGTAGGGCAGTCGGGAGGACTTACCGCCTTTGAGCGAACCACTTCACCGAGCGAGTCCGGTACGACCCTGCCTGACGGTAGGTCGCTGCCGCGACTCTATATTCCGCAGGGCGGGACTTCTCTCGAAGAGGTGGAGCACACCATGGTTGAACTCGCCATGCGCCAAGCCAACGGCAATCAAACTCATGCTGCCAAGCTGTTGGACATCAGCCGCGACGCGCTGCGCTACAAGTTGAAGAAGTTTGGATTGCTTCATGGAGATGAGGAGGCGACAGGAGTCGCCGAGGAGCAGTGAAGAGAAGTAGGAACACGAAGGTAACGTCGTGCAAGGATAGGCACCCCCGTTTCAGCGGAACAGGCAAGGAATGGGGTTTCGGCGCGCCTCGTTGGCAGGGAGAGCCTTACCCTTTGGCGTGCTGCTTGGCTCTCGCGATATACTCTTCGATCTGTTGTCTCTGTGGGTAGTTCGGATTTCGCTCTAGCAGCTCCTCCCAGGCCTGCGTTGCCCCTTTTGGATCCATTTTCCCTTGCCAGCGAACCACGCCCAGGTTGAATAGGGCTTCTGGAGAATCGGGACGATACTTCAGCGCTTGCTCGAAATTGGCGATCGCCTGGTCGGCATCGCCGGTGTACCAAAGGGATGTCCCGAGGTCGGTAAGTACGTCCGGATTGTGTGGTTGGATCCTCACGGCTCGGCGATAATACTGGATTGCCTCGGGGAATTGCCGACCGTCATAGTAGAGATCGGCCACGTTCACAATGGTGGCGAAGTCGTCGGGTTTAGACTTTAAGGTGGCCAGCAGCGGCGCCACAGCTTGATCCACCATCTGCTTTTGCTCTTCCGGACTCAACTGAGGCTGTGCCGACTGTCGTTCCCTATCGACTGGGGAAGCGGGTCCATACATTGCGTCGGGAGAGGCGGAAGCCCGAAACAGGTAGCCGAGAGCGACACCCAGAAGCAAGCAAAAGACGGCCAGCAGGTACGCTTGCGTGCTGGTCCATGGCGCCTGCCGGCTGGCGGATGTCGGCTCTCTCCTGGGCATGATCTTCATTGCTCCCTCGCTGATATGGTGCCGGCAAGCGCCGGTTCGGGCGTTTGCAGGTGGAACAGCCGCCGCACGGCGCGGGTCATCTGCTCCTGTTCTGCTTTTTCTGGAAGCTGCTTGAGTTCACGGGCCAGGGACCCTGCGATCTTCTCTGTAACCCGGGACATAATTGCAGTGAACATCTGGTCCACGTCCATCGGGAAGGGCCCGTTCTCCTGTCGAAAGCACTCCAGTTCTTGCCGGCAAATTTGATCCAGCCGCTGGCGCAGGGCAACGATCGTTGGCACTACGCGCTCAGCGGCGAGCTTGCTATGGAACCCCTGCGCCTCACTGAGAAGGATGGTTTCCGCTTCCGTGGCGGCGGCCTTGCGCTCGTCGGCATTGCGGCTGACGATGTCTTCCAGATCATCCAGGTCGTAAAGATGAGCTCCCTTCACTTCGCGCACCTGGGGATCGATGTCACGAGGCATAGCGATGTCGACGATTACCAATGGCCGGTTATCCCGCTCTCGAAGCAAGAGTTCCGCTTCTTCGCGACTGAGAATGGTGTGGGGACATGAGGTCGAACTGATGATAATGTCCGCCTCAGCCATATGTTGCCAGCGCTCCTCGAACGGAACCGCGTGCCCCCCCAGTTTGGCGGCCAGATCCACCGCGTGCTCAAAAGTACGGTTGATCACTTGGACGGAACTAGCCCCGTTACCGATCAGCCCTCGTGCCGAGATCTCGCTCATCTTTCCGGCGCCTAGCAGAAGTACCTTCTTACCCGCGAGGGAGCCGAAGGCTTGGCGGATCAGTTCAACTGCCGCGTAAGGAATAGAAACGGAGGACTTTCCAATCGCAGTCTCGTTGCGAACGCGTTTTGAGACCGTCAGTGCCTTTTGCAGCACCGCATCCAGAAAGCGGCCGGTCGCTCCGACCTTCTGCGCCTGTTTCCATGCTTCTTTTACTTGGGCAATGATTTGCGGCTCGCCGATTGCCAGCGAGTCCAGGCTTGACGCGACGCGGAAAATATGGACGAGAGCCGCTTCATCCAGCAAGCGGTAAAAGTGTCTCCATTCGCAGAGCTTCAGTCCATATTCCGCCGTGAGAAAGCGGAGCAGGGAATTGGCGGCGAGGGTGACATCGTTTGCCCAGAGCCAGAACTCCGTGCGGTTGCAGGTTGCCAGCACTACAACCTCTTCGATGCCTTCCGCTTTGAACAAATGCAGCAACGCTTCGTAGCGAGCGCTTTCGCTAAGCCAGAAACGCTCACGCACCGCGACCTGGGCTGTACGGTGGTTGAGACCGATGACCACGAGAGTCGGTTCCACGACTTTGCCCTCCGGCAAGTGCCTCTACCACGCAAAAGGCATCCAGTGGGCCAAAGCGAGTCTTAGGCGAATCATTAGAGGCGGATTGTTTTCATGCATTTAGCTCGACCTATGAGCCTTGCCTGTTTGCCGCCGCGGAAAAAACAGGGGAATATCACCCTCAAAGGGCGCCTTTTGCCACGCCTCGGTGGGAGACGGAACATCTCAGCATCTCAGCTTGACCTGGGAACAGGGTTGAAACGGGTTACCTTGCCGGTCCTTCGATTGTCTAGCGTTGGACGCCCATCGACCGCGCGGGAGTTCGGGCATCCTTTACGTTTGCCATGCGGGGTTGGTAAACGCAGAAGGGCTCTTCGTCGAGATAATTTCCGGTAGCGGCGTATGCGCGGGCGCGACAGCCCATGCATATATTCCGAAACTCGCAGCAGCCACATTTTCCCCTGAGGTTGCCCACGTCGCGGAGCTCCTTGAATACGATCGAATTTTGCCAGATCTCAGCGAAGGATTGCCGCTTCAAGTCTCCGGCTAGAGCAGGCAAGTATCCGCAGGGATAGACTTCGCCCTGATGGGAAATGAAACATACGGCCGTCCCGGCCAGGCAGCCTTTGGTCATGGAGTTCATGTCGGAGGGATGCATTCCCGGGTGACCCACCGGCAGTCCCACTCCGTGAGCCTTCAATTCGATTCCAGTTGAACCTGGCATCGCCATCTCCGTCGGGCCAATCGAAGGTACCGTTGGCAAACTCTCGATGCTGTCCGCCACTCCCTTGGAAATCTGTGCCGCCCGTCGGTCCGCAACACGCCGTTGCCGCACCACGCGAAGGTAATGAGGCGCGCAAGTCGCTTTCAACTCGATGCCACCCTGGAGAGATTGATCGTAAAACCAATTCAAAATCTCTTCGTATTCGGCGGGAGGAACCATCTGTTCATCGGCGATATCCACACCGCATCCTACCGGTACCAACAAGAACGTGTGGAGCGCGTCTGCTCGCAGCGATCTTGCCAGGTTCAGCACATCCGGGAGTTGATGGGCATTGTGACGGGCAACGGTGGTATTGATCTGCATCGACATTCCCAGGTTCTTCAGATTACGAAACCCGGCGAGCGCAGCATCGAATGCACCGGAAATGCCGCGAAACGCATCGTGGGTGCGGGCATCGGCGCCGTCCAGGCTGATGGCTACGCGACGCACGCCTGCATCCACGATCATCCGCGCGCACTCTTTTGTGACCAGTGTGCCATTGGTGGCCAGCGCCACGCGCAGGCCTTGGTCGGTGCCGTAGCGAGCCAGTTGAAAGACATCCGAGCGGAAGAGCGGCTCGCCGCCGCTCAACACCAGGATGGGAGTGGAGACTGCAGCAATCTGATCAATGATGTCTAGCGCAGCCTTCGTTGACAGATCGGATGGAGAACTGAGTTCCGTAGCGCTGGCACGGCAATGAACACAGCGAAGATTACAGCCCTTGGTCAACTCCCAGAAAATCAGACGGGGTTTGTTCTGATTTGCCTGGGAATGCTGCGAGCTGCCGTCCGGCGGTGCCATAAGATTCCCCTTTCCACCTCGAACTTGAGCGCTTTCTCTTCGCCTCAAGTGCCACCATAAGAGGAGCATGCATCCGTGGGCCGTGACCGGTATCACAGGAAGTTGTGATTCCGGTCCACGGATCGGCTAGAAACGGGCAGATCTTGTCGGTCGAGGTGATGAGGCTAGTTGGCATTGATTAGGGCGCGAAGGGCCGCCTGATTGCGAATCACCAACGTCGCACCGTCTACCTGCAAGATTTGGCGTCTTTTCATGTCGGCAAAGAGTCGCGACACCGTTTCTCGCGACGTCCCGATCATCTGCGCTATCTCTTCATGGGTTAGCCCGACTTTAATCCGTGCTTCCGACCGCAAGCCATCGCGCTTCTTGGAACTCCACTCCAACAATAATCTCGCCAGCTTCTCTGCAGCTGAGTGGGATAGTCCCAGCCAACGGACTTCCTTGCAGGCATTGTGGTACTTCTCACTCAATTGTTCTGCCAGCTTGAAACAGGCATCGCTGTTCTGCCTGAGGAAAGCGAGAAAGTCATCGCGTTTCACAAAGCTTATTTGGCAGGGATCGATCGTCTGCCCTGTCATTTCGTACGGCTTGCCTGAAACTGTGGCGCTTGATCCCAAAAGCTCTCCGGGTTCGGCAATCTTTACAATGAGGGTCCTGCCATTACTGGCACCGATGGAGAGCTTTACGCGGCCCTTGCAAAGCACGAATATGCCCCGTGGCTGTTCGCCTTCCACAAACAACACAGCGCCGGCGGGGTATGCCGAGGTAAATTTTATGTTTTCAAACGCCTGCAGGGTGGGAGCAGGCAGACTACAGAAAATGCGGTCAGCGCGCAGCTTGCATGTAAGGCAGTTCTCGACGAGGTCCATTCCGTAAGGTGAGAGCATAAACACCTTCCCGTGACTTTCTCAGACAGTCCGATGTCCCGAGAAAAGCCACTTGTTGGACAGTGCCGAACCGCAGGAGGTCTGCCCTGTCCTGCTATCAGTGTGCGTGGCTAGGAGTTACCTGGCGGTGACGCAAAGCACCTCGGATTGTGATCCGGCTCACCAGGGAAAAACTGGGGAGCGCCGCTACCGAGACTGGCAAGGAGCGTTACCCAAGCGGCGAGCGGGCCCGGTGGTGGATGATGGAACCGCACGGCTATGTCCAAGAACGGGCTTGGTTTATCTGCCAAGGGTGGATTTTGGAGGGCGAATTGAACCGGCGAGGGTTCTGTGAACTTCAACCAGGAGACGATAACCGGGGCACAGTTTGCGGGGAAACTGTGAGCTCGGAATCGGTCTACCCTCAGATCTTAATAAAGATCTGCTTGCGCCAGAGAAGCCAAAGCAGAATCCAGCAGAACAACATGGCGGACAGCGAATATACCAGCGATGCGTTTGGCGTGCTCAAGCCGAACGATTCGAGGTGCGCTTGCGCTGCCTCGTGCCAGGGCATGCTGACTCCCCGTGGCCCCTTCGCAGTGAACGTATAACCCGGTCCATACACCAGTGAGTCAGCAACGAATCCAGTAATCGCATTCATACCAAAGACCAGGATCGGCATCGTCCATACTCCGCGCCACTGCTTGATCTCGAGCAACCAATAGAGGAACGCCAGGAAGATAAGGGCAAATCCTCCGCTGAATAAGACGAAAGAACTGGTCCAAAGGTTCTTGTTGATGGGAAACCAGCGGTTCCAGAACAAGCCCGCAGCCAGACCAACCACGCCAACCAAAAGCATGCCTGCAGCCTTGATTGTCGGCGTTTTGCTGGTACGAAGCCAATGCCCGGTCAAAACACCGATCAGCGTGGTCCCGATGGCGGGGATCGTATGGATGATTCCCTCCGGATCGCGATTTCCGTTGTACAGGTGGCCCATGAACAGTTTGCAGTCCAGCCATGCGGGCAGGTTGCGGTAAGGATCCATGAATGGAATGTCACGTCCGGGCACACCATATCCGGGAACGGGCACAAATCGGAGGATCGCCCAGTACCCGATCATGCACGCAGCGAGTGCAATGAGTTGCCCGCGACGGCTAGACCACAGTTCCATCCCCGCGGCGGCCAAGTAGCAGAGAGCAATCCGCTGCGTGACTCCTTCAAAGCGAAAGGTGTGGAAGTCCAAACCAACAATCGGAGAGGCGTTCACCAGCAGTCCGATCGCAATCAAGACGAGGCTTCGCCACACAGCGTGCAACAGGATCTCCTTCCGCGAGTCGCCACGACGAAGCCGGTTCGAAAATGAGAACACGATCGAAATCCCGACCAAGAACAGGAAGGAGGGAAAAATGAAATCGGCGGGAGTCCAGCCGTTCCACTCGGCATGCTTGATGGGCCAATATGCTCCGTCGTCGCTGCCAGGGTTGTCGACTACAATCATGCCAGCGACTGCTAGCCCACGGAAAATATCCAGGCACATGAGGCGCCCAAACCAACCCTGGTCCGGATCCTCCACAGACGCCTCCCTAGTCATTGAAAACGGTTGCGTGGTGGACATATATCTTGCGGAAAAAGAGTTGCTCTAAGTTGGGAAAAAGATAGCTTAACTCTTCCCTATGTATACCACCTGCTCGAAAGCACATGATAGCGAGAAAATACTTCAAAGAAGCGAAGCAAAACTGTGACGTAACTCACCCCTTTGTGCTTGAACACGAGCAGGTGTTGGGCTCACCAGGTACGATGTGGGCGGGCGGCAACTTTTCCTCCCTCAGGCGACCGCCTGGCTGCGATAACCGTACCATCATGTGGTACGGGCCTCCCGATCACGGCCGCGTTGGTTTGTACGGTAGCGGTTCGATTGCGTTTTGGAGGACTGATGAACCGCTGGAGAAGTCATTCCGGAGCCAACTGCCACAAAGTAAGACCCAACCCATGATCGGACTTCGAATCACAGTTTGACGTGAGCGCAATCATGGCGTCTTCAAGGAGGCGTCCGTAGCATTTAGGCGGAGCTTTCCAGAGGTTGCGCGAACCTCCCGCGTCAAGGCCGACATTGTGACATCCCAATTCAACGCGGGAGCGGACGTGTGTAGTCCACGGCTCTAGAAGAGGATCGTTATGCTGGAAACCAAACTCAGCGTCGCCTTCTACGGACATGTACGTCAGTATCACAACATTAGGGCAGAGATTGAGGCCAGCATCCAGGAAGTCTTGGAAAGCGGTCAATACGTCATGGGACCTATGCTCCAACGGTTTGAGAGGGAACTGGCAGACTTTCACGGAACCAAGTACGCGATCGGAGTGGGGAACGGAACTGACGCGCTCTGGCTCACCTTCAAAGCCCTGGGAATCGGCCGCGGTGACGAGTGCATTACCACAACC
>DASPTQ010000098.1:0-3788 GCA_035623335.1 Terriglobales bacterium
CCGGCTAGCCGGCGAGCCACAAACTGCATCCTCTCGTCCATCACCGAACACTCCTTCCAAGGCATCTCTCCCTCCCTTTAAGGGAGGAAAGTGTCACCTATGTGTCCGGTACAATGTGTTACCTATGTCTCAGGCCGCTCACTTTAGTTCACCGGTCCTTCAGTTTTCGGTCCACAACGGTCCAGAAACGCGGCTGCTCTTTCCACTGCTTCTCTGTGAGAACTGTCAATCGAATGCGCGTAGTGGTCTAGGGTGACGCGAGAATCCGCATGGCGGAGTTGTCTTTGGGCGACCTTGGGAGTGGCTTTCAAGGGGAATTGTGGCGTGCATGTGCCGGAAGGCATGAAAGCCTGCCCGAGGGATTTTCAACGCATCGCACAGCGGCCACAGTCTCTTCTGAACCACTTTCCCGGAAGACGTGTACGGTCGGCCAGCTTTGACGTTATCGTCCGGCTGCTCCCGCTGATTTAGTTCCGAGGCTAAGGGGCACGTGGGCCTCAACAATTGTTCCGGCCTGCAGTTTGGAATCAATAGAAAGCTGACCTTCGACCAGTTTTAGCCGTTCCTTCATGCTGGTGAGCCCGAGTCCAATGATTACCTTTTCAGAATCGAAGCCAACCCCTGCATCACGAACACATAACTGGACCTCATTGGAGGTGCCTATTAACGACACGTCGAAGCGTCGTACACCACTGTGTTTGATGGCATTCTGGATTGCTTCTTGCAAAACGCGGAAAAGACAAAGTGAAATTTCTCTTGGGAGAGTCTTGGGAACGTTCTCCGTGTGAAAGTTAACTTCAACATTCCACCGATCTGAAACCTCTTTACAGAAACTGTCGGACGCTGCGACCAATCCTAGGTATTCCAGTTTCGAGGAATGCAAACGATGCGACAATCTATGGATATCGGTCCCCAGCTCCTCAACGGATTTTAGAATCTCATCGATACAACTTCGCAATTCGCTTCTTGAAGCCGGAAGATCTTGCCTCACTCTTTCCAGATTCACCGCCACCAAAGCAACGCGCTGATTAAAATCGTCGTGCAACTCTCTGGCAATCCGCGCGCGTTCCTCCTCATGGGCCTCAATCAATTTACGGCTCACGCTGGAAAGGGCCTCCTCTGCCAGTTTGCGCTGAGTCACATCTAGAACCTGCACAACGATATACCGGGGCTCACCGCCAGGGCCACGAATCAAGGATGCGTTGCATTCCGTGGCGATAATGCGCCCGCTTCTGTGCTTGGAGTGCTTTTCAACCCCTTGGAAGCCTTTGCCTCGGTCAAGCATTTCGCTGAGCCTCCGGGAGAAGTTGGGCCAGTCTTCTTCAACAGTAATGGACTGGACGGTCTTTTGGAGCAACTCTTCTTCCGGATAGCCAAGACACTCGCAAAAGGCCTGGTTCGCAGCAAGAAAACGGCCCTCCAGCGAGACAATCACCATGCCCGCGGCTGCGTCCCGGAAGACACTGCGGAACTTCTCTTCGCTCGCACGCAGCTCGTTCTCCGCACGCTTGCGTTCGGTGATGTCTTGAGCTGTGCCACGCAGGTAGGCGATTCGGCCCTCCGCGTCGCGCACCGCTTCACCTCGATCGATGACCCATCTTGTGCTGCCGTCGGGGCGAACCATCTCCAGATCGAGTTTGTACGGTGTTCCGGTTCGCAACGCCTCCGCGACGGCGTTCCTCAAGTGTTCCCAGCTTTCTGAGGTATACAGCTTTGTTTGTTCACCAAAGGCAGGAGGCGGCAGATCGGAATCGCGGCCAGCGATCCGGTAGAGCTCCTCAGACCAAGTGATTTCACCAGATTCCGGATTCCATTGCCAGCTCCCGACTTTTGCGACGCGCTGCGCCTCTAAGAGTTCAATCTCTCGCTGACGGAGTGTTTCTTCGGCAAGTTTACGCGAAGTTGCATCCGCTACCATTCCTATTTCTCGCGTCATCCTGCCCTGTTCATCAAAGAAAGCCCGCCCACTCTCTTCCTGCCAAATGACGCTGCCGTCAGGCCGCATCAGGCGATAGTTGGTTTGATAAGTAGGATTCTCGGGGGTAGGCGCAGTTTCCAAGGTACTATAGGATTCGCGATCGTCGGGGTGCACTCGAGCGAGGAATTGCCTCCCTGTATCTCTCGAGGGATCCGCTAGCCAGGTGAAGACTTCCGCGCATTCCCCTGTGCGCACTATCTCGTCGGTCGCGGCATTCCACTCAAATGCATACATCCTGCCTGCCTGGACCGCTAAGCGTAACCGTTCCTCGCTCTCGTGCAGCGCCTCTTCAATCCGTTTGCGCTCGGTAACGTCCGCTGCCGTACCTATTATCCGCAACATCTGGCCTCGTTGGTCGAAGTACGCATGACCGTTTGCTTCTACCCATCTCACGGTACCGTTTGGACGTATCGTGCGGTAGCTAACTTCCAGATAGGGGTTCTCGGGACTGAGCTGGGAAGCCGCGGCCGTAAGTCTTTTTCGGTCGTCTGGGTGACAGTTAGCGAATATTTGCCGCCCGGAAGTCTGCGTCTTTTCATCTGCCCCGAAGATTTCGAGACTCTTGGGGAAGCGCACCATCACGTCAGTGCCGGCATCCCACTCATAGGCGAACATCCTCCCTGCCAGTGCCGCCAGACGAAACCGTTGTTCGCTCTCGCGAAGGTCTTGTTCGGCTTGCTTACTCTGCGTGATGTCTACCGACAGCCCAAGCAGGCGCTCGGGTTCCCCGTTCGCGGCGTAGAAGAACCGACCTCGCGAGCGCAACCAGCGAGTTGTCCCATCCCGCCAAACAACACGAAATTCCTCGGTGAATTGCTCGTGTTTGTCTCTGGCTACTCGAAGTGCATGCTGCAAATGTTCGCGGTCATCCTTATGTATACGATCCCAAGATTCTTCAAACGATCCCGGTGTCTCATCGGGTGCCATTCCAAGTTGGGCGTGCGTCTCCCCGAACCAGACTTTCTTACCAGTCTTGAGGTTGTAATCCCAACCTCCGACTGAGCCAGATTCGATCGCAAGATGAAGCCGCTCACCTGCGGAAGCGAGTTCCTGTTCCGCGAGCCTACGCATTTGTTCTGATGTTTTTTTATCCGAAATGTCCTGCACCATCGCTAGTACGATTGGAGATGGACGACTGTCCAACAAAGAGATACTTAAGCTTCCCCACATCAAAGAGCCGTCTCGCCGAAAGTAGCGTTTTTCTAGTTGGTAGTGACATATCGAACCTGCTCGCAATTGCTGAAAAAGCGCCCAGTCCTTTTCAGCGTCCTCAGGCGGTGAAAAATCAACGCAATGTTTGCGTCGCAATTCCTCTTCGCTGAAACCCAGCATTGAGCAGAGGGCTGGATTAGCGAAAAGCACTTGTCCTTCCAAACTTTCCACCGCGATCCCGATAGGACTCGCATCGAAAACGTCACGGAAAAGCTGGGTATCGGACGTCCGGGTTTGTGCTGCCTCTCCCATTGGAATCAGTTGTATAGCGCCGTTGGTGACTGACAGCAACGGTTTGCGTCATCTGGGTCTGGCTTATGTGAACACAGTGTTACAGCAAATCTCGCGTACAAACTGACAAGTCCCGGTTAGTTTGAATGTATAGGTCAAGGGAGGAGCGCTTGGTGTACAAAAGCTGAACTCAGCGACCAGCTGATTCAGAGACACCAAGGAGGCTCCTCATGGGACCTATGTATTACATCGGACTGGATGTTCACAAGCAAAAGATCAGCTACTGCGTAAAAGACAGCAGCGGCAGGATCTATGCGGAAGGATGGATTCCTGCCACACGTTTTGATTTAGATCGTTGGATGAAGGC
>DASPTQ010000099.1:0-84261 GCA_035623335.1 Terriglobales bacterium
GCGTCGGGGGTGCTTCGCTGCATCTTAATGTCGACCGTGGCGTCCTGGCCAACCGCCAAGCTGATTCCGGTGCGCGTTTCATCGGCGAACCCTTGTTTTGCCGCATGTATCTCGAAGTGCCCCGCAGGCAGGCCGGACTCCTGAAAGTGCCCCACGCCGTCGGTTTTGCTCGTGCGTGTTGCACCTGTATCAACGTTCTTGATTGTCACCGCGACATCGCGAAGGGCTGCGCCGGTTTGGTCCGTCACCACGCCGGAAAGGCTCGCTCCCGTTTGGGCCCACGCCAAGGATGACGAAAGCAAAAAACCAACTGCTGGGATAAACAGGCAAGCCTTGCGCATTTTCGACCTCGAAAACTTACTCATTTGGGACAGAAGCGGCAAGTGTACACGACATACGCTTCTCTTGTCCAAGAATATGCGGTTTAGAATATTTTCCCTGTGAATATAGGCTATACTGATGTCGCTGCGCGAGACCATCCCCAGAAACTTGTTGAGGGCACGATTTCACCTCGATGCAGAAGAAGCGCAAATCCGGGCTCAATGGTGGAGGGCTACTCAAGCTGCGGGACGCGGCCTTGCAACTGGGGATCAGCTTTCCGACGATTAAGCAGTGGATTTATAAAAAGAAGATTCAAAGCGCCCAGACCGCTGGAGGACACCACCGCATCCCGCAGCGCGAAGTGGACAGATTGCTTTTCAGAATCCGAGGTAAAACGAAGCAGGAACGCAAAGCGGAGATCCAGCGCGTGAGTGGTCGAAACCAGCTAGTCGGACGAATAGACTCCGTACAGATCAGCGGATTGATGGCGGAGGTAAGCATTTCAATCGGAAATCAGCAGATCATCTCGATTATCACTGCGCACTCTGCCCGCGAAATGCAGCTAAAGCCGGGACAGACTGCCGCTGCACTCATAAAAGCGACGGAAGTAATGATCTTGCGGGTTTGAACATGAAGAAGATTCTGCCCTTCTACCTCGCGCTAGTGGCTCTGACGTTGGACGCGGTGCTGGTGCAATGTCAGCAGCTCACAATTCAACCGGAAGTCGGGAAACAGACCGTCTTTACGAAGGCGGACATCGAATCCTTGGCGCATGTTAAGGTCACGACCCACACCTCGGAGACTTCCGCTGCCGTTGAAGGAGTTGCGCTCAAGCCTCTCCTGGAAAAAGCGGGGGTGGAATTCGGACACTCCTTAAAAGGCAAGCGGTTAGCTTCATGTCTGCTAGTGGAAGCTGCCGATGGTTACCGTGTAGTGATTGCGCTGCCTGAGATTGACCCGGACTTCAGTGACAAAACAGATCATCCTCGCCTTCCTGCAAGACGGGAAACCACTAGATGCCAATGCCGGTCCCTACCGAATCGTAATTCCTGATGAAAAGAGGATGGCGCGCTGGGTACGGCAGGTCACCGCTTTGAAGATCACAGATGTGCAGTAGTCAGTCCTTTTGGATCATGACTTCTGTAGCTTTAACCACGGCAACGACAGTGTCGCCCTTTTTGAGTTTCAATTCGTCTGCACTGCGTCGGGTGATAGCGCTTTCGATCAGGTTGTCCCCCACGCGTACGACCACATGAGCCATGACGTCGCCCAACTGGACCTCTTCGATTGTGCCACGGAGCTTGTTTCTCGCTGAAATTGTCGTTTGGTCATTATAGACGGGAGGAGAGAACGCATGAAGATCGGAAGACACATCCACTTTGCATGCTGGGCACTACTCCTTTGTCGACCATGCCTAGCCCAAGAGATCAGAGTTGCTGCGGCGGCAGATCTTCAGTTTGCGATGCAAGATGTGGCTGGTGGGTTCCAGAAGGAAACGGGCAAAAGCGTGGAGCTAGTTTTCGGCTCGTCAGGCAACTTCTTTCAGCAGCTTCAGAACGGCGCACCGTTTGACATGTTTTTCTCCGCTAATCTCGATTACCCCAAGAAGCTCGAAGCGGCTGGGCTGACCGAACCGGGGAGTTATTACCAGTACGCCCGGGGACGAATTGTGGTCTGGGTGCCCAAGGACTCGAAGCTCGATTTGAGTTCTGGCTTGCAATCCTTGCTGAACCCCTCGATCGCGAAGATCGCCGTGGCGAATCCGCAACATGCGCCATATGGGCAAGCCGCGGTCGCGGCGATGAAAAAGGAGGGCGTCTACGACAAAGTGAAAGACAAGTTTGTGCTTGGCGAGAATATCTCCCAGACTGCGTCTTTCGTTGTCTCTGGATCGGCTGATGTGGGCATAGTGGCACTGTCGCTGGCATTGTCTCCCAACATGAAAGATCAAGGACGTTACGTTGAGATTCCCCCTAGCGAATACCCGTCAATTGAGCAGGCATGCGTCATCCTAAGCTCCTCAAGAAACAAAGAGACCGCAGGACAATTCTTGTCATTTATCAAAACGACTGCGGTTGCCGACACCCTTAAGCGATACGGCTTCGATGTACCGAGCACCTCGAAGCCTTAACAACTTACGGTAGGTTTCTCGGGCCGTCGAAAGTCGGCGATTCGCTTTTCCGTCCGTCGTTCCGTTATGCCGTCGCTACCATTGGCAGCGGAGTCTCTTGGCTTACTTTCAACTCCGGCGGCGCATCGTTTTGTCCTTCAGTCGTGGCTCGAAGGGAGATGCAACAGGCTGGAAGTGCAACTCACCACTTCCGCGTTCCCGCCGAAGGCTCCCTGATCATAGCCGGTGGTGAACGATTCGGTCGCGTTGCCCCGCGTCAACTGGATGTAATCCAATCCGATGTTGTTGGCACCGGTACCGAACCAATTTGGGTCGGCGCTGGAAACGGCCACTGTGAGTGCCGTTCCATCGCTCGAAAGGCAGCCGGTACCGTAAGTCGTCACGATGACGGTGGTGGCAGTCTTTGTAAAACCTGTCCACGGAGTGCATTTGCCCTCCGACGGTACTGCAAAGCTCGGTCCGATGAAGGTTGTGCCGCCGTGGCCAAATCCGCCATTGGTTGCGATGCAGTAGTTCGCAGCGAAACCAGATGCCGGGGTCAGCAGCGCGAGCAGCAAAGCGAGTCGTGACTTTACTTTGAAAAGCGTTTTCATTTTCATTTTCGTTCTCCTCTCTGTCGAATTATGAGGACTCATACAAACCGTTTCTGTCCCACGCCTTCTCCAAAAGCATCTACCGCGCCAAAAGGCGCACCAACCCAGAGGCAAGGCGGAATATAAGCGATTACAACAACTTATCGGTAACGTTGCAGCACAAGCAGCTCGCCTCTGTGCGATAGAAGGACCGAAAGCCTATCCAGCGGTGAGACGTGGCTATCGGATCGGATAGAGATCACAGGCAGGCGCTGGCACTCCGGGCGGCGAGGCGAGGGCAAGAACATTCTTTTGTCGCTACGGAGCCAGCAATCAGTTCCTAGGCCGATAGGCCAAAACAATTCGCGAAACTTTTCTTCGATGGCCTTTACCTGCGCCAACCCGAGCTGATGAATCTCTTCCGGCATGAAATCTGTGGTCGTGGACTCTCTTACCCGGAACGCATAGTACTCGTCACCATTGGGAGGAAACCAAACGCCCGGTTCGGGGCGGCCTTTCGGTTCGTATTCATTGCGGACAAACGTGGTGAACTTGGCATAAGTAGGCAGGATCGAATCGTGAATGATTCGGAGTCCCGTTTCGCGAAGGCGCTTGCGATCGGCTTCTGAAATCGCATCGGGAAACCTGTTGAATGGTTGCGCGAAAGGATTCTTGTCTGCTGGTGTAGTAGCGAGTTCGTTTGCCTGCTTAACGACTTCGCCAAGCACGCCCTTCGGCGGCATCCAATTTTCGGCTATCCCCTTGCGCATCTGGATTTCGACTTGGCCAAAGAGCCGCGGCATTTGTTTGAGCCTTGCGATGTAGTCTTCGTAATCTTTGACGCTGTCGAAGGCGAGCACATTTACCAGCGCGGGCAATTGGATGTGAACGCCATTTTGTTGATCGACCGGCATTTCCCACGGTTTGAAACGCGCACCCTCCGGCGTCATCTTCAAATCGCGAACCATTAGCTGCTTGTTGAGAACTTCCTGATCGGGGAAACCGGTCGTGTCGATGGCTTGAAAACAAACCAGAAATTGCCGTGTCTGCTCAAGGTCTTCATCGATATGCTTCTGTGAGAAGTCGTCAAGCTGGTCGTTGTAGCGCTTGTCGCCGAGAAACGAAGCGTAAAGCGGGTTGGCGCGCATCGTTATTCCCACTGTTCCTGCAGAAGATCGTTTAATGCCTTGCGACGCGCCTCGAGTTCAGGCGAAGCGGCAGCGGCGACGGCTGGCAGAATAATCACCGCAATGACGAGCCAGCAGACGAAATTTCGCATAGTAATCTCGGAGTAGTTAGCCGGAATGCCTTTTTTACCGCTAGAACGGCAGCCATTGTATCTCTGTTTCGCCTGCAAGCAATATATGGAAAGTCCTTTCATTCGGGCCTGGCTGATCCATCGCGTGATGCCGCCGCCGACCTAAGCCGCTTAGGTAGAATCCGGGAACCGAACCTGTGAGGTCGCCCGCCTGCGCGAGTGTTGCGCCGCATGGAAAGACGGGGGTGCTTGACCTTGCATGAGGGGGGGCCGCGAAAAAAGCGCCTGCGCTGGGGGCCAATTGGATTTTGTCTCAACCGAGGGGTTCACCCCAGCTGACTGTGCCCACTTTTGTGCCCCCTCTCCATAAAGAACCATAGCAAACGGTAGCAGGTGAGAGAGAGCGAGAACGGCTGCTAAGTGTTGGCAGACTGAAGACGATAGTGAATTGTCATAGACCGTCGCAAATCACTTCCGTCCGCCTTCTTAAGAACTCATAATCCATTGATCCCAGGTTCAAATCCTGGGAGGGCCCACCATTTTCTGAAAACCGTTCCAGCATATCTTCAAACGATGTTATTTTCGACTCGCCCCACGCCGTCAGGCATTGCTATGAGGCAGAACAATCGTCGGCTGGCCAACAAACAATTCGCACCCTTGAATACTGGTACTTGCACGCCGTGTAGTTTTCGCGATGAAAGCCGCTGCCATGCGATTTCCAGCACAAGCTCACGGTTTTCTCTGGCGGGCTGTAAGGAATGGAGACAGTCAGCAGTTAATACAAAAGGCATCCCGCTCATTGGAGTGAGCCGGATGCCTTCCTGCCGTGCCACCTGGGGGCTACAGGGTTCAGTGTGTGGCAGCCTCAGCAATTTCCTCGGTCTTCACCTGAGACGCGAGAACAGAGGGCGTGTCGCGGTAACCGGCTGTGCGTAGGCTGACTGCTAACAGGCCAACCTTACGGCTTAGACCCGCAATCTCCTTCTGCTGGGCGGTCATCAAGGTCCGCTGAGTGCTGATTTCCATTTGCTGTGCTCTCGTCATCCGCTGCTGTGTGCGAATCAAATTTTGCTGTGCGACAATCTGCTTCTGCTGCTGTTTTACGGCCTCGATCAGCAATGCCGTCAATCGGCTGTAATCCACTCCGGTTGCATCTTTGCTGTTCTTTTCATAGCTGACCACTTCCGGCACTACCTCACCTACTTCCTCGGCAATCACGCCGATCTCGTGCTTGCCCGAGTCCTTCAGGTCGTAGGAGACACCCCGTAGCTGCTCGACCTTGCTGAGCGCGTTCTCGAGCGGATGAATGTTTTTCTTCCAACGCCGCGAACTGTAGGTTTCCCAGCTATCGCTTACCGGGTGGCCTGTGCCTCGACCGATGGTGAGGACATTAGACGGCGTCGTCGTGCCAATGCCCACCATGACGGCATGCTGGTTGGTGCCTCCCAAAACCAGGGAGTTACTCTGCTCGACAACGGCGTGGGCCCCTATGGCCGTGGCATTGGTGAGAGCGTCGGCGGAGGCGGTGCAGTCATAACCGACACATGTGAGGTCGCTACCCGTGGTGTTGGACAGGAGCGCGTTAAAGCCAACGGCGGTATTTTCGATGCCCGTGGTGTTGCTGTAGAGCGCCTGGTGGCCGCTGGCGGTATTGGCGTGGCCCCTGTTGCTGAAGAGCGCTTGGGAGCCGCTGGCGGTGTTGCCGCCCCCGCTGTTGCTGGAGTAGAGCGCCTGATAGCCGATGGCCGTGTTGTTGTTCCATGTTGTATTGGAATATAGGGCTTCATAACCTTCGGCCGTATTCCAACTGCCCGTCGAGTTATTCAGAAGCGCCTTGAAACCATCGGCGGTGTTATCGCCGCCGGTAGTGTTAATGTAGAGCGCTCCGTAACCGTTCGCTGTATTGTAGGATGCTGTATTGCTATAGAGCGCTTTACCACCGGTAGCGGTGTTGCCAATGCCAACCTGGTTGCTAAAAAGGGCTAGATAACCGCTGGCCACGTTATCGACGCCGGTTGTGTTGGCATTGAGCGCATCAAATCCAAACGCCGAATTGTTGCTGCCGCTGGTGTCGCTAGCGAGTGCCCCGGTGCCGTATGAGGTGTTATCGGTCTGTGCTCTGGTTGGCTTTGGAAGGATTAGAGCCAGAACGAGAATGACAGTGTAGGTGTGCCACAGAAGTTTAGATGTTTTTACGAAACGAACGTTACGGGACATAAGATTCTCTTTTCTGCCGGCATTAAAGCGCAGCTCTTAATTTTTGGAGTGAAGAACGTCGGCCTGGCCAGAGTTCCGGTGAATCATAAAATCGGAAACGGCAAGCAAATGACGACAAGGCTCCGAAACAAGTTCTCTCAAAACTACTGGTGCTACGGCATGCGTCTAAGCCTTATAGGTTTTTGGACAACTTGAATCAGCAGAGCGCGACCCGCATCCACGACCCAACTACCAAGCAATCAAAGTACGTCATTCAACACTTCCTCCTCTCGGGACTGAGCGAACATCCCGCACTGTGTTTGGTGCGAAATTTCTCCGTCCTGCGGTCACAGTCCGCGGAGAGAATTCGCAACTGTTTTCTCGTCATCACCAAAAGCCCTGCGCAACATTTCTTCGCCTCGTGTGAGCAGACTCTTCAATGTCGGTTCGCCGCCTTCTGGAATGGCCTGCTCTGAATCTGGAATTAAGCATACGTTGGCAATACTCGGGTTAGCCGCCATTAGGTTTTCTCCTAGCTGACATAGGGGTTAGCGCCTGAACTCTCATGGAGGAGTGTCCAGCCTTCGGGAGTTCTTTCCTGTCTCTAACAGCGCAAAAGCGCACCGAATTTGATCATCTAGGGCTAAAAAATATTCTTGGAAGCTGAGGAGTCCCTGTAACCTGCTGGGTTTTCATGGTTTTTTTCGGATTGACAGGTAATACCAGAGCAGAAACCCCGGTTCAGCGACAAGTGTCGAAAACAAAAAGTTGGCGCTCAACCCCGCCGGCCAAGGGTCTACCTGGCCGGTGCGACCCATCTGACTGAGGTACGGTCATGCTGACGCGTGTGAGTACGGTCTGCTCGGGAGACTTGCCAGGAACAGCTTCCGTTCAAGTAAGCGGTTCAAAATCTGTAAGAGTAGTCCACCATTTTCTGAAAACCATTCCAGCATATCTTCAAACGATGTTATTTTCGACTCGCCCCACGCCGTCAGGCATTGCTATGAGGCAGAGCAATCGTCGGCCGGCCAACAAACAATCCGCACCCTTGAATACTGGTACTTGCACGCCGTGTCGTTTTCGCGATGAAAGCCGCTGCCATGCGATTTCCAGCACAAGCTCCCGGTTTTCTCTGGCGGGCTGTAAGGAAAGGAATGGAGACAAAGTTCAGCAATTAATACAAAAGGGGAGCTTCTTGTTCCGCCCGCCACACTTCGCCCATACCGCCGGCGCCTACCATCTGAATCAAACGGTAAGGGCCGATGCTCCGCGACGTTGTTTGGACTGGGACTTCGCTTACAGTTTTGTCATGCGGTGAATCGGGCATTCGCCTCCAACCGCAGACACTGGTTCCGTTCAAGTCCTCACGGCCGCCCACAAGTTGCAGTCCCTTACCGTGTTCTTCATCCACCGGAATGGAAACTATAAGCCAACCATGCTCTACCGAATGGAAATCCTTACCAACATCCGAAGGAAAGAGAGCCGAAAGCAGGCTAAGACGCGAGTTTGGATGCGCGATGACTTCCAGCTGTCAGGATGGGGATGTCGGGGTCGGCATCTTTGCAGAGGGTGAGGAAGTTGTTATCGACGGCGCTTGACCCACCGTCAGCGAACGCCATCCGAAGTTCCGTCACCTCAGGTTCGACGCTCGCGTGAAGCTTCTACAACAAATGCTTCTAGGGCACGGAGCTCATTGACGATGTCGAAAACGGCAACGGTACAAGAATTACATTGGTTGGAATTCTGCCGAAGCTCCGCCTGCGCGAGAATCACCTGGAGTTTATTGCGGATCACGCTCAGCGCGGTTTCCGGTTCTTGTGCCATTGCACAAATTCTCCACGAACCTAGTTTAACGCCGGCGTGCTTATGCCCATTGGCTCCATCTGGCATGGATCATAGGGTCACCCACACAACAATCTTTTCTGGCAACCCAATCCTAGCTCGTCCAGCGCTTCCGTAGTGTTGGCGTGCTTGGTTACCTGGCATGGATCGCCGGAGCAGCCAATCTCAAGCGCAAGTCTTGTTTCAATGCGACAATCAAGTAGTTGCTGCGTAGCGGCCCTTCTCAACGAATCAATGGGCAAAATCCTGGAGTGCTTGGCGTGCGATCGCGAGGAATCCGACAACCAGCAGCAACCCGCCGAGCAGTTGTAGGCTTCGCGTCCTTCCGGCGCGCCTTCGACTGCACATATTTTGCCGGGTGCAAAAGCACGTCCAGGAAGCGATAACTGCGGACGATGTTCGAGGCTCAGGAAGTGATTGAAAAACCACTCCCCGACTGCGTTCCACAACCATCCGATACGCAGTTCAAAGAACGGTGTCTCTCGAGAGAAATGCAATCATCGGGAAATATGCCCCAGCGCAGCAGTCTGCCATCCCTGCGGTTCAACATGTCGGAAAACAGAATAGAATCGCCGAGATGCCACGTGTAGTGAACGGATAAGACTAGAATAATGGGTGATGTTTTGTTTTCTGCCATGCCTGATAATCTTCCTTTCATCTCGTCAAAAATTCGCGCCAGGCTAGAGATTGCGAGAGTGGCACGGCTTGCGACGCTGGATGCGGAGCGCAGACCACACCTAGTTTTCATCTGCTTTTCCTACGACGGATCGATTTTCTACTCTGCGATTGATCGCAAACCGAAGCGGGTTGCTCCGGACCAGTTGGCACGACTGAAGAACATAAAAAAGACGCCCGAGGTGGCATTACTCGTGGATCACTACGACGAAGATTGGACGTGCCTGTGGTACGTACTTGTGCGAGGACAGGCAGAACTGGTTTTCGACGCAACGGAACAAGAGCGGGCTATTCAGCGCTTGAGAAAGAAGTATCCTCAGTACGACACCGATATGCTGGTTGACGATGCTCCTGTCCTGCGCATTACCCCTGTGCAAATCACGGCATGGGGAAAGATTTAGAGCGCAACCAGAGGTGCACTTAGTTTACGTTCTTCATCTCCTGCAGTTGCTCCAGGATAGACAGCCACCGGTCGAGCGACTGGCCTCCCGGGGCGAACGCCGGATCGACAAAGACTTCATCGGCGCCGATTCTGGCGCAGTCCTTGACATCATCACGGATTTGTTCGGGCGAACCCGAAAAGATCGCTCTGTCCTTGCCGAGCGGCTTGTCCGTTATGTCAAGGATTGCATGGACGATCAAGCTTATCGCGGATGGGTCGCGACCCGCTTCTTGCGCCAGTTTTTTGATGCTGCCAAACATGTCCGACATAACGGGCACAGGAAGGAACACCGGATTCCACCCGTCCGCCAGCCTTGCCAACCGTTTGAGCGCAGCCGGGACAAATGCTCCGAGGACAATCGGGGGATGGGGTTTCTGCACTGGCTTGAGATTGATGTAAGACTTGGGGACGTTGAAAAACCTGCCATGGAATTCGACCGGATTCGTAGTCCAGATTGCTTTGAGCAGCGGCAAGAATTCATCCGCGACCGCACCACGTTTCGTCATGTCGGCGTTTGTTGCATCCATTTCATCCTTGCTCCAGCCCAGGCCCAACCCTACGCATAGCCGCCCGTTCGAAAGCACATCGAGTGTAGTCAGACGTCGCGCCAGCACGACAGGGTTGTAGTAGGGCATGTCGAGCACGCTGGTGCCAAGCTTGATCTTTTTCGTTTGGGCGGCGACATAAGTCAACGCATCCAACGGGTCGAGCACTTGCTTGTAAATTTCAGGCAGCGATCCATCCGGTGTACCGGGATAGGGCCTCTGCAGTTTCAGTGGCCAGAGCAGGCGTTCAATGGTCCAGAGGCTGTTGTAACCGAGAGCTTCGGCACGCTGCGCAACCTTGGTGATCGCTTCCACGCTGCCGATAGGCCCAATGTTAGGAAGGGAAAATCCGATCTTCATGGCACGCCCTCCAAGCGAATATGGCCGGTATTTAACCACAAAGAAATACTGTCTCAAAGAGGAGACAAGGGGCATCTCTCGGCACACCTGTTTTTATGAGTCATGCGGACCAACTGAACCGCGTCCTCGACTTTGGCTATTTCGCAACTGACGATATTCACGAGGGAACGCTAATACCGCTGCCAAAGGTCTGCCTGACGGTAGCGACCCTGAAGGTGCGGTCAGGCTGCGCGATGTGTACAGTGTGGTAGAAAGACTTGCCAGCAACAGCATCAGGTGAAGTAAGCGGTTCGAAATCTGTAAGAGTGGTCCACCATTTTCTGAAGCCTGCTTCATCATGCCCTGGAACGCTTTTGAGGGTCTGGGAGTCGCTCGAAGGCGGCACTCACTGACCACACCGTACAGCTGCCGCTCGAGCTCTAGCTGTCAAGGGCTGTCTTTGTCCCATTGGGCTAACTACAAGAAACCATATCCGTCCGGTGTCAAACACTCCAAGAAATGGTATAGAAAAATCGAATCCAGCTCTCTAAGATGAAGACAAATCAACAGAACTTGACAATTGAGTGTTTGGGGGTATAGTTGCACGACGTCAGGCTTCAAGCTTCAGAGTTGGGGGTTTGGGAGCTTGCACTTCTTGGGCGTGGTCAATTTCATCGTAGCGGAAATAAGTCAGTGGTACAGGTGGCAGGTGTCGAAATCCGTGCCCTGGGGCTTGTAGTTTGTGCATTCTCTTTCGCCTTGGTATCGAGAGTTAAGAAAGTAACAGGGTAAAGAGCAGAGTTTCGAGGCCACTTTGGATTGCGCGTAACGCGCTCTTCCGGAGGTGGTCGGAGGTTTTGTTCGACCGCAACAATCTGATTTTGTGCGTAGAAGGGAGCAAAAGGAGATGCGTCACTTCAAAACGATCCTGCTTTTCCTGTTCGCACTCAGCTTGGGTACGCAGATGCTGTGGGCGCAATCCACGAACAGCGGTACTCTGGGCGGCACCGTTACCGACCAATCCGGGGCCGTCGTGAACGGAGCTGCGGTCACGCTGACTGATGTCGCTACCTCAACGTCGCGAAACACCGTAACCAACTCCGCGGGGCATTACATCTTTGTAGATCTTCCCCCCGCCAATTACAGCGTCAGCATCAGCAAGCAAGGCTTTGCGACCACCAAGGCCAGTATCCAGATTCTTGTTGGGCAGCCCGCCACCTTTAATACGTCGCTACAGGTCGGCGGCACTTCGGTTGAGGTTGAGGTCAGCGCAGCCCAAAGCGAACTGCAAACCATGAACGCTACCGTGGGTAACACAATCACGAATGTCACCATCGACAGTCTGCCCAGCCTGGGCCGCGACGTCAGCACGTTCATCGCGTTGCAGCCGGGCGTAGCCCCCGATGGCTCCGTCGCGGGCGCGGTCGTCGACCAAAGTACTTTTTCACTCGATGGCGGCAACAACAGCAACGACATGGACGGCAGCATGAACGTCTATACCAAAAGCTATGCCGGCGACCCGACCGGCGGTGTTGCCAACCAAAACAGCGTAGGGCCGGCCGCAGGCGGCACCGGGTCGGGTGGTGCGACGGGAGTTTTGCCGACTCCCCAGGATAGCGTCGAAGAATTCAAAGTAAATACTGCAGGTCAAACCGCCGATTTCAACAGTTCCGCGGGTTCCGAAGTGAAGGTGGTCACCAAGCGCGGAACCGACGCGTGGCACGGAACTGCATACGAATACTACAAGGATAACAACTGGTCTTCTAACACCTGGCAGAATAACTTCAGCAAAGTTCCACTTCCAAGCTTCCACTACAGTCGTTATGGGGGTGCGCTGGGCGGACCGATTATTCCAAAAGAGCTCTGGGGCGGAAAGACCTACCTTTTTGGCAATTATGAAGGTTTCAATTTCCCCAACTCGGAAACTATCTTTAACAACGTGCCCTCGCCAGCATTGCGGCTCGGCCTGCTAACGGACGACAAAGATGGGAAGATTTACAATCTGAATCCGTTTCCAGTTACCTATAAGGGCGTGCCCTACCCTGCCAATGCAAACTGCGTAGGACCCTGTGATCCACGTGGGGTTGGGATCAGCCCCGCCGTCCAGCAGCTATGGAACAAATACGAACCGCAATCGAATGCTGTATGCACCCAAAGCCTATGTGACCTGCCGAGCGGCGGGAATATTGCCGGGTTCTCTGCCAACCTTGCTCAACCCACCACCAGCCAGTTCGCGGTTGGACGCCTCGACCACGATTTTTCGGCCAAGTGGCATTTGATGACCAGCTATCGCTGGTTCAAGTACACGCAGGCAGCGGATGCGCAGTATGATATTGGCGGCTTCTTCCCCGGCGATACGCTGGGCGTGCCGGCTTCCCAGTCGAGCCTGCCGCAAACCGCATATTTGTGGTCGATCGGTGTGACCACTAACATCACCACGAACTTTACTAATGACTTCCACTACAGCCTGCTGCGCAACTACTGGCAATGGAAGCGGACAGGAGATATCCCGCAGCTACCCGGGCTGACGGGAGCGCTCGAGATCTACGCCGGTCAGAGCGACGGTCACACTCAGGCCTTGAACCCTTATAACGTGAATACTCAGCAAACACGCACCCGTTTTTGGGATGGGCACGACCAGCTGTTTCGCGATGATCTTTCGCTCTTGAAGGGCAACCACCTGTTCCAGTTTGGTGGCCAATACCAACACAATTTTGACTATCATCAGCGCACCGATAACGGCGGAGGCATCAATAACGAGCTCGTTTACGACTTGGGCAACCAAACCAAGGGATCCGGGCTCTCATCCGACATTCCGCTCTGCTCGCAACCTGGCGTCCTCATCACTAACTGCAGCTCCCTGAGCGCCGCTGTCTTGGGCGTCGTCTCGGTCGCGCAAGTCGCCTACACGCGCGCTGGCAACAATCTGGCGTTGCAGCCTCTAGGCACTCCGGCCTTCGACAAGAGCACAATTCCGTTCTACAACGTCTACTTCACCGACACCTGGCGCATGAAACCGACGTTCAGCCTGTCCTATGGACTGGGCTGGACGCTCGAGATGCCGCCGGTAGAACAAAACGGCAAGCAGGTGGAATTGGTGTCCTCCGTCGGCCAGCCAATTTCGGGTGCAGCCTATCTGAAGCAGCGCGAGAATGCTGCGCTGCAAGGCCTTAACTACAATCCCGAAATCGGTTTTGCTCTGGTGGGCAACACCTCCCAAGGACTGAAGTATCCCTATAACCCCTTCTACGGCGAATTCAGTCCTCGTGTGGCTGCCGCGTGGAGCCCACACTTCGACGCCGACTCAACAGCGGGCAAAATCTTCGGCCATGAAGATACCGTCTTACGTGGCGGGTATGGCCGCATCTACGGTCGACTGAACGGGGTAGACTTGGTCCTGGTGCCCTTGCTTGGGCCGGGCCTGCTTCAGCCGGTGAACTGCGTGACCGGCCTGGCCAACCATACCTGCGGTGCGACTGGCTCCAACAGCCCAACCACGGCTTTCCGCATTGGCCCGGATGGCCTGACTGCGCCAATCCCGGCCGCTTCGCCAACTCTGCCTCAACCTTACTTCCCCGGAGTCAATGGCATCTCATCTGCGACCGCTTCGGTCTTGGATCCGAACTTCCGGCCCAACTCGGTTGACTCCATTACTCTTACCCTGCAGCGGCAGTTCGCGAAGAGAACCGTACTGGAACTGGGCTACATCGGGAGGAGAATCAGGAACGAGTATCAGCCGATTAACCTGAATGCCGTGCCTTACATGATGACCAAAGGCGGGCAACAGTTTCAGCAAGCGTATAAGAACGTCGTGCTCGAATACTGTGGCGGCATAGCAGGACTGGCGGGCGGTGGTTGCGCCGCGAACGCGAATGCGGTCACGCCGCAACCATTCTTCGAGCGTGCTATGACCCCGGCCTACTGCAAGGGCTATGCTAGTTGCACGGCCGCTGTGGTTGCCCGTGAGGGCGCCCCCGCCGCAAACTGCGGCCCTGCTCCCACCGGCAATGGTACCCCGTGCGGCAGTGGCTATCTCACGAATGCTCAGGTGTGGAGCCTGTGGAGCGACTTGGATGCGGGCGCGAGTTGCGCCCTTTGTACCAGCGGCCAAGGTTTTGTTTTCGGCTCTTCCATGATGAACACTACCAACCCGGCCATCGGTGGCACTTCCCCCCAGATGACCTCAGGGCCGGCGGTGAATGGCAGCTATGGTTGGGGAAACTACAACGGTGGCTTCGTCTCCCTTAGGATGGCTGACTGGAAGGGTGTGACGATGCAATCCAACTTCACCTATTCGAAGGCGTTGGGCACAGGGGCGTTAGTCCAGGCGACCAGCGAATACACGCCGGACGATGCCTTCGATATAGGGAAGATGTATGGCTACCAAACCTTCAACCGCAAGTTCGTGTATAACTTCTTCATCGTTTATCAGCCCCCCTTCTTCACCGGACAGTCCGGATGGATGGGGCGACTCCTTGGTGGCTGGACGATAGCACCCGTGTTCACGGCAGGCAGTGGATCCCCGTACGAGATCTTCACGTCGACGGGTGACGGCCAGGAATTTGGGGCAGGGGATAACAGTTCCTACTTCGGCAATGAGAACCCGCTAAGGATCGGTCCGGTCACGACTGGTCATCGTTATGCGCAACCTGGCAACTTTCCCAACATCTTTGCGGCCGGGCCCGCGGCCATCAACGACTTTCGCAACCCGATTCTGGGCTTGGACACCAGAGACTGCGGCATCGGCTGTTTCCCTGGTCTGCCCTACTGGAACCTCGATTTGAGCGTCCGGAAGAACATCAGACTCGCGGAGAGGGTTAGCTTGGAGTTGTCAGGCACCTTCGTTAATGTCTTGAACCATGACCAATTCCTCGACCCGACCGGTCTTTTCGGAACCGGACTGTTCTCCGGATCAAAGCCGGGCGGATTCGGTACTCTGAGCGGTGGTTCAGCTCAGGTAGAACCCGGGGGCATCCGTCAGATCGAGATTGGCGGTCGCGTCCGCTTCTAAGCTCACTTCACTTCGATTCAAGCTTTGGCCGCACCCGATGGTGCGGCCTTTCTGCTGGTGTGGGGAGCATGTTCGTCAGCTAGGAGGTGCAAGTCCTCTTCACAATGTGATCGACGGGAAGTGACAGCGAAGCGCAAGGGCGTCACCGTCAGGCGGCGTCTGAAAGAAGCGATTTTCCCTGGGGTGTACTTCCTTGCAATCGGGTTGGCGGCCCGTTGTCTCCATCGTGTTGGTGGCGCAGCCCGCAAACACAATCACTCTCGATCATGACGTGTTCTGTTCGGCGAGGCGGTAGCAACGGCTCGGTCACCTGAGCAACAATCGTATGAGATAATTTTTGTGACTCACTTCTGAGGATCGTATGCCAGAGCACATGGTGTTCTGCGTTAAGTTGCAGAGGCAATTGCCCGGTCTTGACGAACCGCCCTTTGACACTGAACTGGGAAGGAAGATTTATGAGAATATTTCGCAGCAAGCCTGGAACCAGTGGATCGACTTCTGCAAGATGCTTTTAAACGAATACCGTCTGAATCCCGCTCGCCCCGAGGACCAGGAGGCAATCGTCAAGCAAATGGAGCAATACTTCTTTGGCGAAGGAGTGCGCCCCCCAGACCAGTATGTTCCGCCTAAATCCACCTAGGACGCGTACTAGGCAAGATCGAAAACTCGGGTCCGTCCCTAATCTTCTCCCGGAACGGGTTGCGCCGACCGACCCTTTCGGCCCGGGTGGGACCATGCCAGTCGTTGTGGCAGGTATCTTGTGAGTTATCATCGTAACCCGTTGTCCTGAGCCTTTCATCCTCCCTTAACATTGTTGCACTAAAATTGGGGCATGGATCCACCGGTTTACGACACGCTGATTCTTTCCGACCTGCATTTAGGGGCGGAAATGAGCCGCGCCCGCGAGGCCACGCGCGTGCTCAAGGACAATCGCTTCCGGCGGCTGATCCTGCTAGGCGACATCTTTGCTGACCTAAACTTCCGCCGGCTCACCAAGGAACACTGGAAAGTACTTGGATACATCCGCAAGCTCTCCAACCCCAAACGCAACGTAGAAGTAGTCTGGGTCGAGGGAAACCACGACCACGGTCTGGCCGATGTCATGTCGCATCTGGTCGGAGTTCGCGTCTATCAGGAATATGTGTGGGAATACCAAGGATTGCGGCATGTTGCGATTCATGGCCACCAATTCGATCGTCTGATCGCGGCCAAACTGCACTCGAACTACCTGGGAACGCTTCTGACGCTTCTTTACCTGCAATTACAGAAGCTTGACGTGAAAGGGAAGCCATTTACCCGCCTGATCGATCGCCTCAACACTCGATGGTTGCGCATGTCATCCCAGGTGGCAGCTGGGGCGCTTTTCCACGCCCGCCTACGCAAGGCAGACCGCATCTTCTGCGGGCATACCCATGCACCCATGCATGCCGAGAAGGATGGGGTCCACTACTACAATGCGGGTGGCTGGGTCGACTCGACTCCTGCGTACATCACGATCGATCGGGAAGGGGTTGTTACCCATGAATACCGAGATCAGGCCGGGGAAGCGCCACCGGTTGACTCTGCAGCCCTCGATGCGGACTACGATTCGGAACTGTCGCCTCACCTATGAGCATCTTGGCAGGCGGCGCCATAGGTCATCCAGGTGAATCGTGCGTAAGCTGACGATCGTTTTCCACCATGCCGGCGGAGGACACCGCAGCGCCGCCGAAGCCTTACGGGACATTCTGGCTCGCAAGGAGTCTCCCTGGGATGTTTCCCTGCTGAACCTGCAAGATTTGCTCGATCCTCTCGATATCATGCGCCAAGCAACTGGCGTGCGAATTCAAGACACCTACAATCTGATCCTGCGCAAAGGCTGGACGCGATTTACGCCGCAACTTCTGGTGCTGCTTCAGGCGGTGATCCGTGCGTCACATTCCCGCGTAGTCAAGGTATTACGAGAATACTGGTCGCAGCATCCCGCAGACCTTGTCCTTTCGGTAATCCCGCACTTCAATCGCGCCTTGGCCGTCAGCCTCCGAAAGAGCCGGGAAGACACGACGCCCTTTGTCACTCTGCTGACGGATTTGGCGGACTACCCTCCACGCTTCTGGATCGAGCCGGAATCCCAGTACATCATCGTCGGAACCGAGCATGCCCGCCAGCAAGCTTTGGCGATGGGGCACCCGCCCGATCGCATTTTTCAAACATCGGGAATGATTTTGAAGCCGAGGTTCTACGAGAGGAAAACGGTTGACGCCGCTAAGGAAAGAGTGCGTCTCGGGCTAGAAGCCAGTCGTCCGACCGGCATCGTCCTGTTCGGCGGTCATGGGTCAGAGGTGATGGTTGACATTGTCAAGAGACTGGACCGAAGCGGCGTGGACGTGCAATTGATCTTGGTTTGCGGTCACAACCAGAAACTGGCGGCTCGGCTGAACCAGCTCAAGACCAGAAATCGAATCCTGGTGGTGGGATTTGTTACCAACGTCGACTACTACATGTCTTTGGCCGACTTCTTCATCGGCAAGCCGGGTCCGGGCTCGATCAGCGAGGCTCTGCAGTTTCACCTGCCCGTCATCGTTGAGTCGAACGCCAAGACACTTCCTCAAGAGCGCTATAACGCGCAATGGATAAGCGAGAGCGGTTTCGGAGAGGTGGTCACCAGCTTTCAAGCGATTGCGCCGGCCGTCGAACGGTTGCTTGAGCCTCCGACGTTCGACCACCTTCGCCGCAACGTCAACACCTATTCCAACCGGGCGCTGTTCGAGGTCCCCGATATTCTCGAGCGATGCTCGAGTTGCTCGTACGCACCGGTGGAACGGCTATCGCCCGTAAGTGGATAGCCATCGATCGAAATGTCCATCAAGTTGTTATCCAACCCAGCAAACTTGAGTGTGCTGGCAACGGAGCATTCAAGTCAGGATTACCTCTTCACCGGACGATCCAGCGTCGAGATTCTTCGATCGGTCTTCAGAAGTGAACCACGATCCCGGTGGAGAAACGTGCATTGGTCTGCGAGCTGCTGAAGAAGCGAGTTTGCAGCGCCTCCAGTTGAAGGCGCCAACCGAGAATGCGAGCGAAACGATAGTCGAGACCGCCGCCTAAGGCATCCGCAAACGAACTGCTCGAAGTAGAGACTCCTGTCAGGCTTGCGCTGATGTGTCCGCCACCAATCAGCGCGTGCACAAAGGGGCGGATCCTGGAGACCTTAAAGGAAAGTTCCGGGCCGAACAAGAAGTTGTATTCGGATAGATTCGCATTGCCGTCTGCTCCATCAATCGTCGTGTCTTGCGAGCCATAATGTCCGCTGAAGTCGGCCACTACGCCCAGCAGCGGCAAGAACTGACCTTCAATGGATCCGTTCCATCCATTCAAGCTGGTCGACTGCCCTGGAGTCAGATTTGTCTGGGTGTAGGAATATCCGAAGAACACGTTCCCGCTCGGCAACTGCCCCCACGCGCATACCGTAAACAAAAGGCCCACCAACGAAATCGCCGCACACTTGCCCATAAACTGACGTTCTCCTTTCTAGGGCTGGGATAGAAGTCAGTTGGATGCACCTCGAGGCGCAAGGGATGTCGTCATGGGAACGATGCAGTGCGGGCTGGCGGGGTGACTAGCCTTATACACGCCGATTCTAACGCCTTAAGAGGAATGGCCGGATGGAGACCCGGTGACCTTTGCCACGTGATTCTGGGCAGCGGCTGCCATGCTGCAGGAAAGGGAATCGCAGGATCCTGCCTACACCTGCTCTCTGGCCTCGCCGAGAGTTACATTAAAATCCAACTTCTGCTTGCCACGAAACACGGTTACCTTGACGGTGTCACCCGCGCGATGCTTGTTCATGATTTGCGCCAAGTCCTGCTGGTCTTCCACGGCTTCGCCGTCAACCGCGACAATCAGGTCGCCACCAATCATGATTTGATCATTTCCCAGGTAGGCCCGTTCCTTGCCGGCTCGTAACCCGGCGCGTTCTGCAGCCCCGCCGGGAACTACCTGCACGATCAGCAATCCGTAGTTGGCGGGCAACCCCATCTGCTCGGCCAGATCGGGATCGATGGGTATTGTGGCTACGCCCAGGGCTGGCCGGCGTACGCGTCCCAAGGTTACCAGATCATTGAGCACAGCTTTCGCGGTATTGATAGGAATAGCAAATCCGATCCCGGCACTTTGCCCGACATTGGAGGCGATCATGGTGTTGATTCCGATTACCTCGCCATGCCAATTGAGAAGAGGTCCTCCAGAATTTCCCGGGTTAATAGCGGCATCCGTCTGGATGGCCTCCTCGATTTTGAGACCGTCGGGTTCTCGCACCGAGCGAATCGAGCTCACGATACCGCGCGTCAGTGTCCCGGATAACCCAAATGGATTGCCGATGGCATAGACCTTTTGCCCGACCTGCAAATGCGTGGAATCTCCCAGCGTCATGGGCTGTAGGTCGGTCGCTTTGATCTGAACCACGGCCAGGTCGTGAGCTCGATCGGTCCCCACAATCGTGGCCCGATACTTCTTGCGATTATTCAACGTGACTTCAACCTGGGGCGCATCCGCGACCACGTGATAGTTGGTGAGGATGTGGCCATCCTTATCAAGGATGAACCCGGAGCCTTGCCCCTCGGCGGGCACCAAACCGTAGAAGAAATCGAAGGTCACGGCGTGCGATGTGATGTTGACGACCGATGCAATATTCTTGCGATAGACCGCGATGTTGTTCTGCTCTTCTGGATCCAGCGATTCGTTGGCGCTTGCCGCCTCACTGATTTCGATTTTAGCGGGACGTCCCGTCCGTTTCGCAACTTCCTCGTGACCAGGGCGGTAGGTTGTGAAATAAAAGAACGCCCCGGCGAGGACGAAAGCAATCAGAGCGGGCCGCAGCAGCTTCATAGAAGTACGTTCCTCAGGCAACCGTGCGATACGGTTCCAAGAATGATTGTAAATAAAGTTGTTGCCTTCTCGCGCATTCTGGATTCTCTTTGGCCGTGGTGTCGCCCTGTTTTTCGATACCCTCCAGGCTAAGCCTTTTCCCCTTCTCGCTGTCGCAGCTTCTGGTAAATCGCCTCTACCTGTTTTCGGGTCTCCTCGAGCGAGCCGGAATTATCGACCACGTAATCGGCGGCTCTGAGCTTTTCTTCCTCCGGCAGTTGCGCCGCCGCACGCCGCGTGACCTCGCGGCGGGCGGTTTCCATATCGACACCGACCCGCGCGGCCCAGCGGCTGATTCGCTGTTCAGGACGGCAGGTGACCACGACCAATCGGTCGAATCGCTCGGCCGCGCGCGCTTCGAGAATCAGCGCCGCCTCGACCATGGCGATCGCATGGGGATCGCGGCGACCAAGACTTTCCATCCACACATTTTCCCGCTCGATGACCGCCGGATGCACGATGCGGTTCAGTTGCTCGATCCGCGAAGGCGCCGCTCCACCAAATGCCGCCTCCGCCAATCGCGCCCGATTAATCGTCCTGTCCGGATTCAAAATGTCGCTGCCGAACTGCGCTACCACCTTCTCGTACACCGCTCCGCCCGGCTCGATCAGTTCATGGGCAACCTTGTCGGACTGGATCAAATGCACGCCCAACTGGGTGAACATCTCTCCGACCACGGACTTGCCGGAGGCGATCCCGCCGGTGAGTCCGACTTTCAGCAAGTTGTCCTCCTGGGAGCTGGCATTCGCGAGCGACGGGCAAAGGCACTCGGGCTCAAGCCAACCCAAGATCCCGGTTCGAGCCGCTAAGCCCGGGAGAGCATCCGAACTCCCCGCCTGGTTTTCGCCGCCTTCACCGTATTCGCCATTAGCATTGCGATCGTGAGCGGGCCGACGCCGCCCGGTACGGGTGTCAACCAGCCAGCCACCTCCGCTACCTCGGGATGCACATCTCCCACGAGGGTTGAGCCCTTGGTTTGGAATATCTCCCGGCGCTTGCTATCTCCCCTGAAGAGGCGGTCGAACTCCGTCTGGTCCGTCACCGTATTCATCCCCACATCAACCACGACTGCACCGGCTTTGACAAAGTCGCGGGTAATCATTCCGGCTCGCCCGATGGCGGCGACCAGAATGTCGGCCCGCCGACATACCCCCGGCAAGTCTCGAGTTTTGGAGTGACAAATCGTGACCGTGGCGTTGCGATTGGTCAGCAGCATGGCCGTGGGCTTTCCTACAATGTCGCTTCGTCCTACCACCACCGCTTCCTGACCGCCAATCGGAATGTGGCTGCGTTCCAGAATCTCCATAATTCCCGCTGGTGTACACGGCACCAGGCCGGGGCGTCCGGTGGCAAGGAATCCGACATTCATCGGATGAAATCCATCGACGTCCTTGTCCGGATCAACCGTCATCAGAACCTGCTTGGAATCCACCTGCGGCGGCAAAGGCAGCTGCACGAGGATGCCATCAATTTCTTCCCGCCGGTTCAGGTCTGCGATAAGGGCTCGTAATTCTTCGGTGGAGATCGTTTCCGGGGGGGTGTGGGTTTCGCTATAGATCCCAACCTCTTCGCAAGCCTTCACCTTGCCGCGGACATACACGGCCGAAGCCGGATTGTGTCCGACCAGGACCACCGCGAGTCCTGGACGCATTGCCGAGGCGGCCATGTCCCTCGCTTCGGCCGCAACTTCTGCCCTAATTTCACTAGCGATTTTGGTGCCGTCGATGATCCTCGCTGCCATCGATTCCTCTATCCAGCAGGCTACATCATTTCCAGTGATACTACCGAGCGGCCGTTTCCACTGTTCGGGGCTTAGCGGTTCAGCGACGAAACCAGGGAAATTCCTCGTTACCTGCCTTCCCTATATTCGCTTCCGCAAATTCTCGGCACCGGTCGAGTGCGGCCTGCAGTTTCTCGAGCGAGTTTTCCCGCGCCGTGTCGTCGGCATCGCACGGCACCGGAATCTGCCGGCTCACCCGCATGAGCGCCCGCGAAAATGGCTTGGGGATCATCAATCGATCCCACGTGTTCAGCACCCAGGCATCGCTCAGCGCAATATGAAAGCCGACCATCGGTATGCCTGTCGCGCGCGCCAGTATCACCGGGCCGGGTTTCACCACCTGTCTGGGTCCGCGGGGTCCATCCAGGGTGAATGCCACGACCCAACCTTGTTCGAGCTCCCGGCGCATGCCTAGCAGGGCGCGTACGGCAAACCGGCTGCTCGATCCGCGCACTTTGACGAACCCGAACTTCTGCATGATCCGTCCGGTATACTCGCCATCGAAACTGTCGCTGCTCATTACTCGAATGTTCAGATCGCGCCACAGATACATCGCCGGGATCATCGCGCTGTGCCAGAAGGAATACACAAAGGGACGTGCCTCGAGACTGCCGGGCGAGCCCTCTTCCCACGACACCGCAAAGCGAATCGTCGGGCCGAGGGCGCGAATGATTCCATATCCCACCCAGGTAATCACCCACAATTGAAATCGCTGCCAAAGCGTGAAGCGCCCTTCTTGTGGAGAGGCTTGATCGGAAGCCGATGTCGTGGCCGTGGAGCTCACTCTGGTATTGTACCGTTCGCAATCCGCCGTCCCCTCAGACCGTGGAGCACTCGAGCCATACCATCCGGCCGTCACGGCGCGATCGTCCGACCGCGGTCGGACGGCCAGCCGCGAACTGCCACGGGTGCCAAGGGATCATTTTTTCGCATGGCACCGTGGTTTAGAGCGTATGCAAGTATGACAGCAAATCCTCAACCTGCGGTTGCGTGAGCACTTGGCCGTAGGCCGGCATTTTGTTGCGTCCCATTTTAATGACATCGCTTACGCGATCGTCGTTCGCCGGCATTCCACTCATCGGGAGGAATGGCTGCTTGAAGACGTGTTTCATGCTCGGTCCGCGGCGTCCGCGGGAAGAGTAGGGAGCATGGCAGCGGTCACAGTATTGATCATAGATGCGGCGTCCCGCGGCCTGTTGCGCGTTGAGTCCCAGTTCAGCGTCGCTCTTGCGTAGCTCAACATCGCAGCCAATTGTTGTAATGATGCCTAGAATTACGAAAGTCAGAACCGTAAGAGGAATTTTGCAGATCGTAGGATGCAGAATGAGAATCCTCCCCAAACCTCCTGTTCAGAACGCCGATGTACAATAATAGAGTAAATCCATGGCAGCCGTTGGAACCCGAGTGGAGGTCAAGCGAGTGTATGAGAAACCATTGCCCTCCGACGGCACGCGTGTGCTGGTAGACCGACTTTGGCCACGCGGCTTGACCAAAGATCGAGCCGACATCGATGCCTGGTTTCGGGAAGTTGCTCCCTCTGGTCGCCTGCGCACCTGGTTCCACAGCCATCCGCTAGAATGGCCGAGCTTCCGCCAGCGCTATCTGAAAGAACTCTCCTGCCCCAAAGGCACGAGTGCTTTGGACGAACTCTATCGGTTGGTCCGCGGAAAAAAGCAAGTCACTTTGCTGTTCGCCTCCCGTAACCAGGAGCATAACAACGCAGTCGTTTTGAAAGATCTCCTCAACGGAATGCGTAAGCCTCCCACCGGAACCGGCCCCGCTGGAGCCCGCGTAGCGCGCCCTCATCAGGCGAAAGGTATGTCGCGCAGATAGGGTCGATCCCGGGCGCGTCCCTGGTCATTCGTACTGGGTAGGTTCGCCCAGACTCAAGGAGTCAAAACGGGCAGCCGCATGCGGTTGGGATGAGCTGTTGAGGCTCATCTTAGGCCCAGCGTCAGCCCCGAGGTTGGCCCCGGGGGAGTGGGCCTAAGCGGAGAGATGAGAAATTCCTTTCTCTGTGGAGGCTCCTTGGCGCAAGGAGCGTTCCACATCTGACCTCAGTTAGGGGTGATTTTGAAGACGACTCCATTACCATACGCACCCCCCTGCTGCGTCGTCCCGTAAAGGTTGCCCTGCGCATCCAAGACCGGGCTGGTGAACGAATACAGACCGTCTTGCCCGCCGGTAAAGACGTGAAGCGACCGGTACTTCCAGGTGTTGCCCGCGGGTGTCAGTTCGTAAACCGTGCCCGCGTTGTTGTTCCCATCGCAATGGGTCGTAGCGTAAATCTTGCCCGACACCAGCAGGAGATTGCGGAACGATCCGGAGGGGGAGCTGCTCCAGCCGGGCAACTTGTAAAGCGTTTTGAAGGTCCAGCCGACACTGGATGGGGTTAACTCAAACACTGTGCCGCCGCCGTCCGAACCGCCTCCTCCGCCTTCGGTCGCAGCGCCATAGACGTTACCCGAAGAATCGACGACGAGGCCCGCGTAAGGAACGCCGCCGTCGGTCTGCATTTGGAAAGAGTGAAGAATCGTCTCTTTCCAACCGGACGTTGAGGGGGTCAGTTGGAATACCGTGCCGTATCCGTACTTACCTCCCGCAGAAGTTGTGCCGTAGAGATTGCCGGCCTTGTCGAAGCCCACACCAGCCACCGGAGTAGCGCCGTCGCCGCCCGTGGCGAAGCTGTACAGGACTTGCTCGGTCCAAACCCCACCTGCGGTCGCCGGACGAGTCAGTTTGAAAACTACACCTCGGCCGGTTTTGCCGCCCGCGGACGTCGTGCCGTATAGATTTCCTGCCACATCCGTTGCCAGGCGGCCTTGGGGATGTGTACCCTGAGCTGCGCTGGTAAATAGATGCAGCATTGTCTCCTTGCCTGCGGTTGTAACCTCGAACACCGTTCCTCGACCTCCCGAGCCTCCCTCGGTGGTAGCGCCGTAGAGATTCGTCCCAACTAGAAGCAAACCTGCTTCCGGATTTGCGCCGTCCGCGCCACCCGCGAAGCTGTGCAGCACGGTCTCGATGCCTTTGCTGTTAACCTTGAACACCGTTCCATTTCCAGAATCTCCGCCGGAAGTGGTCGTGCCATAGAGGTTTCCGGCAGCATCGATCGTCAGGCCGGCGACGGGATTGGCCCCATCGGTTGCACCCTTGAAGCTGTACACTCTCTTGAAGGTTTGGGCCTCGACTCGAGGCCACGCGATCGCGCCTACGACAAGCGCCAACACCAGCACGGGCAAACCCTTGCTGCGTGACAACCCTTGCAATCTCATTCCGTTCTGTCCCTTTCTTCAGTTGCGATTTTGTGCCGCAGTCAACTCTCCGCGTTCGAGGGAAGGGTTTTGGCTGGAGAGTTTCCTCCACTCGAGTTGACTGCGACTGACGAGACTACAGGGCGGCGACGTGATTCGTGAAGATGTGAGAAGTACATTCCTAGACGGCGAGCTTGCTCTGTTTGGTCCCAAAGACAAGACGCATTGGCATGGCGCGTTGTGCAAAGTCTTGCCACCCTGGAAAAGTGAAGAGTCGGACCGATGCAATCAGCCGGAGCGAATCAGCCAAGCGCGGGAGGATCCACCATTACGCCAAATCGAGCTGATTAAGGCCAAGTCACTCGGTAGATCGAGCCGCTTCCGTCATCGCTGACATACAGCGATCCGTCTGGCCCGATGGCAAGCCCGACCGGGCGACCCATCCATTTGCCTCGTCGCGTCTCACCTGGCGGGAGCCATCCGGTGATGAAATCCTGTACCCGTGCAGGTTCTCCGCTGTCCTTGATCTTTACTCTGACGACCTTGTACCCGGTAGGCACGCTCCGGTTCCAAGATCCATGAAACGCCACGAACAGATCACCTTGGTATTCCCGGGGAAACATTTGTCCGGTGTAGAACACCAGCCCCAGCGGTGCGGAGTGCGCTGGCAGCTCGACTCGGGGCGGAACGGTCGCGCGGCATCGCTCTGCCGTTCCACCGAAGCTCCGATCCGGAACGCGATTGCCATAACAAAACGGCCATCCAAAATCGCCGCCCTCAGGTCCGAGATCGTCGATTTCATCCGGTGGCAGATCGTCGCCGAGCCAATCGCGCCCGTTGTCCGTCACCCACACGGTACGGCTGCGTTCGCTGAAGGCCAAGCCCACGGCGTTTCGCAATCCACTGGCGAAGCGGTGGGCGCCGGATCCATCCTCACTCATTTCCATAACCGCGGCCCGGCGCGGGTCCTTTTCGTTGCACACATTACAGCTTGAGCCCGCCGAAACGTAGAGCTTCTGATTGGCGAACAAGATTGTACGAGTCATGTGCCCGCCCAGGCTCTCGGGAAGTCCTGAGATCACGACCGGATTCGAGGCTTGAAGGCGGGCCTCATCCCAGCTGTAGCGAACAAGACGAGTCACCTCGGCAACGTAAAGTTGACCGTCATGAAATGCGATGCCATGGGGACCGTCGAGATCCTCAAGCACGGTTACCTTTGTCGTAGCCTGGCCGCTGCCATGGACATCGGGCAAGGCTGTCACCGTACCGCTGGATTCGGAAGTGACAAGCAATACGCCACCCGGGCTGAAGGCCATCATGCGCGGTGATTCGGTCCGTACAAACAAAGCGATGCGAAATCCGGGTGGTACCTTCAAGGATTTCAGATCGAGCGGTAAGGCGTACCAGTGTTTGATCCAGTTCTTTATCGAACCGAAGCCTCGAAGGGAGGAGGCCAGACGGTCCTTGCCATAGGACACCCCAGGAGTTTGCTTCCTCCCACGGCTAAGGCTCCACCAAACCCCCGCCCCCAGGGTGGCTGCGAGGATCAAGAGCACGAGGATCCTAGGCCGCAACATAGCAGTACCGAGACGAATGACAGCCTCAGTTTACTCAGCTTGATATTCGAAGAATTAGATGTCGCATACGCCCGGGGTGAAGCATCTGAGATCCCGCGCAGTACACAAGATGAGACTGGCCAGGGTGCCTTCAACCAAACAAGCAACGTCAGAAAGCAGGTCCTTAAGTTCGGGATGGGGGTTTGATGAGGTAGGAATGATCCAGCGTGCCTCCGCGCGAATTGTGGCGGCACGAATGCTACGTGGATTACACGGTCGGCTTCGATGGGTAGCGACTAAAGCTAGCGAGTATAGTGCTCAAGCTTAATGAGGCTGGCAGTACGCAAGCCCTTCCACGCGAGAATTATCTTTGCTGGATCTTGGCGCAGGCTCCTCTCCCCGATGCAGAACCCACACCAGCAGCCCGATCAGTACGAGAGCGATCAAGTAGAAAACACCGCCGCCCTCGTGGTGGAGCCGCCCGGTCAGGAAGCTGGGATCCACGCGAATCGACAGAATGCCAATGGTGAAGATGCGCAGCCCATTCTTGGCCACCGAGAGCGGAAGCGCGATGGCGACCGTGACCGACTTTCGCCACACCGTTCGCAGAAGCACATGGGCGAGCACCATCGTGGTTATCAAGAGCATCAGGCTGGAACGAATGCTGCTGCATTCCCGAGCAACCTCAAGGTTGAGGCCCGGGATCGACAGGATAACGCCTTGTCGCGATACCGGGACGTCGAAGGCTGAAAATAAGAGCTCTGCCGCAAACGCTGAGCCTTGCTGCAAAACGTGGATGATTCTGACTAGAAGGAACGAAGGCATCGGAACCATCCAGAAGAGAAAGCCAAGGGGAAAGAGCATCGACCGCGCCGCCTTGGTACCGAAGGATAGAACGAATGCGGCCATCCAAAAGATCAACAAGGCGACCATCTCTACTGAAAGTCGCACATCCGGCGATGTCCGACCCAGCCATCTCCCCGAAAGAGCCATCACTACGCCGAGAGCACCCAACAGCAGACCCGTCCACGGATTCCAGGAAAGGATTGGTTTGGCCGAATTCCACTGCACGAAGATCAAGGCAGCGCTGATCGGCAGGATCAGAAGGATATGCGTGAACTCGCTATCACCCAGCGCCAGCCTCAAGGTTTGTGCGAGCGGCTGCCAGAAAATGGCCGCAGAAAGCAGCCATAGGCAGGCAAAGGCAATCGATGGTAAGCGGTTTCTCATCCAGCTTTTCCGGCGCGTTGCGCGCAGCAACCCGCGACCTCGCACCTGGCGTTCTTAGCCTTACTATTGCAGCCCCGGGTGTATTGCTCAATAGCCCTGGAGTGCCAAACGCCTTATTGCCAAGTGGCTGAAATAAAAAGACTTACTTTGGTTATTGTCCGTGCTCGCTAGCCCACTCGACGGACGAAACGAACAGCTCCCAGGCACGGGGATGACTTTTGTTTTTGTGCCTGATCATCGAATGCTACGCTCCTCAGGGAGAAGCCAGCTACAGTATGGTTATGCCTGCCCCTGCCTCGGGAATCACACCGGCATTCAGCATTATCATCGCGGTTTTCAACGACTGGGTGCCGCTTCGCGAATGTCTCGAGTCTTTGGGGCGGCAAGAGAATGCACCGAGCTTTGAAGTCATCGTTGTGGATGATGGGAGTGACGAACCTGCTCCCCAACTCATCCGACAATGGGCCGGTCGGTACCCGCTGGCGATCGTCAACCAGCCTCATAGGGGAATCCCGGCAGCACGGAATCATGGGGTGCGGGTTTCTAACGGTGAAGTGCTGCTGTTTGTGGATGCGGATTGCCGACTGCGCACGGACTGTCTAGCCAACCTGGGCGCAACCGTCTTTCACCCGCCGGAACACAATTCCTTTCAACTCCGCCTGGCGGGCGACCTGTCAAACCTGGTTGGCAAGACCGAAGAATTGCGTTTCAGAACTCTCCAAAACCAGCTGATGCAGCCGAACGGCTGCATTCGATACTTGAACACGTCCGCATTCGCGATTCGACGGGCGAGGCTGGATCCGGAGAAGGATTTGTTTGATGTTAGCGTGCCCAGGGGAGAAGACACTCTCTTACTGGTCCACCTCATCGAACACGGGGAACTCCCCTACTTTGTGGCGAACGCAACCGTCGAACATGTAATTCCGTTATCCCTGGGATCCTGCTTGCTCAAGGATATCCGCTCCGCCTATAGGGAAAGAAAAGCCTATGACATCATTTCCTCGAAGGGAATGCGGATCCGACTAAGGAATCGAGAGCGTCTTCGCATGCTCTCATCCATGTGGAAGACCTCAGGCCAGCCCCATATCGGACGGTTGGCGTGGTTTGTGCTGGTAGGCAGGCAGATCATACAACGAATCGTTTCTATTGCTTGCCGGCTACTTCGGCGGCTGCGGTTGTTGCCCGCTCAGCCAGTGGCGGAGACCGCCGAGTCGATCTACGACTGACACCTTGTCGCCGCGAACGGGCTTCTCGAGTTGGGCCGTGTTCGCATTGTGTTATTGCGCCGAATATGAGAAATTTTAAGAATCGGCGACTCACCCCCTTACCCGATACCCTTGGGTAGCCGCACGACGAAAGCAGCATCCTTGTCGGAAGGCGATTACGATGAAGGCAAATACGAGAGCAATCTGCTTGGCCGCTTTATGCTGCCTGACATTTAGCACCGCGTGCACGGTCTCAAGAGGCAACCCTGTTGCCGCTTCTTCCTGGGTTCCGAAGGCCGCTGCTTCTTATCTCGACAATAGGACAACTTGGTGGATGGGGTGGAGCGGAGCCGCGCGCGATCACGGCACATTCTGCATCTCCTGCCATACGGCCTTACCCTACGCTCTCGCTCGGCCGGCACTTCGCCCGGTGCTGGCTGAACAGGGACTCTCCACGAACGAGCTCAAAATTCTCGATAACGTCATCAAGCGAGTCCGGCTTTGGAACCAGATTGGGCCGTATTACAGCGATCCGGGCTACGGCGGCAGAGTCACTGAATCCCGGGGAACCGAAGCCGTTCTCAATGCCCTTGTGCTAGCCAGCTATGACTCGCCAGCCGGGAACCTCGGGGCAGATACTCGCACCGCCCTTCGGAATATGTGGGAAGTCCAGCAAACCTCAGGAGACAAAGCGGGCGCTTGGCCTTGGCTTCAGTTCGATCAAGAACCCTGGGAAGCGAACGACTCCGCCTATTACGGGGCTTGCCTGGCTGCCATGGCCGTAGGGCTAGCTCCAGGCAACTATGCGGGCAGCCCGGAAGCGCAAAATGGCCTGAAACTACTGCTCGACTACCTGCAGCGAGAAAGTGCATCCCAATCCCCGATCAATCGTGTTTTTCTGCTTTGGGCTTCCACAAAATTGCCCGAATTACTCAGCCGAGAACAACAAAATGCCATCATCCAAGAGGTTCTGAGTCGCCAGCAGGCAGACGGCGGCTGGAGACTGGCCTCCATGGCGTGGCGCTGGAAGGGTTGGAGTGTCACAGCGCTGCTGAGAATGTGGTTCCTGGGGGATGGAACACCCCTGGCACATAAGAGCGACGGAGTAGCCACGGGCCTCGTTGCCTTTGTTCTCGAGGAGGCAGGAGTCCCCAGCGAGAACATCCAACTCCGGCGGGGACTGTCCTGGTTGATGAGCAACCAGAACACCGCGGAAGGCTTTTGGCCCGCATGGTCGATTAATCGGCGGAAAAGCACAACCTCCAACACCGGACGGTTCATGAGCGACGCGGCGACGGCGTATGCGGTACTCGCGCTAACCGCGCACAAAACGCCGGAGGCCCCGGTGGCAGCTGCGGCCCATTACTAGGCGTCCTCGGTTTCTAAAGTGGAGAGAATGAAGGATTGCCGTCAATTTTACATTAACGGGGAATGGGTCAGTCCCGGCACCCCACACGAGCTGGTCGCGATCAACCCTGCCACGGAAGAGCCCATCGCGGCCATATCTCTCGGTAATGCAAGCGATGTAGACAAGGCAGTCGCGGCTGCCAAAGCTGCCTCCGCATCCTACGCGGAGACAACCGTTGAGGAGCGTGTGGCCCTGTTGCGACGGATCATCGAGGTCTACCAGTCCAAGAGTGAGGAGATGGCGCAAACCATTTCGCTCGAAATGGGGGCCCCCATCTCGCTCTCGCGAGCAGCCCAGGTTCCGGCCGGACTGGCCCATTTATCAGAAATCGTGAGAGTGCTCGGACACTTTAAGTTCGAGGAGCTCAAGGGTTCTACGCTCATGCGAAAAGAGCCCATTGGAGTGTGTGGTCTCATTACTCCTTGGAATTGGCCGATGAACCAGATTACCTGCAAAGTCGCACCTGCCCTCGCGGCCGGTTGCACCATGGTTCTCAAGCCAAGCGAAATCGCACCCCTTTCCTCGTATCTGTTCGCACAGATCGCGCACCAGGCCGGAGTTCCGGCGGGTGTCTTCAATGTGGTGAATGGTGAGGGACCGACCGTGGGGGCAACCCTTGCCTCACATCCGGACGTGGACATGGTTTCTTTTACCGGCTCCACGCGAGCGGGTGTCGCCGTAGCGTCGAACGCTGCTCCTACGGTTAAGCGGGTCACCCAGGAACTCGGGGGCAAATCGGCGAACATTGTTCTAGAGGATGCTGATTTCGAGAAGGCGGTCAAGGAGGGCGTGCGATCCTGCTTCCGAAACACGGGCCAGTCCTGCAACGCGCCCACCCGTATGCTGGTCCCACGTGCTAAGGCGGCTAGCGCTGCCGCCCTGGCGAAGCAGGTTGCTGACAGCAGCCTGGTGGGAGACCCTTTCTCCGAACGTACTCAAATCGGCCCGCTCGCGAGCCAGGCCCAGTTTGAAAAAGTCCAGGGCCTGATCGCCCAAGGCATCAAAGAGGGCGCAACCTTGGTCACCGGTGGTCCGGGCCGCCCCGAAGGGCTCAATCGAGGCTATTTTGTCAAACCCACCGTATTCGCGAATGTCAGCAATGACATGACCATCGCTCGCAACGAGATCTTCGGTCCGGTGCTTTGCATCATGAGCTTCGAGGACGAAGATGACGCCGTACGGATTGCAAACGACAGTCCGTACGGCCTGGCGGGTTTCGTGAGTTCTGGAGATGTCGACCGCGCTCGCCGGGTTGCGAAGCGCATCCGCTCCGGCAACGTGCACATCAACGGCGCACGGTTAGACTTCGGAGGATGCTTCGGAGGGTATAAGCAGTCGGGCAACGGGCGGGAATGGGGAGAAGCTGGACTCGAAGAATTCCTGGAGCTGAAGGCCATCTTTGGTTACGCGTCGGGGGGCTGACAACCCGAAAGTAGCCTGTACCTGTGCGTCGCGACCATGGTAGGCTGATTTGTTACAATAACTTATGGTTGGGTCAAAACCCAGTCCAGAAATGCGATATTCAGTGCCAACCCTCCCCCACCGAATTTTCGCTCTCCCCTCTTTTTGCGGGTCGGAAGATCGGTAGCCGATTGGAGTTCCCGTAGATCGAGAGGTGGGAGACTGCTCGAGGTCGAGCGTCGCGGTCAGTCCGAAGCGGTACTTGCCGAACGCACCTGGCTCTAGAAGCGAACAGGATAAGCCTGCTGGCTGTTATCCGAGGAGAAATCTGCGGCAATCTGACGGCTGTTCGCGCTCTCAACCGAGGGTCGCAAAAGCCATGGAAGGGCAGGAGGGTTCGTTTGACAACCGGAAGCGGCTGGTCGAAGACTTTAACGTACTTCGACGGCAAATGGCACGAGGGCAACGTGCCGATCATGGGCCCGCGCACCCACGCGGCCTGGCTTTGCTCCGTCGTGTTTGACGGTGCTCGAGCCTTCGAAGGTGTGACGCCAGATCTTGACCTTCACTGCGCACGAGTGAATGATTCGGCCAAGAAGCTCTTTCTGAAGCCGGTGGTTTCGAGCGACAAATGGATAAGCCTAGCGAAGGAGGGTGTCTCTCGCTTCGACGGGAATACGGCGCTGTATATCAGGCCTATGTATTGGGCGGAGCAAGAGGGACCGTGGGTTCAGGCACACGACCCTGAATCCACTCGTTGGTGTCTTTCCATTTATGAAGCGCCCATGAGGCCGCCCAAGGGATTTTCCATTACTCTCTCCCCTTATCGCCGGCCAACACTCGAAACGATGCCCGTGGACGCGAAGGCGGGATGTCTCTATCCCAACAATGCGCGCGCCCTGTTTGAGGCTCACACTCGAGGCTTCGATAATGCCATCGTATGCGATATGCTCGGCAATGCTGCCGAACTCGCCACCTCGAACATTTTCATGGCCAAAGACGGTGTGGTGTACACTCCGGTCGCCAACGGGACATTCCTGGCGGGAATCACGCGAAAGCGAGTGATCGGGCTATTGCGCGACAGCGGCGTAACCGTCCTTGAGAAAACCATGACGTACCATGACTTCGAGACAGCGGATGAGATCTTCGCCACCGGAAATTATTCCAAGGTGGTTCCAGCGACCCGGATCAACCAGCGCACTCTGCCTTTCGGGCCGCTCTATAGCAAAGCTCGCGAACTATACTGGGCATTCGCGCATTCTGATCGGTCGGCAGCCGGAGCCTAGGAGGTCTTCCGAACCACGCACAGTTTGGGTGCTCGATCATGACTAAAACCGCCACCACAACGATCGAAAGGCTGATTCCAATCTGGCAGCGTGTGCTCCAAGTCTCGTCGGTGGGTGTCGAGGATAATTTCTTCGATCTGGGTGGAGATTCCACCCTCGCCCTCGAGCTTTTCAATGAGATTTCGCATCTCTATGGTCGTGAGCTGCCCCCCGTGATGATTTACCATGCGTCGACCGTCTTGGCTCTGGCGGAGTTGCTCGAAACGCCCAGTGCTCTCCGCGTCCCGGCTCTGGTAAAACTGAAACCCGGCACTTCCGACCCACCGGTGTTTATCACCCACGGTCTGGGCGGGACGGTGATGGACTTCTATCAGGTGCTCAAGCATATCCGCACCCCTCGCGCCATCCATGGGATGCAGGCCCAGGGAATCGACGGGGTGGAAGAGCCGCTAGATTCCATCGAAGACATGGCCCGCTGCTCTCTCGAAGCGGTGCGAACGCTCCAACCACACGGACCTTACCTGCTGATCGGGTTTTCGCTCGGTGGCTTGGTCACACTGGAAATGGCGCAACAGCTGACGGCGGAGGGAGAAAAAGTCTCCCTGCTGGCGATGCTGGACTCTTATCCGCATATCAGCCGCTTGTCTCCGGGGCAGCGCACCCGCTTGGTGGTTCAGCAAATTCGCTATCGCCTTGCCCGCAAACGGCTGGTAAACGGCAATCACTCTACGAGCGATCGTCTGTCGCCGACGATGCAACTCTTCCGAGAGAGGGCCCGTTTGGCGTTGGGGCGCTATCAACCTCGGTTTTATCCCGGCACCATAAGGTTTGTACGCGCCGCGGATCCCACAGACTTTCCCTCGGATCCTGTCGCCGTCTGGGGACACTTGGCCAAGGAGTTTTTAGTGGAGACTGTGCCCGGCGACCACCTGGGAATCATGACTACGCACTACGAGGAGCTGGCCAACGCGCTTTCCCGTTATTTGAGCGAAGCTCTTCCTTCCTGACAGACCGATGAACGGTGCACAATCTTTGGTTGGTACGCTGTTTGCCTCAGGGGTCAACACCTGCTTCGCGAATCCCGGAACATCAGAAATACACATGGTCGCGGCATTCGATCAAGTCTCGGGAATGCGCTGCGTGCTCGGGCTTTTCGAAGGTGTGGTGACTGGGGCCGCGGACGGCTATGCCCGCATGGCAGAAAAGCCCGCCTGCACGGTCCTGCACCTCGGACCAGGTCTTGCCAACGGCCTGGCGAACCTGCACAACGCTCGCCGGGCACGGGTTCCGATCGTCAACATTGTTGGCCAGCATGCCACTTACCATTTGCCTCACGATACGCCGCTCACCTCCGATGTCGAAGGAATTGCACGGCCCTGTTCCCGGTGGCTACGGACCTCGGCAGCCACGCCCGAATTAGGGTGCGATGCCGCCGAAGCGGTTCTTGCCGCGCGAACCCCACCGGGCCAGATCGCCACGCTGATCGTCCCTGCCGACATTGCCTGGAATGAGGGAGGCAGGGTTGCCGCGATCGCCGCCGTTCCGATCGCACCCATGCCCGCCCAGGAGACGATCGAACGGGCGGCCAAGATGCTCCGCTCCGGCCTGCGAACCGCCATCCTACTCGCCGGCGGCGGTCTTTACGGCAAGGGGCTGAGGGCTGCCGGGCGGATCGCTGCGGCCACCGGCGCGAAGCTCCTGTGCCCCTACCCTTTTACCCGTTTCGAGCGAGGCGCCGGCATCCCGGCCGTCGACCGGGTTCACTACATCCTTGAACAAGCCACCGAGCAGCTGAAGGAATTTCGACAGCTGATCTTGGTAGGAACTGCGGCCCCGGTCGCATATTTCGCGTCTCCCGGCAAGAATGCAGTACTTACCTCTCCGGAATGCGACATTCATACTCTGGCGAGTCCTGCCCAAGACGCTGTCGGCGCACTCGACGCCCTAGCATCGGCCTTGTCCGCAAGCGGCACTCCGCCGCTGCTAGAGCGAGCCCAGAGACCGGCAGTGCCAAGCGGTCCCATCACTCTTCCAGGTCTTTCGACTGCCGTTGGCGCACTCCTGCCGGAAAACGCCATCGTTGTGGACGAATCCATGACCTCAGGCCGAGGGTTAATGGGGGCAACCAAGGGAGCTCCGCCCCAAGAGTGGCTGGGAAACACCGGAGGTTCCATAGGAATTGCCCTGCCGCTAGCTGTGGGCGCGGCCATCGCCTGTCCAGATCGGCGCGTCTTGTGCCTGACGGCCGATGGCAGCGCGATGTACACAGCGCAGGCGCTATGGACGATGGCGCGGGAAGGCCTCAACGTGACTACGGTAGTTTTCGCGAACCGTGCTTACGCGGTGTTGAAACGCGAGTTTTCTTACCTAGGGATCGGCGATCCGGGACCGCGGGCCCAGGACATGTTCGAGATTGGCCGTCCCGATCTCGACTGGGCATCCATGGCAAAGGGCATGGGAGTGCCTGGCACCCGGGTTACTTCGTTGGATGGATTTGTGGAGGAGCTGCGAGCAGGATTGGAAAGCGACGGGCCGACCGTGATCGAAGTACCCTTGTAGAGTGGGGTTCTTCGGGTGGCTATTGGGTAGGGGTGTTCTGGAGTAACTTAGCTAGCTCACCTTTCACCACTTTTCCGTTGGCCGTCAACGGCATGGTGGGAACCAGCAGGATCTGCGACGGCCGCTTGTAGGGCGCAAGGTGTTGCGCGGCATGTTGCGCGAGTTCGGATTCGGCGACGGAAATTCCCGACGCCAATTGCACAAAGGCGACAACTTCTTCGTCTCCTTTGGTTCCTTCGACGGATCGTCCGATTACAGCCGAGCGAACGACTCCGGGATAAGCATTCAGCACGGCTTCGACTTCGGCCGGATAAACGTTGAGACCAAAGCGCACGATTAGCTCTTTCGTACGTCCCACGATGAACAGGTTTTCCTTCTCCAGGCGTGCTAGGTCGCGCGTGTTGAACCATCCTTCCCCATCGATCGCCGCGGCGGTTTCCTCTGGGGCGTGGTAGTAACCCTTCATGACATTGGGGCCACGCACGTGCAACTCGCCCACCTCTCCTTCGGCTACCTCTTCGCCTTGGAGACTCCGCAAACGAATCTCAACCCCGGGAAGAACACGCCCGACCGAGGTGTCTCCGCGAACTTCTCCAACGACCGCCTGAGAGATGTTGGGAGAGCATTCGGTCACCCCATATCCGTTGTGCAGCGGAATGCCGAACAGTTCTTCCACCTGGGATTTGACCGTGGGCTGAAGGGGAGCACCGGAGGAGGAGAGGATGCGCAGCGACGGAAAGCGCAGCGATTTCCATCCCTTCAGCTTGGCGTAATCGAGCAACAAGGAAAACATGGCCGGCGTGCCCAGCAGGATCGTCAATCGCTCTTTCTCCAGTGCGGTCAGCGCGGCCGCCGGATCGAAACGATGAGCCAAAAAAAGAGTCGACCCACTGATCAACGAACCCAAGAGAACAACCGACAGACCCACCGCATGGGACATCGGGAGAACACCGTAAAGACGATCGTCAGGGGTCAAGCTTCGAATTTGCGCCGACACGGCCGCGACATACAGGAGATTCCGGTGGGTCAACATGACGCCTTTAGGAAGACCGGTCGTGCCGGAGGTATAGATCAAGGCGGCAACCCGATCCGGGCTCTTGGGCTCGATTGGTTCCGCCTGAGCTTCTTCGCTCAGGGGGCCGATGGCGACCTGCCCGAACCCCGGCAACTCGTGCATCGTTGCTCCCTGGCGTTTCGCGTGTTCCCTGGCGTGGGGAGAGACGTTCGTGGTGTAAATGACGCGACGAGCCCCGCAGTGTTTCTGGATCGCGTCCACCTCACTGGCCGACAGACGAGCATTGACGAGCACGGGCCAGGCATCAATGGTAGCCGAGGCCAGTAGCGTCGCGACAAATCCATGACAGTTTTCGCCCACGATCATGACCCGATCACCCGGCCGCACGCCAGACTGGACCAGCCAAGCTCGGGTTTCGGCGACTCCCTGGGCGAGCTGTCGATACGTACAACCGCCAGCGGCCGCCACCAACGCGAGTTGCTCGGGCGATGACTCCGCCCAGGGTTCGATGATGTCGCTGATTCGTTCGGGGAGTCTCTCTAGGAGCTCCTCGACGTTAACGCGAGTTTGGTTCGGTGATGCCAAGTCGTCCTTCTCAGAAAATGCGGATGTCGAGGCGGTGAAGATTCGGATCCGAAGATTCCGCGACTTCCCCCACCTCAAGATTATTCCATCATCACCCTGTGCGCTGCCAAGTGACGGAAGGCTGGTCTTCGCGAGCCTGCCGCCGGCGAAACCAGATTTCGCGCCAATAGGCTTATTCTCCGCGGGGACATCCGCCGAAGGCGACACAGGCGCAGCCGCAGAGTGAGCCTGCGAGGAATACCGTATCGCGCATGGTTCGCATCTCTCCCCGCATCCATGCCGTAGTAACAGGTCTTCACTACCCTTTTTGCCACGCGCAGCCTTTGACCGCAATAGGCGGCCATCTCCGGCATGAACCGCAGAGGATCCAGTGTCCCCTCGGAGTCCAGAATCTCGAGGATCTCGTTTGCCCTCTTCACATCTACGAGATCTCTGGGGCGAAGCCTCGTGTCCTGTCGACGCATCGGTAAGATGGAATGGCTGATATTTCGAGTTGGGCTGGCGGTGGCCCTTAGAGCTTCTCAAAAGGCGCGAAAGGACCCGGCTGGCGGTGTCTCTTGATCCGGCACGCCTTCCCGACAGTCACCGGGGTAGCTTCGCTTGGGCTGGATTCGCTGAGGAGAGGAAACGGCTGGTGACCCCAACTCTTTTTCACGGCACCGCAGAAGGTGCCAGAGTGGGCGTTGGAAATGCGGTAGCCTCGGCTCTTCTCGAGAGTATGTAGTGCAACCAATTGCGATATAAGCCGATGGCGGATGGAGTCCATTTGCTCTCGAGCGCCCCCTGAGCTGAGGAAGGGAAATGCTCCATAACTTCCTCTCGACGATCCTTCCGCGCCCTCTTTTCGAAATGAGCCAGCTCCTTAGACGCGATGGGATCGAAGTATCCCTCCGGCATGTTGGGATAGGTTTCCCTCTCTCCCCGCAAGAATCTCTTGATATCCCGTCGGTACTCTTTCTGCAAGGTCTGCGCGCCGTACTCGGGATGACCTTGGAAGTGTACAAAAAGACTCTTCCCTTTATTTTTCACGAAGACGTCGACGCCCGCCCTCTCCGATTCTGTGAGCACGGCATAGCCACAAGCGTGCAACTCATCGGCACGCACTTCGTTCCAACGAGAATGCGGGAATCGGACCGGATTCGCGAGCTGCCCCGTGAGCGTGTGCTCGCGGAACTTTCTGGAGTCAAACACACCAAAGCGTTTGTCATTCAAGCGATGCCGTGGAATCCCGTCGCTGTGGAGGACGCCCGCATGCGCCGCCAGGCAGGACAAAACTGTGGAAGTCGTATTGCGTTCCGCCCAATCCAGAACTTGGACCAGCTTTGCCCAGTATGGTTCCTGCCGCAAGTCGGGTTGATGCGGTTCGGTGCCGGTGACGATAGCGGCATCAAGGTGGTCATTCCAAAGATCGTCGAGGGCGGAATAGAAGCTCTTCAGATGGGGCTGTACACGGTCGGTTCGAGGAATCCCGGGCAGGGAACTGAGCTTGACGAATATCGGAAGGTCGCCCGACGCGGCTTCGAGCAGCTCGAAAAATTGCATTTCTGTATCTTCCAGGGCCGGGTCTGGCATATTGTTAACCAGAGCAATCTTGACGGCATTCATGGACGATAGGTAGTCGCTCACCGGCGGTACGCCCCGGGAACCCTTTTTCTCGCGCCAGCGGGTCGGAATTCGGCCTCCATCAAACACCAGTGGCATTACATTCCCCCCACGCTAATCGCGATTCCTTCGCTGACCTCGTGCTTCGACTTTTCCAGCGCCTGCGCCAGGTCTTCGATAATATCGTCGATGTGCTCGATGCCCACACTCAACCGAATCATCTCCGGGGTGACGCCTACCTTTTCTTGTTCCTCCGGCGTGAGCTGCCGATGGGTGGTCGATGCCGGGTGACAGGCCAAGGATCTGGCATCGCCCATGTTGACCATCCGCTTGAACAGGCGCAGTGCGTTGAAGCATCTCTTGCCTGCTTCGAAGCCCCCTTTTACCCCAAAGGTCAGAAGGGAGCAGCGCTTCGATCCCAGATACCGTTGTGCCATCGGGTACAGAGGATTCTCCGGAAATCCTGCGTAGTTAACCCATTCCACCACGGGATGTCCGCGCAGGAACTCGGCCACTTTTCGGGCGTTGTCGACGTGCCGTTCAACCCGCAAGGCGAGTGTTTCCACTCCCTGCAGAAGCAGGAACCCGTTGAAGGGAGACAAGGTCGCACCGGTGTTTCGCTGGCAGACCGTGCGGCAGCGCGCCACGTAGGCTGCATCTCCATAATGTTCAACGTAGACCACGCCATGATAGGCAATCTCCGGCCGGTTGAACATGTAGAAGCGCTCGGGATACTCGCGCCAGGGAAACTTGCCACTGTCGACGATCATCCCACCCAGGGTGGTGCCGTGTCCTCCCATGAACTTCGTCATGGAATGCACTACGACATCGGCTCCGTATTCGATGGGCCTCAGCAAGATGGGCGTCGCAATCGTGTTGTCCACGATCAAGGGAACGCCGTGTTTGTGCGCGACACGTGCAAGGCCCTCGATATCGGCGACGTTGCCCGCCGGATTACCGACACTCTCGCAATAAACCGCCCTGGTGTTTTCGTCAATCAGCTTCTCCACGTCCTGGGGATGATCGGTCACCGAGAAACGTGTATTGACTCCTCGTTTCGGCAAGATGTGCGCTAACAGAGTGTAGGTGGCACCGTAAAGCTGGGGCAGAGAAACAATGTTGTTCCCGGCTTCGACGATATTGATGAGCGAGTACTCAATGGCCGCCATTCCGGAGCTGACGCTCAGCGCTTCCACTCCGCCTTCGAGAGCGGCGACGCGTTTCTCAAGCACGGCGTTGGTTGGATTCCCAATCCGGGTGTAGATATTTCCTTCCACCTCGAGATTGAACAGGGCCGCTCCATGTTCAGCGCTATCGAATTCGAAAGCGATAGTCTGGTAGATTGGCACGGCCACAGCCTTCGTTGTGGGATCACCCTCCCAACCACCGTGAATGGCGATGGTTTCTCTCTTCATCTCATTACCCGTAACGACGCGATGTTGTTCATGGCAGGGATCGACGACTCCTTCACTACTCCGCCGTGCTGGCAACGCTGCTGCGCACCGGCATTAGCACCGGTTCGCGCGAGAGCGACTGCCGCACCGCCTCGGTCAAAGTGCGAGCGGCGAAGCCCGCGCCAAAAGCGAACCGCATGACCGGTCCGAAGCTGTTGGCCGCAGCCACTCCCACGAAATAAAGACCGGGCACGGACGATTCGAAGCTGGTCGAGAGTACCGGTGTACGCTGGACCGCCTTGATCTTGGAACGAATCTCCGGGCTGAGGAATCGCAGGCGATCGAGATCTACCTTGTAACCGGTCGCGGCGATGACATGCTCGGCTTGAAGTTCGCGCTCCCCACCGTTCTGGTCGCGAACCTTCAGATGCACCCTGCCATTCTCGATATGCGCGTGTTCGGGCGTGCACCCCAGGCATAGCGGAACTTTGCCGATTACTTTGTCCTTCGCGAACCAACCTCCAGAAGGACCCAGCGCTGTGCGTACGATCTCCAGCCGGAGGTGCTCGGGCAGAGGGTGAAAGAGCATAGGAAAATCGGAGTAGAAGCGCGACCGCAGGCCAGGACCGAGCCCGGATTGCGGATGGCGAATCTGCTGCCACAAGGATCGAGGTTTGCCGGTCGGCTTGGTATGGAATCTCAGTTCCTGTCGGCGCGTGACCAGCTGAACGTCCGCGCCAGCTTCATGCAGCAATCCGGCCAAATCCGTGGCCGAAGAACCACCGCCAATCACAAGCACACTGTGTCCCTTGAAACCCTCCAGGTCACGGTGGCGATAACTGTGCGAGAGAAATTCCGAGGGCAATTGCGCCAAGTTCTCTGGCACGTACGCAAAGTGTGTAATCCCAACTGCCAGCACGACCCTGCGAGCGGAAATCGTTTCGCCGTCCTCTAAACGAAGAAGAAAGCCCTGCGACGAACGCTCCACACTTACCACCATTTTCTCTTCCAGCTCTGGAACCATTCGTTCGCGGAAAGCCATACCATAGGCACTGAAGGTATCAAGGCGCACAGGAATGCCCGTGTGGGCGTACTCGATCTGTCGCTCGGCACAAAAACGCTGCAGCGTGAGCTCAGCATTCGGATCGTAGATGTTGGAGGCAAAACCGTCCGATTTGAGGAACATGCCTTTCGGCATATGCGCCACCCAGCTGTCCATCGGGCGGCCGAAAATGCGGAAAGAAATGCCGTGGTTTTTAAAATGTGCAGCCATGGAAAGGCCGTAGGGACCGGCACCAACAATTGCAGTGTCTAGCATAGTTATGAAAAGCCTTCCTTGGGGGTTCAGCTTCGAGGTATCGTTCGTCTGAATGAACTAATCAAAGTGTCGGGGGAAGTTCGACTATAATATCACGCGGCCCAAGCATTCCTGCACTCCACGAACAGGCTATGAGCGCATTTGGACGCCAGTCGGTAAGTTGTTCTGTGGCAGCAGCTTACACGATCGGAGCCAAACTAGCCTCCGGCTAGGGCTGGCAAGGGAGCCTGGTGGCGCGCAGACTGCGCTACCTTAGTTCCAGGGACCGGTGACCCATGGCGGCGCAGCGACCGATCGACTTTCCACTTCCTCCCAATCTCCCCAAGCCCACCGACGATGGGGCGGCGAAGCACCTGATGGGTATGACCATCCCCCCCTTTTCACTCCGCTCGACCAAGGGCCGGACCGTCGATCTTAGAAGCCTGAGCGCGCCAAGAACCGTGATCTATTGCTATCCGATGACCGGAGTGCCGGGAAAGCCACTTCCAGAGGGCTGGGACCTGATCCCAGGCGCTCGCGGCTGTACCCCGCAAACCTGCGGCTTCCGGGACCACTATCAGGACCTGAAGGCCCTAAAAGCCGAAGTTCTGGGACTGAGTACTCAGGCTACCGAGTACCAGCAAGAGATGGCCAATCGACTCCATCTTCCCTTCGAGGTCCTGAGTGATTTCCAGTTCAGCTTATGCGATGCCTTGCGCTTGCCGACGTTCGAGGTGGAAGGAGTCAGGCTCCTAAAGCGCTTGACCATGATCGTTCGCCAGAACAAAATCGAGCACGTCTTCTATCCGGTCTTTCCGCCGAACGAAAGCGCGGATCAGGTCCTACACTGGCTCGAAGCACACTCCCTCTGAGCGCCCGGTCAGCAGCCCAGGTCTCCCGCCTTGCCTTGTCTCATCATCGGGAGGAGCAAAAAGAGAATTTTGAATTTTGGGCAGGGAGGGGCGCCGCATTCTGCGTGCCGTAACCCCGGCAGCCGGATGCTGGGATTCAGCCGATATGCCCATAGAGCAATCTGCCCATTGCCTGCAGGACAAAGTCTGGCGCAAGTGGAACTACTCGCCGGAGAACTTCTCTCTTCCAGCTCTCCGGAGTCCCCATAGGCCTGGGGGGGTAGGCCCAGTAGTGCAGGTGGGTGCCAAGGGCCCCCCAACGTTCCTTGAATAAGACGAGTCCACGGTTATCGCAATCAGAACGACCCAGGTCGAGATGCTCGAGCCCCATGTCTTTGGCGTCTTCGATGGCCTTCCACAACAAGAATGCCATTCCTCCCAGCGGGTGGAACCGCGCATCGCTGCAACCGTATTTGTAAACCAGGGTGTTCTTGTGAGTGATGGTGAGAATGCTGGCAACTGGCAGATCGCCCTTCGAAGCCACCCTTATTTTTAACTTGTCTCCGAACGACGCAATCAGTGCCTGAAACCAGGATAAGGGCTGGGGGGGCAAATATTGCCTCCGTCGTGTCACTACCAGCAGCTTGTAAAATTTTGCCAGCAGGGTCTCCGATGTTCCCTCCTGGTATTCCAGCTTCTCTCGTTCTGCCCGCCGAATCTTCCTTTGAATAGAGTCCTTGTGGAGCCGCTGAAACAACTCTTGCTTGCTTCTACCCAGATCCAGGCGATGCCACCAATACGTTCGAAAGCAGAGTGCACTCTCCGATCCCGGTTGATGGGTGATTGGCCGAATCTCGAAATACTTCCACTTGCCGGAATCGACATATGGCCTCATGTGCAGGAGCAGATCATCCAGCTCTTGAGAGGTACTTACCAGAGGTTCGCAATGATCCGAGAAAGGCAAGGAGACGAAGCGCCAGCCCGTCAACCGGCTCTTAACGCTGCAAAAAATAAGACCGTTGTCGAGAGCCATGTCCGGTGCGCTGGTCGTAATCGCTAGCGGCTCATACCCATAGGCTGACTGTAAGGTGCGGAGCCAGTTGGTGCTATGGAATACGGAGGCCTGAGGGTGCCTTTCCGTGAAAATCTCCCACCGCGGATCGGACAACGGGTTGAGTTCATAGGCCTTCATCGCACTAGACTTCAGCCCGAGCGAAGGGTCGGAGGCGGATCTGGCTTTTGCGGCAGCTATGAAGGACGTCATGATTCCTGGTCTCGAACGCGCCCGTTTTTTTTGAACCGCTGAAGCGAGAGAATCGAGCGGTTTCTCAATCTATTGGCGCCGAGAAACCCCTTTCGGTCTCTGGAAATAACACCCGGCGATTTCGCAGCGTCGTTATCATCGCGTCCGACCTCAGCGACTTGCCTCCTTCGAACCTCTGCGAGATTTCTGGTCCATTCTGGCGGCAGAATGCTGTTCGAGCTCCGCAAAGCTACTCGGCGAGGACCCGAAGGTCTCCTCAGTTCCATGCCTCGCGAAGTGTAGAAATAGTCAACCAGCTTGCAGCCCGCGTCGGTCGATGTGCGGAATGCAGCTGCGTTGGTGAGGGTGGAGATTCGCAAAATCCTCCACAGGTTCAAAGATCGAGTATGAGAAACAGTTCAAAAAATGCCTTGCATGGGTCGCGCGTTATGTTGCGCAGAATGCGATTGCATCAGGAGAGATGGGGAAATCATAGCCTACGCGAATGCGACCGATTGTATAATTTTGTCAACGCTGCCTGGCAGGCTTACCTTTCTTGTCACCTTTACCGTGGTGGATTCAAGGTAAGTGAGGAATGGGCTCCAGCGAAGCTGCGGGGCCAGTCATCCGAGCCCTCAAACGGCTGTGGGAGGCCGCCTTATCAAAATCCCCGTTTGATCATAAGATATGGGATCAGAATGATTTCCGCCAAGCCAGGAAGGGGGTCCTCATGACTGAACACAGCTTCTACTCGGCAGTTCCTCAAAGAGTGAAGATAGCTTCGGACATCGAGCTCACCTTGGAGAAGCGCAAGCAGGGATGCAGGGATATCCGTCGTCATGCGCAGCCAGCCCACCCCTGGCTTGCCTTTGCCGGGGATAACCGGCATTCCGACTTGGTCGGAGTAGAGCATGAGGCTGAAATCCACGCCCGCACTCGCACCCAGAGTGTGATAGCCCCAAGTTCGGGCGTTCACATCGAGCAGCTTGTATTGACCATCTCGAGGATCCAGCTTGTATTCCATTTCGACCAGGCCGTAATAATTGATCTTTCGCAGAAAGCGCTCCGAAAGCTCTTCCAGGATCGGTAGCTCCACGGTCTCGACGTAGGTACTCGCTCTGCCAAACCGAAGTGGGTGCTGGCGCCGGCGCTGCGTCACCATCTTCCCCACGGCCTTGCCGTCGCGAAAAAATGCGCAATACGCGAACTGTTGACATCCGCCGCCCGGAATGAACTCCTGCACCATGATTTCACCCGGGCCAACCAGCTCTGACGCCTTCTCGAACAACAGCCGCAATTCCGAGAGGCTGTTGGCCGACCAGGCCTTTGCCTTCGTGGCATAGACAAAATGCTCTTTGATCGCAGGCTTAATCGTAAACGGGGGCGCAAGGCCGTCGAGCTCGGCCAATTGATCAATATGATCGAGATAGTGGGTTCGGGGGATGGCAATGCCCAGTTCCTGCGCTAGTCGGTAGGTGTTGCGTTTGTCCCACATCCATTGGACGGTACTCCACTCCGGCGTTGGCACGCGAAACCATTGACCCAGTTCCAAGCGATTGCGCGAGAAAGCCGCGACCAGCTCCTCCCGCGTGGGATAAAGGACCCAGCCGCTTAGGCCGAGCCGCCTTCCCACCTCCAGTATGCTATCGACGGCTGCGCGCTCCGTGCGCAGGTCTTTGAGCTTCACAAAGTGGGTGCAATAGTGCGAGTACCTGGAGATCGAATGTTCGTCGTCCACCACACACACGGGGACGCCCTGGCGACCGAGACTCCGGACGATGCCGAGACCTTGATAATCACCGCCGACAACCACCGCTCCGACGGTTGCATCCGTCGTATGGACCGTGCTAGACGTTATCGGCCGGTCGCGAACAACACTGGCTGGACTAGCGAGTTCCATTTCGATGAGGGAAGCAGTAAGTCAACTCATTGGCAGCGAACTCAGTTCCCGAAACAAACCCCAGGAGCGGTCCGAAGCTCCACGCAGCCGGTTTGCCAAGGAAATGTAACCCAGGGATCGAACATTCTAGTCCACGTTTCAGGACTGGATAGCCATCCACGGTCTCCAGTCGCTTCGACAACGACTCGGAGAGGAAATCGTAGCGAGAGACATCGACGCGGTACCCCGTAGCGAGCAAGGCGTGGTCGATCAGCCGGTCGGTTCCGTCGTCAAGTTTCAAATGGAGTTGACTACCTTGAACGGTTGCGGAAACGATGTGCCGGCCCAGCGTGATGGGTACCCCCACCAGTCTGGGACGCAGCCATCCTGCCCCCGCCGGACGGATTGCCCGGTAGGCGGTGCGATCCTGGAACCGTCGCGGGAACCTGCGGAATACATGGGGCATCGCCACTAAGCGGCTGATGCCAGCTGGCCCAACATCTCGCGACGAATACAGTAACTTGGAAAGTGGGCCCAGATGGTGCAGCCTCGCATGCAAGCCCACCCAGTTCAGGGTCTTCTGCCGGCCGATCACTTCGACCTCAATACCCGCTTCCTTGAAAAGAGCGGCTGATTCAAGAGCGCTCTGCCCGGCACCGACGACGACGACACGCTGACCCTTAAACTTCCTGAGGTCCTTTTGCTCGCTCGAATGGGAGGCCAACGCCGAAGGAATCCCGGCAAACTCCACGGGACGCCGGGCGAAGGTGCTGATACCCGTCGCCAACACTACCCGGCGAGAGAAGAATGCTTCACTGTCTGCCAAGGTTAACCTGAATCCGCCGTTGTCGACATCAATCTTGACGATCTTGCGCCGGTCGAGATCTGGAACCACGGACCGCTGGTACCATTGGCCATAGTCAACGAAGCGGTCGAGGGGAATCGGCTTGGACACGTGGTTGCCGTTGTGCCGGCAGTAGTCGTCAAATGTCAGCTCCTGCTTGGGGTCGGCAATATGGGAGGCGTCCCAACTCGACCGCAAACACATGCCGGCCGGCATTTGCTCTTTCCAAAATTCCATCGGCTCGCCGAAAACCCGGGTTTCCACACCCGCCGCTCGCAAGTAGGCGGCCGCGGCAAGTCCGTAAGGACCCGCACCGATGATGGTTACATTCGATCCCCGCATATCGCTCCTCGTGAAGTCCTGGTACTGTCCGGACTTATTGGTTCCTTCCTATCATCTGCAGGCCGTGTCGGGCCATGCGCCGCAGCGCGACTTCGAATGACCCGCGCCTGCTGAACTTGACTTTGGCTTCCAGGAGTTCGATCTCCTCAGGGGATAGGTAAAAATCCGAGGCAGTGCAGTTCTCCTTGATATGCTCAATCGAATTGGCCTTAGGGATGGTCACTACGCCCTGTTTCGAGATGCACCAATTGAGGGCCACCTGCGCGGCACTTTTCGATCGGCTTTTTGCCACCTTCTCGAGAATCCTCTCGGAATCTTGAGCGAGGATGCCGGATGGACCAGAGGCCAGAGGGCTGTGGGCTATCACCGTGATCTTCTGTTGACGGCAGTATTCCAACAAGCCGAGCTCGATGGTTCGGTCGATCAGGTTGTAACGAACCTGGTTCGAGACGATCTTGTTTTTGCTCATGGCTTTCTGGGCATTTTTTAGGTCACGTACGTGAAAGTTACTGACTCCGATGAACCGAACCTTGCCCCTTTCGACTAACTGTTCCATCGCCCCGACGGTCTCGGCAATCGGAATGGTGTAATTGGGCCAGTGCAGTTGATAGAGGTCGATGTAATCAGTGTTGAGCCGCCTCAAACTTGCGTCAGCGGATGTCAGGACATCGGCGTGACGAAAATGTCGGGGCGACACCTTGGTTGCAAGAAAGACTCCCTTGCGATTTCCCTGGATGGCTTGACCCACGACCTCCTCCGTGCCATAGGATTCCGCGGTGTCGATAAAGCAGGCCCCCAAAGCGATTCCGGTCCGAAGTGGTTCGGTGCCTCCCCTATAGTTCCAGGTTCCGAGCCCACTTGCGGGAAGTTCAACTCCGGTCCCAGATAGATGTCGATATTCCATCGCGTGGCACGATCCGCCGAATCGCTCCGGCACAGCCTCCCGGAACCAGGGTCCCGGGGAAGGTCATCCGTGGGGACTCCGACCGCACGCAGAGAATGCGGGGGCACAGGTATAAGATATCTGCCCGTCATTCTGCTCTATGTAGGCTACGCAGGCGCGCTCACTGTCTGGTCCTTCCACGTGCCAATCGCGGCCGTCCTTCACTAGTTTCATTGCTGCTCTTTGCCTCCACCACCGATCGATCTCGCCCGGGGTTGTAATCCAAACTCCTTTTTCTCTCCGTAACTCCGACAAGTATTCCAGCAGAGTCTCAAAGACCGTTCGTCTCGACGGACTATCTAGATAATCGGGGTGAATATTGAAACTGATCAGGCCGTGTTTCTCCATGATGAGAGCAATCTGACTCTTCCACAGATCGATCGATTCACGGTTGAGAATGTGGAACAGCGTATAATCCTGCGTCGTAGTCAAAGGTAGCTCTAGAATCTTACCTACAAAGTAGGGCATGACCGTGCAGCACCCACCCCTTTGCGGATCCAAGTGCGCCACATTGGGAACCGACATGTCGTAAGAAAAGTCTAGGGCGTCGAACCAGAGTTGCTTTCTGTACAGAACCGCAGTTCGAAATCCCGAGGCGCCGAATCGTACCTTGTAAGAATTGATCTTCTTGACTCGCTCGAGGAACTGCTCTCTATCTCGGAATAGATGGCCATCGTGATTGAGGTCGTGCACTCCGACTTCGAAACCACGCCGCCGAATGGAGTCCAGCAAGCCGTCGCTCACTTCGTAGCGCTCTTCGGGAATAATCTGAAACGACCCCTTGATGGCGAACTTGTCCTCCGTGTCCATCAGATAAGGGCACGTCAGCACACCCTGCATGGTTTCCACGTCGTGGGTCACCATCGCGCAACTCGAGGCTCCTTCCGGCCAGAACCATACGAACGGGATTTGATCCACGGACTGCGTTGCGAGGGACAGGAGCATGACCTGCTCGAAGATCTGCTCGACGCTCCGATCTACCGGCCACTGTGGAAATCGCAGGCGATCCCAACCTCGCAGATACCACTTCTGCATGTATCTCCGGAAGGCGACGGAAAGAAAGGGGCGAAGCAAGTAATAGGCTCGGCCGATTGACTTGGTGTCCGCGCGACTAGAGGACTCCTGGGAGTACAACTCATTGCGGAGATTGTCGGCCACTTCGTCTAAGTCGAAGGGGAGGCACACGGTATCGCCGTCGGTCGTTGTGTCCGACAACGTGTCGGGCAGAGTCGCGGTGAGCGAACTGGAAGGAAGATGTCCGCTACACCTCCCGTAGCACGTCGTGTGAGAGCCAAACTTGAAATAGCCGGTCGTTTCCGACAGGGCTCCTCTCAGCTTCAGGCGCACGAAGTTCTCGGGACAGCGATAATACTGCACGATACAATCATTCATTCCGAAGCATCTCCCGCAGCGTTGACCGGTGATCAAGCCTTGGTGGAGGAGGAAAGTGTTACCTGGACACATCCGCCAACGATCAAGATGCGTCGCTCGAGCCGTCCGTCAATCCGAAGCCCAAGGAACGAAATCGAACAAAGCGGTAACTACCTATGCTGATATATTAGCCATCAGCGGCGGAGATTGCGATACCACGATAGTGACATCAGTTCATTGGCCCATGAGTTTGCTCGCCAAAAAACAGCCCCACCGAGGGTTTTGGTCGGCTCTTACCCCTGGGCCAGGCAACAACCAGAAGGCTGAAGGGATCTTAAGAAGTGGGGCAACTCGGGATTCCGATCAGGCGTGCGCTTGCCTTTGCTGTCGCCCTGAGACCCGATCATAGACGGCTAACAGCCCTGGGATCGAATACTGCCAGGCTAGGCGGCTCTCGATTCGCTGCTGTCCGAGCTTTCCCATCGAATGCCGCAGCCTTTCGTCGACCATGAGGGTCGCGATCTTAGCGGCAAAGTCACGGTAGTCGTTGGGAGAAGCATACAAAGCGGCTCCTTCAGCGCTGACCCGGCTCTCGGGAAGGTCGAAGGCAACCACGGGCTTTCCGGCCAGCATGTATTCCATGATCTTCACAAAAGTCGAGTGATCGTTATATTTGTTGGACGGTTCCGGGGCTACACATATATCGGCCGTGGATAAATAGCGAAAATAAACCTCCGGATCGCTGACCCATCCCACGAACCAGATCTTGTGATCGATGCCTAGCTCACGTGCGAGAGCTTTAACAGAGGATAAGGCATCGCCATCGCCCACGACGATGCACAAGAAATCCTCCTGCTTCCAGTCGCAACACAGGCTACTCAGAGCCCGACACAAGTAATCGAGTCCATCTTGATATCCGACAACTCCTACGAAAGCGATGATGTTCGAAGACCGCTTTCGCAGCTCTTCATCCGGCTTCAGGGCGTGAAGTCGCTCGAGTTCGGGACCATTCCGCACCACGGTTACCTTCTGCGTTGCCTGCCGGCCACGGCCCAGCGCAACCTTCTTGTAGGATTCATTAGTGACAATAATGTGGTCCGCGAGTTGATAGGAAACCCGTTCCAACCGAAGCTGTAATCTCAGGAGCAGTCGACTGGGGCGGGAAAACTTCGCCTCGTAAAGTTCAGGGCTTAGGTCGTGCTGATCGTAGATGATTCGCTTTCCTAGGAGTTTGTAGATGGTCGTCGCCAAAATGATGCAGTCGGGAGGGTTGGCGATATGAATGATGTCAAAGCCCTTCACGAGCGCGATATAAGCGCTGAGTACCGCAATGGCAAAGGTTGCGTAGGCGTATTCGAGAAAATAGCCCATGGTTCCTGGAAGAACTGACAGAGAAGGAAATCCATAAACCGTTACACCTTCGATGACCGTACGCGACGGTAATTTGCCCGGTTCGGGGCTGATTACCGATACTTGATATCCTCTCTGTTGCAGGGCCTTGGCCTGTTTTCCGACACGAGCATCCCGCAAATAGCTGCAGTTCTCCAAGATCATGAGAACTCGATTACGGGCGCTAGGCATCGGCAGGCCCGGCTTCTATGGTTGTCAGCGGATGGGCAAGGTCCACGTCAGCGCCATCTCCGTCGAAATTGACCGGGGCAAGGTGCTCGGCGGGCGGAGTACTATTACCCACGGTCCTCCCGCCACAGTTCTTGCCCTCAGTTGGATGAACTGTTCGAAACATGGTTTGTCCTATCATCTCATCCCTTGGACCGTAGACGCCGGCTGCCTGGACTTTGCCGCGTAGTCAGGGTACTTTGGTCATCAGGGCGGACGGTGATAGTAGCCCTGCCGCTGAATTTTTCAACATGCAAGGCTGGTTGAGAAAGCCGGGCGTGCTAGTCCTCGGCATCCTGCTACTCGGGACGGCTGCCGCTACCTGGTTGCTGGTTCTACGCCGCGCCCCCCATCCCCATAGTGTCACACTTCGTTGGCACCCGCCGGCAGAGTCAGCCAACCCGCACGTGGTCAGCTACAACATCTATCGCAGCACGTCGCCGGGCGGTCCCTACACCCCTCTGGCATCCGGGGTACAGGCTCTGATCTATGAGGACGAATCGGTGAACACCGGTGTGACGTACTACTACGCGGTACGGTCCGTCGATCAATCTGGACGCGAGAGCGGGTATTCGGAAGAAGTAAGAGTGACTATTCCGGTTCGTTAGTGCGGAACCTGAGGCCGGTACGGCAAGGCTGCCGTGTAACTCCTCGTGCGGAGGTCAGGTCGGTCTCGATGGTACTTGCTTGCCAGGGCGCGAAGCCATACCTAGGGCCGGTCACCGACTTTGCCAGCAGATCAGAGCGGTGAGAGCCACCATCAACGACCCTCCGTGGAACCCCATAACCCGGAGAAGTTTGCTCCATGCCTTGAAGCAAAATCCTAGGGGACGCCACATGGATTCTTTTAGGACAGCGACCTTTCTAAAACGATCAGGGTGTCTCCAGGTGCACGTCGTCCCGGCCGGGAAGAATCCCATGTCGCCAGGCCCAAATCTGCGTTCTTCGCCTTTCTCATTGGTCATGAAGCCTTCGCCGGAGAGCACGAAGAGCGCTTCGTCCTGGCTATAGTGCCATCGGTAACTTCCCGATGTGCATTCCCAAACTACAATATTGGAGGTCCAGTCATGGGTCCTCATCAACATCTTGCTTCGAGTCTTGGGCGAGCCATCTAAGATCCAATTGGACGGAATCTGTGAAGGTTCCAGCTCAACCTCAGCTAGAGTAGCGGTCACAATCGATTTGGCCATAGCATTCTCCAATACTTTCCGACGAGCATTGTTGCTGAGAAATACAAACGGGCCAGACGAAGTCTACCTGCAACTCACAGAACTCCTAGGGGTGATGGGGAAGCGAAATTTCTGACAGACAACCCGCGCCAGGAATCGTGCTCGGGCTTGGGGATGCGGTCGGCTTGGCGCCTCGGTGGTAGGCCAGCCGCAGAACAAAGGTCAGATTCAAGCGGAAAGTCGAAATCGGTCGTGAAGTACGCATGCGCTGAGGATCATCATCAGGGCTTGGTCGTTGGCCACTCGCGAACTCTCATCCACGGCGTGCAAGCTGTCGAGGACTTCCACGACTTTTTTCTGGTCAAAGAAGGGCATAGACGCGAGCACAGAGCCACGAAGCATCTCCTGCACGAGAACGCCGAACCGGCCTTGCGGATTGAGCGTCAGGGGTGGGCTCAGGAAAGGGTGCTTGGGCCGGCGATAGGCAGTTTCGGTGAGCACATCGCGCACCGCTTCTCTGAGGACATACTTCTGGGTCTTGCCACGGATCTTCTGCGTGACGGGCTGGGCCCGCATTACCTCCACCAGGCGATGGTCAAGGAACGGTACTCGGCCCTCAATAGAGTGCGCCATCTCCATGCGGTCGCCTAGCATAGTGAGAATGTAGTTTGGCAAGCGAGTCTTGGCCCACAGATAGAGCGACTGATGCAGCGGGTCTCGTCCTGCCAGCTGCCCCCGCACATCAATGTCGTTGAAGAAGCTTCGAGAGCCGTCATGGCCCTTGAATGCCTGCAAGAAGTCCGCGGCCAGGAGCATGTGCATTTTGCCCGAGAGCGCCGAGGCTGTCTCCATCCAGCCGGGAACAAAGCCCAGCAAGTGCCGGACACGCTCGAGGTCTTGCCCGTTTCCGTTATGAGGAAGCGCACTGGGCGAGGGTGGACTGAATCTTCCCAATCTCCCCAAAAACGCCGGACCGGCGCCCGAGGGGTTTCCCTTTCCATTGACCGTGGCATCACGCCGGAAGTGAAGATAACCGCCCAAGATCTCGTCCGATCCTTCACCCGTCAATACCACTTTGTAACCGGCCTTGCGCACGGCGCGGCTGAGCAGATACTTGGCCACACCGTGAGCGTTCACGCAAAGAGTTTCCGATTGCAGTATGGCGTCGGAAAAATTGTCCGCGAGCTCGTCCTGCCGGATGGGAACCGGGAAGAAATCGGCCTTGGCCTTGCCGGCCATTTCCTCAGCAATCCCTCCTTCGTTATACTCGGGGCGATCGAAGGTTAAGGTAAAAGCACGAACGGGTCCCTGCCGGTGCCGGGCCGCCAAACCCAGAACGGCGCAAGAGTCGATCCCCCCGCTGAGATAACAGCCCACGGGCACGTCGGCCCGCAGCCGGATACGCACGGCCTCATCCAAGGCCTGTCGAAATTCTTCAACATATTCCGCATCCGAGCGCACCGGCCCGCTGTGATCTGCTCTGGGGTAGTCAAAATCCCAATATCGGCTCAGTTGGATGTGCTTCTCCGTGGCAATCAGATAGTGGCCCGGCGGCACTTGATACACACCCTCAAAGAGGGTGCGCATTTGATGCCCACCGAAGCCGCCAGAGTGATAAACCGACTCGTTATCCCAGCGTGCAGGCACGCCCGCTGCGAACAGCGCTTTCACCTCCGAAGCCAAATATAGCGTTCCCTGGTGCAAGGCGTAAAAGAGCGGCTTGATACCGAAGCGGTCGCGGGCGGCAAAGAGTGTTCGGGATTCGGCGTCCCAGAGCACCAGCGCGAATTCACCGCGCAATCGGTGCAGGCAGTGGGCACCGAATTCTTCATAAAGGTGGAGCGCTATTTCGCTGTCCGACCGGGTGCGAAGCCGGTGGCCCGAATCCTCAAGCTCCTGCTGCGTCGCCTCATAGCCATAGAATTCACCATTGACGATGATCCGTAGGTTCTCGCGCTCGTTGGCGATTGGTTGATCTCCGGTCGTGAGGTCGATAATACTAAGTCGCGCGTGGCCGAGACCGACTCTGCGGTCCGGGGCAATCCAGTAGCGCTGACCATCCGGACCGCGGTGCTCAAGACTCTTGGTTGCTTTTTCCAGCGCCTCTCGCGCGACGGACCCGTCGGGTGAGAATATGGCAACAATTCCGCACATCTAGTGCTCCTCTTTTTTAACGCCGCTTGCTACTGCTATTTCTTCCCGGCGCGCTGGCGGGTTTTGCAACGGACCCGGTTGGTAGCCACTCATCGCTCGGTCAATCGACTTCCTGAGGGCGTCGGCCAAATGTTTCACATAGGGTTCGACGAGCATACCGGCGGGATACACAGGCAGGGTCACGATTTGCTGTCCCGCTTGTGCCAGACGCTCCCACCTAGCGCCTGGATTATCGAACATTCGATACTGCTTTAAGGGGCGAAAGTCAGTCACGACACCCGCGTAAGGCTTGGGGACATACTGCGAGCATGCGCGGTCGTTATTCTCCCAGATTTCTCCCAAAATTCTGGACTCCGACCTTCCCGTTTCCGAATTGTTGAACAACCTCGCCAGCACCATTCCTCGCCAGATGGGAATCCGGCTGCGCAGGATCCGCAGCTTTTCCATAAAGAACTTGGACTGACCGTCCCAGTCCAGCCGCAAAAAGTTCATCGCGTGGAAAACCAACTTCTGACAGTTGTAGTAGCTCTTGTCCAGAGTCGTTGGTGGCGGGAAGACCGACCAATTCATGCTGTCGAAAAGCGCCAGCAAGGCGACCTGTTCCCCGTCTCGACGTAACTGCTGAGCCACTTCGTACGCGATTGTTCCTCCTCCACAATAGCCACCGAGGAAATACGGACCGAGAGGCTGTGCCTTCCGAATCTCTTGCACATAAAGAGCGGCCATGTCCTCGACCTTCTTGAGCGGCGCACAACTGCCGTCCAAGCCTGGGGATTGCAGACCATAAAATGGCTGATCCGAACCGAGATGGAGCGCCAGCTCGCGGTAGATCAAGACATTTCCGCCGGCTCCATGAATGCAAAAGAAGGGCGGCCGTGAACCGCCTGCCTGAATCGTCACCAGGGGAGACCAGCCAGAACTCGGGCTCTCACGACGAAGGACCTGGGCCAGTTCCTTGATCGTGGGTGCGTCAAAAAGCGTAGCTACCGGCAATTTGACCTTGAAGACCTGTTCGATCTGAGCGAAGAGCTGCACTGCCAGAATGGAATCTCCGCCCAGATCGAAATAATTCTGATCGAGACCAACAGACTCAACGCCAAGGAGCTGTTGCCAAATGCGACGCAGCTGCAGTGTGGTGTCATCGAGAGTCAATGAGACTCGCGTTGTCACCGAGTTAGTAACCGGGTCCGCGGACATCTTGTCCTCGGAATGAAGCTCTGTTTTCATTTCTTTGAATCCCCCCTGGTATGATCGCAAGCTAGATCGATTTGCCTACGTACATCCGATCGAGCAATTCCGAAGGTCGCGAAAAGGCTGGTCAGATGGGAGTTCCTGAAGATCGCTGGTACCGCTGGTCTCCTGTTACCTAACCATGCTTCCCGCAGCCCCATGGGGGAACTTTACTTCGATTGAGTGGGCAATCTCATGCATAAGCAGGTTTACGCACGATGTCTCCATCGGTCTCAATCGCGGTGAGGCTAAGAACCGAAATTTCCTTGTTGCGCCGCAAACTTCAATGCCAAGCGGGCGAAATATTGGTACAGTACCGCCCCCACTGCAGTGCCCAGCGTATTGGTCATGACATCGGTCAAACCCGAGTCTCGCGTGGGGAGAAAGGCTTGTAAGAATTCGATGGTTAGACTCACCACGAACCCCAGAATGACGGTCACCAATATCGGTCGTGATGTTATCCTTACCGCGCTCAAATAAGCACAAAAAGAAAGGCCAAACGGGATAAAGCCACCGATGTTGATCGCGACATTTTTCCAATAATTTCGTCCGAGGTAAAACTCATTCCACGGCCAGGCGAGGAACTTTTCGTGAACAACGAAGAACTTCTCCGGTATCAAAAGGTCAGTGGCTGCATCGACCTGGTTATGGGTGATTGTTCCCCTGCTTTCATTGAAAGGGTAGAAAGCAACGGCATGGGCACTCTCCCTTAACCCCGAGGCCTTATGCGTCGTCCAGCTCTCGTAATGCTCTAAGACTTCCTGAGGTGACAGTTCCTGGTTGTAAACCGCCAGCGCAAGTAACCGACCCGACCATTCATGTGTTCCCGACGGAGTATTTCCGACCAGTAGCTTGCCGCTCACGTCTTCTTCCTGCACGTGGTAGGTCGTGAATCTCTCAAACTCCCGGCCATCGACATAGGCCGTTGTACCTCGTGCGCCGGATGTGAGGGAAACGAACACCGGAGTTTGTGAGAGGAAGATCCGCGGAAGGTAGATAGGAGAATGTCCATTATCCTGACGACCAACCTCCACCCGCAGGTCGCTCAATGACTGGCGCAAAGCAAGGGAAACACTGAAGTCGCTCGGGTGGTAGAAGGCAAGGATAGTTCCAGAGCCGGCAACCACCGCAGGGTGCAACCACAGTTCGATAGTGCAGGAGGAATCAATGTTGGACTTTCTCGATTCGAATTCCCCGGCACTGACGAGGCTGCCGTGGGGCCCGACTGTCAAACCATTGCTTTCCGGCAACCAGGCGACATCGTTTCTGGGGCCGTGAAAGGGCCACAGTCCGGCGATTAAGATTCCGCATAGAACCAATCCGCATACACTGCCTAACATCCTTGGGCTGTGATCCATGACCGTCTCAGACGGCTGAGGACTTGCTGGCCGCGGCAGAGCCTGATGTCAAGAGGTCAGCTGGTCGGCAGCCGGAGCTTTGGCAAGCGAACCAGAGGTCACGCTCTCCGCCGAGGCGGGCGCCGATCCCGCGGCAGCCGGGGCTTGTCCGCTCAGCCGAGAATATCCTTCGAGCAATGCCTTTCGCGACCGGTCCAGCCCGACGAGGTGAATGGACCGTTCAATCCCAATTTGCGCCATTCTCTGCCGCCGCGCTGGGTCATGGAGCAGTTCACTCAGGGCAGCCGCAAACAGCCTAGGGTCGTCCCCCTCGACGTAAACTGCCGCATCTCCCGCAGAACGGCGTGATTCCAACAAGTCGAAGGAAACGATCGGGTTTCCGCAGGCCATATATTCCATGATCTTGGTCATGGTCGATAGGTCGTTCATTCGGTCGGGTGGATCGGGAGCCAAGCACACATCTGAAACCGACAAATAGTCCAATAGAAGATCATCCGAGATTCGCCCCACAAACTGCATAACGTCGTCGACCTTTAATTCTCGGCTGAGCTCCCGCAGTTCATTCCAGGTTTCGCCCTTGCCGATCATCACAAAAAGCACATCGCGGCGATGAAGGTTGTGGACCAGATGCTCCGCGGCTCGGACGATTCTGTCGACACCGTCCTGCCTCCCCATCACACCGAGGTACACCGCTAAATAAGCGAAACCTGCCTTCAGTTCTGGACGAGGGCTTCGGCGATGGAAATCCTTAATGTCAACCCCGTTGCGCACGATCGCGAGCCGGGTATCCGGAAGTTTCCCCCGTTCCCGGGCGATATCGCGGTACGACTGATTGGGGCAGATGACCAAATCGGCTGCTCGGTAGGATTGCTTTTCAAGCCAGAGCAGCGTCCGATAGACCCGGCCCTTCCGTTGAAACTTCGAATCGTAGAGCTCGGGGCACAGATCGTGCTCATCATAAACATACTTCTTGCCTACCAGCTTGTACGGCCACGCAAGTAGAAAGAAAATATCAGGCGGATTTGCCGAATGGAGAATATCGATGCCGTCGCGAATCCATACCACCAACGACAATACGGCGGTGCAAAAAAGCGACCATGAATACTCGAGAAGATATCCGAGTTTCCCGCTGGCATCCCACGGCTTTGGGTATCGATATATCTTCACGCCTCCCATCACTTCGAAAGAGGACTTTTCATCCGGATTTTCTCCCTTGGGGCAAATGACGCTGACCTCGTACCCAGCTCCTCGAAGAGCTTTCGCTGCATGCCACATCCTTCGATCCGCAGGAAATGAAACGTTCTCTATCAGCATCAGTACTTTGCTGGAGTTCGACCGTGCACGTCTTTCCATTCGATTATTCCTCGTACTCCGTTGAGCTTGTCCGTTGATAACGCTTGTCGTATCGGAGATCGTGAGTGAACTGAGATCTGGCCAAGCGACCTCGGGTGGTTTTGCGAGACCGCGCCTGACCGTGACCTAGGCAGGTAACACCGGGAAGCCGAGATCGAGAACTGGCTCTTTAGGCAATGGTGGCGCTCATCGCCTCCCGCGGTGGCAAGTCCATCGCTCGATATTCTCCGCCGACCGCTTGGGGCGAGAGAGTCCGCACCAAATCAATGCAGAGCTGGTCGGACCTCATCGCTCGGAAGCACTTCAGATCTTCCTCTCTCTTTAGCGTCTGCATCACCACGACCACCTCGGCATGGAGCATCAGCTCATCCAAGCGGCTGACCAACAGTTTCCAGATGTGAGGGATCGACTTCTCGATAAAGCTCAGGTTTGTGCCGTGTAATTTTCCTGGTGCAATAGTTGGCTCATAAACCCGCACATCGAAGCCCTTGCCGATGAGCCGTTCCGCCAACTCAACCGCCGGACTCTCGCGCAAATCATCGGTGCCCTCTTTAAACGACAGGCCAACGAGCCCGACCCTGCGCCTAGAGGTCTCCGCCACCATCCGAATGCAACTCTTCAGGTGAGCCTCATTACTGGGGAGGATCGATTCCAGTAGCGGCAACTCAAGACCACGCTTGCCCACTTCGGAGAGAATCGCCTTGATGTCTTTTGGCAAACAGGAGCCTCCAAAGGCGAAGCCCGGTTTCAAGTACCTTGGAGATATGTTGAGCTTTGAATCGCGACAGAAGATTTCCATCATTTCCGCCCCGTCAATGCCCAGTTCGCGGCAGAAGGTGCCCACCTCATTGCCAAACACGACCTTGAGCGCATGGAAGGCATTGCTGAAGTACTTCACCATCGCCGCTGTCTTGGGATCTGTCCGGACGATGGGGGCCGGCAGGTTCTGGTACAGAGAGGCCACAAGGTCGCCGGCGCGCGCAGCGGTTGAGCCAACGATGGTCCAGGGTGCATCTTGGAAGTCCTTCAATGCCACCCCTTCGCGAAGAAACTCTGGGTTATACACAAAGCCGATATCCTTGCCCACAGACTTTTTTGAGTTCTGCTCGAGCAGAGGAATCAGCACCTCCTCGAACGCGGTGGGTAACACCGTGCTCCGCAAGGCCACAACGTAGTAGCGGTCTAATTCCCGCAGAGCTTTCGCTATGCTTGTCATGACGTGCTTGAGATATTCCAAGCGAGTCGATCCATCCGAGTTGGTGGGTGTGCCTACGCAGATCAGTGCCATGTCGCTGTTACTCACTGCATCTGAGTGATCCACGGTAGCGCGCAATCGTCCGGAGGTGACCATATCCCGGACCAATTCCTCAAGGCCGGGCTCAAAGAACGGAGAGCGCCCTTCGTTGATTGCCTTTACCTTGAAAGGATCGACATCCACGCCAATGACCTGGTGTCCTTCGCGCGCAAGGCAAGCCGCCGTGACGCAACCTACATATCCCACTCCAAATACACTAACCCTCATAAAGTTCCTTTTTGTTCGTTAAGTCAGACGACGGTGGTCTTTCTATTAATCACAGTACCTACAGCGGCGAAATACTCTCGCGCCAGAGGCAAAGACAAACTCCTGGGTCCCTGACCCCAAGGCCTTCACTGCCAATCATCCGAGAGCTCGGAGTCGATGAACAAGGGGAGTTGCAAAAACTCGGCGCTTCAGGGCAGAGGCCCATGGTCTCCACAGATAGCCACCCAGGAGCTTAAGCCGAAATTCCAGGCTCCAGTCCGTTGGCTCGGCCTTTACCCGCCCCACGACGAATTCTTCCGAAGGTTGGAAAGCGTTCTTGTGCTGGGTGGTAAAGATCCGCTTATAGCCAGCTTCCCGACACCAGCGGACGAGCGCATCGTTGAAATCTCCGTACGGAAAGCTGAAGGTCTCGATTTTGCCTCCCCAAAGACTCTCCAGCTTTTCCCGAGACTCGAGGATCTCACGTTTTGCCTGTGCTTCATCGAGCTCGGAGAGTCGGGGGTGATTCACCGTGTGCGCCCCCAAGCCGATCCATTCGCCGGGAAGTTGTTGAAGCTGCTCCGCCGTGGCAATCGGTCGGTGTCGCTCGGGGGCCGTCTCGGGCCACCAGGCTGCAGGTTCTCCGAGAACACCGGTGGTCACGAAGAACACCGCAGGCACATTTCTCTTCACCAGTTCGGGAACGGCATTCTCGATGGCATCCTCAAACCCATCGTCGAAGGTGATGGCAGCATACCGCGTACCCGGTACCAGAGTGGGCATCTTATTGACACTCACCGGTCGCGCCATCCGAGCCAGCATCTCCACTTGCTTGGCAAAGGCCTTTCGATCTTCGGAAGGAATGGAGTGATAATAGAGAACAATGCAGGTCGGCGGTGCGATCCGTCCCAGCAACCGCAAAAACATATCCCTGAGCGACAGATATCCCCAGAAACCCGCGCTCACGACCAGCATGAAAGCTCTGCGCAGAACGCCGTTTCCGGGAGCTCGCCGCTGCCCCTCCGGAATCGCAACATATACGCCACCGGTATTGGACAATTCTTTAGTCTGCACGAAAGAGACTAACCATCCTCTGTCTTTGCTCGCGTCTGAAATACACCACGACGTTGTCGGGTATGGCTCTCCCCTCTCGGTGCCAGTAAGAATCGAGAAAGCCGGCGAGCCTGGCCATGGAGCCAATGAAGTACGGTTTCATCACAGTCCGTCGAAGAAGCTTAAAGAACTCAAAAAGCGGGAGTGTGCCTAGAGAATAGTCCATCTTTCCCTGCCTGAACCATCCACGAAGGACGCCACCCACGGAGCCAGTCCGACGGTGATGAAACACTTTCAGATCGGGGAATGAAGTTACCTGCCAGCGGTTCATCCGCGCCATGATCTCGGCGTGCGTGTCTGGGCCCCCGTACGGGAGGGGAAGATAAGCAGCCCCCATCGCTCGAAAACACTCTCGCCGAAATAACTGGCACCCATGCGCGACGGAAGTAACGCTGTTACCCGGTCGCTCAACAAAGCTGCCATCCCCGGATCGCTCATAGATGGCGCCTCCCCCAAGCCCCAGCTGAGGATTCTGCCTGAACCTCTCCAACAGCTGTGCAAAATACTCGGGTTCCAGAGTTATGTCGGCGTCGATATTTCCGACAAAATCGTAGTCTGTGGTTTCGAGCAGAGACAGGCCGCGGTTAATAGCATTGACTTGGGCCGCAAAGTTTCTAGCGTGATCTTCAGAGATTCGGTATAGCTGAATAAAGTCATGCTCGGCCGCATACCTTCTTACAATGTCATCGGTGCTGTCGGTTGAAGCATCACTGACAATGACCCACTTGGCGGGAAGAATCGTCTGCGACAGGATCGAGCCGATGGCCTGTTCGATCAGCCGCTCTTCATTATAAGCAGCAGTTACCAGGACATAGGAAGGCAGAGATCTCATGATATAAGTGTGTCGACTGAATTACTTGCCGACGCGCTCTGACGATAGCAGGGGTTCGCTGGTGATCCATCGAAGGCAGGATAAGCTTCTACTCACCGCCAGCGCAGACTCCGGGCGTCGGTAACGACTGACGCAGTACATGAGGCTATGGACGACGACCCGCAATGCATCATGAATGGCCGTTGCCAGAACAAAGCCTAGACCACCCAGCCAGCCATAGTGCTTCCGAAAATACTGTAAATTGGCTCGCACCATCTCAACGTAGAAGCGCGTAGGGGCTTGCCCGGAGCTCGCTGCTCCGTAGTGCAAGGCCTCTGCCTCGGCAAAGAAGACGACCCGCCATCCCGCTTTCAGAAACCTGTAGCTCCAGTCTAAGTCTTCGCCGTACATGAAAAACCGTTCATCCAGTCCTCCGACTTGCTCGAGCGCCGCTCTCGGCACCATCCAAAACCAGCCGGTGAGCACCTCAACGTCTTCGGTTTTGTTATAGGGATAACCGGCCATGAGATAACCGCCGAACAGCCTTGAGTTGGGTACCAGCACGTGCAAGCCAAGGGCAAAACAAAGATAGTTCCAGACGGTCGGCAATCGGTTGACCGACTGGCCTACACCACCGGTGGGACTGAGCATCTTGGGGCCCAGTAGTCCGATGTCGGTGTGTGCCCTCATGTAATCGATCATTTTCTCCAAGCATCCCGGCGGAACCACGACGTCCGAATTGACCAGACAGAGAAAATCGCCCTTCACCACCGAGAGTCCGATGTTGTTCGCCTTGGCAAAGCCCAGGTTCGCTTCGTTCCGGATCAGCCTCACCTCGGGATAGTTCTCCTGAATCGCGTCTGGAGTTCCATCCGTCGAAGCATTGTCAACCACGATGACTTCCATGCGAAGAGCGCTGTTGAGTGCCCGCAATGAATCTAGACACTCCAAGGCGTACTTCTTCCCATTCCAGGTGACGATCACAATCGAGATGTCGGGTTTAGCAGTGGATTGGCTCATTCGAGTACGTGTACCAAGTGCTCAGGAGCGTAAGAGGAAACAGCCAGAGAAGGCTGAGTTACTCCCTCCTCGGTTGCGCTGGCAGCTTCCGCGTCGGAAGGAGTCTCCTTCAGATCTGCGACGAACGCAGGTGTAGCAGATATCATGGCGAGCAGGGAATACCACACCAAAATACTCTGATCAAAATAGATGATTCCAAAAAATCCTATGGTATTGGCGAAAAGGCTGGCACCCAGCGCCCAGATCAGGCGATCATCCTTGCGGGAGCTCCGCAGGAGCTTTCTCGACTTGCCCACCTGTTTGTAGGCATAAACAAACACAGCGATGAATGCAAGAAAGGCAATCAGGCCCCCGCCCACTCCCGCGGCGACAAACGCGTTATCTACATCCCACATGTCATAGCCCCAGTTCGCGTTGTTCCGGGTTCCGATCAGCCACCATTCTCCGAAATGCCGAATGAAGTTATCGATCAACATGGCTCGATGATACCCGCTGCCACCAAGGGCGCCTCCCGCGCGGGCGATCAGCATCCACACCGGAGCCTTCATTACCAGATGTAAGCCCACAACTCCCAGGGCCGCGCCCCACCTCAGCATTCGCAGCCTTGCCCGGTAGGGCCAAAGGAGCAAAGCACCGATCCCTGCGGCGCAGGTCATCAGGGGTGTACTGGAGGCGGAAGCGACCGCCATCCCTATCGAGGCCGCTATGCCCATCGCCGGAATGGCTCGGTGCCGCTTCCCCTGCCACCAAAGCCCTACGAACATAGGCAGCAACATCGCGCCAATCGTTCCGGCGATAATGGGGTGCCGGAAAGGACCTTCCGCACGAATGGCTCCCTCGCGAATCGCGGAAAGGGACGGAGCTCCCAGGATCTCGAACAGGTTATGCTGCGTGAAGTGCTCGATCAGCAACGCCGGTGCGATGATGCTCATGGTGATCGCCAGCGCCTTGATGACGCGAACGACATCGGCCTTGGTACGGATTAGCAAACGAACCAGAAAATATGATCCAAGCGTAGTCCAGAGAAAGCCCAGTCGGTTGGTCACCGCACTCATAGTTCCCCAAAGAATGCAGAAGAAGGTCGCACCGCCAAGGGCCCAGACCAGGAACGCTTTGTCAATCGAGTTCATCCTCGGCACGCGAATCTCTCTACGCAACCCTAGGCGAAGCCAGGCTGTGCCCAACAAGACACGAAGCGCGAGAAAGTGAAGTCCGGCGATGACGATGTTTGTCTCCGACGGCAGCAACAGACCGGCCACCAGCAAAACAACGATCACAAACCTGCGGCGGACACCGATGATCAGCGCCATGGCCCCCAAGAGAACAATCAGCGCCGCCAGCGTCACAGAGGTGTCCCCACCTCCGCCGAAGTAGTAATTGCTCGGCATGTCGTAACTGTATTGTGAGTTCATCGATCCGCTGGCATTCGTGGGAAGATATTTGGATAGGGCAACAGTCTTCGTTCAAGAAAACAGTGCGATCGAACGACAGAGGAATACCGTAAGAAACACCACCAGGGCAAACACCCCAAAGCAGGCTAATTCGGTTCGAAGTACAAACCTGACCCGTTTCTGAAGTCCCACCAGCATCACTACATACTGAATCAACGGAGAGAACGCAAGCACCCAGATCGCCTCTCGAAGTCCAAACCAACTGAAGGCAATGCTCAGCCCCACCGCTAGATAGATCACCCTCGCCGTATTGCCAATCGCGGCATATCGGGTTACCCCCACTGCCAGCATCATGGCAGACGCAGCCGAACCGAACAGCTCCAAGGCGGAGCGGAAACCGAGCAACTGCAGCATCCAGGCGGTGGCGGCATACTGAGGTCGCAGCACCAACCCGACGACGGGACGGCTCAGCGTGATGAAACCAACCGCCATGGTCAGGCTGGCCAGGAGGAAAACCAGACGAAACTTCCGGAAGTGTAACCCTGCCTTGACGCCGTTCTCCCGCGCTGTATCGGAAATCATGGGAAAGAAGACGTTGGAGATGACTCGCTGTACGATGCCAAACGGTGCGTAGGACATGCTCAGGGCTAAAGAAAAGCACCCCAATTCAGCTACCGACGCGAATTTGCCCACGATCAGACGTTCTGATTCGGTGGAGAAGAAATAGGTGGCCGAGGAAAGGAAGATCCCACCACCAAAGATCATGATGTCCCGAGCCGCTTGCCTTTCCCAGCGCAATCCCGGCATTCTCTCGGCCATAATATGAGAGACCACAACATACGCAAGTGCGGTTGTTACCTTGCCGGCAACCAGCGCCCAGGCAGTAGGAGATACCAAGGCCCACACGATCGCGGCGAGGAGGCCGGTCGCGTCCCCGATCACATTGACCGTGGTAAGCTTTCCCATCTGCACTCGCCGGGTCATGAGCCATATCGACATGCTGGCAAATCCGCGAATGCCCACGGAAAACGATCCCACCACCGCTAGCCAGCGGACTTCAGGCTGGTGATAGAAGGCGGCAAAAGGCACAGCCAGTGCAACCGCGATTAAGCAGAGAAACAAACTGCGCCCCACCTGAATGGCGAAGGCGGTATCGAGAAAAGCTTCTTCTTCCCCGCGTGGGTGTTGAACAATGTCTAGCCCAATTCCCAGATCAGAGAGTACTTCCAGACCGGTCAGAAAGACATTCACCAAAGCCATCAGTCCGAAAGCCTTGGGGTCCAGCAAGAGGCGAGCCAGCACAAGCGTGGATGCCAACTTTAAGAGTTGGCTAGTACCGTACCCAGCGAAGGTCCAAGCGCTGCCATGGACCGCAACCATGATGCGGTCGGTAACCAAAGTTCCACGCAGTCCAGGAACGAGTCCTAGCACCCGACCGGCGAAGCGTCTCGTGAGAGATGGCCTCGCCGTAGCCATGACATCGGATGCTACAAATGGAACCGAGTCGCCCAAGCTAATCCCTTCCTTCACAGCATTTCACCCACTGTCCGGATGCCTCATCAAATCGCCGAACTACTCTCGCCGGATTCCCCACCAGGACACTAAACGGAGGATGACTTTTGGTGACCACGGCGTAAGCGCCCACCACGCTATTGCGCCCCAACACCAATTCGTCTTTTCCCGAAAGCACCATGCTTCCGTATCCCAGCCAACAATTACGCTCGATCACGATTCTGCCCCCCGGCCGAAGTCCCTGGTCATGGATGGGCAGGTTGGGATCTGCGTATTCATGATTATGATCCGTCACGAACACACCCGGCGCGAACAGAACGTTGTCTTGAATGCAAATCTGATTGACCGCAGAAATCACCGACCTACGCCCGATATTACTGCCCTTGCCGATGATTAACGCAGGCTCGGATCTCTGGGAAGCGATCGGAACATTGAGCCAGACGTCTCGATCTAACAGTACAAAATCCCCGATTCGAATCTGATGTGAGTAACACCGCTGAATGTCACAGCTGTAGTGAATCGAGACTCCCTTGCCGAACCCGTCGAAACCATACGTTAGTTTCAGCCAAATCGAATTGGCTTTGATCAAAGATCGTGAAACCCACATCAGGGGATCTTGCCGGCGATTTATCGCCGATTCCAGTGATTGGTTTTCTCTCATCGAGACGGCGACGTCCATCAGGTTTGCAGGATCCTCACGGCCATCGCTGGATACCGCCGGGTCATCCTGTGAATCACTCTCCGGTATTTCTCAACCTTTTCGAGGGCCCAGCTCGACACGGAGGCACCAACAATGTCTAGTTCTCCCATTCTGGCAATGGTAACTTCTCGACGCCGTCGCTCCAATTCTTGCCGTGAAATCTTCTTGAGTCTTGCCAATTGTTCCGTAGCTTCCACTTTCTCGTTGAAGACTTCCAGGCACTTCACAGCACACTCTCGCATGCCGACCTCGTCGTTCTTAGCCCTCTGCCAGAGACTTCCAGGTGCTCCCTGGCGCCAGACGACCAAGGCATCTCTGATAAATGCCCAGGCATTTCCTTCGAGAGCCAGACGCAGGGCAAGATCGTAATCCTCCATGAGTTTTAAGCGTTCGTCGTAGCCCCCAAGCCTTCTCAGCACGTCCGCACGTATGGCGGCGCACTGGTTGAACAAGATGAAGGTTGTCACCAAGACCTCGGCAACGTTGCTCCAAATGCCCTCGTCGACGGTGGGACGAATGGGAGCCAAGTCAAACGAGGTCGTCGGCGCCTTTCCGCTAAAGTACATCTGAGCATTGCACAGGCAGCAGGGAACCGACGGTCCTGCGCGGTCGAGGAGCGCAACCTGGCGTTCGAGCTTGGTGGGCATCCAAAGGTCGTCCGAATCCTGAAATGCGATAATTTCACCCTGTGCTATCTCGGCTCCTCGATTGCGTGCAGCGCCAGGTCCGCCGTTGGCTTGGGCGATAACACGAATACGGTTACCGAACCGCTTCAACGTTGACTGTGTATCGTCGGTCGACCCATCGTCTACAACTATGATCTCGGTGTTCTTGTAGGTCTGCTCGAGAACATTCTCGACAGCTCGACCCACAAGGAGAGAGCGATTGTAGGTGGGTATAATTACACTGACCAGGGGATACGCCATGGTTTGCAGGAGACGGAGCTGCCTCGAACAGGTCTTCTGTGACGAGAGAAGCGCGGCACTACGGAAAGCGGGGAGAAGAACGGGGACCTAGCCTTGGGAGATAGCGGACAACAGGATTCTGTTGTCCGCTATTGCCTCAGGTTAGACCAATTCGACATTCGCCGAGCAGCTCATAGTTCCAAATTCGAAACGGCCATCTTCCACGACTCACAGCCCAGCTACGCTTGCAGGCCAGAATCAACCGATCACTGCACGATGGCAGAAAGGTCGGTAGGGGGAGCCGGCGGAGAGCTAGTGCCCACGGAAGACGAAGAAAACGGGTACGCCCCAGCATCCCAGCTCCCGGAGCCCGCACGCGTCAGGCATCCATTGCCACAGGAACCGCCCGCACCGAAAGTCTGTGGTGCTCCAGTATCGAGTGCTGACAGGCCAAGGCTTGTAAGGTTCGTTCCTAATCCGATCGCTGGCGAGCCGGATTGCAACGTGTAGGGAGTGGAATTCAGCTCAGGGTTCGATTGCTTGCTGTTGGCATCATAGCCGGCAGAAGTCCAGGTGGAATAGGAAGCTGTCGAGCCGGTGGCCTGGCTTCCCCAGGCATTGCTACCAATATTCCAGTCATTGAAATTGCTGGTCGTAACGGTTGCTTCGAATTGCGAGAGAGACCCCCAGTAGGTACTATAGGCAAACATCCCGCTGGGACCGGTGCAGACGTTATTCTCAATATTGGCCTTTCCGGTAATGTTCAGCATGATGCAGACATCGCGTGAGGTAGCACCAACAATTGTGTTGTTGTACACATTCATGTTGTGGCCCATATTCGAGGACTGCCCAAGCCACATCAGGCCGTAAATCACATTACTGGTATTAACAAGGGAATTATTGTAGATCGTGCAGCTCGAGAAATCCGCGCAGTAGATAAAGCCCGTCGGAGAACCGACTCCTAAATTGCCATAGATGTAGTTATCGTAGATATTGGCACTGATTCCGGCTGACGGGTTACCGACGTTGAACAGAATGATCCCATCCTGGTGGAAAGCGCCGGTGGGAAACTGCCAGTTCGTCCAATTTGTGATCGTGTTGTCATAAATCGAGACATTGTTGAAGGTGTCGCCAGAATCCCCGCCACCTACGTTAACGCCCCAGTCCATGTCGCTGATCGAGTTCGAGTAAATCTGAATGTTGCTGGCGTCTCCGCCCGGGTCCCCAGCGAACTGGATACCAGTCTTGGCCTGGGAAACGGTATTATGATCGACCTTGGAGTTGGTAGCGTTGCCGTTGAAAACGATATCCGTAGTGCTTGCACCACCCGTGTCGGAAGCATTGCTGCTGCTTCCTTGATTGATATAGATATTGGAGATCGTTAAGTTCTTAACTTCAGAATTCGTGCAGTTCGATCCGAAAAAGCCCGTACTGGTCTGATGATTGGCTAAGCTGGTCCCGTTTGCCGTGTTTTGAATAATGCCGTTGGTGCCACCATCCACGACAATGTAGCTCAGATTGGAGCAGTTGATGGCGCCGTTGGCGGACCAGAAAGGAGCGGTGAGCTGGGCGCCGGTGTCGAATTTCAGAACAACAGGATTGCCGTTCACGCCGCTACCGTGGAAAGTAAACTCCGTGGCGCCGCCCGATCCAGTGAATGTTCCACATATGAGCACCGTCGTTCCCGGCCCGATCTGACTGGCACCGCTGCCCCAGTTGGCAGAGCTATTGAAAAAAGCTGGTGTTTGCACATTGGCCGTGCAGTTACCGCTGGCGCTTCCACTTTGCGTGATGTAAATGTTAGGGGCGGAAGCGAAAGCCGAACCGACTGCGGGCAAGACAGTGAAGGCGAGAAGAACAAGAAGCCGTCGAACAACCGTCATACATTCCTCCGGGGATATGGCTGCATGCTCTTTGTGGCAATCATCGCCAACAGGTTCGCAAGACAGCGAAGAAAGTCTGGGGACTAGGTCCCTACGCTTGATTGTGCCCGCCAGTGGCCCAATCCGCTAGGTGTCAGTAGTACACAACTCAGCTGGGCCGCAAGGACAGTGTCCCTTGTTCCGCGCCTGTCAAGGCTCAACGCCGGCTCGCAGTAAGTATGACGCTAACAAAGTCGACGCCTTACTAAGATGGGTTAGTCAAATGGATGCGAGATGCTAAACCGTTTGTTGGCCAACCTCAACTTCTTGGCCTGATCGACGCTTAGATGACGTTCGGGCAAAGTCGACTAAGGACTCCACAACCCTGCGTTGCTGCTCGCTGGTAAGCTGAGGAAACATCGGCAAGGACAGGATCTCGGCCGCAATTTTTTCTGCCACCGGGAAATCTCCCAGGCTGTGGTGACGGGGCGCGTAGGCCTTCTGCTGGTGTAGCGGTATAGGATAGTGAATTCCGGTGCCGATGCCGGCTTTCTTCAAGTGGTTCATCATTCCCTCGCGGTCGTTGGTGCGAATCACATACAAGTGGTACACCGCTTTCGACCACGACGGCTCGTGCGGAGGGTTCACGCCGCAATCGGCATCCATAAGCAGCCGGCGGTATTCGGCGGCGCGTTCGCGACGCGCAAGGTTCCACTTCGCTAAGTGCGGCAGCTTGGCGTGAAGCAAACCGGCCTGAATAGCGTCGAGCCGTCCGTTATAGCCTTCGATGTCATGATAGTATTTTGTGCTCTGACCATGATCCCGAAGCATCTTCATCGTCTTCGCGATCTCGGCATCGGAGGTAGTGGCCGCTCCCGCCTCGCCGCAGGCTCCTAGGTTCTTTCCCGGATAAAAGCTGAAGGCAGCGGCGCGTCCCATCGAGCCGGCCCTCATCCAGCGGTTGTGCTTGCGGGAGAAATATTCAGCCCCATGGGCCTGGCAAGCATCTTCCACAAGCACAAGGCCGTGACGTGTCGTCAACTCCAGAATCGGATCCATATCCACAGTCTGTCCGTAAAGGTGCACGGGAACCACCGCGGTGACAGGCCGGCCGCTGCGCTTGCTGATCAGCCTGCCGGAGGAATTTTTCGCGCACTGATTCTCCAGGTACGTCCGGAGCTTTGCCGGATCCATGTTATAGGTCTGCTCGTCGATATCGACGAACTCCGGCAATGCGCCTGCTTGCGAGATGGCCTCGGTCGTAGCAATAAATGTGTGCGGCACGGTTACGACTACGTCGCCTTGCCTCACGCCACACGCCATCAGGGCGAAACGCAACGCATCCGTTCCGCTGCTGACCGCGACTGCATGTTCTGTGTGGCAAAACTCGGCAAACGCCTTTTCAAACTCTTCCACCATCGGACCGCCGATAAATCCGGCTGTCCGCAAGGCCTTGCGAAACACTTCGGTGAGTTCTTGTTCGAGCTCCACATGAGGAGTCACCAGATCTAAGAAAGGAATGCTATTGGGCGGGTTATTAAGAACACTCACTTTGAGACCTCCACGGTCTGTTCGATATAACGCAACACTTTCGCTGGGTTTCCAGCCACGATGCTGTTGGGTGGCACGTCTTTAGTAACCACGCTGCCCGCCCCTACAATCGCGTTCTCACCGATCGTGACCTTGGAGAGAATCGTCGATCCAGAACCAATCGACGATCCCTTCTTGACCACGGTTCGCTCGACCACCCAGTCGGCCTCGGTTTGCAAAGCCCCCTCACCAGTAGTCGCACGAGGATAACTGTCGTTGATGAAAGTCACGCCGTGTCCGATGAACACGTTGTCTTCGATGGTGACACCTTCGCAGATGAAGGTATGGCTTGAAATCTTGCAGCGTTTACCTACGCTTGCGTTCTTCTGGATTTCGACGAAGGCACCAATCTTGGACTCATCGCCGACTTCACATCCATAAAGGTTGATGAACTTGGAAAGCTTGACGTCGCGTCCCAGCTTGACGTCGGGTGCGATACAAACGTAAGGATTCGTAGGTGACAAAGAGGCCCTTTCAAATAGCGGATTACCGCGATAGGAATGACGAAGAGGGGGGAGTCTGTCTGCGAGAAATCTGCTTAGTCTGCATCGGAGCCGGTGCGCTCCGACTCGTACGCCCATGCGATCGGCCTGCCCGAGTTACTAACTGGGAACATGGCGGAAGCCAAGGCTCCCAGTTGGAATTCCCGGTGAGCGGCGGCCAGGGCCGTTTGCACGTCCTTCCTGGCCACCACAAGCGAGAGGTTGCAAGCTGAAGCCCCGTGAGCAACGGCCAGGAGGTCCACGTTTTCCCTTCCCAGCGCCACGAAAACTCGGCCGGCAATTCCGGCCATACCGGGTACTTTCTGGCCGACGACCGTCACGATCGCCACGGTCGCGTCCAGCGTGATGTGCTCGGCCTTTTCGTGTGCTAGGTCATGCGAGAATTCGTGGCGAAGTGCCTCGAGCGTTCGCTTGGCCTGGGTGGACGAAACTACCAGACAGATGTCGTTCTGGGAGGAGGATTGCGAAATCAGAAGTACGTCACTGCGGACCGCCGTGGCGGTGGCGAATGTGCGGCCCAAGACATCCTGCACTCCTACCAGCCCCGGTCCGCCGATGCTAATCATGGCAGCATCGGTGACGGCGGCGAGCGCGGTTACCCCGCCCCCGTTGGCGTAACCCGCTGGGGTGATTTTCGTTCCCAGCTTTTCCGGGGCAAAGGTATTGCGGATGCGAAGGGGGATGCCCTGTTCCATGACCGGGCGAAGCGTTTTGGGGTGAAGGACCTTGGCGCCGAAGTAGGCGAGCTCAGCCGCCTCTCGATAGGAGATTTCCGAGATCAGGCACGCGTCGGGTACCAGACGTGGGTCAGCCGTCAGTAATCCGTCCACATCCGTCCAGATGATCACTTCGTCGGCGTCCAGAGCCGCACCCAGGATCGTGGCCGAATAGTCGGATCCGCCGCGGCCGAGCGTGGTCAGTACTCCGTCCTCGGTAGCGCCGATGAAGCCGGTCACCACGGGAACAAGGCCTTGCTGGATGAGGGGCCGCAGGCGCCCTAGGCTGCGTTCCCGGGTCAGATCCATCCAGGGCTCAGCACCCCCGTAGTAGGAGTCGGTTACCACCAATTCTGTGGCCTCCACGCACTGGCTGCCCAACCCACTCTCGTCGAGCACGGCTGCGAGCAGCGGAGCCGACAGTCGCTCGCCCAGACTCGATATGGCGTCTCGGGCTCGAGGAGTCAGTTCGTGCAGCAGCATGGCTCCTTCGCAGAGGCGCTCGCCTTCCCGGAACAATTCCTGCATCTGCTGGCCGATGCGATTGCGCTGGCTATCCGATTCGATCAGGCCAGTCATGGCTGCACCATGTCGCTGACGCAAGTCGCTGAAGATCCGCGCAACGGCTTCGCGATTGCCGGCCTCGGAATGGACGGCAGCTTCGATGAGTTTGTTGGTGACACCACTCATCGCGGAAACGACGACGACGAGCTGGCTCTCTCTCGAGGCGGCTCGAATGATCTCGACCACCCTTTGCATGCAGGAGGCGTCGGCCACCGAGGTGCCGCCAAATTTCAAGATTCGCAGCGGCTTGTTCGGGTTGATGCGGACGACTTCGCGGTCGCTGGCGCCGTTCGGCAAAAAGCCCGAGTTCCGTGCAGATTCCGCATACAGAGTCCGGTGGTTGCGCGGGGGACCGTTGTGCTTGATCTCGGGATTCACTTTGCTTCGCAATCTGCCTCCACACTGGGGTTCTTAGGGCGCGCGCCTAATGGCAAGGAGGGGGATGGGACGGTGGAGTTCTGCCTCGCGTACCAGCCCCTTTGGGTTTGACCCTTGCGGATGCCGTCGTTGACTAGGGCGGGTTCCTCCCAAGGAACATCGTGATAGCCCGACCGTAAGAACTCACTCTCTGGATCCCTGACCCATTCCTGCGGGAAAAGTACGACCGTATCTTTCTCCGTTACTTTGGGAGAGTCCTGGACAGGGTTGCCGGAGAGAGCTGCATATAACGCCGCCGGCAGGTCGTGTCCGGGCCCTAACGCCAGGTGCCCGACCTGAGTGATGCGAGGGTTGATTTCAATGAGGTAGGCATTGCCGGTGTGCGCTTCCAGCATGAAATCCAACCCGTGACATCCTGAAAGATTGAGCCGGCGCGCGATCTTCTCCGCCGCGGCAGACATTTCCGGATGTTCGATGAGGCGCAGCACCGTAGCGTGTCCGGTTGGCCTGGCTTTCTTCAGCACCTCAAAGTGGAGTGAGGCCAGCACCTCTCCCTGCCAGCAAAAGACAGTGCTGGTGGCCTCTTGGCCGACCACAAACGCCTGTGCATTCACGACCGATCGACTACGACGCAGCGAAGGCCAGATCAGCGTTTTATCTCCGTCGATCAGCGCCCGTTTGACGGCTCGTGCCAACAGGGGAGGAGCTTGCAGCCGGTGAAAATCACGCTCTGCTTCTTCGAGGGTGTGGACGACCCGTATGCCGTCGCCACCAGAACTGCCGTTGGCCTTCAAGACGATGGGAAGGCCTACGCGGGACGTCCATTGCTGGAGCTCGTCCCTAGTTTCGATGACCGAAGTCAGGGGAACACGGACACCTTCCTCGTGGGCCAGCTCCATGAAAGCAGTTCGGGCGCTAACCAGCGGATAACTTTCCGGCGCACCCAGGGAACGTTCGACGAGTGCACAAACCGGCTTTCCTTTTTCACCCGCGCGGCACGCTCGCTCATACAAATGATGAAGGTGCTGCGTGGCGAGGTCGTCGCAGGGAACGATGAGGTCCGGCCGGGTACTGGCGATTGCGTTGTGAAATGAGTGCAGCGGCGCCAGCCCGTAATAGGGGTGCATGCGGCGGGCAGCTTGCGTCAACCCCAGCGGATGGCTTGGTGGGCAAACGGCCTCGACCTCACATCCAGCTTTCGCCAGTGCCATAGCCAGCCGCACCGTCGGATACCAACGATGGGTCGTAGCAACCAGGACTGTCGCCTTCAACATCCCTGACGCCTCCGTGTTCGTGCCATTCCTCGTTCGATCATGGTCCGCACCTGGTGCTAAGGCTAGGGTTCCGTTAAACTCTGTCGCGCAAACTCAGAGGTAGACCAAGGCTCCGCGTTGCCGGAGAGACTCGGACGCGGCTTCCAGCATTTTGACAACGCGTAACCCAGCATGGCCGTCGTTAATCATGGGTGCATCTTTGGTGATGCAATCAACGAAGTACGCCAGCTCCTGATGCAGCGCCTCGACCTGTTCGACCTGTGGTGCCCACATGTCCCCGGAGCGGTAGTTTACTAGAAGGTTGTAAAGGCCTTCGCGAGTCGTGACGCTGACACCCTTGTCATAAACCTTGATTTTTTCATCCGCCTCGAGGTCGTTCCAAACCAGCATCTTCTTCTCGCCTCCGATCAAGGTTGTGCGAACCTTCACCGGGGAAAGCCAGTTCACGTTAAGGTGGGCAATGATTTTGTCGGGGAAATAGAGCGTGATGAACGCGACGTCTTCGTACCCGTTGAGGTGAGTCTGGCCCGTCGCAACAATTGCCTCAGGGTTCTCTTGAATCAAGTAGTCCATGATGGATAAGTCATGGGGCGCCAGATCCCAGATGACGTTTACGTCGTGCTGGAAGAGTCCCAAATTCACTCGGGTAGAGTCATAGTAGTACAAACCACCCAGCGCATTTTCGTTCAGAAGCTGGCGGATCTTCCTCACCGCACCGGTGAACAGGAAGGTGTGGTCCACCATGATTTTGAGATTCTTCTTGGCCGCCAGTTCGATTAACTCCTCGGCCTGCGCCACATTACTCGTAAATGGTTTCTCCACAAAAATGTGCTTTCCATTTTCGAGCGCCGCCTTCGCGAGTTCATAGTGTGTCCACACCGGAGTCACGACGGCCACGGCATCGATTTCGGGCGAGCAGATGAGATCGTTGGAGTTGGTTGTGACGTTGACGTGGGGATACGCCTTCTGAATTCGGCGCCTCGCCGATGGACTCTTGTCACAGACGGTCAGCACGTCGGCTTCTTCCAACTGGTTCAGATTCCGAACGACATTCGGCCCCCAATACCCGTATCCGATAACCCCGAACTTCACCACGTGACTCCCTTGTTGTTGTCCTGCAGACACGCTTTCCTGTTTGGCCAGATGGGTAACCATTCTTAATTCCTTTGTTGAGATGGAGTTTGAAGGGAGGGTGAGAGGAGGTGAAATTCGTTAGTGAGCGCCTTCGCCGATCACCATGGCGCCCGGGGTTTGCAGCAGAATTTTGACATCCAGCCAGGGCGACCAGGTTCGTGCATATTGCAGGTCGAGCCGCACCATGTCATCAAACTTCACGCGACTGCGTCCCTTGATTTGCCACAACCCGGTGATCCCCGGTTTTGCCTCGAGTACCCGGCGACGATGCCAAAAATCGTACGACTCTACCTCATACGGAACCGGCGGGCGGGGTCCAACCAGGGACATCTCTCCCCGCAGAACATTAAAGAACTGAGGAATTTCATCGAGACTGGTCTTGCGCAGGAAGGCGCCGATTCCGGTGACCCGCGGATCTCTGGTCAGCTTATAGACGCCTGCTCCATTTCCGTTCGACGATTGTTTTTCCGCCTTGCCAGCGATCAATTGTTTCACATACTCGCGGTGAATACTCGCGTCGTTGCCCACATACATCGACCTGAACTTCAGGAATGTGAAGGATTTACCGTGCTGTCCAATGCGCCGCTGCCGGAACAGGATCGGTCCTTTGGAGGTCGCTTTCACCGCGAGCGCAATGATCAGGAACACAGGAGACAAGAGCATAAGCGCAGCCAGGCTCCCCATGACATCCATGATCCGTTTCGTCCTGCGATGGATCTTCTTCGACTCATCGCGCTCGGCCAAGTCCGGATACAGGGTAGGGTTGCTTGGCCGCCGGTCCGCCTCGTGATCCCAGTCCTCGGGAAACACATGGAACGAGATGCTGACCTGATTGAATTCCTCGGGGATGAGGGTGGCGCGCAAGGTGTTGCTGACCCTGGTAATCATCGTGCTCAGAGTCGCGCTACGGTCGGCAAAGCCGAGTTCGGTGAACATTACGCCGACGGCGCAGTCACTGCTATACCATCCCGTAAGATCGGTCTCGCGAGCGGTCTCCGAAAGTGCCGCGGCCACTTTTCTCAGTGCCTGGCGGTTGTTCTCCGACGGGTGATGGTCCCCCATGTCGAGAATCATGAGGACAAAAGGTTTGCGGGAGCGCTCACTTCGTTTCCTCTCAAGCGAGATCATCCTGCGGAAAGTATCCTCGTTCAGGATGCTCCGCTGCCCCGACACAGATGAGGGTGCCAAGGGACTCAAATGGGGCGAGCCATCGCCCGCACGACGTACGTTCACAATACCCTCCACCGACTCTCAAATTGAGGGAGGAGAAACTGGTCAATGCTCATAGCGAGTTTCGTACCAGGGGGATTAGTAAGATTCTAGGGGAGCTTGGATTTTACAACTTTGGATCGCCCTGCGGCCTTCTCCCGTTCCCGAGATGGGGCGATCGGCTGATACCTATGATAGTAATCACTATGGGCTGTATTCGTAGAGCTGTTCACGATCGCGCCCACCAACTTGCTCTCCTCGAGCGCTTCCAGGCCGCGCTGCAGCTGCTTCTTCTCGGTCTTGCCTTGCCGGGTTGCGAGCAGGATTCCGTCCGACATGCGAGCCCAGATAATCGTATCGGCGAACGGTAAAACCGGAGGCGAATCGATGACAATCCAGTCGAACCATTCGGTCAACTGATCCATCACCGGCGAAAGCCTTCCCGATTGCATCAGTTCGAGCGGATTCTGGGTAGCACTTCCTGCCGGGAGTACCCATAGTCCCAAGGCATCGAGCCGGTAAACGCTGGCCGTCAGTTTAGCATCGTCCTGCAGGCATTCACTGAGTCCAGAGACGTGTCCCAACCCGAGTTGCTTGGCTACGGTGGGCCGCCGCAGGTCGCCATCGAGGAGCAAGGTCTTCTTCTCTTTTCGCCTGGCCAGCGTGCAGGCAAGATTGGCCGCGAGCATACTCTTTCCTTCTTCGGGTATCGTGCTCGTGATCAGCAGCTTCTTCAAAGGTCGGGTTTGCTGCAGCTGCCTTAGCCGAACTGCAAGGAAACGAAACTTCTCGGCCGCCAGACTGTCTTTCTCGGTGAACGAGACCAGCCGGCTATTGGGCGGCAATACGATGGGCAAAGACCCAAACGCTTCGAACGGGTTCAGCAGTTCCGTTACGCCGGGAACGTGCGTCTCGGGCAGCGCATGGACAATGCGCTCTTCCGTGACCTCGATCAGGGGCGGTGCTCCGGATTGCGCCATCTGCAGCAGTTGGCGGGTCAGGGAGAGCTCGTTCCCTGACTGTTCCGCTTCGGCTCTCTGAAGTGCGTCAAAGATATGACTCATGGAAAGGACTCTCTTTTGTTTACTGCACGGCTGCCGGTGACTTCTGCATCAGCTCCAGCAGCGTCCTCGCTGCCTTGCGAACATCGTCGTCGGCGGGACTCGCTTTCAGCGCTTCGGGCTGGCGGACAACTCCCAAACGGAAATCTAGCGCGATGCTTTCGATAATTTCCGGGGTGACTACTTGGGACTGTTTCGCGTAGGCCGCAATCAACGCATTCTCGCAAATCGTATTGATCAACCGCGGAATCCCACGGGAATGCTGGTAAACCGCAGTGCTGGTTGGCACCGGAAACATAAGGGAAGCGCGGGCATCCGCTCCGGCAAGCTGCAGCCGCCGCTCAATGTACTGCTGGGTCTCACTGAGATCGAGCGGCAGTAAGTGCGCGCGAAATGCAATACGCTGCTTCAATTGCCGCAGTTCGACCGAATCCAGCTTGTCATCTAATTCCGGCTGCCCAACCAAAAGGATTTGCAGCAGCTTGGCCTGGGAGGTTTCCAAGTTTGTCAGCAGCCGAATCTCTTCCAAGATATCGGCCGACAAGTGATGGGCTTCGTCGATCACGAGAACGGTGGTCAGATTCTTCTGGCTTCGTGCGATCACGAAGCGAACCAGTTCTAGCAGCAGTTCGCTCTTATTCTTGTTGGCGGCCGACAATCCAAAATCCGCCACTACATATTGAAGAAACTCTAGAGGCGACAGCCGGCCATTGAAGACGTAGGCGTATTCGGTGTCTTTACGGTACTTCAGCAACCGCAGCATGCAGCGCAGCAACAGCGTTTTCCCGGTTCCCACTTCTCCCGTCAGAACCACAAATCCCTTGCGGCGGTCCACGCCGTAGTACAGCGTTGCGAGTGCCTCGTTATGCCGCTTCGTGGGGAAGAGAAACGACGGGTCCGGAGTGATCTCGAAGGGACTGCGCTTCAGGTTGAAAAAAGTCAGGTACATTTCAGCAGCAACTCATCCGCGTAAGAAGCTAACCGCCGAACCCGCCACAATGGTCGAAAACACCAGCGCTGCGGCTGCCCATCCCAACCACATCTGCCGCCGGCGCCGTCTTAGGTCATACGCACTGGTAATCTCGGGAACCTCCGAAATCACTGCGATGGGGAGAAGGCTTTGCAGCGCCTTTTCGTCATGCAGGCGGTCGTCCGTCATTTCGAAGGCACCCGCCACGATCACACCCAACGCCAGTCCTACGCCCACGCCGATACCGCAGAACTTCAAGCGATTCGGAAAATCCGCCTTCAGCGGCAAACTGGGCGGGTCAAGAATGCGGAATCGCTCACCCTGTTGGAGCAATTCCATGCTGGTCGCCATGGCGGATTCGTTCTTCTTTTTCAGCAGGTCATCATAGTTAGCCTTCGATTGGTCATAGCCCCGGGTCAGATCCGCCAACTGCTGTTCCCGCACCGGCTCTTGATTCAGCCGCGATTGATACTCAGCGACTTTGGCTTTCAACGTCTCGATCGAGTGTTCCCGGTTCGCAACCTCAATCTGGTTGGCCTTCATTTGGCTCTGTAGTTGAGCTATGGAGGCGGATTGAGGATCGTCTGGATTGGTTACGATCGTGTCGTCGGATTCGGAGCCAAAGGCTTTTTTGGTTCGCTGATCCGCTGCGAGCTGATCCCGCATCTTTTGGGTTTGGGCAATCTGATCTTTCAGCTTCCGTACGTCCGGGTGTCGTTCGGTATAGCGCGCTTCCAAATCGGCGAGTTCGGCCCGAAGCTTCGCCAGTTCCTGGTCGATCGCAGGCAACCCCATGGTGGTCCCGTCCGGGCCCTTCGGAGAATCGTGCAACGCTCGATATTGGCTGAGCAGCGTTTCCAGATAAACGTGTTGTTGCTTGGCCGTGTTGAGCGCGTCTTGCTCGGCCTGCAGCTGAGACTGCAGTCCGCTTAGAATTTGCAGATTGCTGCCCAACTGAGTGGGCAGCTCGCCAACGTGCTGTCCCTTGAATTCCTGGATTTTCTGTTCTTGCTCATCCAGGCTCTTGCGAGCGGTCTCCAGTTGGTCGGCCAGAAATTTGGTGGTGTCCTCCGACTGCTGTTGCCGGACTTCCAAATTCTCGTTGATGAACAAATTGGTTATCTCGCTCGTTACTTGCTGAGCAAGTCGCGGGTTACGGGACGAATAGGAAACGTTGAACGCTGTGACTTGATTGTGAGTGTCCTTCACCAGTTCAATCTCGACATCCTTGCGCATGCTCTCAACTTTGTCGTCCGGAGTTGGCTGAGCATGCTCGCGAGTGTAGAGGTTGAACTCTTCGATGATGTGCAGCAAATTGGTTCGACTGAGGATCTGTTGGGTTATGCTCTCCAACCGTTCCTGCAGGTTGTCGGAAACGTTGGGAGTTACATAATCCTTCGGCATCGTGGGCTGCTCGACCAGGATCAGAGTGCTCGATTTGTAGCGCGCCGGCAGGATCCAGCTGGCCACCCACACCGCCAGCCAACCGACCAGCAGAGGAATCAGGAAATGCAGATGCCTCCGTCGCACAATCGCGAGATAGGCCTGCGGGTCGAATTCTAGACTTTTCTCTTCGAGATCTTCTGCCATACTACCTTCCCAGAGGCCTGGCGAACTGATAGGAAATCGAGACCCACTCGCGGTTCACGTTGGGGAACGTGGACACGGCGGCGATGTCGGCGTAGCTTTGGTGGAGCCGAGTATAGCCCAGTTCAGCCTCGAAATGTTGACCGAGCTTGCGTTGTACCGAAGCACTGCCCGTTACCGAGTGTCCCCCGTTGTTGAAGAACGACAGCAAAGGATCCAGGCTCTGGTACTGCGAATACCCGCCCGTAACTCCCGCGTTCCAGTTCCGGGTAAGTAGCTGCCGGAACGAGACGGCTGCAAGATTCGTGTGATAGGCGCCCGCCAGACCGCCGCCGCCTGAGACCATTCGCGAATAGCTACCCGACAACACCGTATGCCGCGCTTGCCAGCTAAAACTTGCCGTCGCTGCGGGCGACCAACTCTGCTTGCCGGGTGACGGCTCAACGATGTCCCAATGCTGGGGTCCAGCCGAGAATGACAGCGAAAGCTTCGGCTGCAGATACACCGTATAAAATGCAAACGCCGTATTCGTTTGAATCTGACTCTGGCCCCCGGTCGGATAAGCGAGGATCTGCTGATATTGGTAGGCCGCGCCAAGGTAGTGCTTCTTTGCCAAGCGATAGGAGTAGAAACCGGATCCAGCGCGCGAAGCTGAATCGTAGAGACCATTGGCCTGAACCTGATTGTAGTAATTCAGATTGGTGAACGTTCCGTTACCTCCCACCATGGCGTTGCGGCTGAACTGGTAGGTCAGTTCGACGTTCCCTACGTTGTTGAGCTGGTCGGCCAGGGGCGCGATGACCGCGACCGCAGGAGATTGCCCGGACCCGGAAACCGGTGTCCCGGTGAGCAGGTCGGGCTGATTAAAGACGTTGGAAAATTTGTGCAGCGAGTCCACCAGGCTCAGCGTCACGTGTGGGCTCAGCCGGTAGCGGACATCGACCCCCACATTCTGGTTCGCTTGGTTGTACGAACTCGTGTGTTGATAGAAGGTGAAGCCCGGGCTGTAGGTCAAGTCCGTGTGCAAACGGGGAGTAACTTGGTTGAGGTCGACAAAAGGCCAGAGTGAGTAGCTAATGTCACTGACCGGCTTGGTGCTTCCACCCCCCAAGAGGTTGTCGGTGTAGGTGGAATTGAAGGTCAGCCCGCCCAGTAGGTAGTTCGACCGGGACTCCGAGATGGTCTCGGTAGGATAGGCGGCCCCGCTCACCGGAGGAGGGGTTACCATGGGCGCCTCGTCCAGGTCGGCGCTCGGCCCCTCAGGGGTCGCAGGGGTAGCAGAGGTCGCCGTGGTCGCAGGGGTAGTATTGGCGTCCTCTTGGGACCAAAGGGGAACCGCAGCAAACAGGATGAAGGCTAAGCAAATTGAACGAAACATGGGATTTTACGGTACGACGATCGTGTCATTGGCCTGCAGTTTGACGTTCTGGTCGGCATTCTTGCCCTTGATCATCTCTTTGTAATTGAACGGCAAGCGCGTCTCCGTGCCATCGGGATTGCGACGCAGCACATAGATCGATTTTTGCTTGGCAAAATCGCGGAAGCCGCCGGCTTGAGCGATCGCGTCCAACACCGTCGGATTGTTCGCAATCGGATAGGCGCCCGGTTTTGCAACCTGCCCCAAAATATTGAATTTCTGACTCTTGATTTCCTGCACAATGACGGTCACTTCGGGTTGGGAGATGAAGGCCGCCAGCCTCCTCGAGAGATCCAGCTCCAGCTGTCGTGGAGTCTGTCCGCTCGCTTGCACTTCCCCGGCTAACGGCAGCGAGATCTTGCCGTCCGAGCGCACCGGAACCGTCTTTGAGACATCCGGCTCCTTCCAGACATTGATCGCAAGTATGTCATCTACTCCAATGACGTAGGCATCATCATGGGATTTCGCCGTTGTGGCCGTACCTGAGGAGCGCATCTCCGCGGCATTGTTTCGTGCCGTGGTCTCTTGTGCTGCCGCCAAGGTACACATGGAAACAGAAAACGTGCACAAAGTAGCCCACCAAAATCGGGCGCGAGTAAGTTTGCTCAACATGGTCAGTTCCTATCGCTCAGTTGGCCGCTGGATAGCGTCAACTCAGCTTGCTTTTCCGTTATTTTTAAGTCCGTTCCCGGCTCGGTATCCGTTTGCGACAAAAGGAGACGAATAGCCTTCGGGAGCTTTCATGTGATACTGCTCGATCTTGTACAGAATGGTTCGATAGCTAACCTTGAGGAGTCGGGCCGCAGCCTTGCGGTTCCAGCCCGTCTTTTCCAGGGCAGCCGCGATGGCGTTGCGTTCGGCTTCGAGCTTCACGGTATGCACCAGCGATTTCAGTGAGCCGGATTCGGACGTATCGCGATACGGATTTTCGGTCATCCGTGCATCCGCGGCGCTTCGCAAGAAAGACTCGGAGCTGCTCTCCAGGAGCTCGGCCGGACTCAACCTGCCTGCACTGATCTCGCTTTCTCCCAGCACCAGGAACCGCTTCACAAAATTCTCGAGTTCCTTCACGTTCCCGGGCCAAGCGTACGATTGGCAGGCTTCCAACACGGCCGGCGGGAAGATACGGGGAGCCATGCCATAGCGCTTCGCCATCTGATGCATGAGATGTTGTAGCAACAGCGGAATTTCTTCCTGCCGATGGCGTAACGGCGGCACATGCAAGGTAAAGGCACTCAAGCGGTAGTAGAGATCCTCGCGAAGCTTCTTTTCCGAAATTGCACGCTCGATATTGCTGCTGGTGGCGGCCAAAATTCGCACGTCCACTGCGACTTCCACGTCACTGCCCGGCCGAAGGAAGCGCTTTTCCTGCAGGACGCGCAGCAATTTCGACTGCAAGCCGTTCGGCATCTCCGAGATCTCGTCCAGCAGAACAGTGCCGTTTTGACACGCCTCCAGCTTGCCAAGTTTGGGCCGCCCGCCGGTGGTCGGTGACCCGAGATCGGTGCCGAACAGTTCGCTTTCCAGCAGATTCTCCGGCAACGCTGCACAATTCACTTTCAGAAACTTGCAGCCGGAACGGACTGATAGCGCATGAATGAGGTGAGCCGCGGTATCCTTTCCGCTGCCCGTCTCTCCGAGGATCAATACAGGCACGTCGGCTTGCGCCAGCAATTCCGCTTGCGCGCGCAACTTCTGCATGATCGGGGCGTTCCCGACGAAGAAGACTCCATCGGTCAGCTGCTCGATCTCGTCGCTGACGATCCCTTCCTCAAGATCTTCGGTGGAGGGTCCTAAATGCCTCCGCAAGGTCATTTCAAGCTGCTTCTCATCAAACGGACGGACTAGAAAATCCTGTGCGCCTAGGCGCGTCGCTTCTCGCTTGTGACCCGCGTCCTCCGGATAGGAGAGCACGATAATCGGCAATTCCGCACGAGTTCTGCGTAGCCAACGCAGCACCAGCAAGCTGTCGCCGTCCCGTCGAGGCAGATCAAGGAGAAGAAGGTCTGGCGCGAACCCCGACTGCACGCGGTCCAATGCGTCCCAACCACTGCCCGCAGTCTCTAGCTGCCAGGAATTCGCCTCGCCAATCGACCATAGTAGACGGAGGACGGCCGGCTCCCGGCTTACTGCGAGTAGGCGTACAAATTCTTGGGCTTTTTCTATCACGGTAAGTTTGGAAATCGGGTACGGAGAACTCAGACAGGTTCGACGTCGTAGCCTTCAATGCGCACAGCCAACGAACGTTGAATGGCCTCGATCGATACCACCAGGGTGTGATCGCCGTTACGAGCAACCAGAATCCCCTCGACGCCGTTCAGCGCACCACTGCGAATTCGTACGCGCTGTCCTATCCTTAAGAACGGGTAGGAATGGACCGGGATCTGTTCTTTCACCAGAATTCGGACCGCGTCGATCTGCTCGTCCGGAATTGGGGTACCTGCTCCGCGAGCCCCGACGAACTGGAACACCCCATCCAGACGGAGAACGCGCGAGCGATCTTCGTTCGTAGGCGCCAGCCGGGCGAAAAGATAGCAGCTGAAGAGCGGCAATTCGACGATTTTCTTGCGGTCACTCCAGCGATGCACTTCGGTAACGAGCGGCAAGAAGGTCGAGATTCCTTGTTCCCGCAGCCGGTGGGCAATGACTTTCTCGTGCCGGGCGCGAGTCTGTACCGCATACCACTTCGCGCCGCTGATCTCAGTTCTGTTCCCGATCGTTGGCGCCGCTGTCAGATTGCAAAATTCCATACTGGCACTCATAGCTTCGCCCTCTCGGTCACATTGCCGCGTCCATTCGGATAAGCACGCATTGATAATCTGGATCTCGCGTTCGAGATCCCAGGGGGAAAATCCTGGGGGAAGTTGGTATCCTACGTGC
>DASPTQ010000100.1:0-2626 GCA_035623335.1 Terriglobales bacterium
GCACACGATTGGGGAGGCGGGCTGGCCTGGGGGTTTGCGATCGCTCATCCGGAGTACCTCGAAAAACTGATCATCATCAATGCCCCGCATCCCACGATCTTTGAACAGCTGCTTGCCAGCGACCCCGATCAACAGAAGGCCAGCCAATACATGTTTCTGCTTCGGAGTCCGCGCGCTGAGGAGCAACTCTCCGCGAACAACTACGCTTTGTTGGTAGAGAATGTTCTTGGGAACCTGCTGAAAACCGGTGCGTTCACAGAGGCAGACAAGGCGGCTTACTTAAAAGCATGGTCTCAGCCGGGTGCTCTGACCGGCGGGCTAAATTACTATCGCGCGAATCAAGTGAGTCCTCCAGCCCCTCCACAAGTTGAAAAGGACATTGGGTCTTCCGCTATCGAGGTTGACCGTGATTCCACGCACACTCACGTTCTCGTGCCAACCCTGGTGATTTGGGGTGAAAAGGATACCGCACTGGTACTCAAGAATCTCGATGGGCTCGAACAATACGTCCCGCACTTGACCATCAAACGGGTGCCAGATGGTTCGCACTGGGTGATACACGAGAGGCCAACAGAAGTAAACGGATACATCTGGACATTCATCCACCAAAAGAACTCCTGATGGCGTGAAGTCGGGGAAGTGTCGATCGGCCGGCACACCAAGAGGACGTATAACGGCGTTTCTCTAATGAGGCCGGCCGTGTCAAGAGGGCTTACATATTTTTTCTTACTTCCTTGAGTCTTTGTTCTCCTCTATAAGGCACACCCTTACCCTTGCGCGAGAGCGCCCCGTTGTTCGACCAATAATTTCCGTCGTCGACTTCTGTTCCGTGTCCACCCGACGCGTTCAGCCCCGTGTCGCTTCATCGCTTCGGTGCTGCCCACCAAGCATCTCTTCGATCATCGCAGACCATGATGAGCTATTCGATCTCCCTCCACTTCAGGGAGGCAGGTAGCCTAATCAACCGGCCGGTGATTTTTCGCACCAAACGCCGTTTCAAGCATTCCCACCACAGGCCGCACCACTTGCTGCATCTGTCCGCGACGACAGAACTCGTGATAATCAATCTCATCCCGCAACATGATCCACAGCCGGATCCCCAGCTTGCGCGCCACCGCCACGCGTGCCTTCCCCAGACCTTTCTGAAACAATTTGCGGCGATAGAAACGCTTCAACTCCGGATCCCGGCGTACGGCATGCGCCCCCGCTTCACCCCAGAGAAACCGCAGCAGCGGGCTCCCTTGCTTGGTGACTCCACCGAGCCGCTGGTGTTCTCCACTGGAGTATTCCCGCGGAATGATCCCTACGTAACTGGCCAGGGCCTTGCCATCGGCAAACCGCTGCGGATCGCCCAGGAATACTTCGGTCGCCAGTGCCGTGACCGGCCCCACTCCCGGATGCGTCATCAGCAGTCGTGCTCGAGAACGATTTTCGGCTTGCTCGGCGACTTGCTGGGTCAGCTTCTCGATTTCCGATTCCATCTTCTGGTACATCCGTTGCAAGGTACTCCGTCGATCCGCGGTGTGGGGCGACAATGGCAAGCCTGCGATCTTCGCTTGCCCGTCGTGGCTCCACAAACTGTGACCCCGTCGTAATCCATTCGCCAAGGCAATGGCCTGCAGCGCATTCTGGATGCGGGTCCGCAGGCGCACCCACTGATGACGGTGCAGGAGCAGAGCTCGCAGATCGAGCAGCTCTTGGTTGGGCAGCCAGATCGTCGGAAAACGGTCTTCTGCCAGCAGCTTGAGAATCAAGTCCGCGTCGCGCCGGTCATGTTTCTGTTTGCGAGGTTCCGCCGCACGAATCTGGGCGGGATGGCCGACTCGGCATTCGATTCCCAACTCCGCCATCAAATTCAGAAACCAGTGCATCGATCCGGTGGCCTCGACGCCTACCAGCAGGGGACGCGGAAGCTGAGAATAAAACTCCCTCACCTTGTTGCCTTCGTGCGCCAACGTGAGATTCGCTGTTTCCCCTGTCGTCGTCTCCAACATAGCCAGCGTTTGCTGGCGAGCATGCAAATCACATCCTATAATTCGCATTCGGCCTCCTTCGGTCCGAGCGCTGTTAGGGTGGACACCGAAACAGTCTACTCAGGCCGTTGTGAGGCCGGCCTCGTTATGACATCAACCGGACAAGCAGAGTTTTAGTACGGAGCATGTCCGATAAGCCGGGGTTACCGGACATGTTGAAAGTTGTCGCTCCAAGAGGAGCCGTGTACGATGGCCGCTCAATGCCGTTTTCTGATCTCGCACTCTCGAGACGCTTGGAGCGCACGGAAGGATTCGCATGCGCCCAGCATGCGGAGGCTAGGCGCCGCACAGACCCTGAGAGCCGTGCCGAATGGGTCGAATGCGCCGGGGCATACGCTGTCTTTAATGGCAAGGATTCTCCTGTCACCCAGAGTTTCGGGCTCGGCCTATTCGAAGAACTCCTGCCAACGTCTCTCGATGCAATCGAGCGATTCTTCATCGAGCGTGGGGCGCCCGTGCTCCATGAGGTCAGCCCATTCGCGGGCGTTGCGACGCTGGAGTTGTTATGCTCACGCAGCTACCGACCGATTGAGATCAGCAACGTGCTTTACCGACCTGTCGAGCAAGTCACAGCCGAGCCTACGGGTAAGATT
>DASPTQ010000101.1:0-2496 GCA_035623335.1 Terriglobales bacterium
GGGCACGTTGACGACCTCTCTCGCTTCGTGGCAAAGGACACGGTCGTCACCATGGTCGAACCCAACACGAAGGATCCCAATCACGCTCCTCTGCTCGCCAACCTGCGCCGCCTGCAGGCCGCACGCGACCAGAACGGCCGCCAGTTGACCATCGTCGAGTTGCTCATGCCGCAGCCGGTCGTTTTCGAGGGCTGCCGCCTGCCCGCCAGCTACGCCAACTTCTACATTGCCAACGGAGTTGTGCTCGCTCCGGTTTTCAATCGCCCCAATGACCGCATCGCGCTCAACACGCTGGCGCAGCTTTTCCCCAAACGCGAAATCGTGCCTATCCATTCCGGAGACTTCATCTGGGGCCTGGGCGCGATGCACTGCATGACCCAGCAGCAACCGGCATGAGTCATTCACCACGGAGGCACAGAGGCACGGAGCAAAAAAGAGTTCAATTCTTTGATTGGCGAAAAAAGAGTGGGCCCTACTATGTGAGTGGTTTCATTCAACAATCAAGGAATCAACAATCAATAATTGCTTTCTCCGTGCCTCGGTGTCTCCGTGGTAAGTTCACCGCATGCAACACGGGGAGATGACCACCAGCCGCCTGGAAGCCTTCAGCGACGGCGTGATTGCCGTCATCGTGACCATCATGGTGCTGGAGATGCGCCGGGGACCCGGTTCGTCTACCGCCGATACTGCGTCGGCTGTGGGCCCTTCTCCAGCATCTCGCGATCCCAGATGGCGCCGTCGCGCGTGTAGCTGGCGAGTTCGAAGTCCTGCGTGAGTTCGAGCGCGTCGACCGGGCAGGCATCTTCGCACAGCCCGCAGAACATGCAGCGGCTCAAATCGTAAGTAAAGTTGGTGAGTTCCTTGCGCCGCGTGTGCTCATTGCGTTCGCTCGAGACCACGATCAGGTGCTCGGGGCATGCCAGCGCGCACAGGTCGCAAGCGATGCACATGGTCTCGTCGGTGTCGGCGTTGACGTTTAGCCGTGGCGCTCCGCGATAGCGCTCCGCCACCTCTGGCCGCTCCAGAGGATACTGCTCGGTGTAGATCTCCTTGGGATCCTGATAGCGAAAGGTAACCTTAAGTCCCTGGAGCAAATCAACCAGAAAGACCTTGCGGAGCAGGCTTGGCATCCCCATAATGCCGCTAGAATACCATTGAACCGGACTGCATCACAAAACTCGCGCCCCGAAGTAGTTGTAGATGCCGCTTTTTGTCACTGACCCTTTTCATCCCCGAACGTCCAATGAAAAGAACGGCCATCTAAGCCCGAACAAGATGCCATATCGGGTGGTTGACCCAGCCGTTCGTGTCTTGGAAGCGACTGCAGCCGTTACGATTGGCAGCACGGAACTTTTCGCGCATGGCATTCGTATACCAGTCGCAGAGGATGTTATGAAGGCCTACTTCACCAATCTACCGACCCGAACCTGGCTCCTGTACGTCATTCCAGTGGTGATCTTGTCGTACCCGATCGTCCGGATCGTGGTCCCGGCAGTGATCAACGCCGTGGTGCCGGAAACGGTGCGGACGGTTCTACACCTGATCTGAGGTCGCCCCATCCGTCGCAGCTCATTCCGCGTGGCTAGTCTAACCCTCCCCAGCCAGCTCTTCCCGTAACCCGTTAGAATCTGAGCAGAGTTGAATTTTCGTGTCAGCGCGAAACTGTGACCGCTCATTCCATAACTAAAACCGCAGAGCGACGCTCGCCCAGTGACGAGCTGTGGATGGAGGAGGCCCTGCGCTGCGCGCAGCGCGCGCTGGATGCCGGCGAAGTGCCTGTGGGAGCGATCGTTGTTTGTGAAGGCCGCGTCGTGGGTCGGGGATGGAACCGAAATATCTCTGACGCCGATCCCACCGCCCATGCCGAGGTTATCGCCCTGCGTGAGGCTGGTGCGACCTTAGGTAACCATCGTCTGGGCGACTGCGACCTGTTTGCTACAATCGAACCATGCCCCATGTGCGCTGGGGCGATGGTGCATGCTCGCATCCGCCGGTTGATTTATGGCGCCGATGATCCGAAAGCCGGGGCCGTGTGTACGGTGATGCAGGTCCTGAATCATCCCTCGGTGAACCACACGATTGAGGTTCGGAGTGGAGTGCTGGCGGGGCGCAGTGCGGAACTGCTGCAATCGTTCTTTAGAAGTCGACGCTAGTTGATCCGTTTGGCAGGGGTGAGGCTGCGCGGAGGCGAAGCCGGAACTTGCTGCCGAAATCCTGAGCGCGGTTTGTGCGTGAAGGATCCCACAATTGAAGTCGCCGTCCGGTGCGGAGAGGTGCGTGAGTGGTTGAAACGATCCGCCTCGAAAGCGGGTGAAAAACTCCAACGCCAACGAAAATAAACAACTTACCTCGCCGAGTATAGCCGAAAATGCCGTACGTGCGGCGAATTTTGCACCCTTCCTGCACCTTCCTTGAACATCCCTTTCATCTCATTCTCTCGGGAAATCCTGGTTCTTCCTGGTGAACGGCTCTCGATTGGCTTTCCCCACAGACTTG
>DASPTQ010000102.1:0-2774 GCA_035623335.1 Terriglobales bacterium
GTTCTGTTACTTTCCACGTTTGTGATCTTGGCCGGGACGCAGATGGCGATTCCGGTCTGGTCGCAGTCTGCTTCTTCTCAGAGTGAATCCAAGGCGACGGGCGCTTCTCAGCCCGCGCCCGACCCGGTCGCGGCGCCTCCTGCACAGGCCAAGCCCAATCAGAACGCCTCGGACCACAATCTCAACGATCAGGGAGTTTTCGTTTTCAAGAAGGATGTTGACGAAGTCCTGCTGCATGCCTCGGTGATCGATGACAAGCAGCATATCTTGACCAATCTCGATCGCGGCGCTTTCACCGTATTTGAAGACGGCAAGCCGCAGAACATCATCTCGTTCCACAACGAAGATATTCCGGTGGCGATGGGCATCGTGATCGACAATTCGGGGTCGATGCGGGAGAAGCGCGCCAAAGTCAATCAGGCCGCGCTGAATCTGGTGCGCTCGAGCAATCCCAAAGATGAAGTCTTCATCGTGAACTTCAACGATGAGTACTACCTCGACCAGGATTTCACCAACGATCTGCTGAAACTGAAGGAGGCGCTGGAGAAAATCGACGCCCGCGGGGGGACCGCGCTGTACGATGCCGTTGTCGCTTCGGCGGATCATCTCAAACGAAACGCGCGCCTGGAGAAGAAGGTGTTGTTCGTGGTGACCGACGGCGAGGACAACGCCAGCAACGAGACGCTCGAGCAGGCGGTGAAGCACTTGCAGGACGAAAATGGGCCGTCGGTCTATGCCATTGGAATCCTGGGCGACGAGGAGCATCCCAAACGGGCCAAACGTGCGCTCGAGATCATCGCCCAGCGCACCGGAGGCATCGCATTCTTTCCCAAGACGCTCGATGAAGTCGACGAAATCAGCAAAACCGTGGCGCACGACATCCGCAACCAGTACACGATCGGTTACAAGCCCACCAACCCCAAAGGAGCGGGCGGCTTCCGCCAGATTCGGGTCGAGGCCAAGGCCAAAGGCCACAGCAAGATGATTGTCCGCACCAAGAGCGGCTACTACGCGACGGCGCAGCCGGGCGCGGCCGGTGCCAGATAACGTCGTCTGCAACGCGCGACTCCAGGCGCGCCACAAGAATGTATTAAGGGTGCGGATCGAAGGGGATCAGCACCTGAGTCGTCGTCCGTGAGGGCCCGGGCGCATAAATCCATTGCTTGACTGCGTTCGCGGCGGATTCAGCCAGAATGGGATTGCCCCCCAATATGGTGACATTCTCGACCGTACCTCTCGCCGATATCGTAACCTCCAGGCGCACGATCCCCTCGATTTGAAGCTGGCGAAGCGTCTCGGGGTACTGTGGCTCGACCCGGGTCAGCAAGACCCTTTCGCTCTTGTGCCCGTGCGATACAACTTCAAGGATCTTCACCCCGTCTGTGCCGGCTGCACTGCTCACGTACCCGATCGCACCTTTGGTCCGGGCCACGTACGCTACGACTTGCGCATCCGAATCGAATTGCTTTGGAACAGATCCCTTCCCTGTGAAAGCCAGGGCCAGGTAGTAGGCACGGATCTCAGTCGCACGCTGCTCCAGATATTGCTTGCAGAAGGCGTCGTGGGCTGCAGTCCCTTTTTGCAGGACGGGTTCGACATGTGAACTGTCGCTGAGTGAAGTGGTTTTCTCAAGGAAGACGCTTTTCAGTTCGTCCATCGAAATCGAGTCTGCCTTGACGCTGGGATTGGCGATGATCTTGACCCCCTCCGCAAGGGCCGGATGGGTTGCGAATGCAAGCCAGGCAGAGAGCATGAGCACGCCCTGCACGGCTTTCATCGTCTTACTATTTTGCAGCCACCCGCCTGTCAGACGAGCTCGAGAGCTCGGAACCGGCGGAAGTTGTCGAATCATCATTCTCATGTTCAGCATCTCTGCATTGTTCAACCGGCGCGGCCCGCCTCAAAACGTCAGACCGCACCGCACAATCGCCAATCGTGTGACCTTTTGCAGACCGTCGGGATTGGTCACGGGAAAAAATGCCCCGAGATGGCCATCGATGTAGTGGCCTTCGAGTTTCAGATAGAGGTAACGACTGACGTCGTAGCGGGCGTTCGCGACGGTGTCATTGCCGTAAAACTCCGGTTTGCTTGGGTCATAGTAGGGCCAGCGGAACGTTTCGATAAAGCTGGTCCCCCACACCCGTGAGAAATAGGACCCGGCGGTGAGCTTGTTAGTGAAGTGGTAGGCTCCCATGACGTACCAGGCATTCCGGGGAGAGCCGTCAGGCAAGACCGGCACTCCGTTGTTTGCCACCCAATGCGGTTCGTGTTTTCCCTCAGCCGCCAGATCGAGGTTGCCCCGCTGGAATCGAATGGAATAGACCTCGCGCCTGACCGTGCTATCGATCTTGAGGTACAGCGGTATGCCATACGGATTCTCCGGCCAATATGCGTTTGGGGCGATCGTGCGCGTCCGATCGAAGAACAAGCCCACAGTAAGACCTTTGATGGGCGTTTCCCAGTCCAGGTCGGCTCCGTAGGTGTATCCGGCGTCGCTTCCGGTCTCGATGCCATAAAGTTGCCAGGCCAGCAACCAGCTTCCATCGTTGCCCGCGAGGCTGCGCCTGCCGCCGAACAGTTGGAGGGTGACGCGGCTGCTCCCGGGCTTGACGCCGCCATATATTTCGCCGCCCACAACCGGCACATTAAAGCTGCGAAATTCCGCCTCGTAGACCGATTGCGGCAGCAGGGCCCAGTTGTAGAGCGTGTCGGTATCCTCGACCTCGCCAAACAAGCCCAGCGGCGCTTTCAGCTTGCCCCCGCGGACACCTAAC
>DASPTQ010000103.1:0-13785 GCA_035623335.1 Terriglobales bacterium
GCCAAAATTACCGTCTTCAATCAAAACCTGAAGCCGCTGTCCAGCACGAAATGGACGCCAACTGTGCTCACAGATGGCCCGCCGCAGTGCAATTATTCTGTGGTACCGGTCACGGGGCATAAGGTAAGTCTCTACTATTAAGAGTCCATGGGGACGATCCTTGTTTCCGTGTAGTGTGTCATCGCCTATTTCAAACAGCGTCTCTTTGCAGCACTGCGATATCCTGGTGTCTTATCCCGGTTGTTCCCGATCTTTTCGGATGCCGGTAGCTAGCTAGCCATGAGGTACCCTTTGATTCCGCCGTTAGTTCAAGCCGATGCGGACAGCAACGACGACTGCACTCGCGGAAATTACAAGAAGGATCAGATAAATGGGAAGCATGAATCTTAGCCATTTTGTGAATGGCACTTGCGCAATGGTAAGCATCGCCAGTAGAGCACCATACGTAGGCGTCATCAAATCTCCCACCAAGATACCGTATTGATATGACAGCACCGCCACCTGCCTCGAAATGTGCAGCAGGTCAGCTAAGGGAGCCAGAATCGGCAAAGACAACATCGCCTTTCCTGAGGCGCTGGGAATCGGGAAGCTCAGCAGCGATTGTGAAACCAACATCATTACCCCACCAGCCGCTCTCGGCATGTGGTGTAACGGCCGGAACAGCATTTCAGTGATCGTATCGAGGATCATGCCTTGCTTCAGAATCACGGAAATCGCTCTGGCAACACCCACGAGAACGGCGGCCAGGGCAACTTGCCGCAAGCCTTCAGCAAAAGCTTCAGAAGTGCCACGTAGCTTCAATCCGCCTGCGAGCCCAGCGAGAACGGCGATGGCGATGAGCACGGCACAGAATTGGGTCAAATCCCAAGACCAGATCATCGCGCCCACAACCATCATGCCTAGTCCGCCGTTCAGGATCGCCAAGACCAGGTAGTGCCGCCCGCTCGTCTTTGCTGAATCCCCTGATGTCACGATCTCCGCTATGTTTTGTCCCACAACTGGTTGAGTGATGCGCGTTCGGTGCGCTTGCCACATTAAGTATCCAAGCCATGTCGGAACGGCGACTGCGAAGACCACACAGCGGAAGGCGAATCCTGAGAACAGAGGCAATCCCACCATCGGATGAGCGATGCCAAGGATGTACGTGTTGAAGGGCGAAAATGCCGAGGCGACAGACGCTGAACCCAAGGATACCGCTACCGCCATTGTGCTTGGCATCTTCAGCCTGCGCATTAAGGCACAAAGCAATGGTATAAAGGCAACAATTTCTTCCCCCATGGCATACGAAGCGCCACCGAAAAGGAAGAGCAATGAAACCAGCGGAAGGATTAACAGCGGGCGTTGGACGAAGTATTTGGCTAAGGAATCGAGGATAGCACCGATTGCCCCGGTGATCTCGACTACTGTCAGCGCTGCTCCGCCCAGCAATACAAAGAACACAATCGGGGCTGACTCAATCAGTCCTTGGGGAATAGCGAGAAGTAACCCTCCGAGACCAACTGGATGCGTTGGCACTCTTTGGTAAGAGCCCGGTACGACCAGGATTCTTCCATTCTGAGTATCGGGCGACCGTTCGTACTGCCCAGCCGGCACCACCCAAGTCAGTGCAACTGCGATGACGATAATAGAGCCCAAGAGGAGAAGAGGATCGATTGCTCTTCGACTTCCTAAGCTTTCTCTCACCGAAACCGCTATCGTCAAGAAATTACCCGCCTAACATAAGAGATTTTGAAGTTCGGCCGACACATCGAAGGAGCTGGTACGGCGGCAGAAATCTTGATGGCGACGCTGCGATCGAGCCGCATATCGCGCGCAGGTAGACCTCGCCCATCCCGCCCGAGCCTAGCAGTTCGAGGATCTCATAGGGCCCGAACTTGACACCCGCAGCCAGAGTGGTGAGTGCGGAATCTACCTCCTTATTCTTTCTTCACATCCGGCAACCAGTTGGCCATCAGCAAAATTGGAGGTGGGCTACCCTCGGGCGACGGGTTCGCCACATACGACTTCCCGTCGGTGCGCTGTCGTATGTCCACTGGTCTGAGGTCAGCGACATGCCGAGGCACGAGTCTTCAATAGCACATGAAAGAGAGGCCGTACCCCGCCCACCTGAAACACCCCTGATTCCATCCACCTATGCGGCCATTAGCTCCGCATCGCCCGCCAGAAAGAAAAGCTCCTTGCCATCCGAGCGCCAGCGCGAACTGGTGCCAACCGTGGAGGAATCTTTGAGAAATGGTCACGCCCCCTGATGACGATATCTTAAACTCGGCAAGAAAATCCTCCTTTCAAATATTTGGAGGAGCGGTCGTGCCATGCGCCTCTCAGAGTTCCCTGCATCCTAAACGTGCCCCCCCTCCCACCCTCAAAGGGATCCATGCCCAGTTGCATGCCGAGTACACGTACTCTCCGTGCTTTGTCTAGTCCTCTGACGGTCGGCTACTCTGGGTTGTCAGCAGCTCACAAGTCTGGGGAGGCTTCATGCGAATGAGGACCTGCGTGCATATTTTTATGGTGGCAATATTCGCGTTTGGCTGCAACGGATCCTCAAAGCGGTGGAGGGTTTACCACTCGAGAGCGCAGTCTTGAACTGTCCTGAATTTCGGTCAATGGCGTAGGCGTACATCACGCCGTCTGAACTTGTAATCATGATCGCGGTTGTGACCGAAGAGATGCATGGGTCGGACTGAGTCTAGACCTGAAACGATTAAGAGCGAGCCTACGGTTGGAAAAAGCAAAACCTTCAACGAGAGCGAAAGGGCGCTCTTCTCTGAGTGCACGCCGGAGTGTGCTCAAAAAGTACTTGACACCGCCGACATTGTCAGAGATGCAGCCTAGCGTACTCGGCTTTGGCTTGCTTGTAGATGGGGATGTCGGGATCGGCGTCTTGCCAGAGGTTAAGGAAAGTTTCGTAGGCAGCCAGTGCCCGAACTCGGGCTGCATGAGCGTCAGCCCCCGGTGAAGTCTTCCCTTGCAGAGCGTTCGCACGTGCCACTCCCAGATGCGCCAACGCTCCCGTCCAGCAGTTCCATACGATCCCGCCGTGGTCGAGAATCTTCTGGAACTCAGCGGCAGCTTGCGTGCCCTGACCAGCGGCCAGGTAAGCCTGGCCGCGCACATAGGCAGGATACAGGCAAGAAATATTGCTGCTGAAATCAATGATCCCTAACTCGAGAGGGAAAGCAGCAGGCTGCAGAAGATGCAGGGCGAGAGCCGGATTCTTTCTGTCCAGCGCCGATTGTGCCTGAATGGCAGGTAGCCAAATCGACAGCATCTGGGTGTCGAGCGGTAAGCGTTTCCCCAGGTCTTGTGCCATGGACTCGGCTCGTGCCGTATCGCCCGCCAGGGCGAACGCAAGCGCGGCTTCGCTTTGCACAGCGCGGCTAGTGGGAGCAAGCTTGAGAGCTTCTGCTGCTCTCTGTCGACCTTCCACGGTGTAACCGTATGCAGCTTCCCACTGAGCGGCAATCGCCTGCGTTATTGCCCCTCTTTCCTGATCGTCGGTTCGTAGGGCGACATCGACAACCTGCTTGGTCAGTTCCCGTGCTTTGCCGAGATGGCCTCCATACGCCTCGGTGTCGGCTGCGTACTGATATCGCTCAAAGTCGTGCTGACCGACAAGCCGTTGTAGCTGGTCCGCCATTGCGGCCGTGTCCGAACTGAGAAAGGCGAGGGCATATCGAATGTCATAGAACGAAACCTTGTCCTGGAATCGCGCCTCCCAATCGTGGATGATCTGACGCGCGTCATCGAAGCGCTGCAAAGCCAGAGCCCAGGTGGCGAGATTGACATAGATTTTTACACGATCCGGTCCAAGATGCTGGCCCTGGCGGGTCACCTCGAAAGCTTTCTCGTACCGCCCCAGTGAGGCGTACACGATGCCCAGATTGGCAAACGCGACCGGGTTCTGAGGGTAGTTCTCGATATATTCCTGAAATGTCGCAGCCGATTTATCCTGTTCTCCAGTAACCGTCTGATAGTAGTCGGCGGTGATCTCCAGCCTCTCCCTTTCGCTGGCGTGTTCTCGCAACTGGAACGCCTTGCTGAAGTACTCGTCAGACCGGCCGAATTCGCCGAGATTGAAGTACTCGTTGGCCATGGCGTGGTAAGCATAGGCAAAATTCGGATCAAGCTGCACGGCGCGTTGAAAATAGGGCAAGCTTACGCCAGCGGCTTTTTGTTTTGACTCCTTTTCGCCAAGGCTGAGAGCTTGCAGAGCTTCCAGCGACGAGGTTGTCGCCTGTTCGAGAGGAACATCAAACTTCTGTACCGTGGCCAGCGATTCGCCCAGTTCGCCGCGCAGCCGGGATGCCGCTGCGCCGAGCACATCCAGCACTTTTTCCTTCGACTCCGCTGTGACCTGCTCTTCGGCCAGCGTATCTCCACTCTTGCAGCTCACCGCTCGCAGTTCCATCACATACTTGCTGCCCAGGCTGCCGATCGCTCCGGCGATGTAGGCCTTGCTTCCGCTCCGCAGGCAAAGCTCGCGGGCCACCTCAGGCGTAAGTTTCGTGTCTGGAGGTCGCTCCATCAATTTCAAGGTCTTGGCGGCGCTGCTGTCGGAGAGAATATTCAGGAAAGGGGATTGCCGCAGGGAGATGTTGAGCGCCGTCTTCAGCGTATTGTCGAAGATTGTATCCCCTGTGCTGTTGGCAAAATCCGTGAGAACGATGGTGTCCTTCTCGGTCAGGCGCTGACTTTGCTGGTGCGCGCGATAATAGTAGACCCCGGCTCCGATCAGAGCGAAGATCAGCAAGGTCGTGAATAAGGCCGCAAAGGAAATTTTCTTGCGCTCACCGCGGGGCGTCGGTCGCCTTAGCGCGGGCGTGGAAGCTTCTGCCACCGCCGCCGGACCCGATACGGCAGCGGCAAGGCGACCGCTCTCGGAATCGCGCTTCAGCCGCTGCAGGTCGGCTCGCATCTCCGAGGCATGTTGGTAGCGTAGTGCTCGATCTTTTTCCAGAGCTTTGACGATGATCGCCTCAAGCTGTGGCGGCAAGAGAGCGTTCAGCCGGCTGGGCGGTTCTGCTGGTTCGTGAAGGATGGCCCCATAGGTTGCTCCCGTGGTGTCGCGATCGAAGGGCGGGCGACCGCTGGCCATCTCATAAAGCGTTACCCCGAAAGAAAACAGGTCGCTGCGTTCATCCAGAGTCTTGCCGGCAACCTGTTCGGGGGACATGTAGCTCACGGTGCCTAAAGCCATGTTCTTGGTGGTGAGATCTTTCTCGGCCAAGGTGGGTTCGCCGATTGTGGGAGCATCCGATCCAGTGCCTGATTCTCGCTTGCTGGCAACATCGGTCTTTTTCGCCAGCCCGAAGTCGAGAACCTTGGCGTGTCCGCGCTTAGTGATGAATATGTTGGCGGGCTTGATATCGCGATGAATGATGCCCGCCGCATGCGCCGCGTCGAGTGCGTCAGCAATCTCGATTGCAAGGGAGAGCAGCAGATCGGTTTCAAGCGGACGTCCACCGATGCGGTACTTCAGCATTACGCCATCCAGAAACTCCATGACGATGAACAAATGCCCTTGGTAATTCCCAATCTCATGGATGGTGCAAATGTTTGGATGGTTCAGGGCAGAAGCGGCCCTTGCTTCCCGCCGGAAGCGTTCGAGAGATTGCGGGTCACGAGCAACGTCCTCAGTCAAGAACTTCAACGCGACAAAGCGGCCAAGTTCCGTATCCTCGGCTTTATAAACCACGCCCATTCCGCCGCCGCCTAGCTTCTCGACGATGCGGTAGTGTGAGATGATTTGGCCGATCACGGGCTGAAATATTAGGGCTTGAGGTCGGGCAAGTCAATGAATGCCGAGTGCTGGGGTGTCTCGGTCACCGTGATTTACTTAACATCGTGTTATCAAGAGTTTCACCGACAATTCACTGATTTATCGACAGCGTCTTTCTGTTCATTGTTGCCGTGCAGACATTGTTGCATTCCGCTGTTCTGGATTGCGCTCGCCGCATGAGGCGAAGCTAAGAACTCGAGAAACTGCTTCGCCATTGCAGGCTGTTTCGAGTTGAACACCACTCCGCCCGAATAAACCGTCACCTTCTGAGCTTCGGGTGGAATCGGACCCACAATATCGATACCGGTAATCGGGAGCAGTTCACTCAACTGCTGAAAACCAATTTCGGCGTCCCCCCTCGCAATCACCGTCCCCACCATTCCTGTGTCGACTCGCAGGCACTTGTTCCGGATCACGTCGGCGATTCCAAGCCGTGGGAATAGCTCGGTTGAGAGGTAGATGCCGCTTATGCTGTTGGAGTAGGCGATTGACTTTGCAGTCAGTAAAGTATGCTTCAGCGCTTCCAGAGAACTGATATCTGGCTTGGGAGCGCCAGCACGCACTGCCATAGCGATTACTGAACTTGCCAGGTCGACACGAGTCTCAGGAATCACCTTGTGCTGCTTAATTAATTCCTCAAGAGATGAGCTGGCCACAATTACAACGTCAGCCGGCTCATTCCTATGCAGCCGGTTTGGTATTGCATCGGGGGTGCTTCCCATTGACGGGCCCGAAACAGTCACAATCGTGTACCCGGTTTTCCGTTCGAACTCTGGAACCAGTTCCTGGCAAGCAGCTCTGAATCCGCCGGATATCATGATTTTCAGCTCACCGCTGCTTGCTCTTGAAGGGTGGTCCGCTGCTGAAAACAACAAAGGCAGCAGCAGTGTGATAATTGCGAGAACGACTGTTCGATGTCCCGCATTTGCAGACCACCTCGCCGGCTTGTTCCCGGAAAACATTGGCCTCTGATCCTACCCTTCGGGGACGGAAGATCCAATATTACTGTTGCGGAAACCACTATTGCACTCGCAACGCTGGGGCAACTGCTTTCCCGGTACTCGCTCCGCTCCTGCATGGTCGCATTACGCTCTCCAGGATGCCTGCTTTCAACTTCGGCTGTTATCAATGGACGCTGAGTGTGGCCCTCTAATACAGAGTGATCAGGCGGCACCACGCAATTCCGGTCCCGAATTCGTCTAAGCTGCTTTTTTGTCAAGTAGCGGAAATTGACTCGATTTTAAAGGCTTTGATCCTCAATTCAGATTCCGGACGGTTCTTAGCATCTCGGTGGTCTCATTCCGCCATGCTATGGCCAGTTGACAAAGGCGTGCCGTATGCTGCACTTCGTGAACGAATGGCGGATGGCTCTGAAGGCCGCGAAGGCGGCGTATCCAGGGTGCCCGTCATGCCCATGCTGTGCATGCGTGCGGAGGGCCGTACGCCGGGTGATGAAGGCCGAAAGGCGATTGAACGCAACCGCAAGACCCGCAAGTTCGTGAAAGAGATGGAAGAGAAGTACGGCCCACTCTGGCGCCATGGGCACACGGAGATGGAGGGAATCTGAAAGGGAAAATGCTGGCTCCCTCGGGGACGCTTGTGTCAAACAGAAAAACCGGAGCAGCGGTTACTGCTCCGGCGCGAGACTTCGTCAATCTCATTTACGCCGCAATTGCATCGAGCAAGTGCTCGCAGAGGGTGGTCTCAACGTTGTAGAGCTTCCACGTGATCGGAGTAGCCAGGAAGGGTCCGACGATGTTTTGTACTCTGGGAAACACTTCTTTCTCATAACGCTCCGCGTCCTTCTTTTCCATCCACAGAGTAACGTGCAAGACTTTCTCGTTGTTCATTTCCGGAAACAGAGGAAGGATATCGAGGAAGCCAACCTGTTTCTTCAGAATCGGTACGACCTCGTTCTTAATTGTCTTGATCAACTCATCCTTCTTCTCATATTTAGGAATAAATTCAACGACACGCGCAAACATAGGGAAGATCCTCCTCTCACTTTCGAATTTAGTTGAGTTGAGTCGGAATTGACTTAGGCTGCCAAGGCGCCGTGTCAGCCCTGTGGGCCATCCCCGAACCGACTTGTCAAGAACAATAGATTCGGCGGAAATCTTTGTCAGTGACTCGTGACTGCCGCGGATGTGATTCGAGTCCTGGAAAGCACCACAGGAACACTGGACGCTGTTGGTGCAGCCTGCCTCACTACGCGCCGCATTGGATGAGCAACGCGGGTTGTTGGTCGTTGGAATGGCCGCGTTTTTCGGGGGTCTTGTAGGCGTCTGGCTTGTGAGATGCGGGACCGTCAAACAGCACAAGGCCGCAATAGCGTGATATGACCTCAGAACGGGGCAGCCGAATGCCCAAGCAGAAGCTTGCGAAGTGGTCAGTTCAAGCGAGGTTGGATCGCGCAAATGGAGATCGGAGCCAGTTGTGCGCTGCTGCCAATCTCAAGAACATGGTAACCTACCTATGTGGCATGGCTGGCACGCGTTTAGACGCGGGCTGGCATCCACACCGTATAGTTTGGGCGTCGATGACGTGATGGTGCAACAGATACTCAGGCACAAAGATGTGCAAGTAACTCGCGACCATTACATCAAGACCAACAGCGATCAGAGCATCGCGGCAATGGCAAAGTTGGAGTCTGCTTTGACTGCATCGTGCGCTGACCGTGCCGGCCAAGAACAGCTTGCCGTGCTAGTCCTTTCTCATGTGTGATTTGTCCCCGCTGTGGGCGCGTAGCTCAGCTGGTAGAGCAATGCCCTTTTGATCCTTTTTTCACCATTTGCATCGACGTGTATCTTCCTGCACCAATTCCCAAAATCGAAGCCCTATAAGGGCGTTACTACCATGACGCCTGGTACGATGCCGCAGCGAACCGCACCGATTGCCAAAGCCAACTGACACCAGAACTGACACCCATCGATGAGCGGTATCCAGCTTAGCCGATTGAGCATTCAAGCATAATGTTTCGGCACCAGCCAAGGCAAAAGAGACCCCCTTGAGAATTGCGCAAAGAATTCGGCAAACAACTCATCAGCGGAAAAGTTGGCCTTGTGCCACACGACAACCGTTCGATCCACCTCCGCGCCACAGCATAATGCTTGAACAGCATAAGGTTTTCGCCAGCCAAGGGGGTAAAAACGGTGGGCGGCGGTTGTGGGACCCGGACCAATCGATGATTCGCTAAGTCTTAAGTTTTCAAATCATGCTCACGCACTCAAAAACCCTGACCAAAAGGTCACTCTCTGATTCGATTGACTTTACCAATCGAGGCGACCTAGCATTCCCTTCGTGATCGGCCAGACCATTTCGCACTACCGCATCCTTGAGAAGTTGGGTGGCGGCGGGATGGGTGTCGTTTATAAGGCCGAGGACACCGAGCTTGGCCGCTTCGTGGCCCTGAAATTCTTGCCCGAGGACATAGCCAAAGACGCGCAGGCTCTCGAACGCTTCCGTCGTGAAGCCCGTGCTGCTTCCGCCTTGAACCATCCCAACATTTGCACCATCCACGAGATCGGGAAAAGCAGCGAGCAGTCCTTCATCGTGATGGAGTTTCTGGATGGGTTGACGCTCAAGCACCGCATTGGCGGCAAGCCATTGGAGATCGAAACGGTGCTGTCGCTGGGCATTGAGATCGCCGATGCGCTGGATGCCGCTCATACTGCTGGCATAGTCCACCGCGACATAAAGCCCGCCAATATCTTCGTCACCAAGCGGGGTCACGCTAAGGTTCTCGATTTCGGGTTGGCGAAAGTGACGCCTGTCCTGAGCAATGTGGTAGACGCAGGAGCAACAGCACAATCGACTGTGACTTTGGAAGAACACCTGACTAGTCCGGGGACGGCTGTGGGAACCATCGCTTACATGTCACCAGAGCAAATCCGTGCCAAGGAACTGGACGCTCGAACAGACTTGTTCTCGTTTGGTGCTGTGCTGTATGAGATGACGACCGGGCAGTTGCCTTTCCGAGGGGAAAGCACAGGGGTGATCTTCGACTCTATCCTGAATCAGACTGCGGCTCCTCCAGTTCGACTCAATCCAGACGTGCCTGCCGACTTAGAACGGATCATTGCGAAGTGTCTGGAGAAGGATCGCAATCTACGATATCAGCACGCGTCAGATATTCGAACCGATCTGCAACGGCTAAAGCGAGATTCAGAGCCCGCTCGTGCAACCACTGCGACGAGCCACGGTAAGTTGAGGACCACGGGGCTGCGATGGATAACGATCTCTGGTACAGGATTTGTTATCGTCGCACTGGCCTTGGGCGGATGGCTCCTTTTCTCACATAACATCCATGCGCTGACGGATAAAGACACTATTGTCCTCGCGGACTTCACCAACACGACGGGTGATCCTGTGTTTGATGGGACCCTGCGGCAGGGTCTTTCCGTTGAACTAGAGCAGTCGCCCTTCCTGAGCATCGTCTCGGATCAGCAAATCCAGCGGACGCTGCAGATGATGGACCAGAAGCCAAACGCCAAGCTGACACCGGAGATTGCGCGGGAAGTGTGCCAGCGAACGGCAAGCGCCGCTGTCCTCGATGGCTCGATAGCTCAAATTGGCACGCCCTATCTCCTGACCGTGAAGGCGGTCAACTGCTCAAATGGGTCAACCCTGGCGAGCACGGAAGCTCAAGCGAGCGACAAGAATCATGTGCTCGATGGGCTGGGGAAGACAGCGTCGGAGATGCGGAGCAAGCTGGGCGAGTCACTAAGCACGGTGCAAAAATTCGATACACCTCTCGAAGAAGCGACAACGTCCTCGCTCGAAGCGCTGAAAGCCTTCAGCGCCGGCCGCCAGGCAACCTCCAAGGAACTTGGCATTTCTTTTTTTAAACGCGCTATCGAACTCGATCCAAATTTTGCGGCTGCCTATTCGTGGCTTGGCATCTGGCACACGGCGATTGGAGAACCCAGTGTTGCCGCCGGCTACGCACAAAAGGCATACGAACTGCGCGACCACGCCAGCGAGCCTGAGAAATATTTCATATCGGCGATCTACTACAAAGAGGTCACGGGGAACCTTGAAGAGGCGGAACAATCCCTCAAGCTCTGGGCGCAGGCTTACCCCCGGGCCGAGATGCCGCACACCTACTTGGCAGGCGGAATCTACCCGCAGATGGGCCGATTCACTGACATGGTTACCGAAGCCCAAGAGGCGGTTCGCCTAAACCCGAGCTTTTCTGTCTCCTACGCCCTCCTCATGGAAGGCTACATGGCGCTGAATCGCTTCGAGGAAGCAAATGCGGCGTATCGGCAAGCTCTTGAACGCAAGCTGTACCACCCTTTCTACCCTTTGTACCGCTACCATCTTGCGTTTTTACAGAACGACGCGGCGGGGATGAAGCAGCAGGTCACACTGTCGGCCGGTAAGACAAGTGTAGAAGATACGCTGCTTGCCTACGATGCGGATACGGCTGCCTATTCCGGGCGGGTCAGGGATGCGGAGGAGCTGACGAGGCAGGCGATGGAATCTGCCGAAAGGGAGGGAGGAAAAGAAAAGGCCGCGACCTTTTTGGCGACGTCTGGAATTAGGGAAGCACTCTTTGGAAACGCGGAGGAAGCCCGGCGGCGTGCCACGCTTGCAATGGAGCCTTCCGCTTGGATCGATGCCCAGTATGCCTCTGCACTCGCCTTGGCGTTTGCGGGAGACACCGGGGGGGCACGAGAGCTGGCGGAGGCGTTGGGAAAACGGTTTCCGGAAGCCACAAGCGTCCGGTTCAATTACCTGCCCACCCTCCGCGCAAGGCAGGCGCTCAACCGAGGGAATGTTTCAGAAGCCTTGGAGGCTCTTCGAGCCGCCGCGCCGTATGAACTGGGACGGTCAACATTCAGCGACTACGTTTGGAACGGTCTGTATCCTGCTTTTGTCCGGGGAGAGGCCTATCTGGCCGCTCATCAAAGCAGCGAGGCAGCGGCTGAGTTTCAGAAAATCCTCGACCATCGTGGAATTGTCTGGAACGCACCGATCGGTGCTCTTGCTCACCTTCAACTCGGCAGAGCTTATGCAATGGCCGGCGACACCGCCAAGGCGAAAGCCGCTTACAAAGAATTCCTCACCCTCTGGAAAGAAGCCGACCCCGACATCCCCATCTTGAGGCAAGCCAAAGCCGAGTACGCGAAGATGCAATAGGGGAAGTGTAGATACTCGCCTATGAGTCAAGACAACTCTTGATCCGTGGAAGCGTGCATCACAAGTTCTGAGTGTTCCCCAATAGCCTTCTTGTCCTGGTCAGCGTTAGAGTTGGCAACTCATACCTGGGTTGGCACAAAGCCCAAGGGGAATCGCACGCGGTTTGCGCGCCGCTTCTAAGGTCCGCACCGCATAATGTTTTGCTGACCCAAGGGGATAAAAAAATGTGGTTGGTAGGAGTGGGGACCGGACTGGGCGGCCACTAGGAGGCGATCCGTTGCTACCAACGCGCTCCAAACGTTGTTCGATTGCTCCAGCGGGCGAGGCCGGGTGTTCGTTGCGAAGAATGGTGTTCCACTGAACGGGTACAGGCATTGGTTTGAGGACGCTGTAAAAGAGGCTGGAATTAGAGATTTCACCTGGTACCTGTCAAGCCATTTCAAAAGGTAACCGGAGCTCATGCTGTCGAGACATTTTAGAAGTAACCCACAGAATTGAGCCGGGGAAAAGGGGGTCTGGGGGAAAAGGGGCTGGCGTTGGAGGCCCCTTTTCTCCCAGACCTCTCCTTTGAAGCCTTACCCGGAGTACTCGCGATTAAACTTGCCAATGAGGCTAAAGCCTTCGTTCTTGGTTCCTGACCTTTGGGTGGAGCAGCCTTTGGGCTCAACCGTCGATTGGCCATGCCGTAGATGCGTTCGAGCTTGTGGTCGATCTGCCGGCTCAGTTGAAAGGGATCCAGGGACCGCCGCAGTTTTTGCAGTTCCGCAACCCGCCCTTTATCAGCCTGACCGGAGGCTAAAACCCGCTGCAGCGGTGTCTGCGCGGGATCGTAGACTCGGCGTAGTTTCGAGCCAACTCGCGTTTTCTTCACCAACTTGACCGAGGGCAGATACAGGTTCAGCCACAAGCGCAACTCTTGGCGATAGAGATCGTTGATGGCTTGCACTACCGCAGCGGAGTCGTAGCGATCCCACCCTAGCAGCTTGCGCACGTGCGTCCAGTTCTTCTGCTCCACATGGGCATTATCGTCCTTCTTGTAGGGACGTCCTCGGGTGAGCTGAATCTTCTGGGCGTCACACCAACTCTTCAGGTGCCAGTTGATAAACTCCGACCCGTTGTCGGAATCCAACCCTTGCAAGCGAAACGGCAACACTCCCGCCATCTCGTCCAGCGCCCGCTGCACCGCCTCTTGGCCGCGGCCCAGCAAGGCGCGGGTTTCCGTCCAGCCCGTGTGGATGTCGGTCAGGTTCAACGACTGGGCAAACTCCCCCGCTGCGGAATTCCCCGCATGGGAAACCAGGTCGATTTCCGCGAACCCCGGAACCTGGACATCCCAGCTGTCGGTCTTCACCGGGATGTGGTGCTTCAGCAGACTGCCCGGCCGGGTTCGCCCATAGATGCGGCGCCCCAAGCTTTCTTTTTCCTCTGCAGGCGCCGATCGATTTGTCGCGCTGATGCGCAGGAGCTGCTCTTCCACTGCCGGGGTTAAGCGATAACGTTTCCGTATCCACGGCAGCCATTCCGGCAGCAAGGCTTTCAACCGCACCGACCAGGGATATCCCGCGGCTTCCCAGATGGCCGCCAAAATCATAAGTACCTGATGACCATAACTCGGCCGCCGTGCCGGGCGCGGTCGCTCCGGCTCTCTGCCGGGCGGCGCTCCGTTCAAACGACGAATGGCGTATTTGCGGTTATACCCGGTATTGCGGCAGAATTCGTCGAGCATAAGTTTCTTGGCTGGGCGTGCGCTCTTGTGATAGCGCTCATAGACCACCCGAAAGTATTCCCACTTCGCCTTGCTTCCCAACGTAACCCTCCTCAAACCACGCTTGAGTTGGGTTACATCCTAGATGTCTCGA
>DASPTQ010000104.1:0-36383 GCA_035623335.1 Terriglobales bacterium
GTCTTTTCGCCCTTCCTGCGCCAATCGGAACGGTCGAACCCGTGCCTGTCGTTGGGTGCAAGCCGGTTGGGTTTCGTTGACTTGCCCCAGAACGGTGGCCTATGATCCCCTCGCATGGCGGATGCGAAGATCCTCGTCGGAGACGTAATCTCCCACTACAAAATCATTGAGAAACTCGGCGGAGGAGGGATGGGGGTTGTGTACGAGGCCGAGGACACGAGCCTCGGCCGCCACGTCGCCTTAAAGTTTCTGCCGGAAGACTTGGCGCGCGATCCTTACGCACTCGAACGATTTCAGCGGGAGGCCCGCGCTGCTTCCGCACTGAACCACCCGAACATTTGTACGATTCACGAGATCGGCCAGCAGGATGGACGCTACTTCATCGTCATGGAACGTCTCGAAGGCCAGACCCTCAAGCATCGTATCGAGGTGAAGCCGCTGAGAACCGAGGAGCTGCTGGAACTTGCGATTCAGATTGCCGACGCGCTGGATGCCGCTCACAGCAAGGGCATTATTCATCGCGATATCAAACCGGCCAATATCTTTGTGACTGCTCGCGGTCAAGCCAAGATCCTCGACTTTGGTTTGGCCAAGGTGGCGGTAGATCCGCGCCGCGTAGGCGAGCCCGGAGGTGTTGGAGCCTCGATGATGACCGCCGAGGAAGCGCTTACCACGCCAGGTACCGCCCTCGGCACCGTTGCGTACATGTCGCCGGAGCAGGCACGGGGCGAAGCGTTAGACGCCCGCACCGACCTGTTTTCCTTTGGTGTCGTGCTGTACGAGATGGCAACCGCGCGTCAAGCCTTCCCGGGGGCGACTTCTGCCTTGGTATTCGATGCCATTCTGCACAAGGCGCCGGCTTCACCCCTGCGCCTGAATCCGGAACTTCCGGCGGAGCTCGATCGCATCATCACCAAGGCGCTCGAGAAAGACCGCGATCTGCGTTACCAGTCGGGCGCCGAACTCCGTAGCGACCTGAAGCGTTCGAAACGCGATACGGAATCCGGGCGATCGAGTCCCTCATGGCCGACGGCAGCTGAGCGAGAGGCGCCACCGTCGGGAAGCGGCACGCGAAGAATAGCAACTGATGGAAGGAGGTCTACGCGGACCTGGTACCTCGGGATTGCCGTTGCCCTCGTGCTGGTGGCCCTGGCCGGGCTGGCCACGTACTACTTCGCGAGCCGCTCGGGTGGTCCGGCCAAGGTCGTTCAGATCAGCCACTGGAACAAGCCAATGAACGACGCGGTGCTTGCGCCCGACGGTCACACTGTGGCTTTCACCTCACCCGTCGCGGATGTGGACCAGGTTTTCGTGATGCTCGCTTCCGGGGGAGAACCGCTGCAACTCACAAACGACTCGGTCAACAAGACCGTAGACAGCTTTTCGCCAGATGGCACACAAATCTATTACTCCCTGACCTCGGTTGGCAGAGAAGTTCGCAGTGTGCCGACACTCGGAGGCCCTTCCACCACGGTGCTGACTGGATCCCAACTGACCCCATCCCCCGACGGGAACTCCTTCTATTTCATCAATCGGGACGACGCGGTCTCTCGCAGGTCTAAGGTCGGCCTGGCGGAGGAGATGATCTTTCATCCCGCCGAGGGAGTCGTCCCGCTCGCCATTCTGCCCTTTCCCGACGGAAAGAATCTGCTGATCAGCACCGGAAACGACAACGTTCTTGGTTCTACGAGCTTGACTCTCTACCGAGTCGAGGTAACGACTCACGCGGCTGAGAAAATCGGCGAACTGTCCGGGAGCCCGACCGGCCTTGTCTGGGGGGATGTCGGCAAAACAGTCCTTTGCAGCCGGACGGTGAATGACGTCACGAATCTTTGGGAATACCGCCTGGCCGACGGCAAACTCAGGCAGGTAACCTTCGGCGCCGGTCCTGATCTGTCACCGATGGTTGTCCCTGCCGCCAAGGGAATTTATTTTGTCAATGGAAGGCGAGCCGGTGCCCTCACGGTTTACCACCCGCAGACCAAGCAGTCCCTCGACTTGGTCAATGAAGAGGCCACTCAGCCGGCCATCTCCTGGGATGGCCGCCATGTCATGTACATAACCCTTTCTGGAAACGCCCAGCAGGGAGACCTTTGGGTTTCGGATATCGACGGCAATAACCGCGTGAAACTTGCCTCCGGTACGGAGCTCATAACGGTTACATTTTCGTCGGACAGTTCGAAAGCTGTGTTCACGGAGAGAGACGGCGGCACGATCAAGGCTTTCGTCATTGGAATTGATGGCACCGGACTCCGTCCGATCTCGTGGTCGGGACTGTCGGGCGGCTACGGCGCGCCCAGTCCAGATGCGAAGTCCTTTTACCTGGGCGGTCAGGAGACTGATTTATCCAAGCTTACGATCTGGAAAGTAGCCCTGGACGGCTCCGGCATCGAAAAATTAGTCGATAATTGCGGAGCCGTCTGGGATACATCGCCGGATGGAAAATACCTACTCTCATCCCTGAATCAGGGAACACAATCAATAGGCGTCAGCGAGTTCGCCATCGCCGATCACAAGTGCACCCCGATCCTGCCGGAGCTCAATACTCTGGTCGTCCGTTTTTCCTCCGACGGCAAGGCAATCCTCTACTTAGTCGCCTCCCGCGGGGAGACCACCATCTATCGGCAGCCCTGGCATGACGGAAAGCTGTCCGGGCCCGCGCAAGCGGCCGTCAAGCTACCATTTGCATTCCGCCTGGGCTATTCCGGCAACGCCTATGATTTTTCCAAGGATCTTTCGACCGTCATCTATGCCCGCCCTAGCGGGCACGCCGATCTGTATCTTCTGAGCCAGAGATAAACCCGTCTCTCCGCAGTGGTTCCTTCGAAGACGACACCGCGCGATACTCAAACCAGCCCTTAGGGAATTGGTGTCGTCCTATTTGGTAAGCACCAGGGGCGCTGGCTGATCATAAGGCTGAATGATCACCCTCAATACCTTTCGGCTGGCAAACGCCTCGGGCGTTACTGGAAAGCTGACGATGATGGTTCCCTGCGTCTGACCACCGGGTTCGATTTTAGCCTCGCGTTCGAGGGGTCGAATCGCATACTGCTTGAGAGCGGGGAAGGCCTGGTAATAGCGGTCAAAATCCACGGGCGATGCCGCTTCGTCGGGAAACGTGCCGTTGGCGGTCTCCAGCTCAGCCTTGATGGTGTGAATCCAGAAAGGCTTGACCCCATGGTTTCGGAAGGAGACATTAATGGCGGCCATCACCGAGCCCTGGTTGGGGATTTCAACCGAAACCATTTGATCAATTGACCCTGTCGCCGACGGCTGCGGCCGCTCAAAAACTGCCAGAATGGCGCCCACGAGGAGCACAATCCCCACTCCGATGAGAACAATCCGGACGGGCGGGAGGTTCTTCTTGGCGGTGCCAAATTCCTCACCGATGCGAAAACTCGTGGCCGGTTCAGAGGGTTGCGATGCAGGAGGGTTCGCCGCAGACGGAAGGGGAGTTTCCTCAGCCATAGGATCCGCACCTGATTCTAATCACTTTTGATGCAAAAATCTCAGCCGGCCCGTCGCCCGATTAGCCGGCTCAGATCGCGGGGAGTTCGGCCGCCCGGGCTCGGTCACTTCCGCCCATGCTTCATGGCTCTGGCAAATTCTCCCGCCGGCAGTGTGTTGAGCACGTCGTCTTTGGTCAGCCACGCCCTCCGTGCCTGCAGGACGCCATAACGGATGTTGGCGAGATGCGACGTATGATGGGAGTCGGTGTTGATGACAATCTTTACGCCATATTGTTTGGCCAGGCGCAGGTGGCGGTCGCATAAATCCAGCCGGTCAGGGTAGGCATTGAGTTCCATGGCAACCTTGCGCTCCGCAGCGGCCTTCAGAACCGTATCGACGTCAAACGGATAGGCGTCGCGTCGGAGAAGGACTCGCCCCGTGGGGTGGCCGATCAACGACGTGTTGGGATTCTCGATGGCCTTGAGCAGGCGGTCCGTCATCTCCGAAGGGCTTTGATTGAAGTGGGAATGAACGCTCGCAATCACCAGGTCCATTTGCTCGAGCACGGAATCCGACAGGTCGAGAGATCCATCGGCCAGAATGTCAACCTCCACCCCGGCCAAGATTTTGATGCCACCAAGTTCGTGCTCCGCGGCGCGAATGCGTTGCATGTGTTCGATCGCCCGCTTGTCATCGAGTCCATTGGCAAAGGCTAGATTCTTGGAGTGGTCCGTGATGGCCATGTAACGATAGCCACGCGTACGGGCCGCTTCTGCCATCTCTTCGATCGTGTTTCGACCGTCGGTTTCGACCGTATGCATATGCACGTCGCCCTCGAGGTCGGATTGGGAGACCAGTTGGGGCAAGGCATGTCTCTCCGCTGCCTCAATTTCTCCGCAATTTTCCCGCAACTCAGGGAGAATGTAGTCAAGCTTCAATTTGGAATAGATTTCCTCCTCGGTCTCGCCGGCAACCCGCTCTCCCGTGTCCACCCGAGCCAAGCTGTATTCGCTGAGGGTGTAACCCATCTTCAAGGCGCGTTGCCGTAAGGCCACATTGTGGGCCTTGCCGCCCGTGAAGTACTGCAGCGCCGCGCCATAGGATTCAGGCGCGAGAAGGCGCACGTCGACCTGCATCCCGCCTCGCAGGCGGAAGCTGATCTTGTTCTCTCCCCGCGCGATGACCTCCATAAGCCCTGGCAATTGGAGAATCCGATCCATCAATTTTTCGCGTTCGCGCTCGTCGCCACAGGCCTTTCCCGTAACCAGGATGTCGAGATCGCCTACCGTTTCGCGGCCGCGACGCAGGGAACCGGCCGGGGTTACCTTCTCCACTCCGGGGTAGTTCCGGAGATGGTCGACGATCTTCGTGGCTTGGGCTTCGGCGGTGTCGAGCAAAAAGCGTCCCGCAATACGGCGGTAATCGGCAATGGCTTTCAGAAGCTTGGCTTCTTGCTTCTCCCCCAGGCGGGGAAGCGTGCGGATCTTCCCCTCGCGGGCGAGCTTTTCGACCCCATCCACATCGGAAACCTGATAGGCGCTCCAAATCAGCGCAATGGTCTTAGGTCCGAGGCCCTGGATCTTTAGCAGATCGAGCATCGAGGGACGATATTTCTTGAGCAGCTCGACATGCGTCGAAAGCCGCCCTTGCTGAAGTATCTCCTGCAATTTCTCCAGCATGCCCTTGCCGATGCCGGGGATTTCCAAGATCCTCTTGGGCTCCTTCATCAGCTCGGAGATCTGCTGCGGCAGGGCTTCGATGGATTGCGCAGCATTGCGATACGAGCGAATCCGGAAGGAGTCCTGACCATCGATTTCCAAGAGGTCGGCGGTCTCAAACAGAATTCCGGCGAGAGCCTTGTTGTCCATTCCTAAGAAAGATTAAACAAGACTGGGCTTAAGAGAAAGCAAACAGGGAAATGCGCCTTCTAGGAAGTTCGAGAGCGGGGGAGGGCTCTTCTAGAAAATCGACTATTACTTCAAGGACAACTCTAGGTGGCCTTTGTAACATTCGCCGCTTGCGGGCCTTTTGGACCTTGGGTTATCTCAAACTCTACCTGGTCGCCTTCCTGCAAGCTTTTATAGCCTTCGGCCGTGATAGCGCTGTAATGGACGAACACATCCGGTCCTCCATCACGTCCGATGAAGCCATAACCTTTGGCATTGTTGAACCATTTCACCGTGCCTTTCAAACGTTCCACTTTGCGCCCCCTCGGGCACGCCTTGCTGGTCCGAGGACGTGCCTTTGCCCTTTGATGCCATTCTGCGGCCACGCCGAGGGGCTGTCAAGACGTCAGAAGGACGGTCAGGACATTGGCACCTCAACCACGCCCGGACCTGCGCTTTTGGTTCAACCAAAGGATGCCGCAAATCGTCTTGGCATCCCGAATAACGCCCTTCCTTACCCACTCGAGGGCCTTCTTCAGGGGTAGGAATTTTAGTTCAAGGACCTCGTCCTCCTCCGGCTGTGCGACCCCGGATCGCAGGTCCTGGGCGAGATAGAGCGACATGGTTTCCGCCACGAATCCGGGGCTGGCGTAAAAGGTCAGAATTCGCTTCCAGAGCCTCGCGGAATACCCGGTTTCCTCCAAAAGCTCGCGCTTGGCCGCCACCAGTTCGCTTTCGCCCTCATCGACCCTTCCGGCACAGAGCTCCCAGAGATACTGTTGAGCCGCATGGCGGTATTGTTCAACCAGCAGAACTCGCGGCTCCGGGCGCGATTCATCCACCGCCATGATCACCACCGAGCCGGTGTGTCGTACGACGTCCCGGTGCACCGTCACCCCGGAAGGCTCCCGCACTTCATCGGAGCTGACCGAGAATACCGGGCCGCGATACATGACACGGGAGGAAAGCACCCGCGCTAGGTTTTTAGAGGATGGTTTTGCCATGACCCCACTATACGAAAGGTCTTGGCAAAGCCCAACCAGCCTCCGGGAGGCACTTTTTTGCTGGGCAGGGAACCGCCCTGATATGCTGCCCGCCATGGTAGCCAAGCCTCGCGTTGCGATCATAGGCCCGGGAAGACTCGGCAGCTCGCTGGCCATCGCATTGAGCCGAGCAGGATATGAAGTGGGGGAACTGGTCTGCCGCGGAGTTTCTCCATCGGGGAAGGCGGCGCGCCGGCTGGCGAGGAAGCTTCGGGCTCGGCTTTCCCGGCCAGAAGCCGCGCAGCTCGATGCCGAGCTGATTTGGTTCTGTGTCCCCGACCGGGAGATTCGACCTGCGGCGCGCACCCTGGCTCGGCGCGGAGACTGGCAGGGAAAGGCCGTGTTTCATGCGAGCGGTGCATTGACCAGCGCTGAACTGGGCGTCCTTCGGCGGAAGGGTGCTCGGGTCGCCTCTGTTCATCCCCTAATGAGCTTTGTTCGGGGCGTTGTCCCATCCCTCAAGGGCGTTCCCTTTGCTCTTGAAGGTGATGCGGGTGCCCTGACGGTCGCCGCCAGAATTGTACGCAGCCTGGGTGGGACGGCATTCCGGGTTCCCGCCAAGAACAAAGTCGCTTACCACGCCTGGGGAGCTTTTGCCTCGCCCTTGGCGGTTGCGCTGCTCGTCACCGCCGAGCAAGTAGCCGGTGCCGCCGGCCTCGGCCCTCGGGAGGCTCGGCGAAAGATGTTGCCGATCCTGAAACAGACCCTCGAAAACTATCGCCGATGGGGTGCCGCCGGCGCCTTCAGTGGGCCGCTGGTACGGGGGGATGTGGACATCCTGGTCAAGCACCTCAGGATTCTGCGCCCGATTCCCGAAGCCAAGGACGTCTATCGCGCACTGTCGCGCGCGGCATTGCGCTACATTCCAGTCGGGCAACGAAGAAAGCTGGCCAAAGCTTTACGCGACTAGAGGCCAGATGATATTGACCTACGGTGGCTTTTCTCCTGAAGACAGCGAGGCCGAATCTGCCGAATGGTCCAGGAGCTCGGCCCAGTTGGTCACGCAAATATCCGGATGCAGGCTGGTCAACTCCCGGGCGGTGATAGTTCCAGTCGCTACCGCAATGATCTTCGCGTTCACCTCTCGGGCCGCCTTAATGTCCTCGGGCGTATCTCCGACAAAGCAGACGCTCGTCCCGTTACCCAGCCTGCTCTTCACCTCCCCAACCGCGCGCGCAAAGATGTCCGCGCGGCTTTCGTGGCGGTCGCTAAAGCAGCCGAACTCGAAGAACCCGTCGAGATCCGCCGCCTTTAGCTTGCGCCAACCCACCGCTTCGAGGTTGCCCGAAGCTATGCCCAGAAGCTTGCCTCGAGCTTTCAGCAGCGCCAGCACATCGGGTATGCCGCGGCAGACCTCAGGATGGAGGCTCGCGGCGTGGCTGGCAACATCTCGACCGATGAGATCGATCGCTTGCCAGAGTTTGGCTTCAAAGACTTTCCCCGAAACTCCGGCCCGCGCGAGCGCCGCCCGCAAAATGCTGAGATCCGTCTTGCCGTGATAGGCAACCCCATCAATCGTGGTGTCCACACCGTACACGTGGTCGAGGGCACGGTTCAGAGCGTTGTAGTGAACCAGGTCACGGGACAGGAGCAGCGTGCCGTCAATATCAAACACATAAGCAGGGGAATCCCAGGCGAAACCGTTGCGGTTTTCCCCAGCCGCCGGTGCTCTTTTCATCATTGGTTCAATTGCCCTTTTTGTGGCCGGTTTGCTGCCATCGTGACCGGAGCCCAGCCGCAAAGGACTGAGGTTTTTGGTCTGCTCTCCCTGAGACGGAAATCCTTGAAATGGTCCGCCCGACTCAGTTCAGCGTAACCCGTCTGATCCCTCGGGCTCGGCCGCTTTTCTCATCGCAATCCACCACGATCCCATGGAGGCGAACGTCTCCCGTGGCGGCTTCAAAACGAATCGGCATGTTGGTGAGAAATCGGTCGAGGATCAACTCCTTTTTGACACCAATGACGCTGTCATGAGGCCCGGTCATTCCTACGTCTGTGATATAGGCTGTGCCGCCCGGCAATACCCGCTCGTCGGCCGTGGGCACGTGGGTGTGCGTGCCCACGACCACCGTGACACGCCCATCGAGATACCAGCCCATGGAGATCTTCTCCGAGGTAGCCTCCGCGTGCATATCGACCAAAACCACCGTGGCCGAGATCTGGGTGAGCAGTTGATCGACCACCCGAAACGGATCATCGTTCGGCGTCATGAACACGCGTCCTTGCAGATTCAAAACCGCGTACGGGATCTGACCCTTGGTCCCCTGAAAGATTCCCCATCCCGGCATTCCCGGAGGATAGTTTGCCGGCCGCAGCAAGCGCCGGGCGGCGCTATAGGGATTGCCATCGGCCGCTTCGAAATAGCTGATAATCTCGCGCTTGTCCCAGATGTGATTCCCACTGGTGAGCACGTCGATGCCCATGTCGAACAGTTCTTCCGCTAGCGGCGGCGTGATGCCAAAGCCGGCGGCAGCGTTTTCTCCGTTGGCGATCACCAGATCGACCGCGTACTCCTTCACCAGGCCCGGCAGCCGATCCTTGACGATGGTTCGTCCCGGCCGCCCGAAAATGTCCCCAATGAAGAGAATCTGCATGGTAGAGCCTACCTCGAGTCGTCGAACACGCTTACCGTCAAGGTCCTTTGAGATGGTAGCAGATGGGCTGCCTGCCAAAGCGCTTTCGGGCGGTTCGCCGGGTCAAGGAGCAAGTTCCGCCGTCTTGAGAAAATCGTAGTTTCCCGCCGGATTGAGAGTTAGATTCTTAACCCGCTTGGAATGCACGAGCACGTTGTCCCAATACCACAAGTTGATGGAGGGCACATCCTGGGCAAGAATCTGCTGGATTTCGGCGTAGAGCTGCTTGCGAACCTCCGGATCAACTTCGCGGCGCGCCCGATCGATGAGCCGGTTAACCTGGGGATTGAAGTAGAACGTACGATTCGCACCATGAGGGGGGAATTTGTCGGAATGGAAGACGTATTCAAAGATGTCCGGATCCTCATTGCCGCCGACCCAGCGCAGGGAATGCAGCTGGTATTCGCCGCGGGTAACGTCGGCGAAGAAGGTTGCGAATTCGAAGGTGCGAATCTCCAGCACAATTCCGACATCTCGAAGCTGTTGCTGCACAACCGCGGCCACCAGTCGGGTGTTCTCATCGGTCGAGGTCTTCATGGTGAGGTGAAAACGCACACCATGCTTCTCCGGGTAGCCGGCGTGGTCGAGCAGATGGCGGGCGAACTCTGGATTGTGATCGTAATGCAGCACTTGACCGTCATAGGCCCAGCTCTCCGGGGGAAGCAAGCTGTAGGCCGGTCGGGCGAAATCGCGCAGCAGGTAATGAATCATCGGAGCACGGTCGATGGCATATGCGATGGCCTGCCGCACCCGTTGGTCCTGGAGAATGGGATCGCGAAGATTGAACGAGAGGTAGGAGAGCACCGTACCTGGACCTCGGAGGACTTCGAGATCGGGCTGACGTTCGAGGGCCAGCACCATGTCGCCGGTGAGCGAATTGATGGCAATATCGGCGCTGCCTTTCCGCAACTCCAGCGCCCGCGTGGTCGCGTCCGGCACCACGGCAAATCGGACCGACTCAAGGTGCGGCTTCTCCCCCCAGTACTGCTGGTTGCGTTCGAGGACCACCTCCTCGTCCTGCTCCGCCCTGACAAAGCGAAAAGGGCCGGAGCCGATGGGCGTTTGGCTGATTTCATGCCCGCTGCCGTAAGGCACAATGCCCATGGCCCCGTCGGAAAGATTCCACAGCAAAGTAGAAAAGGGCTCCTTTAACCGGAAGACGACGGTCGCCTCATCCGGTGTCTCGATATGGTCCACATAGCGGTACGCGGCCGCCTTCGTACTCGGCACCTTGCCTTCCAGCAGGGAGTCGAACGTCCACTTCACGTCCCGCGAGGTCAAGGGATGGCCGTCGTGAAAAGTGACGCCTTTCCGCAAGTGGAAAACATACGTAAGGGGGTCGGGAATCTCCCAGCGCTCGGCGAGCTGGGGCTGAACCTTCAAATGCTCATCGCGAGTGAGCAGGTCGTCAAAGATGAGACTATCAATCCGCTCTGAATATGCGTCTAGACCCACGCGGGGATCAAGGTTGGTTGGGCTGCTCTCAATGATCATCACCAGCATCTTCGGATCCTGTTTCGCCGAGCATCCCAGCGTGAGGAACAACGACAGCCAGGTGGCGAAAAGAGGCAGGAAGCTCCCCGAGCCGGAGGCCCTTCGAAGCCATTCTAGGGGCGCACTCCTCAGGGGAGCGGAGTTCGAGCCCGGGATCGAGCGTTTTCCTGGCTCACCCATAAGAGATTTTTCCGAGAAGCGCAGGTCTCCTCGCCCCAGTCGCCGATGGCAGATTTGAGGGTCGGCGGTTCCAAGTTTGATAGGCTAACAAAGCGAAAGCCGCGGCCTCCTTTGCTTCCGAGGGAATCCCAAATTCGTCCGCGGACGAGATCGCTAATCCCAGCGGGAGCACTTCCTTGGCGAGCATTGTCATGAGGGTCGCGTTGCGGACTCCCCCTCCGGAAACAATGTAATCGCGATATTGTCCCGGCCTTCTCAGCACGAAACGCCGCAGCGCGTCGCCGATCGATTGCGCGGTCAGGGCCGTCGCCGTGGCGACAATGTCGCGAGCCCTCGCCCGTCGGCAACGGCCAAGCAAGGCCCGGACAAAGTCCTGCCCGAATTCCTCCCGTCCAGCAGTCTTTGGCGGTTTACGCCGGAAGAAGGGTTCTCGCAATACTTCGGTGACGATCCGATCACGTACTCTGCCCCCGGCAGCGATCTGCCCATCGCGGTCGTAGGGTCGGTCGAAGAGCCGTTCCGTCACCGCGTCAATCACCATGTTGCCGGGACCGGTGTCGAAGGCAAGGACGTCGTCGGGGGAGGCGTCAGGGGGGATTGCCGTCAAATTGGCGATTCCTCCGAGGTTCTGTGCGATCCGGCCCCGACGCGAGTGGCGGTAGAGAAAGAAATCAAACAAGGGAACCAGCGGTGCCCCCTTGCCGCCAACCGCCATATCGGCGGGCCGGAAATCGGAGACAACCGGAACCTGTAAGCGCGTCGCGAGAACCGCGCCGTCCCCGCTTTGCCAGGTCACAGCCATCTTGCGTCCGAGAAAGGCTGCGGCTTCGCCTTGGTGGTAGAGGGTCTGCCCATGACAGCCTACAAGTTCGGCTCTCCTGGCGAAGCGCTTCTCCGTCCTAAGCACGGCCTCGGCGTATAGCTCCGGCAGCAAAAAGTTCAGTCGGGCGAGATCGGCGACCGGAATGCGAGCTGCATTCATCGCCGATAGGATGAAATGGCGGACGTTTCTTGGATAGGAATATTCGGCGTGACCGAGAAGCTTCACTCTAAGGTCATTGCCATACGGCCCTCTCGGGCGGGGCGAGGACACGGAGATTCTGACCAGCGCAACGTTGATGCCGTCTGCGGAGGTTCCGCTCATCACCCCGGCGACGATCATGCCGGTTCCCGCCGTGCCCAGCGGTCTGTGGACAGTTTCTGTAGCCGAACCTGTTCACCGAACTCCCACAATCCGCGCATCAGCTTCTCTAATTTCCCGGCATTCGGCGCCGGCGTCCGTCGCTTGAGCTCCTTCGACTTCTGCTTGAACGTCAACACGCGCTCGATAGCCTGCCGGCAGCGCAATTGGAAGGCCGGGTCGCGCTCGGAGGCGCGCGTCAGGGCTTCGTGGCAGCGCACCACGTGTTCCTGAACATGACAGACTAAACACAGGTCGCCGCCCGCCCGGATATGGGCCACCGCCGCCTGCTCGATGGGGGCCGCCCGCAGGACTCCGCCCATCTCGAGATCATCGGAAACGACCAGACCTCGATAGCCAATCTTCCTCTGTAAGACCTCGCGAATCCATTTCCGGGAAAGCGAGGCCGGGGTTCGATCTCGTGTCACCTTGGGATAGGCGGCATGTCCCACCAACACCATGGGTGCCTCCCGGCGCAGAGCCCGATAGGGCGCGAGATCCTCCGCCCAGAGCTTGTTCCATGGTTTGCGAACGCTCGGCAGGGCATGATGCGTGTCCAAATTCGCCTCGCCGAGGCCGGGGAAATGCTTGAGCGTCCCGAGAACCCCCGCCGCACGCAAGCCGGCGAGGAATTCCCGGGCATAGCGGATCACCTCGGCAGGATCGGCGGAAACCGCCCGCGAATTCATGACCTTGCGTGACGCCTCGAACGCCAGATCGACGACCGGAGCAAAATCGGTGTTAAACCCCAGTGCCCGACACTCATCCCCGATAACCCGGCCTTGTTTACGATACAGCCTGCGGTCGCCGCTGCGAAACACTTCGGCCGGAGCCGGTGCCAGGCCGAGCACGTTGCGAAAGCGATCCACCTGGCCGCCCTCCATGTCGACGCAGGTGAACAGCCGCGCGGAAACGCAGGCTTGGCAATCCTTGAGCAGTCGGTAGGTTTGCTCGGCGGCGACGATGTTTCGCGCAAACAGGATTACGCCAGCCGGCTGGATCGCCGTCAGCAGCGAACGGAGCCGCGGCGACACCTCCGTGCCGTCGAATCCCATGATCAGGAGCTGGCCAATCGATTTCCGGAAATCTGCACGATGCTTCGCCATAGGGAGAGGTCTTTCTTCTAAGATCGCCTATTCTTCCCGGTACCCGGCACTTTCCTGCCCTGGGGCAAAGATCCGGCCTGCGCCGCCGACTCTTGCCTATTCCACTTGCTTCTTCAACTCCGCCAGCAGGTTCAGGGCTTCGAGAGGAGTCAAGTGATTCAAATCCACCTCTCGCAATTGTTCCACCACCGGCTGCGATAGCGGCGTGAAAATGGTCAGCTGAGTCGGAACGAGGTCGTCCTTCGACAGCTCGTCCGTCACACGATGCCCCGCGGTTTCGTGCTCCACCAGGACTTCACGCGCTCGCTCAACCACCGCGCTCGGCAGTCCAGCCAGCTTCGCGACTTCGATTCCATAACTGCGGTCGGCGGCTCCCGGTTCGACTTTGCGGAGAAACGCGATGCCGTTGTTCGTCTCTTTCACCGATACGTGATAGTTCTTGACCCCGGAGAGTCGGTCCGCAAGTTCGGTGAGTTCGAAGTAGTGGGTTGCGAATAACGTCTTGGCTCGGGTGCGGGCATGAACGTATTCGACCACTGCCCAGGCGATCGCCAGTCCATCATAGGTCGCTGTGCCCCGTCCCACTTCATCGAGAAGGATCAGAGACTGTGGGGTTGCGGTGTGGAGAATGGCGGCGGTTTCCGTCATCTCGACCATAAACGTCGAACGCCCCCGCGCCAGGTTATCGCTGGCGCCGATGCGGGTGAACACTCGATCCACGATGCCCAGTCGTGCCGACGCTGCTGGCACAAACGATCCCATCTGCGCCAGAATCACGGTCAGTGCCGCCTGTCGCAGATAGGTCGATTTGCCGCCCATGTTGGGTCCCGTCAACAGCAGCACAGTGTGTGTGGTCGAGTTAAGGTACAGGTCATTGGGGACAAAGCGCTCCCCGATGTCCTGCTGCTCGATCACCGGGTGGCGTCCGCCGCGGATCTCGATATCACCGGAGGTGTCGAATCTGGGGCGGCAGTAATCACCGAGCGCGGCAAGGTGGGCCAGAGCCGCCAGCACATCGACTTCGGCCAGCGCGAGGGCAGTTTGGCGGATGCGGCGCGCTTGCTGGGCAATCGCCGAACGCAGTTCCGCGAACAGCCGCCTCTCGATTTCAACGATCTTCTCTTGGGCATCGAGGATCCGTGCTTCGTATTCCTTGAGCTCCGGGGTGGTGAAGCGTTCGGCATTGACCAGGGTTTGCTTGCGTTCGTAATCGGGCGGAACATGTTGAAGGTTTGGTTTCGAGACCTCCAGGTAATAGCCGAAAATCGAGTTGAACCTCACTTTGAGCGACGCAATGCCGGTGCGATGCCGTTCCCGCTGTTCGATCTGCGCCAGATATTGCTTGCTGTTGCGGCTCAGGTCGCGGAGTTCGTCAAGCTCCCGGTCCGCCCCCGGCTGAATTACTCCGCCATCGTTCAAGGAAAGCGGAGGCTCGGGGACGATCAACCCCTCAATGTGCTGGCGTACATCGCCGAGCTCGTCGATCGCGGCATGGAGGTGGTCGAGCCGCTCGCCGGGAATCCGGCTAAGAGCAGTTCGCAAGGGTGGAATCTTCGCGAGCGATGCCGCCAACGCCAGCACATCCCGAGGCGTGGCGGTTTCCAAGGTGACGCGGCTGAGCAGTCGCTCCAGATCCAGAATTCCTTCGAGCGCCCGGCGGAGCTCCTCGCGCGCCACCACATCCTGGGTTTGGGCTTCTACGGCGTCCAGCCGCCGGTTGATTTCCTCCACTGCAATCGAAGGCCGCAGCATCCACGAGCGCAGCAGCCGTTTTCCCATGGGAGTCAGTGTCTGATCGATCGAGCGGAATAGAGTTACACCCTCGCCGGTTCCCGCGAACAGGGGTTCCACCAGCTCCAGATTGCGAACCGTGACGGCATCGAGAACCAGGCAGTTCTGCCGTTCGTAAAAGCCGATTCGGTCCACATGGTCGAGCGTGCCGCGCTGGGTGGAGCGCACGTAATGTAGGATCGCGCCGGCCGCCGAGGCGGCCGCCGGCTTGCCCGCCAATCCAAAACCCTCGAGCGAGAGCACGCCGAAATGATTTTCCAGAAGCGGCATCGCGTGATCTGGAGCAAAGACCCAGTCCTCCAGGGGAGTTTCCGCCCAATTCTTCCCCCCGGCTGGCGATCGGGGGACGGGGGACGCGATGGTCGCGTTGTAGGGAGCGACACGGTCGAGGAGAGGAGCGGAGGAGCCGTACAGGACCTCCTTCGGCCGCAGTTGATCCAGTTCGTCTTGAATCCGCTTCGCTCGATCTTCCCCACGAAATTCGGTCGCGCGAAATTCGCCGGTCGAAACATCCAAGGCGGCAAACCCCAACCCGTCGCCGGCTCGGGCGATCGCCGCCAGGAAATTGTTCTCTTCGGAACTGAGCGAAGCATCGGCGGCCGTCCCGGGCGTCACGACGCGTGTCACCTCCCGCCGCACCAGCTTCTTGGCCACTCGAGGGTCCTCCACCTGATCGCAGATTGCCACCTTGAATCCCTTGCGGATCAGCTTGGAGATATAGCCTTCGGCTGCATGATAGGGCACTCCGCACATCGGTACTGCCAGGCCCTTCTCCTTGTTGCGGGAGGTGAGGGTAATCTCGAGCTCGCGCGCGGCCAGGATCGCGTCTTCGAAGAAAAGTTCGTAGAAATCGCCCAACCGAAAGAACAGTAGCGCAGTCGGATGTTCGCTCTTGATCGCAGCGTACTGCCGCATCAGGGGAGTGGACGCGTCTGTCATAGATCGAACCCTAGGCACGAAACTCGCGAAGGAAGGTTCCGGCGTGTTCGTGCGCGGATTATAGCAAGCGATCCGCGGTGGAAACATGGAGTTGACTCGGCTAGCGGTCGGGTGATCTCCTGGAATGTGGAACTTCGCAAAGATCCAATTACTCGCTCCTGGGTGGTGACCGGTGATGACATTCCCGATGTGGCTCCTCGTTTGGATTCAGGCTGCAGGTTCTGTCCCGACTCCACCCAGCCTTTGCAGCTCATCGCCAGTACCTCGGGGTTGCAAGGTGCGCCCTGGTCCGCGCGCTCGGTCGTGCATCCGAGCGCCCTCTACCGTATCGAAGGCGAGCCGTCGCGAAGGGGGGACGGAATCTACGACCGAATGCAGCCGGTCGGGGCCCATGAGGTGCTGGTCGAGAATGCCCGGCATGATCGCAACCTGTGGAATGCGCAGGACAGCGAAATCGAGCAGTTTCTTCTGCTTGCTGCACAACGCGTGCAGGACCTGAAACGAGACAGCCGCTTCAAGTACATCAGTATATTCAAAGATCACGGGCCTGCCGCAGGACAGGAATTTGACCATCCCACATCCCAGCTGACGGCCACCACCTTTGTGCCTCGCCGCGTGCTCTATGAGCTGCGCGCGGCTCGCGAATATTTTGGGCAGAAAGAACGGTGTGTGTTTTGCGACATTCTTTCTCAGGAGACGAAGCAGGAACAGCGGGTGATCGAGAACCATGGGGACTTCCTCGCACTTTGCCCTTATGCGCCCCGCGTACCTTACGAAACCTGGATTCTGCCGCGCACCCATGAGGCCGCCTTCGAGCGCATGGGGCTGAACCGGCCGGCGATGACGCGGGATTTAGGGGTGTTGCTGCGACGAACCCTGCAGCGGATTCGAACCATTACCGAGCAGTTTCACCTTGTCTTGCACACCTCTCCCAATAGCCATCAGGGCTCAGGAAGTTTGGGCTATTGGAAGACACTGGACGAGGACTACCACTGGCACATCGAGATCCTTCCTGTGCTTGTGGAAAAATCCAGGTCCTACACCTTCAAAGAGGTGTACTTCTCGCCCTTGACCTCGGAGACGGCCGTCAAGCGCCTGCGCGAGGCGACGATTGAGCCGTAGCCAGGCTCGGAGCTTGGTCGCCGGGAACCGCGACTCATTATGACGGTTCGTCGCATGAAGACCTATACCGGTGGACAAGGCTACGTCTACCAATACTATTTTGTCGGCAAGCGTCCTGCCCCGCCCGGCCGCGAAGACGACCCCGCCACGGAATATATCTTTGACGTCACCTCGGATCGCAAAATCACCTTCGCGGTGAGCGTATTCCTTTCCCAGCAAGTTCTGCGGCGATGGTCGGACAACCACGGCCGAAGGCTCACCGACGCGGAACAATACGCCGCGGTCAAGATGCGTCTATTCCAAGCTTTCGACGAGATCGAAGACATGAGGTCGCGTGGTCGGGAGTTGCTCTTGGACGCCGCCTCCTTGGAATCGGTTCTTGGGCCGTTGGGAATCGACTAATCCGCGAACCTGCCACCTGTCCTCGGAGCCCCTCCCAACCGGGCCCCCCGTCACCATCCCCTCCCCCGCAGGGAGGCTATAATCACCGTGACATGGCTTTTCAATCCTTCTAAGTAGGGGATACGCAAACGTTTATATGTCTGTACTATGGTTGCGGGTCGCGCTAGGCTGTTACGCAGTGGGTTTACTGTACGCCCTAGTGGCGCTAACCCGGACGGCGGAGCTGCTGAACCGCATCGCCTTGCACGCCGCCTACCTCGGCATGGTCTTCCACTTCGTTTCCCTGGTAGAGGCCTTCCTCCAGTCGGGCCAAATGGCGATGGCCTCCGTGCACAATGCGGAGTCGGTGCTGGGGTTCCTGATCATGATCGTTTTCCTGTTGGTCTATCTCGTCTATCAGACGACCTCCCTCGGCATTGTCGTTTTCCCCCTGGTGTTCTTGCTGACCTTCATTGCCGCGACCGGCGAGGCGCCGTTTTTGCTGACCTCGGCCGGCATGCGCACCGGATGGCTGTTTGCCCACATCGCGCTCATTTTCACCGGTTACGCGGCGCTGGTGCTGAGCTTCGGCGCCAGCTTGCTTTATCTGATCGAGGAGCGTGCCCTGAAATCGAAACAAGCAAGCGGAAGGCTCTCCCGCTTGCCTGCCCTGGAAGTCATCGACGAAATCGGATTCCGCTCGCTGCTTCTCGGTTTTCCGTTCATGACTCTTGGCCTGATCGCCGGAACCGTCGTGGCCCAATCGACCCTTGGCCGGGTAAATCCGTTCGATCCTAAGATCCTCCTCTCGATCCTGATGTGGGCTGTGTACCTGGTTCTGCTCTACACCCGCTGGAGCGCAGGATGGCGTGGCCGGCGCGCCGCCTATCTTGTCGCCAGCGCGTTTGGCTTCGCTTTGATGGCTTGGGCGGCCAATTATTTCAGCCCGTTTCACGGGTTTGCCCGGTTATGACTTTCCAGCTCCTCGGCGTCAATCACAAGACGGCTCCGGTTGAGGTACGCGAGCGCCTCGCCATTCCCGAGTCCCGCCTTCCCGAGGCTCTCCGACGCTTCATCCGGCATCCCGGGGTTGAAGAGGGAATGATCCTGAGCACCTGTAATCGGGTGGAGCTTTTGGCGCGCACCCCCAATGAAGGGGCTGATTTGCGAGGGTTCCTGGGCGACTACTGCCGGGTGGATCGCTCGCTCGTCGATCCTCACCTGTATGAATATCGGGAGAAAGATGCGATTCGTCATCTGTTCCGGGTAACCTCGAGTCTCGATTCCATGGTGGTGGGCGAAGCGCAGATTCTCGGACAGGTCAAGGACGCTTATGCCACGGCGCGGGCAGTGGGGGCGGTGAATTCCCAGATGGATCAATTGCTGACCCGTGCCTTTGCCGTCGCCAAGCGGGTGCGCACGGAAACTGCGGTCGGATCCTCCGCCGTCTCCGTAGCCTCGGTGGCGGTGGAACTGGCGAAGAAGATCTTTGGTTCGCTGAGCGGGAAGCAAGTGTACTTGGTGGGTGCGGGAAAAATGACCGAGCTCGCCGCCCGTCATTTGCTGGCTCACGGCGCCTCGTCGATTTTTGTGGCCAATCGGACCTACGATCGGGCTATCCGGCTGGCGCAAAAGTTCCAGGGACAAGCCATCGAGTTCAGCCGGTTGTACGACACCTGCGACCGCGCCGATATCGTCATTACTTCGACCGGTTCGCCGCACGCAATTTTCCGCCGCGAGCACGGTGAGCTCTTCCTCAGCCGCCGCAAGAACCGGCCCATGTTTTTCATTGATATTGCTGTGCCCCGCGATGTCGATCCGGAGGTCAACAAGCTGGACGGCATCTTCGTGTATGACATGGATGACCTGCAGCAGGCGGTCGACTCCCATGTGGCCGACCGCAAGACAGAGGCCGAGAAGGCGGAATCGATCATCGAGACGGAGGTCGAAAGATTTCAGACTCGCCTACAAACGCTCGATATCGTACCCACGATCGTTTCCCTGCAGGATCACCTGGAAAGCATTCGGCAGGCCGAGATCGATCGGGTGCGCGGAAGGCTGGGCCCGCTGTCGGCCGAACAGCAACTGGCGATTGAGGCGCTTACCCGCGGGATCGTGAACAAGATCATGCACACCCACATCAGCACGTTAAAGACTGCCGTTCGCGACTCCGAGGGGACTACGGTGGTTGAGGTCGTGCGACGGCTGTTTAATCTTGGGGGAAAGAAGGGGGAGAGAACCGGAGGCGATGCCTGATGGCTCGCCTGCGCATCGGTTCCCGAGGATCCCAACTTGCTCTCTGGCAAGCCAACCACATCCGGGCTTTGCTCGGGGAGCGCGGGCACCAGGCTGAAATTGAAATCATCACCACCACCGGCGATAAGATCTCCGACGTCGCTTTGGCCAAAGTTGGCACCAAAGGCATGTTCACCAAAGAGATTGAAGAGGCGCTGGTCGAGGCCCGAATTGATCTGGCGGTGCACAGCCTGAAAGACCTGCCCACGGAGCTGCCACCCGGACTCGAGATCGCGGCCGTGACCGTGCGAGCAAATCCCCGCGACGTATTCTGCGCACCTCATTACAAGAGCCTCGAGGATTTGCCGCGAGGAGCGCGGGTTGGCACAAGCAGCCTGCGGCGGCAGGCGCAACTCAAAGTGCTGCGCCCGGACCTCCAGATTCATCCTCTGCGGGGAAATGTCGACACTCGCGTGCGCAAGCTGGAGGCGGGCGAGTTCGATGCCATCATCCTGGCGGCGGCCGGTCTCGATCGCCTGGGCAGAGCCGAGGTGGTCAAGCAGGTCTTGCCTCCCGGCGTGATGTGCCCGGCGGCCGGGCAAGGTGCGTTAGGCGTGGAAACTCGTGCCGGGGACGTTGTGACCCGGGAGCTCCTGAAATTTTTGGACGATTCCGCCGCTCGCGCCACCACCACCTGCGAGCGAGCCTTGCTCAAGAAACTCGGAGGCGGATGTCAGGTGCCGATTGGCGCCTTGGCGGAAGTCCGCCAAGGAATCTTGCACCTGGAAGCCATCGTGGCGGATCCGGCGGGTTCCCAGCTGATCCGCGAGTCCCGCGACGGCCACGATCCTATCTTGCTAGGGGAAGCCGTCGGCGAGACTCTGTTAGAGCGGGGGGGCGAAGCGATTCTCGAAGCCGTCTACAGCCAGGGCGTCGCCGTACCCCAACAGCCGTGACCAGACAGGGAGGCACTGACGCTGAAAGGACGGGCGTCCGTGCCCGCCCAGGCCCGCGTAGCAGGCGGGGACGGCTCGCTCTCTCCGACCTTCGCATACTCATCGGCCGCGCCCGCCATCAGGCCGGCGGGTTCTCCTCCAGCCTTCGCAAACTTGGCGCCCATGTCATCGAGATCCCATTCCTTGACATACGCCAGCCCCGTTCCTACAAGCCCATGGACCGTGCCCTGAAGAACCTGCGCGACTACGACTGGCTTATCGTCACCAGCGTGAATGGGGTCGAGGCCTTCTGGAGCCGCTTGAGAAGGTTGCACATTACCAGGAAGCAATGGGAGCACCTGAGAGTGGCGGCGATCGGCCCCGCCACTCGGAAGGCGATCGAAAAGGGCGGCCTGCGTGTCGAAGTCGTCCCCAGAGAATATGTCGCCGAATCCGTGGTTGAAAGTTTGCGCGCGCACGTCGGCGGCAAGCGGGTTCTGCTGACGCGAGCCAAGGTCGCTCGTGACCTAATTCCCCGCGAGCTGAGAAAATTGGGCGCCAGGGTGGATGTGGTTGAAGCCTACGAGACCGGCATCCCGGGCGCCTCCCGGGGACCTTTGCGCGCCGTCCTCAAAGATCCTAAGCGCCGGCCCCACGTCATAACCTTCACTAGCTCTTCGAGCGCCAGAAACTTCGTGGCACTGTTGGGACCCGAGGCAGGTTCCCTGCGCGCCGGCCCCAGAAGGGGTGCGCGTCCGCCGCTCGAGCCAATTCGCATGGCCTCGATTGGCCCCGTGACTTCGTCTACCCTCGTTGATCTCGGCCTGTCCGTGGACATCGAAGCTAAGGAGTACACGATTCCGGGGCTGATACGGGCGATCGTCGCGGCCCAGTCGAGCCTGCGCTAGCTCGGGTCCTCGGAGGCTGGTTCTCGCGGGAGGCGTCGAGGGCAGGCAGTACAAGCTGACTACGGCGTCAGCGAGCAGCCACACTCGGCCGGCGGAACGTGGGCTTTGATGAAGTCGGCCGCACGCTTGTAGGCGTCGATCTGGCTCTCGACTCGGGCGAAGCCGTGACCCTCGTTTTCATAGACCTTCAATTCCACGGTTCCGCCGCGCTTCTTGATTGCCTCCACCACCTGCTGCGATTCCTCTGGCGGACAACGCGGATCGTGTCCACCCGCCAGCAGCAGCAACGGAGCCTTGATTTGATCGACGAAGAAGATGGGCGAGCGTTGCCGGTAGAGTTCCTGATTCTTTTCTGGGTCGCCCATGGTCGCCAAATCGGACTGCTGCAGAACCGGATCTTCATTCTGGATTTCTGTGAACCAGTTCACGAAGGGAACGATCGGCACGCCCGCTGCCCAGACATCGGGAGCTTTTGTGACACCCATCATGGTCAGGTAACCGCCATAGCTCCCACCCACAAGGGCAATTTTCTTGGGATCCAGATAACCCGTTTGGCGGATGAAATCGGCCGCCGCCAAGACGTCTTCGAGGTCGCCCCCGCCCATATCAAAGAGGTTGGCGTGCTGAAACTCATGGCCGTAGCCGGTCGAGCCACGATAGTTGGGGGCGATGACCATGTATCCCTGGTTCACCATGTGTTGAACGAACCGGTTGAAGGAATTCAGCATCTGCGATGCCGGTCCGCCATGCACGTAGACCAGTGCGGCGTTCTCACCGTTGCGCACCATGTTGTAGGGCACGTAGACCAACGCTGAGATGGTCCACTTGCCATCGCGGCTGGGATAGTGCACCAGAAAAGGCTCAACCATGTCTTCGGAGCGTACGCCCGCCACCAGCGAACGGGTGATCTGGCGCGACTTTCCGGCGGTCAGCTGATAAACCCACAAATCTCCCGGCGCATTCGGTCCATTATGCTTGTACAGCAACCGCGAACCGTCATGGCTGAACGAGGAAACGTTGCCCACCGGCTGGTTCACTCCCTTGGCGAACGGCAACTCCTTGGTGGTATTCGTCCCCAGATCGTGCAGGTAGACGTCCACATTGCCTTCAACATTGACCGTCCAGATCACACTCTTGCCGTCCGGCGAAAAATTGGCACCATTGATCTCCCACTTGGCCTTGGTCAGCCAGGAAATTCTCTTGCTGGCTATGTCCAGCAACCCAACGTTCTCGTAACCGTTGGCGGCATTGGAAGTAATGAGCAGCTTCTTCCCATCGGGCGCGATGTCATTAGCCTGATAGATAGATTCACCGCTATGGGGCGTTAGCAAGGTACCCTGCGCGCTGGCCACTTCGGCGATGTAGATGTTCGAATCGGTTCCCTTAGCCTGCTGTTGGGTGTAGACGATCCGTTTGCCGTCCGGCGACCAAATGGGATTCGTGTTCAGTTTGTCTTGGGGGGTGCCGGTGGTCACATGCTTTACGTCCCGCAGCAGCATGTCGAATACATCAATCTCGTAGACCGACGAGTTTTTCGGCTTGACCGTGTAGGCCAGATAGCGTCCGTCTGGCGACCAGCGCGGGTTTTCCTCTGCGGTCTCGCGCGTGCGGGTCAGGTTTACCACCTGACCAGTCGCGGGCGAGGCCATGAAAATATCCCACTGTTCATCGCCGTCGTAATCGGACATATACGCGATCCACTTGCCATCGGGTGACCAGGTGGGCTCAATCTGACGCTGATCGCTGATGGTGAGCTGGGTCGGCCATCCCCCCTCCGGCGGGACCAGCCAGAGATTATTTCGGCCGCTGATGTTGGCGACAAAAACGATTATCTTTCCGTCGGGCGACCAAGCTGCACCGCCGATCTGGCGAGCCATGTAGAGTCTTTCGATGGAGAGATTTTGTTGGTTCTGCTCGATATTGGCGTTGGATTTGCTCGTGATCTGCTTGGGATCCGTAATCGCCTGAGGTACCGACAAAGTTTGAGATGCAACCAGGGTGCTCATAGTTAGGACGATAACCAGCCGAAGCGCAGTGTGCATAAGCCAGGAAAATTTTTGCACCAGATTGGCAGAAAAAGTTTAACAGGGCTCCACTGCTACCAGCCAGCACAGAGAACCCGGCTGGGAGAGGACAACGGCATACATGGCGTTGCACCTCCAGGCCACGGTGGCAGGGAACCTACTGACCAGCCGATGCGGCTTTGGCCGCTGGAGCCGCGATCCTCACGGAGTCAGGTTGCGTCCAAACGGGCCTGCCGCTGGTCAGTTCCAGACGGTTCATCGTGACCTTCAGCTGTTGGTGGTCCACTTCGACGAGCAGATAGTGATAGTTGATTTCCTTGCTTTGAAAAGGATCGTCGGGCGCGCGTTCGATGGGATAGGCGTGCGCCGCTCCGCCGCCCGACACGAAGTACGTGATTCCGCCATGATCATGACGCTCGTAGTTGTGGACGTGCCCGGAGAAGAACACGATGCGGTAACGGGCGTAGGCTTGACGTTGTTCCAACATCTTGGCCAACTCCAGTTCCTTGGAGCGAGCCGAATGGCCGCCGCCGAACCGCTTTTCGCCCGAGGAACTGGTGTAGGGCGGGTGGTGATCCATGACGAAAACGAAGTCCACGTCGGTTGGAATGTGGTCGAGATGCTCGGACAGCCACGCGCCCTGTGGTCCTGAGGTTTCTTCGAGGGAGCTGTCCAGCACAAGAATGAGCGTATTGGCCGCGCGGACCGAATAGTAGCGGCTGTTTTTTAGGTCGGGGAAGCGCTCGAAATAGTTTGCCAGTGCGGCCTCTTCCTGGCCATGAAGGTCATGGTTTCCCAGCGCGGGATACACCGGAATCTTCTTTTCGCGCCAGATGCTGGTTTCTTGGTCGAAGATCTTCCAATCGCCCGCATCCGCCCCGTTGTAGACGATATCTCCGGTGAAACAAATGAACGCCGGCTGAGCAGCAGCAATGGCCTCGACCAGGGCAACACGCACGGGTGGGTTCGCGGCATGCCTATCTTTGGGATCGTGGAAACGCGTGTCTCCGTAGGCGATGAAGTGGAATGGGGTATGCAGATCCAGTTGCAAGCTCGCCGGGGCGGTTTGCGCGCTTGACTTCTCGGTGCAGCAGGTGAGTGCCAGCAGCATGGCCGCAAGGCAAGCCAGCCATCCGGTTCGTGCTCGATACCTGTTGCGCCCATGCGTGAATTTGCCCCGGTGGACCTCGTTTGTGTTCACAGGCAGGCCTTCCTTAAGGGTTGTCCAGGTACGGCTATTTTCCCACGACTAGCACTTCGAACTGCCCACTTTCGACGGTCGACAAGAAAAGGCGATGGGTCCTGGGATCGAGGGCCATGGTTTTCGCCCGTGGCACAGTCTTCACCGTCTCGACTGGAGAATACTTGTCCGGGGTGTCCTGGCGGATGACGGTAACCGTACCTTCGCCGTTCGAGTTGAAGACCAGCTTGGTCTCCGGATCAAAGGCCGTAGCGTCCACATGTTCGCCGATTGGCATCGTGGTGATGACTTTGCCGGTGTCGGCATCCATCACAGCCATAATCTTACTGCGGCAGCCGATGAACAACCGCCGATGCTCACGGTCCATGGCCATGCTGCTCGGAGATTCACAAGGAGCGGTGGGCCAGCGCTGCTCGACTTTGAGATCGCGGGAATTGATCTTCAGCAACACGTTATCATCTTCGAGGTTGTTGTAGACAAAGCCTTTACCGTCCGCCGCGGCAAATTCGGGCCCGCCTCCGAGTTCGACCGTGCCCGCGACCTGCCCGCTCGCCGCATCAATCGCCGTGGCGGTGTTGCTGCCGCCGTTAAAGGCGAATACTCGTGACGTAGCGGGATCGTAGATGATGGCGTCGGGCTTTTGGCCGGTGGCTACGTCGGCGATCGGCTTCAGTGTCTTCAAATCAAAAATCGTGACCGTAGCCGCCTGGCCGTTGCTGACGAAGCCACGCCCCAACTCGGGGGCGAGCGCAATGCCATGCACACCGGGGGTCTTGGGGATGTTGCCAATAACGCTGAGCGAATCGATGTCGAGAACTTCCACCTGGGTACCATGGGAGACATAGAGACGGCGGGCAGCTTCGTCCACCGTGAGATAGTCGAAGCTGCCTTGGCCGACGATGGGAATCCTGTGGATTATGGAATAGTCGCCGTCGGCGACCGACACTCGAGCTAGCAAGAGGAAAGCGGCCAGAGGAACGACGGATTTTCGTGCGCCAGCGGGGAGCCAGTTGAGCATGGTTTTCCCTCTCAGTTCTCTTGTAGGTTCAGCAAGCCGTGCAGCCCAAAAATCATACAGGTAAGACAAAGGTTCTTCGGCCACACGCCCATCAGTATTCTCTGCGCGGCTCCCACCGTAGACCAAAGGAGTAGCTGGGTTTATAGAACTCGCGTTGCGTTACGTACTGCTGGCTACCGTTGTAGAAGCCGAAGACCTCGTTGGTCAGGTTCAAGCCCTGCCAGAGCACGGTCAGACTCTTCTGCACGCGAATGCTGGCCTGCGCGTCGAGTTGCAGGTGTGCGTAGAGGTAGTTGTCGCCGAGCGGCCCCTTGGGACCAAGATTGGCCGGGTCTTCGCAGATGCCGAGTTGCGTCTGCGATGCGGTGCACTGCTGCCATTGGTACTGGTAGATGCTCGCGCCGTTGTAGGTTAAGCCCAGACGTGCCGCGAAACGACCGCGGTCGTATGTAGGGCCGAGATTCCATATGGTTGGGTTCTGACGCTGCAACGCCGGGTTGTCCGTGCGAAGCGGTAACGAGCCGGCGCTCGAACCGATCTTGGTAAAGTTCGCCGTCATGCCAAAGCCGCTCAGTGCCCCCGGCAGAAAACCGAGGTGCTGGCTGTAGGCTAGCTCGACGCCGTACAGGTCCGCGTGGCCTCCGTTGATGATGTAGGAGAAATTGTCGCCCACGTACTGCGGATACTGGGTTCCTTGGTAGTGAGGATCAAGAATGTAGTAGATGGGCTGGCTCAGCTGCTTGTAGAAGAACCCCCCCTGGAACGCACCATACGGTTTCAAGTAATGCTCGTAGAGCACATCGTAGTTGTTGGCATGTTCAGGCTTTAGCTGGGGGTTGCCAATGTCGATGGTGTAGGGGTTGGTGCTTTGATCGACCGTGACATAGGGTACCATGTCGTACGGGTTCGGCCGGCTTATTCCGCGTCCATACGAGGCGCGGAGGTTGGAATTGTCGGTGAGCCGGTAGCGGAACTGAACCACTGGCAAAGGATCCCAGTACCACGAGTTGGAATACTGCGGAACAACCTGTTCTGCCGTGCTGTTCGGGTTGTTGGTTATCGCATATCCCAGAATGTCCAGCTGCGTTGCCTCGATGCGCAACCCGGCCTGCAGGCGGACACGTCCGAATTCGATGGTATTCATGGCGTAGCCCGCCGAAATTCGTTCGGTTAAGTCAAAGTTGGAAAGAGCCGAACCGAAGATCGTAGCCGGACCGTCGTAGGCCAAGACTCCTTGATTGATGAGGTTATTCAGGTTTCCGACAATCTTGTTGTAGTCGGTAACGGGTCCGAGCGGGTATTTGCCGAAGTAGTAGTTTGGATTTCTGAATCCGCTGAGGTAGTCGGTCATGGGCGAGATCGGCGGGTTCGAAGGGTTGGGGATAAACGTTTGGTCATAGACCGCTGAGTAGGCATCCTGCCCTTTATGGGCATTACGAACCATGAAGCCAAACTCGAAGGTGGAGAAGCGCGACCCCAAATGGTAGTTCCTGGCGTAGGACATCGCCCCCTGCAGGTTCACTTGCGAGGTTATTCCCTGCGTGCCGTCGTACTCGGTGATCGTATATTGGTTGGGGTCGTAGGTCGGGGACCCAAAACAGGATGGCGACCATTGCGGGAAGCGATAATTCGAGCTCGGTAGGTTGACGCAACTGGTGAGATTGCTCGCAGGGGTGCCGGGAATCGGGTCGAAGGTCGCTCCCGGATTGCCGGCAGCGGCCGCCTGGTAGGAACGTGCTGCTGAAACCTCCCAGCTTATCCAGGAATTGCTCAAGACATGTTTGCCGCCGAGGATGACGGCGGCGGTCCCGTAATCCGGCAAACGGGAGGACGTTGAGAATTCAGGCGCTCCCCCATCGCTCAGCGTGTACGCCCACTTCTCGCCGTAGTCCTTGAATTGGGAATAGAAGTAGTGCAAGAAAACACCTGAGGTCGGGTCTTTCAGTTTGTAGTCGAGCGAACCGCCAAAACCAAGGCGTTGGCGCGAGTAGCGGTATTCTCGGATGTCCATGCTCCCGTAGCTCGGGACGGACGTGTCATTCGGGCTGGGCTCAATGTCGTCAATGCCGCGGCCGTTATAATCGTAGCTCCCCGAAAACAACGCCCCAAAGCGCTGGTCGGCGCCAAATCGCATGCCCGCCGTGCCGGTCAACAGGCCAAGGTAGCGAGTGTCCTGGATGGGGGTGAACCCGCCGAATCCTTCCACTTGCAGGGTAGGCAGGTCGCCGGCTTTCTTGGTCACCAGGTTCACGGTGCCGCCAATCGCCTCGGCATCCTGATTCGGGGACAGCGTTTTGTTGAGTTCGACCGACCCGACGATGTTGGACGGAATCGTATCCAGCTTGAACTGACGAACATTGTCCTCGGGCGCAGGAAGCTCAACCCCGTCGACCGTCGTGTTGGTCAAGCGCGGCTCGGTACCGCGGACCTGAACATACTTGCCCTCGCCCTCGTCGCGCTCCAGGCTCACACCCGGCATGCGTCCAGTGACATCGGCGATATTGGCGTTCGGAAGACTCTGAATGACTCCCTTGGGCATCACATTCAGAATGTTGTCGGAGGTGCGCTGCTGATTGATGGCCTCGTCTACACCGTAAGCGTCCGCGACCACGGTCACTTCTGTGCCTGTGGCAGCGACCACCATTTTGGCTTCCACGCGAGTCGTCTGTCCGGCGGTGACCTTCACCTGCTGAGCGAAGGTCGCAAAGCCTACATACGAAACGGTGAGGCTATAGTCGCCGGGTAGGAGTCCGATGAAGGTGAACTCTCCCTGTCCGTTGGTTGCACCGGTGATGTCACCGGGTTCTAATGTCACGCGCGCCCCCTGAAGAACTGCGCCTTCCCGGTCTGCGACGTGTCCGCCAATGATGCCCGTGTTTCGCTGCGCAGCGGCGCTGCCTAGGAGCAACGTGAAGGCCAAGGCGGAGATCAACCAGCGGTAGAGCGAGAAGACGGGGCACGCTGCATTTAGTTTCATGACGTCAACTCCTTCCGACGAGAATCGCTACCTGGACACCCGCGTCCATACCTGGCAAAGAAGCAATGGCGCCTGGGGGCTAACGTATCCCCCTCCCACAGAAACTGATCGCGTGAGCCGCAATTGTAGGAAGGTCCTGTCAAGATGTGATGAACGCCAAATTAATTTTTTTTCAGGTTCTTAGGTACTTGTTTCCGAGGTACCGGCTCCGTTCTAAACTCGCGTTCAGGCCCAGAGGCGCGAGGGGGGGCTTCTGGGGTCGAGAGCGCGATGAAACTGCTGATCGTCGAAGATGAAGCTCGTCTGGTCGAACTTCTGTGCCAGGGACTGACGGAGGAGGGGCACATGGTGAGGTGCGCCTTCGATGGCGCCGAAGGACTTTCCGTGGCCAGGTCCGATGAATTCGACGTCATCGTTCTTGACGTCATGCTGCCCAAACTCACCGGGTATGAACTGGCCAAACGCCTGCGCGCGGAAAAGGTAGAAACTCCAATCCTGATGCTGACGGCGAAAGATTCTGTGCCCGACATCGTGCGCGGACTCGATCTCGGCGCCGACGACTACATGACCAAGCCGTTCTCCTTCGACGAGTTGGCGGCGCGGCTGCGCGCGGTGAAGCGGCGCGAACGGGCCTCCCAGGAGACCAGCCTGCGAGTGGCGGATCTGGTTCTTGATTGCACCATGCGGGAAGTGGTGCGCGGTGAGCAGCGCATTACGCTGACGCGCACGGAATACAATCTGCTCGAACACCTGGTCCGTCGCGCGGGCCAGGTGGTTTCCCGGCAGTCTTTAATCGAGGCCGTGTGGGGCTTGGACCGTGAGATCAAAGAGAACACCCTCGAGGCGTTCATGCATCTGTTGCGAAACAAGGTCGATCCGCCAGGGTGTTTGAAATTGATTCACACGGTGCGGGGCGTGGGGTATATGATCCGAGCTGAAGATCAAGGACAACGCGGATACCCATGAGAAGGCTCTCCATCGGCTTAAGATTGACAGTCTGGTATCTGACGATTTTCGCCCTGGCGCAGTTGGCTTTCGGCGCGGGCATGTGGCTTCTCCTGCGGCATCATCTCTACGACTCGGTCGACAACGATCTCAGGGGCCAGATCGAAGACCTGCGGAACTTTATGGCGGCGCAGAAGAAAAACGCCACCGTGGCCAAGCTGCAGGAAGAGGTCAGCGAAGCGTACCTCCTGGAGCACTCGGGCGATTACCTCGAAATGTACGCGGAGAATGGCGCGCTGCTCTACCGCTCCTCATTTCTGGAAACCCACCGGGTGACACTGGCTTCCGGGCCCGGCAATCGACCGAGCTTCGCGAACCTGAGCATTGCCGGACGGCCTTTTCGCTTCACCCGGCAGACGCTGGAGGCCAACGACCATGTCTATACGGCGACTACCGGAGTTCCGACGCAAGCTGTGGTGGAGACGCTCGGTCTGTTCCGTTCCTACTTGCTGATGTTCGCTCCCTTTGTCCTGCTGGTCGCCGCAGGGGGTGGATACTGGCTGAGCCAGAGGGCGCTCGCCCCAGTGGACGCGCTGGTGCGCACCGCCCGCGACATCGGCGGCTCGAATCTGAGCAGCCGGCTGCAGAAACTGGATACCGGCGATGAATTGCAACGGCTCTCCGACACACTAAACGAAATGCTCGAACGGATTGAACGCGCGTTTCGGCGGGTCACGGAGTTTACCGCGGACGCGTCTCATGAGCTGAGAACGCCTATCTCTTTAATCCGTACGGAGGCAGAGTTAGCGCTGCGCCGGTCGCGGAAAGAGACGGAGTACAGGGAATCGCTACACCACATTTTGCTCGAAGCGGAGCGCACCTCCAGATTGATCGAACAACTTCTCGCGCTAGCGCGCGCCGACTCAGGCCGAGAGGTGCTGCCAATGCAACCGGTGAATCTGTGCCCTACGCTGCGCGATGTCGCGGAGAGCTGGCAGCAAGTAGCCAATCTCCGCAACCTCGAGTTCTCCCGAAGCATCGATGGTTCCGATTCGTTTGTCTTGGGCGACGAGACCCTGTTGCGGAGGCTGGCCGACATCCTGCTCGACAATGCCTTCAAGTACACAACCTCCCCCGGCAGCGTGCACCTGTCCTTCGAACAGAGAGGGGATAACGCCGTGATCGCGGTGCGGGATTCGGGAGTTGGAATCGCCGAGGAAGACCAGAGCAAGATCTTCGAGCGCTTCTACCGGGCCGACAAGGCGCGAAGCCGGGCGCAGGGAGGCACGGGCCTGGGACTTTCGATTGCGCAATGGATCGTCCTCCAGCACCGGGGATCCATTACCGTCGAAAGTCGACCCGGCAGCGGCGCCATCTTCCGCGTGGAGTTACCCCTGATCGCAGCTGCCATACACAATTCGCTGCCGGCGTGAGCATAGATAAGATCACGGAGCACAAAGCACGTCTTGGCGCGGATCGCAAAGCGGCAGGGCCGCTCGGAATGAAAATCCCTTGCCATTTACGCGAGCGGGCGAAATGAATGTACATTTCGCGCCGTTCTGGAAATCCAAAGAGAGAGTGCGGCCGGACCGGTGCGTGGCCATGCTCCTTTCTCTCCCGAACTCTTTAGCCCGGTGTCGCGGTTCGCTGCTCTTTTTTGTCTTCTTGCTGACGGTGCCCTGCGCCTTCTCCCAGGGCGGGCCGCCCTACTACACCAATGATCCAGGAACTCCCGGCAATCTCAATTGGGAGATCAATCTCGGCTACATGCCTTTTTTCTACAGCGGCCATTCCGCATCTCACGTCCCTGATGTGGATATCAACTTCGGACTCGGTGATCGCATCCAGCTCACCTATGAAAATGCGTGGCTGCGCGTGCAGAATCCCTTTTCCGCGACCAAATTCGGCCTGGGACAGTCCAATCCTGGGGTCAAATGGCGCTTCTACGACGCAGGTGAGTCAGGCCTTTCCATCTCGGTGTTCCCCCAGGCTTTCCTCAACAACCCCAACAACGCCATTCGTCGCGGGATCACCTCTCCCAATGACAGCTTCGAACTGCCGGTCGAATTCTCCCAAAAATTTGGTCCCGTCGATGTGGATTACGAAATCGGGTATCAGTTTGTGCATAACGGTCCCGACGGCTGGCTCACTGGCCTGGTCGTGGGCCATGACTTCACCTCGAAGCTGGAGGTCGACATGGAGCTTTATGCTCTGGGGCCCTTCCATATTTCCGAGACCCAGCCCACGATTGATTTTGGCGCTCGCTACAAGATCCATCGACCAGTGATCCTGCTGCTCATGGCCGGGCGCAGTCTGGAACCTACGAGCAGCACGCAGCCTTATTTCATCGGTTATTTCGGCATCCAGCTCCTACTGCCCCCCCGGTCTTACAAATAGGTTTGCGCCGCCATCCGCTAGGTTCTTCCACTCTCGAGGACACAGGGATCGGTTCGCGCTTTCCCCAAGGGTTTGGTTCTGCCTGCCTGGGCTGAACTGTGCGTGGGGTCCAGTTTCCGATCTGGGTATCGGATCGCCCATGATGTGGTTGCGAAGGGCTGTAAGCGGGAATGACAGCAGCGGAGAGTTAAGGCTGGACTTCCCGAGATTCGTAGGCTTTGGCTGACCGACCAGGCGGGAGTTGCGGCCGAATTCCTGCCTTGTCGGGCTGCCGGTCGACCGGTTAGAGGCGAACGACGGACCGAGCCACAGTCAGTGTCGGCGATACGCGCTCTTTGCACCTGCAGAAAGGGCACGCCATGAGTTCGGCGGAATAATAGATCTTGCAATGGGCACAAGGGAGCCCGTATCTGGTTACTCTGCTGTGCAGAGACGGGTTTACCGTCCCGGTCAGCTCTGGCTGCTCGATCCTAAGTTCGTTGCTCATGTCCGTTTCTCCCTTCACTTGACTTCTACTGGGTTACGCTGCTTCCTTGTGAACGACGCGGGGACGTCTCGTCTCATCCCGGCCAACAAAGACCTTGAACTGGTGGTCGTGGGAGAAGCAAGATCCATCCACCCGGATAGCGCGTCTCTCGCCGGGGCTGAGGGTTTCGGAAAACAATCGCCAAACCTGCTGTGTTTGCTGGCCGCATAATCGCCCCCTTTAGTCTGAACTTAAGCCCTCTCACTCTATACAGCGGCATTTGTCGGCAAAAAGGCTCATATGGGAAGAAAAAATTTGGCAGCAGCGTAGAATTCTTCGTCGGGAGGTTGCGGAAATGATTGAGTTCAAAGGCGGAGTCCGACTTTGATTGGGTGCGAAGAGCGGCGACCTAGAGGGTGGTTGCTTTCACAAGTCGTGCAGGGTTCGCATAGGATCGAGTAGGGCCGCCCGCATTGCGGGTGCGAGCGAGGCGACCACGGACACCGAGAATAGAGTGAGCGTGACGGCAGCGAAGACCGTCCAACTCAGACGCGCCACGTTGAACAGCAGATCGTCGACGAGTTGGGTAGTGAGAATAGAAGCCAACATGCCAAGTCCGATCCCGGTGCAAGTCAGCAGCAATCCGTGCTGCAGAACAAGGCGTAAGACATCGGCACGATTGGCGCCCAAAGCCATCCTCAATCCGAGTTCATGAGTGCGATCGGCAACTATGAACGAGAGCACTGCGTAGAGTCCCACCGCCGACAGCAATAAGGCGATCCCTGCGAATCCAGAAACCAGCAGCGCTTCAAAGCGCGGTTGCGCTGCCTCCCATGCAATGTCCTGGATGAAGCTGCGATAGTGAAACACCGGGGTATCCCTGTCAACCTGGTTGACGACTTTTCGAACCTCGTTCTCGTAGCTTAAGGGATCGCCCGCGACCTTTAGCACGACCTCCGGACGCTGGTGGGCCGGGTCCTGGGCATAGGGGAGATAAAATTCCGGAGGATAGAGATTGCCCAAATCCTCGCTGCGGACGTCCCCGACCACGCCGATAATTTCTCGTGCTTGGTCCGCTTCGCCGAGATGACCGAGCTTTGGCACAAAATGCAGTCCGATCGGATCGATTGCGGAAAAGTATCGCCGCACGAAACTGCGGCTGACCACGGCGACCAGAGGGGCCTTCGGGTGGTTATCGCGCTCGGCGAAAGTGCGTCCGCGGAGCAGCGGGATCGAGAGGGCCTCGAAGTACCCGGGCTCAGCTACCGCCGACACCGCACCGGGTAGATTTTCAGGCGAGGCAGGGTAGCCAGGAATGACTAGCTCGGTCCAGGAGTCCCACGGCCAATAGATTGGCATGGGATGCCCGGCGCTGGCCTTCTCGACACCCGGGAGCGTTGCCAGTTGCGGCAGGAGCTTGGTAAAGAACGGCGCTTTGGCGGGATCGGGAAAGCGCTTGTTAGTTAGGGCGATGTCGAAGGCCAGAGTGTGTTTGGAGTCGAACCCCGGTTCGATTCGGAGCACATTGATCATGCTGCGAATCAGCAATCCGGAGCCAGTCAGCAGAATGAACCCGAGCGCTGTTTCACCGATGACAAGCAAGCCATGAAGATGATGGCGGCGACGGCTTCCCGTGACGCCCGGCGCGCCCTCCCGCAGAGCATTGGCGGGATCGACGCTCGACATGCACCATGCCGGCACCAGCCCGAAGGTGAGCGCCGTTGCCGCGCAAAGCACAATGGCGAAGACTAACACGCGAACATCGAGCCCGACTTCGTGAATCCGCGGTAAATCACCGGGCACGAAGCGAAGCCCGACGCCGAGCAGGGCCAACGCCAGCGCCACCCCGGCTGCACCGCCCATAAGCGCCAGCACCAAGGCTTCCCGCAAAAGCTGCCCTAACAGCTGCCACCGGCTCGCCCCGAGCGCGGTGCGAACTGCCAGTTCCGGACGTCGGCTGTTAGCACGGGCTAACAACAGGCCGGCTACATTGGCACAACCGATGAGCAGCACCACACCCACCGCGGCCAGCAGGATTGAAAGCGCCGGCTGCACGTCACCCACCGCATCTTGCAGCAAAGGGGTCATCGATACCGAGAGCTTTGTTCGCTCTTCCGGAAACTGCTCCGCCATACGGCGCTGCAAGGCCGTGAGATCAGCCACAGATTGCTGAATTGTGGTACCGGGTTTGAGCCGTCCCACAACATACAGGCGGTCGTCGTCGCGGCGAGAGATCCGGGGAAAAGGTCCTTCCGCATCGGCGGCGAAGGTGGTCCAGAAATGAGAAGGGTTAGCGACCGGGAAGTGAAAGCTTACCGGCATGACGCCGATGATGGTGTGAACCTCGTCGCTGATCTTGACGCTCTGACCCAGCACGTGGGGTGAACCGGCGAAGTCGGTCATCCAGAGCGAGTGACTGAGAATGACCACGCGATGGCCGGGCTGTTCATCTTCTGGGTCGAAGCCGCGACCGAGCACCGGTGCGACACCGAGCGTAGAAAACAAATTCGCGGAGACGCGTGCCGCCGACAAAACCCGTGAACCCTCGCCGGTGGGCTTGCTGAAGAGCCGCGGCACTTCGTCGCAGGAAGCCACTGAATCGAGCGTGCGATTACGTTGCCGCCACACCAGAAAGTCCGGATAAGAAACACCCAGAGAATTCGCGGCGGCGGGGTTTGGCGCCGGGGCATCGGCAGGGAATTCGAGAGTGTGAATGGCGACCAGCCGTTCAGGATCGGGAAATCGAAGCGGGCGCAGGAGAATCCCGTCGACCAGGCTGAAGATCGCCGTCGTCGTGCCGATGCCCAGCGCGAGCGTCAGCACAGCGGTCAGGGTGAAGCCCGGACGGCCAAGGAACTGGCGGGCGGCGAAGCGGATGTCCTGCGATGACATTGGGCTGATTATGACAGGAACGAGGGCGACAGTGCTTCCCACCACCACCGCCCAATTACCATTGTCACAGGAAAGGCAGCACATCTGCACAACGCCGACTCTGGCATTCAGCGCGTTTAGCTCGGCTTCTTTGCGCAACCGTCCAGCACTGGCAGCCCACCAACCGGCGCGATCTAGCGCCATTCGATGATAGGCTCCTTTGGGATGCCACTCTTGTTTGCCGTCGACCATGACCGAATCCCCCAAGGCCTCCTCCTTAGCCTGCCCTTCGTCCTTCGGAGAGAGCTTCCTTCTGCTAACATCTAGGGCGAATCCCTATCGGAAGGACAACAAACCAGTGCCCCGAGGCGTAGTCCCACGTCAACCTGCCAAGAGCGGAAGACACGACACAGTACGATCTACCCGGCCGCTCCCGCGCCCGCAACGCGCGAGCGTGCTCGTACTTGCTCCCTCAACGACCAGCCCAAAGAAGCGTGGCTCGGCCCCAATTAAGAAGTCTCTACGAGATTCCAAGGGTTACAACCCTCTTCTGCCAGAGCGGATTCGAGAGATCCTGGAGAGGTTGGATCAGCTGTATCCAGATGTTAGTTGCGCACTAACTCACGGCAGCGCCTGGGAACTGTTGGTCGCGACGATCCTGTCGGCGCAATCGACCGACGTCAACGTCAACCGCGTGACCCCCGAGCTCTTTCGCAAATACCCCACGGTTCGTGATTTTGCGGCGCTCGAACCGGAACAACTGGAGCCCGACATTCGATCGACCGGATTTTTTCGGAACAAAGCCAAATTTGTGGTCGGAGCGGCGAAGAAGATCGTCAAGGAGTTCGGTGGCGAGGTGCCGGGGTCGATGGAACCATTGCTCACCTTGCCCGGAGTGGCGCGTAAGACGGCAAACGTCGTCCTGGGGACATGGTTCAAGGAGGCGTTGGGCGTCGTGGTCGATACGCACGTCACCCGCATCAGCCGACGACTGGAGCTTACCAAGAACACCGACCCAGTGAAAATCGAAGACGATCTGATGAAGGTGATTCCGCAGAAGAAATGGATTTTGTTCGCCCACCAGCTGATCTGGCACGGCCGCAAGTTATGCACGGCCCGAGCGCCGAGATGTGCGGAGTGCCGATTGGAAAACCTCTGCCACGCTGCGGACAAGACGTGGAGCACGGTCGAGATCCACAAA
>DASPTQ010000105.1:0-4528 GCA_035623335.1 Terriglobales bacterium
GACTCGCCGCTACGCAGCGCGCCTAAGGTCAACCCCCAAACCCTTCGTGGACAGAAACGGGGCTGGATGCAATCCGCCAAACTCCCGTATCTAGCAAGGGGAGGGGAAAATATTTCTCTTGACATCCCTTTTCATAGGATCTCCCTATCGCAAGTGCCCCGCCGGAACAGGTCTCGGTCTTAGGCGGATGCTCGGCGTCGGCGCACTTGTCGATAGGGCCCTAAGATTTTTCGCCAACACACATTTTCAGGCCCGTCGCTGCCTCCGGTTCCCTCTGCCTTACCAACCCCTGTCATTCCGAGGAGGCTTCACGGCGGAGGAATCTGTTTCGCCAACCTCCATCGGACCACGCCGCGCGGTGAACGCAAGTAGACATTTCCATTACAAAAAAATGACGGCGGCCTGACACCCGCCGATTCGCCCTTTTGTTAACTACTTTAGAAGGGATTGCCGAATGGAGGACTTCATGAGGACAATTGTTTTCTTGTTCCTAACTCTGGCAGCCTTTGGCTGCGGGTACAGCACCCCGAAACAGATGACACAGCCCGGCATTGTTCCGATCGTTGCGGCAGTAATGCCTGCCAGCCAGCTTCACGGTGGTTCGGAATTCACCTTGATGATCATGGGCAGCAGTTTTAACGGAAACGCAGTAGTGAATTGGAACGCTGTACCGCAACCCAACACAACCCACCCGACAGCGAACATGCTTAGCGTCACGATTCCCGCCGCAGACATCGCCACTCCTGGCACCGCGCAGGTCTCGGTAACCAACCCGGGCAGCAGCACCCCAGGCGGCCCCTACGGGGGCGGCAGCAACACGCCAAGCGAGACTTCCAACAGTGTGATGTTTACGATCAAATAGGGAGGGCGCAGGCTGCGGCTAGCGTCCGAGTCTGCCCAAATAAAGAACATCAACAAGTTGCTGAGTGGACACTTGCCCATCAGCCTTGCGGCAGCAGATGAGTATAATCGCGATATTACACCAACCGACAAAAAGGCCGCCCAAACATTCAGCAAAAGGGCGGCCGTACATATGTGGCTGAGGTCAACGTGACCGAAGTGCGATGGAAACGCTACTTTTAACCCCGGATTACCAATGGCGGCGTCCATCGACTTTCGAGAATCTCTGCCTTGGGCCAGTAGGAGCGGATGTACAGGGAGAACTCATCCTTCGGCGCTGGCACCCAGTTCGATTCCTTATCTGCACCCGGAGAATCGCTTTGATAGTAGAGCGTCAAGGAACCATCAGAGTTGTACTTCAAAGTCTTACTCTTGGTGCCCAGCGAGTAGCGATTGAGGGCGTTTGGTTCGAACAGGTGCGCCTTATTGTACAGAGTTAGCGACCAGAACCCATTGACCGGAGGTAAAGCGCCCTTCTTGAACGTGACACTGTAGTGGTTCTCTCCTACGAGGCGCTCTCCCTTTGAGTCATAGTCGGTATAGATGTACCTCGTCTCCTCCGGAGCGTTGTCGAACATGTTCGATTTGGCGGTGGCGGCACGCGACAGATAGTCGGTTCCCCAGCGTGCCCCGTTCGGTGGCGAAGTCCAGCCGTTACCAACGGATTTGCCGTTGTGATGGAAGTCGAACAACGGGCCGATGAGGTCCTCTTCGGCGGCGATTGCCGTCTGCTTTAAGGTGTTCTTGATCTCCGCGCTATTGGCGGCCGCATCGAGCACGGACTTGATCAAGCCATAAAGCGATTCTTCGCCCGGTAGCGGCGGCACAACTTGCAAAATGGTCGGCGCCTCGTCAAAGAACGTCTCCGGAGTCACCCACTTGGTTTCTCCTTTGCCAGCGCCTGGGGGTGTCGGAAACGCCGGGGTTTTCTTCCAGTCTTTGACTTTCATCTTGCCGTCATATTCGGTAAGAGGATAGATGTTGATCTGATTCAGGATGGACTGAATCGCTACCTTGTCCTCCGATGTATCGTCCTGAAACGCCCGTGGAAAGACCGCGGCGAGATCAGTCTGTGATTGGCACACTGCGTTGACGCCCTTTGGTACGTCTCCCTTCCAGTTCGGCCCAACCAGCAAGTAGAAACCGGGCTGGGTCCCGTATTGTTTGCCGATCGACGCGAAGGAATCGGTGCGATGGTCAACGATCTGATACGTGTAGAAGCGATCTGCAAAATCGGGAACCTGCACCACCACAGGCTGTTTGTCTAAGGCGAAAAAGCCTGCCCCGTAGACGGTGTCCTGGTTCGGGCAGGTTACAAAACTCTGCTGCGGCTTGATGTAATCAGTGAGCATACCAAATGGCCCACTGGAGCAACTGGCAGAACATCGCCGAGACGTCCCGCTTCGGGAGCCTTGGCAAACGACGCCCGGCGGTGGAGATTGTTGATCAGGGGCCACCCCCAGACATAAGCGAGGCGAGCAACGGTGACGACATACTCATTGGTCATTACGGTTCCGGCTGGTGTGGAAGGCACGTCCCTGGCAATCTTGAAGGCAGGAACCTGCGCGTCATGACGTTGAAGCAGGGTAGCTGGTAAAGCGCTCATTTCTTCGTTCTCCTTGTCGAAATTCGAAATCCTGTATGGATCACTTCACCTTCTCGATGTCTCCGGGTTTCCAGCTCTTGTTGATGGCCGCTTCCGTCGGACCGTAGAGCCTGAGAATGGCGAAGTATCCTCTTCCAGGAACGGTCGCGAGCCAGTTACTTTCCTTTCCGTCAGGAGCTTTCGGACCAAGATAGATTTCCGTGCTGCGGTCGGCGTTCCGCGAAGGCTTGTCCCGCGAACCGAGCGACGGGAATGGCTGGCTGTTGGCAAGACCTGAAGCGTTTTCAGCTTCGTATAGCGTCACCGACCAGAAGTTGCCGGCTGGAATATTCGCGGGAAGATTCAGCCGATAGTTGCTCCCCCCAGACAGTGCTGTCCCATCTTTGTCCGCGAAAGCAATCATGTATTTCGCACCTTTGCCCGGTATTTGCGAGATCATTCCCGGACTGATCGAGTAGTAGTCGGTGAAGAACCAAATGCGGGTATCGAGGTCCAGGTAGCCTCCCGCAGTTCTGCGCCAGCCCAAATCGAACGGGCCTCCCGGATTCGCTGGTGTGGCGTCGGCCATTGGATTCAACCAGTGACGATCGGGATAGACACGAAAGTCGCGACCACTGACGACTGGCTCGAAGCCGATTACGCGGCTCATCTTGTACGCTGTCTTTGCGGCCCGGTCTAGGATGAGACGCGCCTTCGCGTCCGGTGTAAACGGTTGTCCCTTGATGATTCCGATTGATGCGAGCATACCAAGTGAGTCTGGGTCAGCTAGGTCGGCAGTTTCGCTGTCAACCAGCTGCTTGAGCTGGTCGAACGCCGTGCCGTCGCTGTTTGGCAGCATCTTCACGGGAACGCCGGAGGCGTCTGGAAACGTCATCGGCATGGCAGCGGCTTTGCCATTTAAAGGGTAGATTTTCGACGTCTCAATCACCGTTACAGCCGGGGTCAGATTCTTTGGGTCTTGGTAAAACGCACGCAAAAAGACGAACACGTTGTTGGTCGTCGGAACGGTAGACGTAGTGATCCCCGGGAATTGGTCCTTGGTAGCCAGGGGGCAGCAGGAGGAACTTTCCGCCTTTCCCGGCGTCGGGTCCTGGCAAGCCAACATCGCCGAAGAACTTTCCGCCGTCCACCGGGATCGGCCTCTGCCAGAAGTCAAGCAGGATGCCTTGCAGCTGAGGAGGGGCTTCGAAAACGAGTGCACCGTCTTTGCCAAGATCGACGTAGCTCATCGCGTAGATCACGTCGGAGTTCGGCGTGGTCACCAGCGTCTTGGCGTCGAGGCGCTTCTTCCAGATCGGCAAGACGTTGTATCCGGCGCCGAAAGCCTTTTCGGAGCCGAGCTTCATGCCGAGCGTGTTGATGAGAGGTAGAGCCCACAGATAAGCTTGCGTTGCTCGATGAAAAAGCAGTTCGTCACGCAGGACTTGAGCAGTGTCCTCCGTAGGGCGGTTTTCGGCAAACGGGAGATTAGCCAATTCGTCATAACGGGAAGTCGATCCTGATCGAATCGGAGTCGGCTGTTTTTCGGGCTCGTGCGTTTTTGGAAGAGTCGCCATGAACAACCTCCATAGGGACATTAACTAACTCGGCCAGCCCATTCCACTGTCAAGGTTCACAGCCTGATCTTTCATTCGTGGACGATAACTTAACCGAATCGGGTACCTCCCATATCGGACCAATTGGCGAAATGAGGCGGTTTCACAAGCTTGCGCTCTCTGTTCGCCTCTTCCAGGCACGGGTGTGTTCACTGCGAAGGCTTTTGAGCGCTATTGATTGAGTCGGGCTGGGTTAGTCGCTGTGATGTGCCCCCGCATTTCCGAATCGACTCGATTTGGTTGATGCACCGCTCTAGAGTTTTGGGTCGGCACGGCGAATCGCGCTCTGATGAGAGGTCCGAGCGAAATCAATGGGGAAGAATCTTGATCTGGGATTTGAATTCGTGATAGTTGCGGAAGTCAATGATGTTGTGGCTGCAGTAGCTGGTACCCCGTTCACAACCCAAGGCCTCGGCATGGACCGGAA
>DASPTQ010000106.1:0-72805 GCA_035623335.1 Terriglobales bacterium
ACGAAATGCTTTTTCATGTTGATGTACTCTCCTTCTTCTGAGCCGCGTCTGGCTGAATTCAAAGTTGGCTTCCTAGGGGTCCCCGAGACTCTTTTTCCTTACCGATGACGGAAGCCCCGTATCCGACCGGTTCAGCTTGTCGGACAAGATCCTATGAAGCTTTGCCCTTTCTGCATACTGTCAAAAGTGTCAGTGGTGACAGGGGGCAAGGTCCGGAGATCGCGCATCGAGAGGCAGGGACGGGGTGAGAGGGAAAGCGGCACGGTAATGGTGGGATCAGAGGCATAATGCCCGGCGGATGTTACAGTTACGGGTTAAGAAGGTCGGTTATGGCTGAAGAGAACCCCGGCTGATCGCCTCGAGTCTCCCCGATGACCGAGAATGGCAAGGGTGAGTCCTGGCTCACGGGTTCGATGGCTTGACAGCGCTTATCCGCGAGTGCTGGTCAGTTTCCTGCTGGAGGATCAGGCCATCGAATCGTGTGGTTGCCACAAGCCGCCCATGGAGAAGGCTGAGTCGCCGCAACGGATATTCGGTGTCGGAAATGCCATGCCAGCTGTGACCGCCATCGTTACTCTCAAAGATGACGGTCTTCTCTGCTACTGTCGCCAGAAGCCGTTGCTGGGCTTCATCGTAGGTCACGGAGGTTATGTTCGCGCTTGGCAGCCCAAGATGCATACGGTCCCATCGGGCACCTAGACTCCGACTCCGAAAAGCACCTTTACGGGAAGCGATGATGATTGTCCCATCCGGGGCGATCGTCATGCCTTGAATCCCGCTTACGTAGGCAGGGAAGCCAGTCGAAACTCTCCACGTCTTGGTGTGGTCGAGCGAGACCAGCACCTTGCTGGTCGTGGCAACCACAATCACGTTGCGCCACACCTCGACCGAGACAATATAGGGTCTGCCCAGCGCACCCACTCGGTTCCAGCTCTCCCCTTGGTCGGAACTTAAGTAGAGACCTGAGGAAGTAGCGGCATACCATCTGCGGGGCGTGATCTCAATGTCGTTTACCTTCTTGCTCGCAATCCCGCTCGGCGCGATCGCATGGTTTCCCAGAGCGGTTTGCCGATCAGCCTCGACCCTACGGTTAAGCGGGCTCCAGGCTGAGCGGTTGCGAGGCAGAACGAAGATTCCGCGGTTCGTTCCCGCCAGTACGGTTCCATCACCGGCTTGCCTCAGCACGAATACATCTCTGCCATCCAAACCTTCGCTCTTCTGCGTCCAGTTTTGTCCGGCGTCGTTGGAAGCGAATACGCCTCCCCGTTCTCGGTCGTTGACCACTCCCACGTAGAGGAGGTCGGGATTGCCTTGGTCTGCCAGGATGGAAGACGTGTAGCGATGGGTGAAGCCAGAGTTGGATGCGGCGAAATTCAGCGGCCCATGCTCACTGGCCAAAACGCCGGCGCGATCCGTTGCCAACAGTACGCGCTGGGGATCGCGGGGATCGATCAAAATATCGTTGACGACGATGTCAGGACCGGTGAAGCGCTTCCAGGTGGTTCCCCCGTCGTTCGTCACCCAGAGACCTTCCGTGGTTCCAGCATAGATCACGGCCGGGTCCTTGGGATCTTGTTTCAGGACCCGCGTACGCCGCGCGGAAAAGGGAATCTCGAGGATTCTTTCGAACCGACGGCCGCCGTCGAGACTCTTATAAATTCCGGAGCAGGCGCTGGCCAACACCGTTTGCGGGCGCGATTCGTCGACGATGATCGAGAATATATCCGAGTCGTCAATGATTCCCCCTTCGATGCGACGCCAGCTGACCCCACCATCCGATGTCTTCCAGCCCAAATGCCAGGTTCCGGCATATATGACGTTGGCGTTTTCGGGATCGATCGCAATCGATTCAACATTCTTAATCTCGCTATGGTGGCGCGAGATCTTATGCCACTCCCGACCTCCATTGGTGCTGCGAAAAATCCCGTCGAGTGCACCGACTACCAATACGTTCGGATCCGAGGCAGCGACCGCCACGGCGCGAATCGACTTCCGATGCATCTCCGGAATCGCCTTCCAGCTCCTACCCCCATCGAATGACGAGAACAACTCGCCGGCGTTGTGGCCCTTTAAGCTCCAGGCGCCCGCATAGATGTGCTGGGAATTTCGAGGGTCAACCACGATATGGTCGACGACATAGTCGTCGCCAGTCCCTAGGTGCGCGAAATGTGCCCAACTGTGGCCGCCGTCCCTCGACTGGAAGATCGTCCCTGCGCTGGTACCCAAGAGAATGTGGTCCGGATCATGCAAATCATACGCGAGACTCCGGGCGTCGCCGCCGTCCGGCCCTAAGGCGACCCATTGTCCTGCCCACGCCTTTCCACAGATCAGCACGATCAAGAACAGAAGCCAACGACTGCGAAGCTCCAGCATCCTGCTGCTCCTTAGGCAATGGCAGATCTTTTCTGAGGTTCGCGCACGACCATCCCGTCGCCGAGGAACCTCGGACTGCCGTCGGGTCGGCCGAACTCCAAGACGAGCGCAAACTCTGAAAGGTTCCGTTGCGCTGGTTTCAGACATCTCTAGTAGTCCACGATCGCTCGGCATAGCCACTCTCCTTGGCTCGGGCAATGCTGGCGGGAATTGCCGATAATCAGTTGCGCCTCCTCCTCGGGGATATTTTCGTTGATGTGCCGCAGTACAAACCGCTTGAACTCCTGGTCACGCGCTGCCAGTCCGAGGAGCACATCGACCTGTTCCCAGTGGTGGGCAAGCAGGCGGCTGATCGCGTAACTGTATTCTTCAGACAATTTTCCGTGGTCGCAACTCTCGAATCGCTGGAAGGAGCGATAGACGCTTTCCCAATCTCCCAAATGACTGACTTCGCGACGTGCCTGTCTGCTTTCGGTTGAGGCGCAAGTCTTTAAACCTTCGGCTCGAATGTAAGTGGTCAGGGTCAATGCGAGGAGCACGGCTAGAGCACCACCCAGGAGTAGGATCGCACGCATATGCAACCAGAAAAACACAAACCTACGGCGCATTCAAGATTACCTTCAGATCCCTGTTCTTGGCTGTGCGCGGCCGTAAATAGCCGATAGGGGGCAGAGGCAACGAAGACCTGACCGAGGTGCCATGCACACTCGGGTCGCGACCAAGAAAAGGAGAGCCGGTCGCGTGCTTGGGCAGCCCAGGCTCAGACAGGAGAGATGACCCGCTCTCGGATGGCGAACTTGACCAACTCCGAATTGTTCTTGAGACCAAAATCTTCCATGATTCGGTATTTGTGGAAGGCGATGGTGCGCGGGGTGACGTGTAGCTGGTTCGCGGTCTCTTTCATGGTTCGACCTTCGGCCAACAGCTGCAACACCTCTCGCTGCCGCGTGGTGAGTTCTCTCTGGCGGTCGGTTCTCGGATCGCGAACAAATTCATCTTGCAATCGCTGAGCGATCTTCGGGGTAACATACGACCGGCCGCGTAAAGCTTCGCGTATGGCTTTGACCAGTTCTGAGGCGGCCGACTTCTTCAATAAGTAACCCGAAGCCCAATTTCGCAAGGCTTCGCGAGCGAGATCAGGATCCTCACACATGGTGAGAACGATGAGCTTGGTTCCCGGCAAAAGTCTCTTGAGTTCGAGACCGGCTTCCATGCCGCTCAATTCAGGCATCCCGATATCGAGCACGATGACGTCAGGCTTCGACCTCGGCGCCGCGGATAGAAGCGCGCGTCCATCCGAGACCGTCCCGACGATATCAAATTCCGGCTCCAGCAGCCTCTTGAAAGCTTCCAGAACCAACGTGTGGTCATCCGCCAGCAAAACACCAGGCCGCCCCATATTCCCGTCCTCCGTGCGAGCGACTCGACCGAGTGGCGTAGCGAGGCTCGCAGCTCTGCGTGACCCTTTCGCAGACCTTGCGACAATTATCTTCGCCGACGGTCGCAAAAGAACTGTTAACAGTGACAGTGGTTTCGGTCGCAGATTGGTGAACCACGAACTGTACGATCCCCGCTGAACCCCAGTCGATCGACGCAACGGTACGCCGAATCAGCGAATTCATTCTCTGGTGGCGATCGAACCAAGCTGGGTTTGACGCACAGGTCACGATGGTATAGAGATAGCCATCAGCGGCGAAATATCCTGGGTAACTCGACCGGCGGCACGTGGAGGATGGCGGACGCAGTTTCAGCCAGCGAATGGTCGTGGCTTCCAGGCACGGGTTGATCTGCCCAGGCTTTGGGGGGGGGAACCAGAGTATGAGTTTCACAGTTTGCCCAACCATTCATCGCAAACTCCCCACCTTTTCGCGGAATCTTCGAGCGGCCGGATTTGCGATCCTGGTATTTGCCCTGGCGCTGCCCGCCGCCGCTCAGACGGCGGGTCGAGGCACTTCTCAAAAATCAGTTCCCGCCCCGCAGCCGACGGAAAGCGACCCGCGCAGCACCCCGCGAGGCACCATTACGGGTTTCATACGTGCCGTCGACCGCGATGATTTCGTTTCGGCCGCTCGATACATGCAGCTCAACGACAAGCAAAAGCCAAAGACAGAAGAATTGTGCCGGGACCTCCGAGAACTGTTGAACCACTATTTCCATGCTCCCCTGGGACGATCAGCGATTCACCCTCCGGGGACCCAGGCGATGGTTTACCCCTCGACCGCGACCGATTGCCGCTCAAGATCGAGGGCCAGCGAGTCGACATAATCCTGGTGCGGGTCAACGACCCACAGGCTGGTTCGATTTGGCTGGTTGCCTCCGACACACTCGCCCAGGTTCCGGCTCTCTACCAGGACATCGAGAAGACCTGGCTTGAGCAAGTGATGCCCCCAGCGCTCCTGGACAGCACTTTCCTGGGAGTTTCCTCGGCGTTATGGGTAGCTTGGATGGCATCGATTGCCCTGCCCCTACTGCTGGTCTGGTCGATGTCGCGTCTGGGGATGTTCCTTTTGCGGAAAACCGTCGGCGACTCGGCCTCGACGATTCGAAGCGCTGGCATGGCCTTTCATTGTCGTGCTGACCATAACGTTTCACCTCTTGCTATTGCCCCTGCTCGGGATGTCCCTGGGCTTCCGACTCATCTACGAGCGTGCTTGCTTCGTTCTTTTGGTCGTCGGCGTGGCTTGGCTTCTCCACCGTATTTTCGCTCTGTCTTTCGAGCAGGCCCGAAGTCTGATGGAACGTCGCCACCGCTCCGACACCGAGTCGCTGATGCTGCTCGGGCAACGTGTCTTCAACGTGCTCCTCACCCTGGCGACGCTGTTTGCCGTTCTCATTCTCGGTGTCGATACGAAAACGGCTCTGGCGGGCGTCGGCATTGGCGGTGTGGCGGTTGCCTTCGGCGCTCAAAAAACCGTGGAGAATCTGCTGGGGGGCATTTTTCTGCTGACCGACAAGGCTCTGGCCGTCGGTGACACGTGTTGCATTTCGAACCGGGTGGGCACGATTGAGGATATTACGCTGCGGTCGGTGCGGCTTCGAACCAACGAACAATCGCTCTTGTCGATACCCGCGGGAGCCTTGTCGCAGGCAAATATCGAAAATTTCGCCACTCGACGAAAGATGCTGGTGCAAACCAATTTGCAACTGTGCTATGGAGCGACGGCCACGCAGCTGAGGTCGGTGCTCGAGGGGATTCAAGAGCTATTGGCAGAGAATCCGAAAATCGAAACACCGAGCGCTCGAATTCGACTGGTCAACTTCGGGGCGCGTGCCATTGAACTCGAGCTCTACGCCTATGTTCTCACACAGGACAACAATGAATTCCTGGCCGTCCGCGAAGACCTTTTCCTGCACATCGCAGAGGTGGTCGAAGCTTCGGGAAGCAGCTTCGCTCGGCCGACCGAGTTTATCTATGCCGAGCCACTGGCGGGTCGAGGGCGGGGAAGCGTCGGCCCAGCGGAGGCGATCGAACCTGGGGAGCGAGCGGACCGGTTGGAACCTATCATGAAACGAGCCATCTAGGAGACGAACGACGGTGACTTTGTTCATGAACCGGGAGTCGTTGAAAATAACAGTAGCCTGACCACGGCTTCCGTTTTATTGATGGCCAGCAACTGATTGACCCTTGGGTCGCTCTGCGTTTCTCCGGGAAAACAAGAAACAAAAGTTGTTTGTCCAGGAGGTTGCCGTGCTCGGTGCCAGCCGCCCGCGCATAGTCATCGCCGATGACCACACTCTCATCGCAGAAGCCTTCAACAAGCTGCTCGAAAAAGATTTCGAGGTGGTGGCAACGGTTCACGATGGCCGTAGTCTGATGCAGGCAGCGCGAAAGTTGCACCCCGACGTAATTCTCGTAGATATCGGCATGCCCCTATTGAATGGGTTGGAGGCAGCGCAACGAATCAAACGAACCCTGCCCGACGTCAAGATCATATATGTGACCATCAATCACGATGCGGATCTCGTCCGAGAGGCTTTCCGGGGTGGTGCCTCGGGATATTTACCCAAGACCGCAGCCGCCTCGGAACTGGTCTCCGCCATTTACAAGGCTTTGAATGGCGAGTCTTACGTTTCCCCTCAGCTCAAAGCCGGCGTCCGCGATTCTAGGCTGAAAGCGGCGGAGCTCGTTCCCGAAGCCCACTTGACGGATCGGCAAGTCGAAGTGCTGCAGTTGCTCGCCGAAGGACGGTCGATGCGAGACGCAGCTTCGGTGCTAAATCTAACCGCTCGTACCGTGGCATTTCACAAGTACCGAATTATGGAGAATCTGCATCTCCGCAATGATGCTGAAGTAGTGCAGTACACGCTGCGGCACCATGTCGTATTTGGCTGAGTGCTTCGTGAAGATCGCGAACCGCTGGTCATTCTTCACGGTCTTTCTTTCCTGCGCCTGATCCTGAAATCGATAGCTGCTTGCCGTGCAGACCAAACACGCAGTCCATCGTGCGGTACGTCCTAGATCTCCTTCCTCTATGGAACCTCGACCACGGCGAAGCGCAATGCGAGCCATGGAAGAGCCAGAGGTGTCCGAGGATCGATGCGGCATAGACGGGATTCCGGCAAAAGGTCGGAGGCCATCGAAATTGTGGAATATCTCGGTGAAACCCTCGCGCCAACCCTGGGCAAGGACGAAGCCACTGGGCGATGTGTGCTTTTAACAGTTGTTCGCATGCGCAAACTACGCTAAACGGGAGATGCTCATGACAGCGAGGGGAGATTCGAGACTGACGCTATGCGCTCGCTTGACCGAAGACCGACGGTAGTTCTTGCCGATGACCACGCTCGCGTGTTGAGCCGAGTCGGGGAACTTCTGGCGGATGAATGCAATGTCGTGGCGGGCGTGAGCGACGGCATTAAGGTCGTGCAGGCGGCTTTAAAGTACAAGCCGGACATCGTGGTCTTGGACATCGCGATGCCGGGCCTCGATGGCATTCAGGCGGCCCGCGAAGTGAGGCGATTCGCTCTTCCCGCCCGACTGATTTTCCTCACGGTGCAGGAAGATGCTGATTATATTCGGGCTGCTCAGGACCTTGGCGCAAGTTATGTCGTCAAGCGTCGTATGCACATCGACCTGCCGCTCGCCATTAAGGAAGCACTTGCCGGGCGAATGTTTTTCTCCCCGCGGGTCCTGACTCATTCTCGCGCAATTTGAAAAGGTTCTTTGGAGCATCGCGGGTCGAGGCTTTGCCTCTTGGAGTGGTTGAAGGTAACTCAGACTGGGCGTCGTTTGCCATCCCGCAAGCGCCACCTGTCATATATGACAGTTCCCGGTGACGGCTGGAGTCGATAGTCTTCCTCTCCGTTGAGAAGGCTGGCATGAAAAGGCGCAATGTTCCACGTTTTCTGGTGTTTTTGATTTTCTCTCTTACGGCTTGCTCGAAGAATAAGCCGTACTCGTCTACTGCGGATGCAAATCAGCCCTCACCAACGTCGACCGATAGATCGACTCCCACCCCGAAGGTTCCCACCACGGTGGCGGCGCCGACTCCGCCGGAGCCGCCACCCCAGCCACCCGCATTCCAGCCAGGCGTGACTCCGAGCGGCAAGGTTCTCGCGGTGCGAAACCAATCAACCTTGGGTCCGCCGGCAAATCAGCAGAGAGAGAGAGAGAAAGAGGATAATGTTGACCCTACCTTGGCGCCGGCCCCGAGTGTAGACGGGACAACAATTGTTCCCGCGGGTGCGGTTGCTGGGGAGGCTCACCCCAATCCACACGGAGGAAGACGGTATGCCGAATGTTAAGCAGGCAGAGCAGGAGAGGCTCCGGGAAGCCCGCGAGAGTCTCGCGCCTTGGAAAAAGTGGGGCCCTTACCTCAGCGAGCGACAATGGGGCACGGTCCGCGAGGATTACAGCAGCGACGGAAACGCCTGGAATTATTTTACCCACGACCAGGCCCGGTCGCGTGCCTACCATTGGGGGGAAGACGGATTGGGCGGCATCTCGGATGACCACCAGCGTCTCTGCTTCGCCCTGGCTCTATGGAATGGACAGGATCCTATTTTAAAAGAGCGCCTCTTCGGTCTTACCAACAGCGAGGGAAACCATGGCGAAGATGTCAAGGAATGCTACTTCTACCTCGATAGCACACCCACCCACTCCTACATGAAGTATCTCTACAAATATCCCCAGTCGGCCTATCCGTATAACGACCTGCTGGCCGGCAACCGGCAACGTAACCGCAATGATCTGGAGTACGAACTAATCGACACCGGCATCTTCAACCAGGACCGCTATTTTGACGTGTTCGTCGAGTATGCCAAACGCGCTCCCGAGGACATCTTGGTGCAGATCACGGTGGCGAACCGCGGGCCCGATACGGCCACGCTGCACGTATTGCCGACCCTGTGGTTTCGCAACACGTGGGCATGGTGGCGCGATCAAACCAAGCCCTCGCTAAAGGAGATCAGCCGGAAGAACAACTTTCGCGTGATTGCGACTACCCATCCCGAGATCGGGAACCACCTTCTCTACTGCGAAGGCGATCCAACCTTATTGTTCACCGAGAACGAGACCAACAACACTCGGCTGTTCGGCACCCCAAACCCTGCTCCCTATGTAAAGGACGGGATCAACAACTACATCGTGAACGGGGAACAGGACGCAATCAATCCGACAGCGGAGGGGACGAAAGCGGCTGCCCACTATCAGTTGAATGTGGAGGCGGGTAAAACTGCGATCCTTCGTCTCCGCTTATGTGCAGCGGCCCCGGCCACAACCTCGGATCCATTTGAAGATTTTGCCTCCGGGATGGCCAGCCGCCATCGCGAGGCCGATGAGTTCTACCAGAGCATCACTCCAGAAAGGCTAACCGACGACGCAGCTCAGGTTATGCGCCAGGCCCTGGCCGGCATGCTGTGGACCAAGCAATATTTTTGCTTTGACGTCGACCAGTGGCTGGACGAACACGACCACGATCCCATGCAGCGAGGCGTGCCCCCGATGCGCAACAGCGAATGGTTCCACATGCTGAATGAACAGGTGATTTCGATGCCGGATAAATGGGAATATCCGTGGTATGCAGCCTGGGATTTAGCTTTTCATACCATCGCCTTGTCCTCCGTGGATTTGGATTTTGCCAAAGAGCAGCTGGAATTGCTGCTGCAAGACTTCTTCCTGCATCCCACCGGACAAATCCCGGCTTACGAGTGGAACTTCGGCGATGTCAACCCGCCGGTACACGCTTGGGCGGCCATCTTCTTGCACCGCACCGAGCAAGCCTTCGGACACGAGGTCGATTATGAATTCCTCAAACGCTGCTTCACCAAACTGATGTTGAACTTCAGTTGGTGGGTCAACCGCAAGGACCGTTACGGGAAGAATCTGTTTGAGGGGGGATTCCTCGGTCTAGACAACATCGGGGTCTTTGATCGTAGTGCGCCGTTGCCCGGAGGTGGATACCTCGAACAGGCCGATGGTACGGCCTGGATGGCCTTGTTCTGCCAAAACATGCTGGAGATTGCGGTGGAGCTGGCAGCCCATGAGAGAGGCTTTGATGAGGTGGCCAACAAATTTGCCAATCACTTTCTCTGGATCGCGCGCGCAATGAATCACACCGGACCGGGCGGCATGTGGGACGAAGAAGATGGGTTTTACTACGACGTCCTGCGCTTCCCGGAAGGCAATGCGGAGCGCTTGAAGGTGCGTTCCATGGTGGGTCTGCTGCCTTTGTGCGCTACCACGGTGATCGAACCCTGGCAGCGCGAGTGCGTTCCCGGCGTCACGAAGACACTTAGGGAGCGTCTGGCCCACATGCCGCAATTGCTCGAAAGCATCCATCCGACAGGCCCCGGCCATCTCGGTGTGAACGGCCGTGGTATCGCCGCTCTGGTGAATCCCGATCGGCTGCGCCGGATACTTTCCCGGATGCTCGATGAAAACGAATTCCTTAGCCCGCACGGCATTCGTGCCGTGTCGCGCTATCACCTCGAGCATCCTTATGTGTTGAGGATGGCGGGTCAAGAATATCGCGTGAACTATCTTCCGGCGGAATCCGACACAGGAATGTTCGGAGGAAACTCCAATTGGCGTGGCCCGATCTGGATGCCGGTGAACGCGCTGCTGATTCGCGGCCTCCTGTCCTTTTATCTGTATTATGGCGACAACTTCAAAGTCGAGTGTCCCACGGGCTCAGGTCGCATGATGAACCTGTTCGAGGTAGCGCAAGAGATCGGCCGGCGATTGGCGGGAATCTTCCTGCGCGATCCCTCCGGACGACGCCCGGTCTATGGCGGGACGGAAAAATTCCAAAGCGATCCGTACTGGAGAGACCACATTCTGTTTTATGAATACTTTCACGGGGACAACGGTGCCGGCTTGGGAGCAAGCCACCAAACTGGCTGGACGGGACTCATCGCGAAAGTGATGCAAATCTTTGCTCAGCTCGATGCCAAGCAGTTCCTCGAAGCTGGCAAGGCTGGCGGGTTCTCGAAGGTTGCCCCCCAGAGGGATGTGCATGTCCAAGTGGCCTAAATACCCGGTCGTGTACGAAATCAACACCTGGGTGTGGCTGAACGAGCTGACCAAAAAGTACGAGGCCTCCCTCGATCTGGGCTCGGTGCCCTCGGCCGAGTGGGATGCACTCGCCCAGCTCGGATTCAACGCCGTCTGGTTCATGGGAGTTTGGGAGAGAAGTCCGGCGGGCATTTCGATCGCCAATCGAAATAGCAGTTTGCTCGAGGACTTCCATCGCGCCCTGCCTGACTTTCGCCCGAAAGACAACGTCGGATCCCCCTATTGTGTCCATCGTTATCTGGTCGATCAACGCCTGGGAGGCCGGAAGGGTCTAGCCATTGCTCGCAACGAATTGGCCAGACGCGGCATGCGTCTGATCCTCGATTTCGTGCCCAATCATGTCGCCACCGACCATCCCTGGATTCACGATCACCCGGAATATTTCATCTCCGGTACAGCGGAAGATCTCGAGCGCAATCCCTCCGCGTACTTCAAGACCGGAGAATTCATCTATGCCTGCGGTCGCGATCCTTATTTCCCGGCCTGGCCCGACGTGGCGCAACTGAATGCGTTTCATCCGGGGCACCGGCAGGCCGTTATCGAAACCCTCAGCGACATTGCCTTCCAGTGTGATGGAGTGCGTTGCGACATGGCGATGCTGTTGCTCAACAACGTCTTCGAGCGCACCTGGAAGGACCGGGCGGGAGCGCGCCCCACGACAGAATATTGGGATGAGGTGATCGCGCCCCTCAAGAAAGCCTATCCTTCTTTTGTCTTTATCGCCGAAGCTTACTGGGATCTGGAATGGGAGCTTCAACAACACGGCTTTGACTTTTGCTACGACAAAAGGCTCTACGACCGGTTGTGCCACGAGAACGCGGAAAGCATTCGCCTTCATCTGACCGCCGATCTCGGCTATCAAGGGCGGCTGCTTCGTTTCATCGAGAACCACGACGAACCCCGCGCGGCTGCTACATTTCCGCCCCAGCGGGAGAGGGCCGCCGCGGTCGCCATCGCGACCCTTCCCGGAGCAAGGCTCTTTCATGATGGGCAATTTGAGGGAAGAAAAATCCGACTCCCCGTTTTTCTCGGTAGGCTTCCAGAGGAGCCCGCGGATGAGCCACTGCGCAGCTTTTATCAGAGCCTGATGAAGAGTCTCACCAAGGTGGTGCGCGCGGGCGAATGGAGTCTCTGCCAATGCAGCGGCTGGCCCGATAATCAGGGCTTTCGAAATCTCTTGGCCTGGACATGGCAGCAAGGTCAGCAGAGATATCTGGTTGTCATTAATTTCAGCGACTCCACGGTTCAAGGCCGGGTTCAAGTGCCGTGCCCGAGCCTGGGCGGGAAGGCTTGGCGTCTCGTCGACACTCTGTCAGGTGCCCAGTACGACCGAGACGGAGAGGAAATGTTGCATCCCGGGCTCTATGTTGAACTGGGTCCCTGGAACTACAACTGCTTTGAAGTTCAGTCCTTAGCGGCACTCCATTCTGCCCATCATGATCAGCGCATGAACTCCGCCGCCTAGAGCCATCGTCCACGGCTGCGGCGCCGGTTTCTGTCCTGCCAGAGCCACGCACTTTTTTCTTCTGGCCTCGGGATAAGCTAGATACTACAGAGTGACAGGGCAAGGCAAGGAGCTTCTGCTGCGGTGGCTAGTTCCCAGCGACGTATTCGGCCTGGGATCGTTGCTCAAGCACCCGCCCCCTACATGGGAAGCGTGGAGGTTGCCGAAGCCTGTGAAGCGTACGTCTGGAAGCACGCCAGCGTATGCGAGCTCAGTGAAATCTATCCCCAAATTACGCAGAACGCGGCGAATTGCGCTGAGTTATCTCGCAGCCTTCGCGGACCTCATGGCGACCTCCTGACGCAGAAGGCGGAGCATCGATTAGCCAATGCGCTTCTTCGTCTCGGACACGACGCAGGTCGTCTGCTTTCGGGAGCCGTTCATGTAGATGTTACCAACGAGCAACTTGGCAACTTATCGGACGTAGGCATGTTTACTGCCACCCGCGTGCTCAAGAAATGGGAGCGGCAAGGGGCGATCGCCAAGAAACGTAACTGATTCTTGCTGCGGAAAAGCTCGACCTGGGTTGATCCCGGTCCCTCTCCATCCCTGCGAACTTCTTCTCTGTTCATTGCGCACCAGCAAGGAACTCTCTCTCTCAGTGGGTTAGGATTAAAAATTGCGCTAATCGGGGATTTGTTAGGTCGACGAAGACCAGCTGTCGCCGTAGTAGCGAAGGGCGTGCCGGACACCCATCCTCGTCGCAGTACCGGATTGGACCTGAGAGGTCGATTACCTCAAATGCAATGCCAGTGTCTTCAGAACCTTAGGCTATGCGTATTGAGGCAAGCCTTTCAGTACCGAACCCGATCCCAACTTCTCTGAGGAGTCTTCAACTTGGCCACTCGGGACGACACGTCGAGGGCGAGCGAGCCTCTGACGGTCCGGATGGCAGCAAACTTGAGGAGGAAAGCAGATCAATGTCCGATGAACTTCATCCCGGAAACAAGGCTCTCTGTTCGGGGCTGTACAAAGTAATTCATGCCCGGCAGCATGCAGAAAGCCACTACGTCATTGTTCTTTTCGGCGAGACCTTTCCTAGCTGCACCGAATGTTCGCATCACGTCCGTTTTGAGCTCGCCATGTCGGCAGTTCACGTCAACGCACACCCGCATTTCGCCCGCGTCTGAGAACAAGCTTGAGAGAATTCAGATTCCTACTCCTCTTGCTTACCGGTTGACTCCGGACAGTCGCCCATGCGAAACCCATTGAGCAGGGCCGACAACTGTCAAACTGATCACCCAACGTCCACCGTCTCGCTTGACCATAGAGTGACGACGGCACGGAACCAACTTGCTTTTCCTTCCATTGGATCTGCGATGCCATCCAGCCGGGGACGACCGCTACGTGCGCCGCGGCCCAAGCGACACGGCCATATCTGCTCCCATCGATTCGAGGCTCTCAACTGGTGGCACCTAGTACATTTGACAGTTTTATGGCGCCATACGTCTGGAGTCTAATCACCTATTCACCGGGGGGCGGCTTTAGAGCTGCTGCGGGCTTAGATCTCGGTCCTAGGATTTCTATGCAAACCGACGATATTCAAGAGTTGCCGGGCGGCATCGGTACTCCATTACGTGATCCTGGGATGGTCTGGATTTCTGGCGGCACCTTTCGAATGGGATCTGACCATCACTATTCCGAGGAGCGGCCATCGCATTCGGTGAGCGTCGAAGGATTCTGGATTGACAGATACGAGGTGACGAACGAACAGTTTGCCCGTTTCGTTGAGGCCACTGGACACGTCACCCTGGCGGAGCGTCCTGCCCGGGCGGAAGACTACCCCGGTGCCAAGCCCGAGCTGCTACAGCCGGCGTCGGTTGTCTTTCGCAAGCCGGCGCAGCGGGTCGACCTGCGCAATCACTTCAACTGGTGGACCTACGTCCCGGGGGCAAATTGGAGGCATCCTGAAGGGCCGGATAGCACGATCGAGGATCGCGCCCGGCATCCGGCTGTCCATCTCGCGTACGAAGACGCAGTGGCCTACGCGAAATGGGTCGGCAAGGAACTGCCAACTGAAGCCGAATGGGAGTTGGCCGCGCGCGGGGGTCTGGACGGCGCGGTCTATGCCTGGGGTGACGAGTTCACGCCTGGCGGCAAGCCTATGGCCAATACCTGGCAGGGTGAATTTCCCTGGCAGAATTTGTGCACCGACGGCTTCGAGGGAACGGCTCCGGTCGGGCAGTTTCCTCCTAACGGTTATGGACTCTTCGATATGATCGGCAACGTTTGGGAGTGGACTAGCGACTGGTACTCGGCGGGGCACGCCGCGACGAAACCTTGTTGCGGCGGCGGGAGCCTCCCGGCAGCAGACCAGAGTTACGACCCGCAGATGCCGGAAATAAGAATCCCGCGCCGCGTGATCAAGGGCGGCTCCTTTCTTTGTGCTCCCAATTATTGCCGGCGCTACCGTCCAGCCGCACGCATGGCACAGCCGATTGATACCTCCGCGTGCCATGTAGGTCTGCGCTTGGTCACCAGGCCAAAGCGCGCGACGAAGGTATTTGTCATCAATCAAACCTCCATCCAATCCGAGCAGGAAAAACCGCCGCGCAAGCCTGGATCATTCCCGCCCGACGACGCGCATGCCGCGATCCAAGCGACCGGCAAGGGTGGTGGAGCGGGCTGTGCCGTCGAGGCTACGACCAAGGCTGCTTGAGAAGCTTTTTCTCGGCGAAGGAAAGATGTGCCAGCCGCAGGGGAGGTTTAGGGAAAAGGCTGGCGCGATGGATCGTCAACCTTGCGGTGAACATGGGTCGATCTTGAACTCGAAGAGCACACGATGGTGGCACGACTAGCCGACTGAATCGCTTGTGAAGCTAAGCCCGAGCAGTCACGAATGTGTGAGTCTCCCCCAAAGACTGTCAATCTTGACAGGGACCAAGAGTGAGATACCTGCCTATACTCTCCATTTTAATCAATGTACGAGAAGGTGAGCACTAATCCAATTCGTTAGCGAGGGCTGACACTTCTGACAGGTGTAGGTGTGTCAGATTCCTTCTATTGTAGCTACGCTCACCTCCCCCGGGTCCGCTCGCTTGAAGGGGCACCGGGGGGAGGGCGCCTTGGTTGTTCGTATTCGATCCTAGCGGAGACGCACATGGGCACACCGCTTCTTGAATCCGAACTTACTCCCAACCTCTCATCGCAGGAGGCGTATGAAACCATCAGGGATGCGCATGTATATGCCTGTCCGTTGTTAGGCCGGGCGTATCAACGAGGTTCTTGAAGGTACAGGGACAGGGCCACTGGTCAGGCGCCGCGGTTGAGAGGCGCCATGGGTTTTCGCTTATGGGGATCGAACAGGCCGCAGTTCGACAGGACCTGGAGGCTGCCCTAATACGGTGCCGGCCAAGGACGGACAAGACGGAAAGCTGCTTGGCCCGGGCCTTGTCGCGAGAGCGAGAACGCACCGAAGAAGGGAGAGAGGAAGGGACAAATGGCGTTCACTTCATCGGAACTCGCTGAACGAACACTGCAACGCCGTGCGGTCGAAGCGGCGATCTGGGGCATACCGGCGGTCAACTACGATGCCATATATCAGGCGATGGTGCGCGACGCCAAGGGCGCCTTCAACCAGCTCGTCTACTGGTCGCGACCGTCCGATTGGAAGAACCAGACGCTTACTCCGAACACCGACGCACTTTACATCATGCCATTTATCAACACAAAAGAGGTCGGTCCCATGGTGCTCGAGATTCCTCCGGCAGACGAGGGCACGATCGTCGGCAGCGTGATGGACTGCTGGCAGATCGCGCTCGAAGACGTAGGACCCGCAGGGGTGGATCGGGGCAAGGGCGGCAAGTACCTCACGCTACCGCCCGCTTACCGCGGCATTGCGCCGCCGGAGTATATCGTACTGCCGTCGAGCAACTATGAGGGTTACGCACTGCTGCGCTCGATTCCGAAGAGCGAGAGCGAGGCGGATATCGCCAACGCGGTGGCCTACCTGAAACGTATCAAGCTGTATCCCCTCTGGGCCGCCGGCAACCCGCCGCAGACCACCTTCCTCGACGCGAAGGATGTTGTCTTTGACGCCAATATTCCTTATGACCAGCGCTTCTTCGAGGCACTCGACCGTATCGTGCAGATGGAGCCTTGGCTGGATAGGGATAGGGTGATGATTAACACGCTGAAGTCAATCGGCATAGAGAAAGGCAAGCGGTTCGCGCCCGATGCCAAAACCGCGGATATCCTCAAAGCGGCGGTTCAAGAAGCCCATGAATGGCTGACGGCACGCTACGAGTCTGCCTACGAGCCGTTCTACCCGGGCGCGCACTGGTTCTTTCCGGCCGATCCGGAGATGGTCGACGCCGTGGCCACATCCTTCAAAAGCTCGAACACCTACCCCGTCGACGCCCGCGGGACCACGTATTACTACGCCTTCAGCAGTGTCAAGCATATGGGTGCGGGCCAATACTATCTGTTTGTCACGCGAGATAAGAGTGGCCACGTGCTGAATGGCAGCAAGTCCTATCGCCTCTCTGTCCCGCCGAAGGTGCCGGTGAGGCAGTATTGGTCGGCGACGGTTTACGATTTTGCCAGCCATACCCTCCTCCGGAACCTCGACCGGGCAAGCCGTTCTTCGCTGACCCAGGGCCTCAAGACCAACCCCGACGGATCGACGGACATCTACTTCGGTCCGAAAACACCCCCGGGAAAGCAATCGAATTGGATTCCCACCCGTCCGGGCGCGCGATTCGAAGTGCTGTTTCGCTGGTACGGTCCGGAGAAAGCAGTGCTCGACAAAACCTGGAGGCTTCCGGATATCGAAGAGTTCGCTGCTGACCAGGCTCAGCAGGCAGCATGAGTCGCAAAGACAAGCCGTAAGTTCGGCGTTGGCATGAACGACGCTCGTTCGATTGTTCAGGTCATCAAGACCGAGTGCCGATCGCTGATTGCTGGCATGGGATTCCCATTACTGTCGGAATTGACAGTTACGCTTTGCGCATGCGGCAATCGATAATCTCCCACACTCTGCTGAATTCAATGCCGCCCTTCGCCATCCGAGATGCTCTCGTGGTGGATGCAGACCGTGACCTCAAGGACTTGCTGGTCGGCATCCTGAAGCCTGGAGTCTGGGCGATCTGCTATGTACAGACGAACCAGGAAGCGCTCGAAGCTGCCAAGGCCAAAGCGTTCGAGTTGATAATTACCAGCGAGAGGACATCCAGCAGGGAAGATGTTGAATTGTTGCGCAAGATTCACGTGCAACGGCCTCATACTCGCTTGATTATTCTGGCCAGGGAAACAACGCCGGCCGATGTGATAGCCGCCATGAAAGAGCATGCCTTCAGTCTTTTTTCCAGGCCGTTTTCGACCGAACAGCTGGGAAATATGATCCAGCTCGCGACGGAGGTGCCATTTTGGGACGATGGCATCGAACTTCGCTCGGCGACCCCGGAGTGGATTCGACTCGAGGTGCGGTGCCAGGTGCGAACGGCCGATCGTCTCCTGCAGTTCATGAAGGAACTGGCCGAGTTGCCGGAGTCAGAGCGAGAAGAGGTCGGAATGGCGTTCCGCGAAATCCTGCTCAATGCGATGGAACATGGTGGGGGCCTCGACCCCAACAAGTACGTAGAGGTGGAGTATGTGCGTGCCCGCCGCATGATCTCGTGCCGTATCTCAGATCCTGGTGTCGGCTTCACCCTCGACGAGATCAGCCACGCCGCCGTCGCCAATCCGCCCGACGATCCGATTCGTCATGCCAAGATCCGCGACCAACTCGGGTTGCGGCCCGGTGGCCTGGGAATTCTGCTGGCACAGCATTTGGTAGATCAGGTGATTTACAGTCAGGACGGCAATGAGGTTCTGCTGATCAAATATTTGAGTCCTTCGCCAGCGAAGGCCCTTCCACGCCCGGACAGGATTGCCCTTTAGGGCGTCCATCAAGCCTGCCTTATCGTGATACTTCGCTTTCCAGGCGGAGCGGCTGTCAGAGTTGACAGTGGCCGCTTGGTCCGTCCTGTCGCAACATTCTCATCATTCAACGGGTGGAGGAGTGCGGTGAACCTGCAAGATCTCATAGAACTGATCCTAAGAGTCAGCATTGTGCTCAACGTGTTTGCGATCGGGCTTGAGGCGAGGGTCGCCGATCCTTTGTACCTTTTTCGACGACCGGACAAGCTGGTTCGCGCGTTCTTCTCAATGAATGTATTGATGCCCCTGGTTGCGCTGCTCTTGGTTCTTAACTTTGATCTCGACCCGGCGGTAAAGGTCGCACTGGTGGCTTTGTCTGTGTCACCGGTTCCGCCGCTTTTTCCCAAGAGGGCGCTCATGGTCGGCCTCAAGGAAAACTACACGGTAGGCTTGCTGGTCGCCGCCGCTGTGCTGGCCATCGCTGTGATACCGATCGCCATGGCGATCTTTGAAAGGGTCAGTGGCAGACCCATGTCCATGCCCGTCAGCTCGGTGGCCCGCATCGTCTTTACCATGGTGCTGGTACCGCTCCTTCTCGGCATTGCTGGACGGGCCGCGCTATCTCCGTTTGCTCAGCGAGTCTCAAAGTACGTCGGCCCTTTCGCCTCTTGGCTGCTGGTTCTTGCCAGCCTGCCGGTACTGTTTATCGAAGCCCGGCCCATTTACTCTTTGTTCGGCAACGGAACCGTCCTGAGTCTGACGGCATTCACGCTGGCTGGTCTCATCTTCGGTTATTGGCTCGGCGGACCCGAGCAGGCGAACCGTCGTGTCCTCTCGCTAGGAACGGCGTGCCGTCACCCTGGGCTCGCTTTGGCCATAGCCCACGGCAATTTTCCGCAGCAAACAATGGCGATGCCCGCAATTTTCTTGTATCTTGTCATCAGCATATTACTCTGTGTGCTGCTCGATCGACTCATTGGGCGCGCCGGAGCCGCCTCGTCGGAAGCCAACAAACGAGCCGCAGCGTAATCATGAATCGCATGAAATCGAGAGTCCTAGACCGGGTCGCGGAGTGGAATGACGGTTGGCTTCGCGACCAATCGGCGAAATGGAATGTGCGATTGCGATTTGTGGTCCGACAGACGCGGGTGATGACACTGATCCTCAAGCATCCCAACGTGCCGTGGTCGGCCAGGCTCGTCGCAGCTTGTGCGCTCGGTTATATTCTGAGCCCCATTCAATTGATCCCAAGCTTTATTCCAGTCATTGGTCAGCTGGACGACCTAGCGGTGCTTGTCGCTGGGGCGAAGGCAGTGCGCGTGCTCGTACCCTGTGCGGTATTGGCGGACTGTGAAGGCCAGGCAAAGTCTCGCATGTGCCGTGCCCAACGCCTACGACCGGTGCCAGCCGAGTATGGCCGGGAGGCCGCCATTTGAGCCTCGCCCCGACGTGAAGTGCCGCAGCCTGTCGTCGCTATAAAGCGAGAGTATTTTTGGGGCGACTCGAGAAGCGTGCGCCGATAACGGGTAAGGTGGGCAAGACGTGGCAGGCTAGGACGCTCAATTCGCGCCCCGGCACAGTTTTCAGAGCGGAGCAATCACCCTTTGTTTCAGAGCGAACTTAACCAAATCCGAGTTGGTCTTGAGACCGAAATCCTCCATGATTCGGTACTTATGGAAGGCGATGGTACGCGGCGTAACATGTAATTCGTCGGCGGTCTCTCGCATCGTCCGACCTTCGGCCAGCAATTGCAACACTTCTCTCTGACGTGTCGTCAGCTCCTTCTTGCGATCTAGTTTCGGATCCCGGACGAAGCCGTCCTCCAATTGCTGTGCAACTTTCGGGGTGACGTAGGTGCGTCCGCGCAGAGCTTCACGAATTGCTTTCACCAGTTCAGAGCCAGCCGACTTCTTGAGCAGGTATCCCGACGCCCAAAGCCGCAAGGCCTCGCGGGCAATATCTGGATCCTCGTTCATGGTGAGAGCAATCAACTTGGTGCGCGGCATCAGTCTCTTGAGTTCGACTCCCGCCTCCATGCCATTCATTTCGGGCATGCCAATATCGAGCACAATGACATCGGGCTTCGCACCGGGTGCCGAGGACAAAAGAGAGAGTCCGTCGGAGACAGTCCCGACAATTTCGAATTCAGGCTCGAGCAGCCTCTTGAAGGCTTCGAGAACCAACGTGTGGTCGTCCGCTAACAGGACCCCCGGGCGTCCCATACTCGTCCTTCCAGGGCAAGCCAGTCGATCCCGACTTTAGCGGGCGAGCTTGCGCCTTGTCCGGGGACTTTTCCGCCGGCACGATAGGGATTATCTTCTCCGAGATTCTGAAGGGAACTGTCAATAATTACAGTGTTTTACGAACCTAGACCGATGCAGCCATGAAGCCTAGGAACTACTATCACTTGATTCGCTCGGGCGAGCTGTCACCTGGCTTCGCCTATGGCCATCAGCAAGTTGAGTGTTGATGGCAGACCACTGCCGTCCACTCCCACCCGGTGACTAGCAAGAAATACCAGTAGCCAGCGCATCGGTTGGAGCTTAGGATCCCAGCACCGAAGAATTTCTATCGTTTTGGGGCTGCTCTAGATCAAAAAGCTCAGGCCTTCTTTGGGGGTGTTTAATGCCCGGTGCCAGCCGCCCGCGCATCTTAATCGCCGATGACCACGCACTCATTGCCGAAGCGTTCAACAAACTCCTGGCCACTGCGTTTAACGTGGTTGCGACGGTTTACGACGGACGCAGTCTGATCGAAACAGCGCAAAGATTGCAGCCCGATGTCATTCTCGCGGATATCGGCATGCCTCTTCTCAACGGCCTTGAGGCGGCCCAACGAATCAAGCGCACGCTGCCCCACGTAAAGATTATCTATGTGACGATCAATCACGATCCGGATGTGGTGGCTGAGGCGTTTCGCCGGGGTGCGTCCGGCTATCTGCCCAAAACCGCCGCGGTCGCAGAACTGGTCGCGGCTATCTATCAGGCCCTAAACGGCGACTGCTATTTATCGCCGCAGCTGCAATCCGCTGCCTCAAGCTCTCGAACCCAACAAGCTTTGCCCGAACCGCTGCTTACGGAAAGGCAGGTCGATGTTCTACAGTTGCTGGCCGAAGGCAGGTCGATGAAGGAAGCGGCAGCGGTGCTCAATCTGACGACCCGCACCGTCGCCTATCACAAGTACCGAATTATGGGAAATCTGCACCTGCGGAACGACGCTGAAGTGGTCCAATATGCAATGCGGCACCACGTCGTCTTCGGCTGATTAGTTCGGAGTTCATGATCCCCATTCCAAAACGACTCACTCCCCAACTTAGGTCCCTTCGCTCGCGCTAGAAACACACTAAGCCGCTGGGATCAGCCAGGGCTGGAATCTCATCACCCGGATCATCACGCCGGTAGTAGGGGGCCCCAGCCATCGCCCCGCCTTGAGCGGTTGAGAGCGAACACGGCCCTCGGCGAGCTTCAACCGGCGTAGGCGTAAGGCAGGGCCAGGGAAAGGGGCGAGCCGGCGGGTTCGGGCTGCTTAGCTGGGATCCGCTGCCCGCCATTTCTTCGCTCGCCGTGTGTCAACGCTGTCGTGGCGCAATTTGCGACCACTGGTGCCGGGTGCTGCGCCGTCGAACTCTGTTGACCCGCGGGCAACAGACCCCAGCCTCCCCGGCACCAGCGCGCAGTCCAATGACGGTCGCCACGGCATTGGAACTTTTTCTCGCCGACACGAGAAGGTAGAACACGTCGTCGGAACCTGGAACTGTCAGTGTTGCCAGTACGGGGAAACTTGCATCGATCTCGGTATCGCATGCCTACCACACACCGAAACTGGGGCAGCCAAGGCTCTGCCCCGAGGCCGCAGAACAACTTGGCAGCGCAGAGCTTAGCACAGGTTCACTCGTCAACTAGCCGCTAGTTCGGCGCTGCTTTCGGGCTGGAAAGGCACGCGGACCTGGATGGTGGTTCCACCCATGGCTTTCGATTCGATGCTGATCGTGCCGTTCACCAGCCGAACTCGTTCCCTCATGCTGATGAGCCCCAGCCCGCGATTGCCGCCTTGGGCTTCGGCATCGAACCCGACGCCTGAATCCGACACCGTCAGAGAGATTTCACCCGGGCTCGCTCGAATTTGTACCTTGAAGTACAGCCCCTGGCTGTGCTTGGCGGCGTTATGCAGTGCCTCTTGCAAGACTCGAAACAGGCACAAGGAGATTTCCCGTGATACACCCGGGGGAACGGCCTCCGCATCGAACTCAATCTTGAGTTTCTGCCGTTCGGCGAAGTCCTTGGAAAAGGCCTTCATCGCCGCAACGATACCCAAGTATTCAAGCTTCGATGAGTGCAGTTCGTGCGAGATCACCTGCACATCCCTCGAGATCTCACTGACCCGCAGCGCCAGCCGACTCATCCGGGAAGCGATTTCTTCCTGGGGCAGCGCCAGGTCCATCTTGAGTTGTTCCATCTCCACGATCAATAAAGCCAGGCGTTGGTTGATGTCATCATGGAGCTCTCGGGCGATCCGGATTCGCTCGTGCTCCTGGGCCTCGATGAGCCTCCGGTTGACACTGGAGAGCGCCTCTTCCGCCTGCTTGCGCTCGGTCAGGTCCAGCACCTCGCCCACGAAATACTGCGGTTTCCCGGCGCGATCGCGGATCCAACAGCCACTGCTTTCGGCGTAGACGACGCGTCCGCTTTTGTGCAGGAAGCGCTTCTCGAACCGCTTGAAGGTTCGTCCCAGAGTGATGGCCTCATTCAGCTTGCGAGAAAAGGCCGGCCAATCTTCGGGGACGGTAACGGCTTCGACTGACTGGTGCAAGAGTTCCTCTTCGGTGTAGCCAAGGTAGTCGCAAAATGTCCCGTTGGCAGAAAGAAATCTTCCGTCCGGTGCAACGATGATCATGCCGACCCCGGCATCCCGGAAAACGCTGCGGAACCTTTCTTCACTCTGCCGCAGAGTGTCTTCGGCCTGCTTGCGCTCGGTGATGTCGACTGCCATGCCGATTAGCTTCCTCAGCTGGCCTCGGGCATCAAAGAATCCGCGCCCTGTTCTCTCCAGCCACACCACGCCACCATCCGGACGAAGGACGCGGATTTCGGTTCGGTACACGGGGTGTTCCGGGGTCAGGTCCGCCACGGCGGTTGTCAGCCGCGTTCGATCGTCCGGGTGAAGGCTGGCCAGCACTTCTCGATTGGTCGTGCAGGTGAGGTTTCCGGTCAGACCGAGGATAGCGGCACACTCCTGGGATCGGATGACGACATCGGTCGTAAGGTCCCACTCGTAGGCAAACATTCTGCCGGCTTCGGCGGCAAGCCGGAACCGCTCTTCACTCTCGCGAAGCGCCTCCTGTGCACGCTTGCGTTCCGTGATGTCCACCGAGATACCCAGCACGCGCTGCGGACTACCATCGGCGGCATAGAAGTAACTCCCGCGCGATCGCAACCAATGTACGGTTCCATCCCGCCAGACCACGCGAAACTCGTGGTTGAACTCGGTGTGGTTCTGCCTGGCGCTATTCAGGGCATCCCGCAATCGAACACGATCCTCCGCATGCACATGGTCCCAGAAAGCGTGCGCCGATGCCGAGGGTTCGTCGAGGGGTACTCCCAAAAGTTCGTGCGCCTTCCCAAACCAAAGATTTCTTTCGTTCTTGATGTCCCATTCCCAGCCGCCAATGTGCCCGGAGTCCATGGCGAGGTGCCAGCGCTCATTGGCCTGCGCGAGCCTGTCTTCCGCCTGCTTGCGGTCGGTCACATCGACGCAGGATCCGATGTAACCTGCGAAGGAACCATCGAGATGAAACCTTGGAACCCCATTGTCTAAGACCCAGCGGTACTCGCCATCGTGACGGCGCAGCCGGTACTCCATGCAGAATGCTTCGCGCCGATCAAACGACTGGGTGTAGGTATCCAGGCAAGCTTCGAAGTCCTCGCGGTGTACGCCTTCTGCCCAACCGTTACCCAGTTCTCGCTCGATCGGGCGGCCGGTAAAGTCAAGCCAGGGTTGATTGAAGTCCGTGCAAAGCTTGTCGGGGCCCGCCATCCAGATCATCACCGGAGCGCTGTTGGCCACCAGCCGGAAGCGTTTCTCGCTCTCGCGAAGTGCGCGTTCGGCCTGTTGGTCCTCTTCGGCAAGGGCGGCGAGAAACATGAAAGGCGTGCCGGCGAATAACAAGAAGAATTGCAGCGACACAACGTCGTCAAGGGGCGCGTGTTCGGTGAAGGGACCGTGGCCTTTAACCACACCCGCAATGGCAAGAAAGGCAACGGCTGTAGCTGCACAGCTGGTACCCACGGTTCCGAAGCGCAAAGCGGACCACAGCAGAAACGGTACCAGCAGGTAGAGAAGTTCTGGCCGGCCACGGCCGGAAGATACGAACGTGATGTACCCAAATACAAGCAAGCCCGCCATCATCGCGGCCGCTTCGAGAAGGTAGGCCCGGGACTGCCGGCGCCAGGCTAACGCCGCGTGAACCACTCCCAGGATCGCGGGTGTCAGCGTGAGGAGCGCCAATGCCTCGGTCAGGAAGTAGATCCTCCACATGACCCAAGAGCTGCCTCCCAGGGCGACGATACCCGCGCAGGCCGCAGAAATAGGGGCCAGGATTACGGCGAAAAACACATACCTGGCCAGGGATCGAACACTGTCCAGGCGAGGCACGGGCCCGATGCGGAGGTTCAGCCCTAGGGTGGCCACGAGAACTTCCACGGTGTCGCCGAGATTGAGTATGCCCGAGGAGCGAAGCGTGAGACCCGCAGGCAAATCGTACAGCAGAAACCCAGCAAGGCCGGCTGCGATGAGAACCGGCCAGCTCTTCTTCGGCGTCAACGACAACACCGCCACCAACAGAGCGCAGCCCGGCCATAGGGGCCAAACCATTTGCGGACGCAGCATGAGCGCCCCCCCCAGCCTGGCCGCGAGGTAACACAAAAGGCTAACGATCAAGGCAGCGATACCGGTAGAAAAGGCAGAATCCAGCTTGATTAAAGGCGGGGACGCGCTGGTGCGGCGGCCGGTCATGCGGGAGAGACCAAAAACAGGAAACCAGGCACTTATAACATAGGCTGATCCATCGCGGCTAACCGAATGCTCCCTGATGTCCTGGGGAAAAATTCTCGGATGCCTCCCGAGGCGAGGGGACAGAAATGGAACTTTCACCGCCCACGATCGACCAGGTCAACGGCTAGTCGAATCCGGCCGGCAGGGCTTGGAGGCGAGCAGGTGTGGACGACTCTAAAAGATGTGCCCGAATTGGAAAAACCACTTCCTGTGACCGGTATCTCCGTAGCTGGCGCCCATGAAGAGTGGCCCGGCGACGGTCTGGGCGATAACGCCGACGGCTACGTCGTTCGGGAATTTGCTTTCGTTGGGAAAGTTATACATTTTGGCGAATTCGTAAGCTCCGGTCGCGTACACGGATTTGCCAACGAAAGGCGGCAGGGTCAGCAGATTGTGCAGGTAGCCCAGTTGAATGTCGTAATACTGATTGCCGAAGAGTTCGTTGGTTCCATAGGCGCTCAGCCGTCCCGGTCCCCCTAGGAAGAACTGGGGCACACCGATGTTGGTGTAGCCGAAGCTGGAGCCACCTTCACCACCGGCATAGACCGACCCCTTCTCGCTCACCGGGTGATAATAGTCTGCCCTGGCCTGAATCAAGGGGAACGAGGTGGTCGCCCCCGGATTGGCGTCATACCAGCGGAAGGCACCTTCTACGATGGAGCCGCTGCGCGGGACCACAGGATCGTCGCGGTGATCACTCAAGAAGTGCAGCCGCGTATCACCGAAACGCCCCGAGTAGGAGGAGAAGGCGGGCGTTCCTAGACGTAGATAGGCGCTGCGATAACCAACCTCGTAACCCAAGCGCAGCTCACTGAAGCGATTGACGGCGTAGCCGAAGTCTCCTCCGAGGTCGGCCTGCTCGAGACGGTACTCGGCCACAGGATTACTCTTCGAGTAAATCTTGAAGGCCGTATCGGTCGCGTCGAGGCGCGGCGCCACAAACCATTTCGTGGTGGGGTTCAGCGGTTTGTACAGTTCGGTTTGCGCGCCATAGGTGTTGCCAAACTCGAAGGTTGTCCGCCACTCGGAGCGGAAGCCGGCGATGTCCATAAAAGTGAGTCGGGAGAACAAGGTGAAGGTGACGTCATTGTTCTCTGCGCCGTCCACATCGAAGCCCAGTCGGAGGGTGGGCGGGGCGTAGTTCGTCTCATGCAAGGTGATGATCAGACCGTTTTGAGCGTCACGATGGGTCAACCGGTAATCGGCGGAATCGTATTTGCCCAAGCCGGTCAGGCGTGTCACGAGGTGGTCGAGCACCGTCGGATCGATGGGCTTTCCGACCACCGGGTGCAAGAAGGCTTCGAGATGCCGGGCCGACTGCGGATCGGTGCCCTCCACTTGCACGAACTGGGGAACGGGCACGGCACTCCTCTTGCGCGCTTGCTGGTTTCCGAGATAATCCTGCCAGGCAGCGCTCTCGAGCGCATAGACGGAGAGAACATTTCGCTTTTGCTCGGCAGCTTTCTGTCCCAGCCCAATGAACTCCTCTGCCTTGCCATAATCGAGCGAGCTGTAGGCGTGCAAATCGACCTTCACTACCAGGTCGGCATTGGCCAGTCCCCGAAGTTCGTTTTCCCGCACCGCGACGTCAATCGAGTCTCCTAGCACGCTGAAAAGAGATTGCAGTTCTTGCGGATTCGGTGGGGCCACCTCGAGATGTACCCCGATCACAATGTCGGCCCCCATGCTGCGGACGACTTCGGTAGGCAGATTGGCCACTAATCCACCGTCGACGTAGACCTTGCCGTCGTCGCGAACCGGAGAAAACAGGCCGGGGATCGACATCGTCGCACGCAGGGCCTGCTGCAAGGAGCCGCTAGAAAAAACTGCTGCTTTGCCCGATACCACCTCGGTCGCGACGCAGCGGAACGGAATCGGCAGATCATCAAAGGATTCGAGCTGGGAATAAGGTAGGGTTTCGCGGTCGATGAGCAGGCTGATGTCGCGTCCGGCATTCAGCCCGGAGGGAGCGGAAAGGCCGTGCTTGAGGCCGAGGCTGATCGAGTTCTGGAAATCGCGGGCGTCTTCTTTGCGGCGGTAGGAAAGATCGCGATACGAGGTCTGGCCGGCGATAATGACATCCCAGTTCTGTTCCTTCGCCAGTTGCTCCAGTTCCTCGGGAGTTTTTCCCGTGGCGTACAATCCTGCCACCAGCCCGCCCATGCTTGTCCCGGCGATGTAATCGATGGGGATGTGGTTGTCGCGAAACCATCGCAGCACGCCGATGTGCGCGACCCCCAAGGCACCCCCACCTTCGAGGGCGACTCCGATTTTCAACCGGGGACGAGCGGAACTGTCTTCCCGGCGAACGCCTGGGGTGTTTGCCTGCTGGGCGAGCACCGTCGGTGGATATTGTCCGCGACTGGGCGAGGCTACCATCAAGGAAAAAGCGAGCAAGAAGGTTGTTTGGGATACGAGACGAAACATCGTGCACCTCCAGGTGTACCGAGGGACGGAGCGTTGGCTCCCAAGCAGCGGAAAGTCATGCCGACCGGGATTGACCTATCGCGAACCCGGTGTGCTGTGGTCCGCACAACCTGAATCCGGCCGTGTCCAATTGCCGAAAGATTTCGTGGTCCTTGGCAGTGGGTCAGTGTACTTCACCGAAGGTTTTTCGATCGCCTCGAATGGGCTTCCGATTCTAGGTGACCCACCCATCGACGGAGGTAGTATCAGGGTTCTAAGTAAAGGCAGACGTCATGGGTGCCGAAGACGAGGCACCCGTTTGGGGCCTTGAAGTTGCGAACATGCGCATCCCCGCGGATCTGAGCCAGGGCACCGCCGCTCGGGTAGATCGCGAGATCCGCCTTCCTAGAGGGAGAGCTACCGCAGTACAAACCAAAAGATGAGAGCTAGCCATCGGTTGAGGCACCACGCCCTGGGGTCGATGCGAGCGCCCTATCCATGGTGGTCATGGGTACGACCCTGTCTGCCATCGCAACCGTGGGCGTGGTTCCTCAAGAAATCAGCGCTAAGCCCTTTTTAACAAGCGGGTGATCCACACCAGAATTACTGCGCCTACAAATGCGACCAGGGTGGATCCGATCATTCCGCCACCCTGCCAAATTCCCAAAAGCCCAAAAATCCAGCCTCCCAGAAGACCACCGAGGATTCCCAGAATGATGTCGGCTATGATCCCGTAGCCTCCACCCTTCATCACCTTCCCGGCCAGCCATCCGGCAATGAGTCCTACCACGATCCAAGCTAGAAATCCCATCGTCTCCTCCTTGACTGCGATTTTGAGTCAGAGTCCCAGATCGTACGCGACAAAAGATCTTGTCTCTGCCGCCCCCACAATTCGACGCGGGTTTGCGTGATCTGCAGGGTGGCGGATGTCCCTCGCAAAGTCACCTAGCAATTTTGACAGTCGGACCGCAGCCTGGATCTCGAGCAGAGCCTCAGGATGACGGCATCTGCACTACCACGCCACCAGGAACATCTTGGTACCGGCTCGTGCCGTGGGCTGAATGTTCGCCCGGCCTCGCGTCACGCCCAGGAGGGAATGCTCACACCTGAGGGGCCGTCCTACCATGTTTCCTAGGGCTCGACCAGAGGAATTTGAGATGCCAGTTGCAGGTCGATCAGCATGACCAGTCTGCGATCGAGTTGAAAGAACATGGCCGTCTTTTTGCCAGAAATCACCTTGCGAAACAAAGGGATATATTTCATCCTCAATTGGGCAACCGACCCATCGACCTCGAGCGCTTGCCGGGTGAGAGTCACGGCTTGATCATCGGTCAGCGTGTCATAGTTCTGAGCATATTGTTTGATCACCGCGTACTTCTGATCGTTGATTTTGACCAGTTCGGCGGTGTACTGATCGTAAACCGGCCAGAACTGCTCAGCTTCCTTATCGGTCAGTTTCATATTGGCGGCGATCATCTGCTTCTTCTGAGAGCGGATGTCTTTACGAAGCAGATCGATGTCCTGGTCCGTCGCACTCTGAGCTTGCTGGCTCGAGGTTTGCGTCTGCGATGAACTTGTCTGAGGCGACGCCAGGTTGCTGGCGAGCAGTCCTATCGACAATGACAAAACGACTGCGAGTGGGCGTGGCGTGATCATCTATTCCTCCTGAATAGTAAAAAGAATGCCGGCTTTTGATCTCCGAATTCTCGACTGAATTCGCTAATCTAGTGCGGATGAGCGAGTACAGTACACTGTCATCACTGACAGGTCAACAGATGGTCGCTTGGGATGCCGGCGTTGAGCCGGGTCTTCACAACGGTGAAAGGTTGAGGATGCGGGCGTCAGAGCAAACTGGAGCCTTCACAGCTCTTGGCAATCAGGGCGCGGATATCTTCCGACAAGTGCTCGAACTCCAGCCCGTACCGGAAGCCTTCGGCATTACGGACGACGGCGCTGATTCTGACCTCCTTGGCTGAACCGGGAAACGTCAACTCCAGAAGAACAGCGGCTCCCACTGGGAGCTCGCATGGAATGTAGGCACCCATGCCGCCCTGGCTAAGACTGCTGCTGCGACCGAATACAGGGGTCGGCTTGGCCTTCTCTAGCACCAAGACCTTCAGGCGTACCTCAATTCTGTATCGGGGCCATCGGCGCACTCCGGATTGGGACACGCTCATGTCTTTCGTGGAAAGGGACTACATATCGGAACTTGGCCAGGCCACAAGTTTACACTAGATGCCGGTCCAATTCCCGCGAGGGATCGGTTGACCGAGGCGGACCGGACTCAGCCTCCTGTTGCCGGCGCGATTATATAATGTGGCGCGGCATGGCGCTTTCACCCGGCGTCAATCTCGGACCTTATGAGATCGAGTCCGTTCTCAATGCGTGCGGCAATGGGCGTGACACCCGCCTCGACCGCACGGTTGCCGTCCAGGTTCTCGCAGCGCAACTTTCCTCGAGCGGCGAAGTAAAAGCCTGCTTCGAACGGGAGGCGCCTTTCCTCGGGTCGCTGAACTATCCGCACATCTGCCGACTCTACGACAACGACACGTCGAAACTGGCAAGCATTCGCCTTCCAGGCAAAGCTGATCACGACGGACCATCCTGAATTGAGAGGTGACGCAGTGCGATCAATTTCTCGCCGGAATTTCATGCTCGGCATGAGCAGCCTGCTGGCGCTGCCGCTTCTGCGCCGAGAAGAGCCGGAAATCATCTTGTATAACGGAAATATCTGGACGGTCGATGAAGTCCAGCCGCGGGCGCAAGCTGTGGCGATCGGCGGCGGGCGGTTCTTGGTCGTGGGCTCCAATGACGACGTTCTGCCGCTGGCCACCGCGAGCACGCGAAAGGTGGACCTCGCCTTCGCCAGCGTCCTTCCCGGTTTCAACGACGCGCATGCCCATCCTGCGCAATCAGGCCTCGAACATCTGCACAAAGTAGCCTGCGATAAGGACTCCATTGAAAAAATACAAGCCGCCCTGCACGAGCGCGCCTTGCAGACTCCGCCCGGGGAATGGGTGGTCGGGTTTCTCTATGACGACGGCAAAACTCCACGGCCTATCAATCGGCATGATCTCGACGCGGCGGTGGGCGATCATCCGGTGCTGGTGCAGCACCGTGGCGGCCACACGGCATTCGTGAACTCCATGGCATTCGAGCTGGCAAAGATCACCGACCAAACGCCCGATCCCCCAGGCGGTCGCTTCGAGCACGATTCCTCAGGCCAGCTCACCGGCTTCGTGGGCGATGCCGCAGCGCAAGTCTTTCGCAAGCTGATTCCCCAGACCGATACCCGCCAGGACTACCGCCAAGGTGCGGCACTGATCTCCACACTGTTTACCAGCAAGGGAGTCACGTCCGCGTGCGATGCCGACGCATCGCCCGAAGATGTCGAAGGCTACCAGGATGCGCGTGACGCCGGGGAACTTCGGATGCGTCTCTACTGCCACGTCTCCGGCGCTTCTCTCGATCATTTCATGGCTGCCGGAATTCATACGGGTTTCGGTGACGAATGGGTGCGCATCGGGGGGGTAAAGCAATACGCCGACGGTTCCATCTCGGAACGAACCGCATGGCTCTCGAAGCCCTACATCGGGATTCCCAACAATTATGTCGGATTGCAGCTTTCCAGTCGCGAGCAGCTTTACGAAGTCGGGTCCAAGGCGCACAGGGCTGGCTGGCAGCTGGCTACCCATGCCAACGGCGACCTAGCCATCGATCGTATCCTCGGAGTGTACGAGCAAATTCAGAAGGAAATGCCGAAAACCGACTCGCGTTTCCGCCTGGAGCATTGCACCCTGCTGAACGACGAGCTCATCCGGCGGATGCGGCAACTGCAAGCGATTCCCGCGCCGTTTTCCTGCTACGTCTACTTCCATGGCGACGTTATGCACTATTACGGTCAAGAACGCACCCAACAGATGTTTCCCATGCGCAGCTTCCTCGATGCCGGACTGCGTCCCACCGATTCGTCCGACTACACGGCCAGTCCCTCCGAACCCATGATGTGGTTGCAGTCGCAGCTCACACGGACCGACATGAAAGGGAACGTCTGGGGCGCCAATCAACGAATTTCTCTGCCAGAGGCGATCCGCTGCGGCACAGTGCATGGCGCCTATGCCTCCTTCGAGGAACATCTGAAAGGCTCCGTTCGGCCGGGGCAACTCGCTGACCTGGTTGTGCTCGATCGGGATCCGTTTAAGACCGATCCCTCCGAACTGATCAAGATCCAGGTGGAGCGTACCATGGTAGGTGGCGTTTGGAAGTATGAGTCCTGAACTATCTCAAGCTCAGTGGGTCTGAGCCGGACCATCCTCATGCACGTGCTGATTGATTACTGCCGTTGGTGCGAGGGAGCTGACTATGTCGATTCGACCTGTTAAACGTTTGATCAAGTCTAAGCCGACTCTCGAAGGTGCAGGGGTTCATCTCCGCCGGGCCTTTGGCTTTGGCAACACCAAGGATTTCGATCCCTTCTTACTGCTGGATGATTTCCGCAATGATGTACCGGAGGATTACCTGGCCGGTTTTCCTTGGCATCCGCATCGCGGAATCGAGACCATCACCTACGTATTGGCGGGGACCGTTGAGCACGGCGACAGCCTGGGCAACAAGGGAGCGATCGGCGCCGGGGATGTACAATGGATGACTGCCGGCAGCGGAATCATTCACCAGGAAATGCCGAAGGGTGATCCCGCAGGTCGGATGCATGGCTTTCAGCTGTGGGGCAATCTCCCTTCGTCACTCAAAATGACGACCCCGCGCTATCAAGAGGTCAAGTCCCGCGACCTTCCGGAAATCAAGGATGACGACGGCACGCACGTGCGTGTGGTGTGTGGAACGTTCTGGGGAAAAACCGGTCCGGTGGAGGGAGTTGCCGCCGACCCCATCTACCTCGACGTATCGGTTTCTCCCGGCAGGAGAAAGACGCTTCCGGTTGAGACCACCCGCCATGCTTTCGCCTATGTGTTTGCAGGAAGTGGAAAATTCTGCAATGCATCGGGTCCACTCGCCGTGCCGACGGAGGCGATCCAGTGGTTGGATATGTCTCCTCCGGTGGAGGCCGAGAACCGCTCGCTCATTCTTTTTGATCGCGGCGACGAGGTGACCGTCCAGGCCGGCGACGACGGCATTCGCTTCTTGCTGGTCTCAGGAAAGCCGCTCGAGGAACCGGTCGCCTGGTACGGGCCCATCGTAATGAATACCCAGGAGCAGTTGCGACAGGCGTTCACCGAACTTCAAGAAGGGACATTTCTCAAGGAGGGACGCAAATAAAGAAGCAGCTTCGGACAATTGCAAAATATTGGGGAGGAAAACCATGAGTACCAGCCTACTGTTTCATGACGCCGCCAACCTGCGTCACCATTGGGGATGGTTGTTGACCCTGGGGATCGTGATGGTCGTTCTCGGTGCCGTCGCGCTGTTCATCATGCCTGCGGCTACGATCGGCACCGTGTTGGTCCTCGGCTGGCTATTGGTCATCAGCGGCCTGGTGGAGTCGATTTACGCCTTCCGAGTGCGACGGTGGGGAGGATTCTTTCTCCACCTGATTGGTGGAATTCTGGGAATCTTCATCGGCCTTCTGGTCGTCACGCATCCCGTGGCGGGCGCGCTGGCGTGGACTTTGCTCTTCGCCTCGTTCTTCATTGTGATCGGTGTTTGTCGGCTGGTTACGGCGATCAGCCTCAAGTTTCCCCACTGGGGTTGGGCCGTGTTCGATAGCCTCATTACCGTGGGGCTGGGCATCCTTCTGTGGGCGGAGTGGCCGTGGTCGGGGTTGTGGTTCCTGGGGCTGGCGGTCGGGGTCTCGTTGATACTGCGCGGCTGGTCGTACGTCATGTTGGCGCTGGCGATCCGCAACCTGCCCCTGCCCGGACAAGTGGCGCGTGCCGCTTGAGTGTCAGGCGTGGCGACGAAGGCATCCAAAGGTGCGGAGGTTATGATGCGAAAAACCAAGCGGAAAGAGAAAGAGAATGACCCGGATTCGGCAGGCCAGTCGGGTGACACTCAGCAACTCTCGAGTTTCGCCAGCGCTGACTCCGAGAGCATCGAGGAACTGGAGGAGGAAGGTAACGCGTTCGAGGCCGAAGCCGTGTACGGGGTCGAGAATGCCAAAGACCCGGATGTTTCCGAGGTCACGACCCACGAAGTTCCGGAAGATGATGTCCCTCCGGAATACCTGGATCATGAGGACTAAACCTGGCTGGTAGCGGGGCGGAGAAACCGAGGGGAAGGGCCTGCCAACCGTGTCGGGGCGAGGCGCTCCCCGCCCTCGCGGCCGGTGTCGAGGGTGAGCTCTTCTCGCCCGGCGACCGAGAGGACCTCATCAGGCACGGGCTTGCTCGATCATCTCTGCCCAAACGCCCTTGGATTTGAGGATGAGTTCCACGGTTTCACGGACCGCGCCATGGCCACCGAGCGCCCTGGTAACGTAGTGCGCGGCCTGTTTTACTTCAGGGACGGCATCGCCCACCGCCACGGCGAGCCCGGCACGGCGCAGCAAGGGAAGGTCGGGAAGATCGTCGCCGATGAACGCGACCGCGGGATCCGAGACTCCCGCCTTCGCGAGAATTTCCTCATAAGCCGGCATCTTCAGCGGTTGTTTCATATAAATGAACTCCATCTTGGTCTCCCGGGCGCGGCGAACCAGGGCCGAACTCTCTCGTCCCGTGATGCAGCCGGTACGCAGGCCGGCAGTCTGCGCCAGCGTGAGCCCCAACCCGTCGTGGGCGCTAAAGGTCTTGATCTCGAGCGCTGTGCCATCGTTTTCGGAAAGCAGCGTGACACTTCCGTCCGTCATGGTTCCGTCTACATCCATGAGCAACACCGTAATCTTCGCGGCGCGTTTTTTGAGCGCGGGAGAGATCTTAAGCAAGCCCGGCAAATGAGCCTCCAGAAAAAGGTGTAACCCAGAGTTTAAAGTAAAGCCTAGGTCGATGAGGACACAACCGGTTTTGCCAGGTTTGACTGCCACGCCTAATGCGGGCCCCTGATCCGTGCAAGAAGTTTTTTGTATCCATTTGCCGAGCTTGGCAATCAAGCTCTTAAAAGTCTGTTGTGAGACCCTCATGGCAAAGCCAATCTTGCTGAGCGTGGATGATGATACCGATGTCTTGCGGGCCATCGAGCGCGATCTGCGCACGAAGTATGGTGGCGACTACCGGGTGATGGGCAGCGATTCCCCCGAGCAGGCGCTGGACCTGCTGAAACAGTTGAAGGTACGGGATGACAGCGTAGCCCTGCTGCTGGCCGATCAGCGCATGCCACGCATGGACGGAGTGCATTTCTTGCAGGAGGCGATGCACGTCTATCCCGATGCCAAGAGGGCATTGCTCACGGCTTACGCCGACACGAATGCGGCCATCAGCGCCATCAACGAAGCCAGCATCAATTATTTCTTCCTGAAACCCTGGGATCCGCCGGCCGAGCGCCTGTATCCCCAGCTGGACGATCTGCTGGACGATTGGAAGGCGTCCTACCACCCGAAATTTGAGGGAATGACCGTCTTTGGAACGCGTTGGTCCCGGCGTTCTTACGAACTGCGAGATTTCCTGGCCCGTAACCAGGTTCCTTACAACTGGATCGACGTTGAGCTCCCGAGCAACGATCCGGAGACCAAACGGCGCGTGGATGCCTTGGGGCCTGACGTCAACAAGCTGCCGGTCGTGATTCTTCCCGATGGAGCTAGGCTTCTAGAAAGCCAGCCGGCTGAGGTGGCAGAGAAGGTCGGCTTGCGGAGACACGCTCAGACCACGTCCTACGACCTGGCCATTGTGGGCGGCGGACCTGCTGGCTTGGCAGGCGCTGTTTACGGTGCTTCCGAAGGGCTGCGCACGGTGATGATCGAACGGGACGCGCCTGGCGGCCAGGCGGGAATGAGCTCGCGCATTGAGAATTATCTCGGCTTTCCGAGCGGTCTAAGTGGGGCGGACCTCGCCCGGCGTGCGGTGGCCCAGGCAAAACGGTTCGGGGTGGAGATTCTCGCTCCGCAGGAGGTTACCGGATTGCGGACCAACGGTCCGTACCGGATCCTGACCATGGCCGACGGCAGCGAGATTTCCTGCAACGCCCTGATGATTTCTACCGGAGTGCAATGGCGGCGCCTGGACGTTGCGGGAGTCGAGCGGCTGCAGGGTGCCGGTGTCTACTACGGCGGGGGTGCTTCGGAGGCTGTGTCCTGTAAGGGGGAAATCGTCTATGTGGTGGGCGGAGCCAATTCTGCCGGGCAGGCGGCCATGAACTTCGCCAAGTACGCGGAGCGGGTGTACATCCTGGTGCGTGGGGATTCTCTGTCGAGCACCATGTCCAAGTATCTGATCGACCAGATTCAGCAAACCGGCAACATCGAGTTGTGGACGCACGCCAGCGTGGCCGAAGTGCACGGTGAGTCCCATCTCGAGGAGGTCTCCGTTCTCTGTAGCGACACCGCCAAGGTCGAGCGAGTACCCGCCAGCTCCATGTTCATTTTTATAGGCGCCGAGCCCGAGACGGGATGGCTGGGAGATCTGGTCGAGCGCGATGAGCGCGGATTCATCCTCACCGGACGAGATCTCCTTCGCGACGGCAAACGTCCCAAGGGGTGGATGCTCGACCGCGATCCCTTTCACCTGGAAACCAATATTCCCGGAGTCTTTGCCGTGGGAGATGTGCGGCATAGTTCGGTCAAGCGGGTGGCTTCGGGCGTCGGTGAAGGATCCGTGGCGGTACAGTTCATTCACCAGTACTTGAGCTGAGCTTGGATGGCAGACCAATCGGAACTCGGGCGATTCCCGATCTTTGCTGACTTGCCGGGGGAACAGAAGGAGTGGTTCCTCGCGCAGGCGAAGGAGATCCAGCTCAAAGCCGGCGAGATCTACGCGCGCGAAGGCGATCCTGCGGACGCGATGTTCGTGATGCTCGACGGCCAGTTCCAGGCCCGAGGGGAACTGGCAGGCGAGACCATCATGTTTGCCCTTAAGCCCGGCGATGTCACCGGGGCTTTGCCATTTTCCAGGATGAAGCAGTTTACCGTCACGGGAAGAGCCATCACCGACGGCCGAGTTTTACGCTTTCCGGCGTCGCTCTTTCCCGAGCTCGTGCAGAAGATGCCTGAGTTGGCCAAGCGCCTGGTGGGCGTGATGTCCGACCGGATTCGGGAAGCTACCCGATTTGAGCAACAGCGCGACCGGCTGGCGGCGCTAGGAAAGCTTTCGGCGGGGCTGGCGCACGAGCTCAACAACCCCGCGTCCGCGGCCAAGCGGGCTGCCAGCCAGTTACGCGACATCCTGAAACGCATCAAGGACGCCAGTCACGAGCTGGGTCGCCGAGAGCTGACGTCGGCCCAGAAAGCGGAAATCGATAACCTCGAAGCCTCCATCCTTCGCAGCGATCAGCCGCCGCTCGACACCTTGGCAGCCAGTGATCTCGAGGAACAAATCGACTCCTTGTTCCGCAGCCACGGACAAAATGATCTGTGGCAGCTTTCCGCGGACTTGGCAAAACGCGGCACCAAGCGCGAAGTTTTGGAATCCCTGTTTGCGAAACTGGGCGCTGAGACCGCCCGTGCCGCGCTCGTCAGGCTCGCTGCCTCGGTCGAAGTCGCGAACCTGTTGAACGAGATTGAGAGCAGTGCCTCGCGCATCTCTGACCTGGTGCTCGCCATCAAGGAATATACCTTCATGGATCAGGCGCCGGTGCAGAATGTCGACATCATCAAGAGCCTGGAGAACACGCTGACTATCCTGAACCACAAGCTGAAACGGGGAGTGGTGGTGAAACGCGACTACCAGCGGATTCCTCTTCTGGTAAATTCCTTCGGCAGTGAACTCAATCAAGTCTGGACCAATCTCATCGACAACGCCATTGACGCCATGTCCGGCAAAGGGGAGCTCAGGGTGCGAACCTATCGCGATGATTCCTGCGTGGTGGTGGAGATCGCCGACAACGGTCCAGGAATTCCCCCCCCCATCAAAGCCCACATCTTCGAACCCTTCTTTACCACCAAGGCGGTGGGACAGGGAACCGGGCTCGGTCTGGACACCGTGCAGCGAATTGTCAAGAAGCACCGGGGAACGATTCAAGTCATCTCCGAGCCGGGAGACACGCGTTTTCAAGTGTGGCTGCCGCTGTCGGAAGCGTCGGGCTAGTCAAGATGGGCGAGCTGACTGCCACCCCGGTCGAGAAGGCATCTTTATCTGCCCAGCGCGAACTTTTCCCAGGGGAAGAAATTATGGATAATGACGGAGCGAACTGGCTTGCGCACGCGCTAGAGGCCAGGAAAGAAGGTGCAAATTGCAAGCGATGAGCGGAGTATTCTCGTCTCGCGACGACGCGCGGCGGGCTCTGGCAGCCTTGGGCTCCATCGGAGTTCCCGACACCAAGGCCTCTCTCCTCACCCCGGGTGACATGAGCAAGCAATCGGAATGGATTCGTTTCGACGCGGCAGAATCAGCGGGCACGGGCAAAGGGCAGCCTGTGCTGATGTCGGCTTTCTTGCCGGGTGTCGGCTGGGTGACGGGAGCCGGACCGCTCGCTATCGCCATTCTTCGAGCCGCGGGAGCGAGGATCGATGCGGCTGCTGGCGGATCGCCGAAAGATGCCCTGGTCGAGGCTTTGCCGGAGGACGAAATCTTCGTGTATGAAGACGCTCTTCGCGACGGCCGCAGCGTCGTGATCGCTATGGCGGACGATGCGACCGCCGAGCCCATCCGCAAATCGCTCCTCGAACGGGGAGCCGAAGCGACCGACGCTCAACGGCAACAGTGGTGGATGGAGTTGCGAGACCTCGAACGAGAACACTACTCCGCCTCTGGCAGAAGCTTTACCCAGGACGAGAAGTTTTATCGTCTGGGATTCGAGGCTGCCCTTCATGCCCGAACACGCTGCATGGAATTCGATCAGGTATCAGCCGAGATGGACAGCCGACTGGAAGATCTCGAGCAGCAGTACCCGGATGCTGAGATCGAGGAGCCTTTTACGCGCGGCTATCGGCGCGGCCGGGAGTATTTTCAGGCCCTGTGCGATGAACGGGCAGCCTAGGCAATGGGGCAGCAGCCCCTAGGCACAAGTCGTATTGATGAGCGACTACTCGTACCGCAGCGCCACCACGGGATCCATACGGATCGCCCGGCGGGCGGGCACATAACATGCCAGCAACGCAACTGCTGTCAACAAGAGGGGGACCGTCAGAAAGGTGGCGCCATCCCAGGCACTCACGCCATAGATGAGGTTTGAAAGCAACCGAGCCAGGCCCAAAGACATAAGCAGCCCCGTGCCCATGCCAATCGTCGAGAGCAGAAAAGCTCGCCCCATGACCGCGGCCAGCAATTTCCAGGAGTGCGCACCGAGCGCCATGCGAACGGCCAGATCGCGCCAGCGTTCGGTCACGGAATGTGCCATTACTCCGTACACTCCTACGCACGCCAGGATCAAGCCAAGAAAAGCGAACACAGACATCAATCCCGCTACATATTGCAGAGCCCTTGCCTGGCTGCGAATGAGTTCGCGAAGCGACTGAAGATTTTCAAGTGGCAGATCCGGATCGATGCGGCGGAGTTCCGAGCGAACCACCGCGGCGAGCTGCATCGGATCGCCTTCGCTGCGGATCACAAAATCCACCGAGCGCGTCGGGTTCTGTTCCGCGGACAAATACACAATCGAGCGGAACGAGCGATCATAGATTTCGTGCTGGACGTCGGCAACCACGCCAACGATGGTAATCCAGTTTTCCGTATCGGGAGATCCAGAGAACCTGATCTGCTGGCCGACCGCGCTCCGTCCGGGCCAGAGTCGCTGCGCCATACTCTGGCTCACGATACATACGGGCAGGCTTCCGCTGGAATCGGTCGCATCGAACTCGCGGCCGGCACGCAACGAAATGTGCATGCTCTGGAAGTAATGCTTGCTGACGGAATCAACCATGGCCACCGGACCTTGGGTCTCGATTGGCGGCAAGTCTCGCACAATCAGATCCGAGCTGTTTTCATACGAACTGTAAGGAATGCCGCTCGCCAAGGCAGCCGACTGAACCTTGGGCAACGCCTGCAGTTGATCCAGAAGGCGGCTGTTGAATGCTCTGACTTGTTGCGCTTCGGGATAGCGATCCTGCGGCAAGTCGACGTGAAAGGTCAACAGTGATGCCGGCGCGAGACCTTGTTGCCCGGTTGCAAGCAGGGCGAAGCCCTTCGCCATTAGTGTAGCCGCGATCAGCAGAATCGTTGCGAGCGTGGTTTCACTCAAGATGAGGGCTGCACGCCAGAAATGGCTGCGCCGTCCGGCCACGCGAACCGCAGACTCCGCCAAGCCGGCGCTGATTTGCGCCTTCGAAGCCTGCCATGCAGGGGCCAATCCCGAGAACAGGCCGCACGCAAGTGCGACTACCGTGGTGAACAACAGGCTGCGCGTGTTGATCGAGAGGCTGTCCACGTCGCAAAACCAGCGGACATCATTCGGCAACGTCCCGCGAAGAAAAGCTACTCCGCCGACACCGAACACCACCCCGATGGCACCTCCCATGATGCCCAACAGCATGCTCTCCAGTAGCAACTGACGAAACAACGGTCGTCGGCCTGCACCGAGGGCTGCGCGAACTGCGATCTCAGACCGCCGCTTCGCCGCGCGTGCAAATTGAATCGCTGAAATATTCACGCAGGTAATCAGTAGAACCATCCCCACAACCCCGGTCATCAGCAGGGCAAATTGGCGGTTGTAGTCGAGAACGATGTGATCGTGCAGGCTGACAAGCTGAATGGAACGGTTCTGATTGGCCTGTGGGTACAACTCCGCCAGATGCTTCCAGAAAGTCTCAACTTCGGCTCGCGCCTGTTTTAGACTCACGCCGTTTTGTAAACGCCCGACGGTGTGCAGTTCGAGATCGCGACGCTCGCCACGCATTCGCGAGTCCTGGGTTAGAGGCATCCAGAATGACGGTGCTCCGAGCGGGAACGTAGCCCTGGCAGGCATGATGCCGATTACGGTATAGGGTTTGCCGTCCAGTTTCAGCGTCGCGCCTACTGCAGAAGCATCCGACCCAAAATACTGCCTCCAGAGGGCATTGCTGATGACAATCTGATCGCCTGTGCCGAAGGAATTTTGTTCGCTTGAAAAGTTGTGGCCAAGCATCGGCCGAACCCTCACCACAGAAAAGAAATTTAGGGAAACTCGGACCCCGTAGAGTTCTTCTGCCTGTCCTTGACCGCTCGCACTGGCACTCCAATATTGGTAGGCCGCCAGTTGATCAAAACTCTTCAACTCGCTCTGCATGTCGAGATAATTCGCGGGCGATATTCCGGTGTTCTCGCTGCCCGGCAGCTGCTCTTCGACTACGCTCAGCCGATCCATCTCGGGCAAGGCCACCGGCTTGCGGATAATCAAATCGGCCAGGCTGAAGACCGCCGTATTCACTCCAATTCCGATAGCAAGGGTCAGCAACGAGACGATGGTGAACCCCGGACCCTTGCGCAACTGCCGCTGGGCGTAACGAAGGTCTTGTCCCAGTCCGCTCATCTCAGGTTTCGTCCTCCTGCTCGCCACCAGTGCCGCGATGCGTCGGTCCCAAGGCGAAACCGTCACGCCAGCTGTAGTTGGTTCCTCTTATTGCAAGAATCTTACCAATCTAGCGGCAAGTGTAACCCCGTGATGGTAAAGGAAAAGAGAATACGGCCGCCGAACTAGGGTCTTCAAAGGTGTCCACCCGCGAGCTTAGATGTCCGGAGACGAACAGGGCAACCATCGGTCTGCTGCCTAGTCCGATCGGGAGATTTCCCTTACGGAAAAGCCGAGAACAAGTCCTTCAAGTCGGGCTGAACCGCGGCATTGCCAAGATAAGGCTCGACTCGAAAGATTTCTTCCAGGGTTCGAAGCAAGGCCCCATGAGCGTAGTGCGGCGCGTTGCTGTAACCCTTGCCCTTAGCCGGGGGCGACCGATCATTCCCATGGGGCCGTCTGCTTTGTCGCCTTCATCCCAAGTGAGGAACACTGCCCCTCCGTCGCCGAAGGCCTGGGAATTCAGAATTTCGGGGAGATGCTGTGCCAACCACGTATCGCCCTGGGCGACGCGATTGCGAAGTGGACTGCAACTGTCGTGCATATCGTTGCAAAGATTGGGGGTGATGAAGTTGTAGGGGGCCACGGAATGGTCAGGTCCTTGCTGAGTTCCTCGTACGGGCGTACATGCGCGATGCAGTAGGCCGAGTTCGGCTTCCTGCGATCGGTGACGTCATCGAAGTACATGAACGGATCATGTTTCACCGCGTAGGGGTACCTGTCGGAAAGAGGGCGTTCCTTTCCCGAAATATTCTCCTGGTAGGCCCGCCACTCGATTCCTCCCCCGGGCGCATTTTTCAAAAGAGTCACCAGATGCTGGCTGGTGGACGGACTGTTGGTCAAAGGAGAGCGATCGTTGGCAACGCCGAAATTGGTGCCGGCTTCCATCCAAAGGTAATTGGGCAAACTGGGATGGATGCGGAGAGGATTGAAATACTGCTACGTATGGGATGCCTGTGGCAATAGCGTCCCGTTGCTGTAAGGGGCGAACTTGCTGCCCTTGATGGAAGACCAGTCCTGGTTCTCCATCACGATGACCCACACGGTCTTAATATGGTGGCCGGAGGGCGCCGGTGGGTTCTGAACCGCCCTCACGCCGGGAATGGCTGCGAAACACACCACGGGCACCACAAGCAAGCATCGAGAACGTATCATCCCCATATTGTGCCACCTCGCGAGGAATCGTCTCCGGGGACATCGCTGACCGCCGCTACCGTTTGCCCTCCTCCCGCAGCGGAGACCTTCTAGGATAAGATAGGCAATTCGCGAACCAGCCCCAGAAGGTTCCGACTCAGTAACCCGGAGGACTCCACAATTGGATCGAAGCAAGTGGTGGGTTTCACTGCCCTTGGCCTTGTGCTTCTTCCTCGGGGTATCGCCAGCGCAACTCGACGAGGCAACCAGGAAGTTATCGCACGACATTTTCCAGCAACTCATTGAGATTAATTCCACCGACTCCATTGGCAGCGTGACGCAAGCTTCCGAGGCGATGGCACAACGGTTCCGCGATGCCGGGTTTGCGGCTTCCGACCTTCAGATCCTCGGTCCCAACGAGCGCAAAAAGAATTTGGTCGTGCGGCTGCACGGGACGGGCAAACACAAGCCGCTCCTGCTGATTGGACACCTCGATGTGGTCGAGGCGCACCAGGAGGACTGGAGCACAAATCCTTTTCAGTTTGTGGAGAAGGACGGCTTCTATTACGGGCGCGGCACCCAGGACATGAAGAGTGGCGACGCCATTATGGTCACCACGCTGATCCGCTTCAAAAAAGAAGGCTACACTCCTCAGCGCGACATCATTCTGGCGCTCACCGCCGACGAGGAGGGCGGCAAGTCGAACGGAGTCGATTGGCTGCTCAAGAACCATCGCGATCTGATGGACGCCGAGTTCGTTTTCAATCACGATGGTGGCGGCCTCTTGAGCGACCACGGCAAACCGGTGATGATGACGGTGGATGCGACGGAAAAGTTGTACGCCGATTTCCGGCTCTTGGTGACAAACCCCGGAGGCCACAGCTCGCTGCCTACTCCGGACAATGCCATTTACCACCTTGCCGACGGGTTGGCGCGGCTGGAGCGCTACCATTTTGCTTTTGAACTCAACGAAGTGACGCGTGCTTACTACGAGCAGATGGCCAAGGTGGAAACCCCGGCGCGCGCGGCCGACATGAGAGCAATTCTCAGAAATCCGCCGGATGAGGCAGCCATTGCCCGACTTTCGCAAGATCCCATCGACAACTCCACCCTGCACACCACATGCGTGGCCACGCGTTTGAACGCCGGACATGCCAACAACGCCTTGCCACAGCGTGCCGAGGCCAATGTGAATTGCCGGATTCTGCCGGGACATTCTGCCGAGGAGATTCGGCAGGAGCTGATTCGGGTATTGGCCGACCCGAAGATCACCGTGCGCTCCATGAATAACTTCGGGAATATTTTCGACACGGCGCCCGACCGAAAGAGTTTTCCGCCTCCGCCGTTGCGCCCCGACGTGTTTCGGCCGCTCGAGAGAATTACCTCCGAGATGTGGCCGGGCACGCCGGTAGTTCCGGAGATGGCAACCGGCGCTTCCGATGGGATCTACACCATGGGTGTGGGCATGCCTACCTATGGAATTGCAGGTATCGCCATCGACCGCGATGATATCCGTGCCCACGGACGGGATGAGAGGCTGGGCATTCAGTCCTATTATGATGGAGTCGACTTCTATTACCGGTATTTGAAGGCGGTGACGTCAGAGTAGTGCATCGTTTTTCCGGCTTTCTCAGCGCCTCGCGGCGCCGGGCGGTAACTAGCGCTCCCCACCATCGTTTCCTCCCCATTCCACGATTTCGCCGGTCCGCACCAGGTAAGGTCCTTAAGGGCCTTCCTAAGTGGGTTGAAAACGGCAGTGCTTCCGGATAGGCTTTGTCATTCCCGCTAGGGGTCGGCAGGAGCACCGATTGCAGGCTTTTCTTGCGCGCCGGGTGGTGACGCCGGAAGGTATCCGGCCAGCAGCCGTGCTGGTGGAGGGTGAACGCATCCGTGGCGTGGCCTCTCCAGCGGAAGTGCCGAGCGAGGCGTCGCGAGAGGATTTCGAGAACGCGGTGTTGTTGCCCGGACTGGTGGACTCCCACGTGCACATCAACGAGCCGGGGCGAACCGAGTGGGAAGGTTTTTCGACGGCAACGCGGGCTGCCGCCGCCGGCGGCTACACCATGCTGGTGGACATGCCACTGAACTGTGTGCCCGCGACGACCAATGTGGCCGCGCTTACGGCGAAGCGGCGGGCGGCGCGAGGTCAGTGTCGGGTTGATTGGGCGGCTTGGGGCGGAGTGGTTCCGGGCAACGCGAACGAGGTTGAGCCCCTTGCGAAGGCGGGTGTGCTGGGATTCAAGTGCTTTCTGGTGCATGCTGGAATCGAGGAGTTCCCCATGGTCTCGGAGCCGGATTTGCGGGCCGCCCTGCCCTACGTGGCTGACACCGGCCTGCCGCTGCTGGTGCATGCCGAGCTTCCCCCCCAGCTGGACGCGGCGACTCGACGGTTGCGGGATGCGGATTGGGGATGTTACTCGACCTATTTGCGGTCTCGGCCCGACGAGGCGGAACTGGCAGCGATCCGGTTGATGCTATCCCTGTGCCGCGAATATCGATTCCGGCTTCACATCGTGCACCTGGCGACGGGCTTGGCCCTCGAGGAGTTAGGTCGAGCGCGGGCTGAAGGCCTGCCCGTCAGCGTGGAGACCTGCCCCCACTACCTGCATCTGGAGGCAGAGACGATTGCCGATGGAGCGACGCTCGCGAAGTGCGCACCCCCGGTTCGCAGCCGGGCGAATCGGGATCAGCTTTGGCAGGGTCTGAGAGACGGAATCATTGATTTGGTTGTGACCGACCATTCGCCTTGTCCGCCGGAGATGAAACGCCTGCAGGAAGGGAATTTCCAGACTGCCTGGGGAGGGATTGCTAGTCTTTCGCTGGCGCTTCCGCTCCTCTGGACTGAGGCGCAGGCACGCGGGTTCGCACTGACGAACCTTGCGCGTTGGATGGCGGAAGCACCGGCACGACTGGCCAACTGCGAGTTCGAAAAGGGACGAATTGCGGCAGGGTGGGATGCGGACTTCGTCGTGTTTGATCCAGAGCAACAGTTCACGGTGACCGAGGACCGATTGCACCAGCGCCATCCTGTGTCGCCCTACTTGGGCGAAACGCTGCGAGGTGTAGTGAAGAGGACGTACTTGCGAGGCCAGATGGTATTTTGTGACGGCGAGTTTCCCGGCACGGCAATAGGACGGGAGTTCCGCCGGTTTCCCCATGGGGTTGCGTGAAGACGGAGCACATTGTCGGGGTGGGGGTTCCACGGAAGGAGGGATGGGACAAGGTCACGGGCCGTGTGCAATACATCGACGACATGTCGTTGCCGAACATGCTGTGGGGTGCCACCGTGCGCAGCAGCATTCCGCGCGGGAGAATCAAGAGGATCACATTCGACGCCGGCATCCCTTGGGACGAGTTCGTGATCGTCTCGGCGAAAGACATTCCTGGGAAGAACTGTGTCGCGTTGATCGTGGACGACCAGCCATGCCTGGTGGAGGCCATCGTCAACCATCCGGAAGAGCCGATTCTGCTGTTGGCGCACCGGGACCAGCACATCCTTCCCAAGGCGGTGGAGGCAGTGGCGATTGATTACGAACCTCTGCCGGCGGTGTTCTCGATTGAGGAGAGCGAGCGACAGGCGGCAATCATCTGGGGAACGGATAACATCTTCAAACGTTATCTGATCGAACAGGGCGATCTCGAGCCGGTGTGGGCGCAGGCCGATTTCGTCGTCGAAGGGGAATATACGACCGAGGCACAGGAGCAGTTGTACATCGAGAACAATGGTGTGATCGCCAGTTTCGACCGCGAGCGGGGGATCACGCTATGGGGCTCGTTGCAGTGTCCCTATTACGTTCACAAAGCGCTCATGAAGTTGTGTGACTTGCCCGAGAACAAGGTGCGGGTGGTGCAGACGGAGACCGGAGGCGCTTTCGGAGGGAAGGAAGAATATCCGTCGATGATTGCCGGACACGCGGCGTTGCTGGCGATGAAGTCGGGGCACCCGGTAAAGATCGTCTATGACCGGATGGAAGACATGGTAGCGACGACCAAGCGCCATCCCTCGCGAACCCGGCATCGGACGGCGGTAAGCCGGGAGGGCAAGATCCTGGGCGGGGAAATCGAATTCGTGGTCGACGGCGGAGCGTATACGACGCTAACCCCAGTGGTATTGTCGCGGGGCACGATTCATGCCGGCGGTCCTTATTATTGGCCGAATATCCGGATTCACGCCAAGGCGGTGGCTACCAATGCGCCCCCCCACGGCGCCTTTCGTGGGTTTGGAGCGCCCCAAAGCCTGTTTGCCATGGAGCGGCACATGGACCGCATCGCCCTCACCCTGGGGATCTCAGCGCTGGAGTTACGGCGGAGAAATTTCCTGAAAACGGGGCAGACCACAACCACCGGGCAGGTGATTCGTGATCCGATTGATCTCGACAAGCTTCTGGATCGAGCACTTGGGCTGGCGGACTATCACCGTAAGAAAGAGTGTTTTCGAGCAGAGAATGCGTCGGAGGGGTGGAAAAAGGGAATCGGTGTCGCAGCGTTTCTGCATGGAGCGGGTTTCACCGGATCCGGAGAACGCACCTTGGGTTCGGTCGTGGGGGTGGAAGGTTGTCGAGACGGAGGCGTGCGGGTGTTAGTCTCGAGCACGGAATTCGGACAGGGGACGAAAACCGTACTGTGCCAGATTGCGGCGGAAACGCTCGGGCTGTCCTACGAGGACGCCGATATTGCGCCGGCGGATACGCAGCAAGTACCGAACAGTGGACCGACCGTAGCTTCACGCACGGTTATGGTGGTCGGCAAGCTGGTCGAGTCGGCGGCGCGAGGACTCGATCAGACGCTCATCGCGTCGGGGTTGCTTCGAGCCGGGCACTCGCGGGAGGAGTTTCGCGAGGCATGCGCGAACTATGTCGCCGAACATGGAGCGCTCAAGTCTTGGGCGCAATACCAGGCACCCCCTGGTATTGTTTGGGACGACGAGAAATATCGCGGCGAAGCCTACGCGGCCTTCGCATGGGCGGTATACATTGCCGAGGTTACCGTCGATCTGACAAGTTACAGCGTGAGCGTCGACGACTTCGTTGCCCTGCAGGAAGTAGGGCGAGTGTTGCACCCGGTGCTGGCGCGGGGGCAGATTGCGGGGGGGGTCGCGCAAGGAATTGGATATGCACTGTATGAGAAAGTGGTGTGGCAACAAGGCCGCATGCAAAATGCCCAGATGACGAACTACATCATGCCCACATCGGTGGACGTGCCAACGATTCGCGTGTACTTCGAGCAGTTGGGGAACGTCCACGGTGCGTTTGGCGCCAAGGGGATCGGCGAGCTGCCGATCGATGGGCCGGCGCCGGCCATCGTGAATGCCATTGTGGATGCGCTCGGGATTAACTTCGATTCGATCCCCCTGCTTCCGGAAAATATCTTCGAGGCGGTGGCCCGCTATGCCCAGACCGAGTCCCAGGGGGGAGCGGCGCAGGGATTGCGATGACCACCTCCCGCTTGCAATGTGAAGTCTCGCTTACGGTAAACGGCAAGTCTCAGACGCTACTTGTCTATCCCATGGAACGCTTGCTCGATGTTTTGCGACAGCAGCTTGGACTGACCGGCACCAAAGAGGGCTGCGGGGAAGGCGAGTGTGGCTCGTGTTCGGTGCTCATGAATGGGGAACTGGTGACCAGTTGCTTGGTGCCGGTCTTGCAAGCGCAGGGCGCGCAGGTCGTCACCATCGAAGGACTGGCTCTACCATCGCACTTGCACCCGATGCAGCAGGCGTTTCTGGACTGTGGAGGCGCGCAGTGCGGCATCTGCACACCGGGAATGATCATGGCGGCTTATCATCTCTTGACCAAAAAACCACGGCCCACGGCGCGCGAAATCAAGGACGGATTAGCGGGCAACCTTTGCCGGTGTACGGGGTATGCGCAGATTTGTGAAGCAGTCGCGGCAGCGGCAGCCCAGGGGGACAGGGAATGAGATCCGATCCGGCCGAGTACGAACTGGTGGTGCCCGGGAGTTTGCAGGCCGTGGTGTCGCTGCTCGAAACCCAGCCGGGCGAGTGGCTGCCCATCGCGGGCGGGACCGACATCATGGTGCAATATGCTGCCGGCAAATTAGGGGCGCGAAAACTGGTGAGCCTATGGAATCTTCCCGAACTCCGTCGAATCGAGGCTTCCCCGGGCGAGGTTAGCATCGGTGCGGGCTGCACCTACACTGAGGTGCAGGAGCACGAGGTGGTAGCGCGCGAGTTTCCCCTGCTCGTAAGCGCGGCGCGCTGGACGGGAGGAATCGCAAACCAGAATCGTGGCACGCTGGGCGGGAACATCGTCAATGCTTCACCGGCCGCCGATTCCCTCCCGGCATTGCTGGTTTATGAGGCAGAGCTGGTTCTGGTTTCGGCGCGCGGGGAGCGGCGCGTCCGCTACGTCGATTTCCACTCTGGATACAAGACCACGCTGCTGGCGCCGGGGGAACTGATTCGGGCGGTTTGCCTGGCGAGGCGATTTCGAGGATATGTTTCCTATGCACGCAAGGTCGGTGCGCGCCGTGCCCAAGCGATCGCCAAGGTTGCGATGGCCGCGTTGGGGCGGATGGCGAGCGGTGTGGTCGAGGATGTTCGCATGGCGGTTGGGAGTGTCGCCCCCGTACCGCTGCGTTTGTGGGAGACAGAACGCTGCGTGAGAGGGCAAGTGAACGACGCTGCCCTGGTGTCGCACGCCCGGCAGGCTGCCGTGCAAGAGATTCGTCCGATTGACGACATTCGATCGATGGCAAGCTATCGCTCGGCCGTAGTGGCGAACCTGGTCGCGGAATTTCTGTTCCGATTGCGCCGGGAGAGAGGGAGCCCGGAGAGCGAGGTGCTGGTGCGCTGGAATCAGCGCCCCGCGGAGGAAGCCGCGCGAGACATCGAGGCCTGTTGCGGTTCTTCCGCCTGGGCCCGCGAGTTGGCGCTGCGCAGACCGTTCCCCACCGAGGCTTCGCTCCGCGCCGCTGCCGACGAGATTTGGAATCACTTGGGGAGGGATGATTGGATGGAGGCGTTTTCGAAGCACCCGCGGATTGGCGAGAAGAAATCGTCGCCGGCGGCCTCGGCGCAATCGCGCGCTTGGTCGGCAGAAGAGCAGCAAGACGCTGGGGCGGCAGGAGAGGAGCTCGTGCGGGCCCTGCGGGACGCGAATCAGGAATACGAAGCAAGATTCGGCCGGGTGTTTATCGTATGTGCCACCGGAAAATCGGCTTCGGAGATCCTCGAAATTCTCCGGCGGCGCTTGCGCAATGACGACGGAACCGAGTTGCGCCAAGCGGCGGAGGAACAGCGGAAGATCACGGAGGTCCGCTTGCAGAAATGGCTTTGGGGATGAGCCGCATTTCGACGCACATTTTGGATATGTCTCGTGGCCAGCCGGCATCCGACGTGCCGGTACGCTTGGAAAGCGAAGCTTCGCCCGGGAACTGGCGAGTGCTGAACGCGGCGCGCACGGACGGGGACGGACGCTGCACGCTCGCGCTGCCAGCCGATGAATTGCCACCGGGTTTCTATCGCCTGGTGTTCGATACGGCGAGTTATTTCGGCAGACTGAAGATCGAGGGACGGTATCCGGTCGTCGAAATAACCTTCCAGGTACGCGCGCAAGAATCGCAGTTGCATATGCCGCTGCTGCTGAGCGCAAATGGGTATACGACGTATCGGGGGGTCGGGTGAGTTCTTCCGTCCGGGAATGGTTGAACCTCAGCGTGCGATGGTTCCACGTGTTCGCCGGGATCATGTGGGTGGGCCAGACCTACTACTTCACGTGGCTCGACGGCCAATTTGGCAAGAGCGTGAAGGCGGCAGCGAACGCCCCGGGCCCGGCGGTGTGGATGGTTCACAGCGGAGGCTTTTATACGGTCGAAAGGCAGAAATCGCTCGGCGTCGGCGCAGAGCGAGTACGCTGGTTTCGCTGGGAAGCATTGACGACATGGCTCGGTGGCATGGTCCTGCTGATTCTCGTCTATTACCTCGGCAGTGGCCTGATTGATCCGGATGTGGTGGACATTTCCCAGGCCGCGGGCGTCGCCATCGGCGTGGGGGTGCTGGCGGCGGGCTGGCTGATTTACGACACCGCAGCACGATCTCGGCTGGGGGAGTCCGAGGCCGCATTTGCCGTCTTTGCCCTCGCGATGACGGCGGCGATTTCCTGGGGTCTGATGCATGTGTTTAGCGGGCGGGCTGCCTACATCCACATGGGAGCGATCTTCGGGACGATCATGACCGCCAACGTCTGGCTGCGGATCCTGCCCGCACAACGCAGCATGTTGGCCGCAGCCGTGGCCGGCGCGGAGTTCGATCCTGCCCTCGGCGCCGAGGCCAAGCTGCGCTCGAAGCACAACACGTTCTTGGCCGTTCCGGTTGTGTTTTTGATGGTGAGCAATCATTACCCGGTTGCGACCTACGGGAATCGGTATGGCTGGCCGGTGCTGGTCGTGCTCGTCGGCGTCGGCTGGATGGCGGCGAAACTGATTCGCGCAGCTTAGGTCACGTGCTAAACGAGGAGTATGTTCGCTGAGACTCAGAATCAGGGGCAGGGAACGACTTCGATCGCACATCTCGCGCAGGAAGTAATGGTGCGATGCCGTCGACTGGCCTCCTTTTCGCAGGACTCGCACGGCACCCGGCGGACATTTTTGTCGCCGCCGATGCACCGGGTTCATCAGGAGATCGCGGGTTGGATGGAACCGCTTGGGGCCAAAGTGCGAATCGATGCAGCAGGGAACCTGCGGGGATTGTATCCCGCGCTCGAAGCTTCGGGGCCACGATTGCTGGTCGGCTCTCATCTCGACACCGTTCCGAACGCCGGCGCTTACGACGGTATTCTTGGCGTAGTGCTGGCCGTTGCACTGCTCGAAGGACTGGGTGGAAGAAAGCTGCCTTACGCCGTTGAGGTCGTCGGATTTTCCGATGAAGAGGGAGTTCGTTTTGGCACGCCCTTCATCGGCAGCCGCGCGCTCGTGGGGCGCCTCGATGAGGACTTGTTAGGCACGGTGGACGTCGAAGGGGTGTCGGTGCGGAAGGCCATTGAGGAGTTTGGACTGAAGCCGGCGGAGATCGAATCGGCAGCGGTCGAAGATAACGTTTACGGGTACATTGAGTTTCACATCGAACAAGGGCCGGTGCTCGAAAGGCTGGGACTCCCGCTCGCGGTGGTTGATACGATCGCGGGTCAGAGTCGGATGGAGGTTACGTTTGTGGGGCGTGCCAATCACGCGGGAACGACACCCATGGATCTTCGCAGCGACGCGATCGCGGGTGCCGCGGAGTGGATTACCGCGGTCGAAAGCATTGGGCAAGCCGTTGCCGGGTTGGTGGCAACCGTGGGCGCAGTACGGGCCGAACCGGGGGTAGCCAATGTGATTGCCGGGAAAGCGACCCTGAGCCTGGATGTGCGTCACGCTGCCGACGAGCATCGGCTGCGTGCAGTTCAGCATTTTCGGGATCAGGCAGAGCAGATCGCCCTGCGCCGCAGGCTTTCGGCGCACTGGAAGACTCTGCTGAACCAGCCAGCGGTGGCCATGGATCCATTTCTCAGCCATCAAATCGAAGCGGCGATCGGGAAGACAGGTTCGAAGCCGCATCGCATGGTTAGCGGGGCTGGACATGATGCCATGGTCCTCGCCGAAAAGATCCCGGCGGCAATGATTTTTCTGCGAACCCCTGGCGGGATCAGTCACGACCCGAAGGAGGCGGTTGCGGTTGAGGATATCGCGAAGGCGATCGAGTGCGGGCTGCATCTGCTCGATCAATTGACGTTGTCGACTAGGTTGCAGGCGAGGATGCCCGGTGCATAATCTCGGACAAACACGAAGCTCCCATGATCACAACCATCTGCTGTCGACGCCAGAAACGTTCGTGCGGACCCTGCTTCCCGGCATGAAGGGATGCACCGCGGTGGTGCATGCCGGACCCGCCCTCGGGGCGGCGTTCACCGAGTACACGGCCGAATTCGAAGCGGGGGGGGAACTGGGGACGACCGCCGCCCAGCGCTTCGCTTACGTGATCGAGGGCACGGTCACGCTGGAGCTGGGCGGAAGACGAAGCGAACTGGGTGCGCGTGGGTATGCCTACCTTCCCCAGGGCCTGTCGCATCGAGTGACGGCCACGACCGAGGCCCGCGTGGCGGTGATCGAAAAGGCGTACCAGCCGTTAAAGTCGGGCAAAGCGCCCGGGCCGATGGTTTCGAGCGAAGATGCGGTTCGGGCGCATGCGCTCAACGAGGATTGCGACTTGCAGGTGAAGTGCTTGCTGCCGGATGAGATCAGCTTTGATTTTGCTGTGAATACCATGGTGTATCAGCCGGGTGCCGCGTTAAGCGCGGTAGAAATTCATGTCATGGAACACGGACTCATGATGCTCGAGGGGGGAGGGATTTATCGCCTGGGCGACCGCTGGTATCCAGTGACCGCCGGGGATTTCATCTGGATGGCGCCTTGGTGTCCGCAATGGTTTGGCGCGCTTGGAAAAAGGCCCGCGAAGTATCTCATCTACAAGGACTGGAACCGGCATCCGCTGCCCGGTACCTGACCATGAAGCTCGCCATCGATCGCGAACGCCTACTGTCGGAGATCGAAGCGCTGGCGGCGCTTTCCGACGGCGAAGCCCCCGCGGTAACCCGCATTGTATTTACCCCTACCGACCTGAAGGCGCGGGCATGGATGAAGGCGCGTTGCCAGGACGCCGGATTGGTGGTGCGGCAGGACGCGATTGGCAATGGTTTTGCGCGCTGGACCGGCTCGGATCCGTCAGCGCCGGTGGTCGGAACGGGATCGCACATCGACGCGATTCCGAACGCGGGAAAGTACGACGGGGTCGTGGGGGTTCTGGGTGGGCTGGAGGCGATTCGCGCCTTGCAGCAGGCTGGATTTCGTCCGAAACACTCGATTGAGTTGTTGGTCTTCACCTCGGAAGAACCCACGCGCTTTGGCATCGGCTGTCTGGGCAGCCGACTGCTGTCAGGCACTCTAACGGCCGATGCCGCCACCAGCTTGAGGGATGACTCCGGCGCTTCCGTGGAGGAGGTTCGTCGGCAGGCCGGGCTGGCGGGGGACTTGAGAGAGGTTCAGCTGCCTCGCGGATATTACAAAGCGTTCGTGGAGTTGCATATTGAGCAGGGCCCGGTGCTCGAGCGCGAACGGGTGCCGCTGGGTGTGGTGGAAAAGATTGCGGCTCCGGCCAGCCTGCGGGTGATCGTCGAGGGAGCCGGCGGACACGCCGGTGCCGTGCTGATGCCGGATCGGCGGGACGCGCTGTGCGCGGCGGCGGAGTTGATCCTGGCCATCGAAAGTGTGGGGCAAAGTAGCGGCGCAGTCGACACCGTAGCGACGGTTGGAATCTGCGAGGTCTTTCCGGGCGCGATCAACAGCATCCCCGCACGGGTGCGCCTCGGCGTGGACATTCGGGATACAAGCCTTGCGCGGCGCGACGGCGTGATGCGGACGGTGGACGAGGCCTGTCGCAGGATAGCCGGACAGCGGCGCGTGTGCATCCATACCGAACTGTTGAACGCGGACGCGCCCGCGGATTGCGGCCCCGCGATCATCCGAGCCCTGAGCGACGCATGCAAGAAACACCAGTTCAGTTTTCTCCCGATGACAAGTCGTGCCTACCACGACTCGCTTTTTATCGCACGCATCGCCCCGGTTGCGATGTTGTTCATTCCTTGCCGCAACGGCTACAGCCATCGGCCCGACGAGTATGCGTCACCCGAAGACATCGCCCGAGGCACGCTGGTACTGGCGGAAACGCTGGCCACACTGGCTGGCTAGCCCCCTTGGGATCCCTGCTGCGCGCCGTTCCTAGGTTCCGCCTTGGCTTTTCGGCGACACCAACCGAGACCAGGACAACGGGGCGCCGGGGCCCCGTTGTCGGCTGAGTCACGATTGAGGCGCTTGGCCAGGATCTCCATCAGCGATAACATTCGTTCTGCTGCGTGTCACGATTCCAGCGGACTACGCCACCGGTTATTGCACAGTTCGTGTTGGAGACAGAGTTCCACGTCTTCTGCATGTTCTGTTGCGTGTGCTGAGCATTGCTCAACGACTGTTGCTGCACACCCTGGATGGCGTTACTCAGCGACTCGGGTGTGGCCAACCCACGGCAAGCGCCGGGGTGATGAATACACAGGTTATACATCTGCTGTGCCTGTTGACGGCCCACTTGGTCGAGGTGGGTCATCCAAGCATACGGGTTGAAGCCAGTGGACGGCATTAGCGCCGGTGAGGACATTTGCCCTTTGGGCATTTGTACCTTAGGTATTGACACCTTATTTTGCGCCACCGCCCCATGGGCAGAGAACGTGACCATGGCCACGCCCAGAAGTAAAGACCCTACGACATTCGAAGCCAGATTGCCTTGCATCGCGATTCTCCTTTCAAAGTCCGGTTCGGAATTTTGAGGTTGCCTCATCGGCTCTCATTCCAATACGCGGAAGCTTCGAGCGGCAGGGATCAAGGGAGGGGAATTTTCCTCTCTGCGGGTCCGCCTCGAGGAGCGGCGACCTGTCTCTAGCTGGACGAATTAAGCGCTTTTGGTAGGGTCCGAAGGGTGCAAAATACAGGCACTGCCAGACACCACAGGGGATCTCCAAGTCGTTGACTTTCGATTTCTTAGGAGATATCGTATCCACCAACTCGGCTGGAACCTAGCCCCGACGGAGCCTACCTTGTCGGCATCATCCAACCAGGTGACAGAACTACTCGCCGACTGGAGTCGAGGCGACATCAAGGCGCGGGAAGCACTCATTCCCCTCGTCTACGACGAGCTTCGGCGTCTGGCGAACTCCTATCTACGACAGGAGCGGAGCGACCATACCCTGCAACCTACCGCTTTGGTCCACGAGGCCTACCTGCGTCTGCTCGCGCAGCGGGATATTCAATGGAAGGACAAGGGTCATTTCTTTGCCATCACGGCGCAGTTGATGCGACGCATCCTCGTCGATCACGCGCGCAGTCATCTGGCAGAAAAGCGTGGCAGTGGAGTGACCAAGGTTCCGCTGGATGACGCCTTCAGCATGACGCGAGAGCGACCGGGCGACCTGCTGGCCTTAAATGAGAGCCTGAGCCGCCTAGCCCAGGTCGATCCCCGCCAGACGCAAATCGTGGAACTGCGGGTCTTTGCCGGTTTGAGTGTCGAGGAAGCGGCCGAGTTTCTGGGAATCTCCCTGGCCACGGTGAAACGGGATTGGAGAATGGCGAAAGCGTGGCTCTCCCATGAGATCGAAAAGAGCGGAGGCTCGTGAATCCGGAAAAATGGGAGCAGATGAAGCAGCTCTTTGCATCGGCTCTCGATCTTGAACCCGAAGCACGCCAGCCATTCCTCCGGAATGCCTGCGGCGGGGATGAATCTCTATTCGCGGAAGTGGAAGCGTTGCTCTCCGCCGACGAGTCCGATCCGAGCGCCTCGACCCCCCTGGCTTCTACCCCGCTCCGAACTCCGATCACGAGATGGGACGGACAGAAGGTCGGCCCCTACCGCATTCTTCACCGCATCGGGTCGGGCGGTATGGGCGACGTTTATCTCGCCGTGCGTGCCGATGACACCTTCAACAAACGCGTGGCCATAAAGCTGGTGCAAACCGGCATCGACACGCAGGAGATTCTCGATCGTTTCCGGCATGAGAGAAGGATTCTGGCGGCGCTCGAACACCCCAATATCGCCAGGCTCCTCGATGGAGGCACCACCGACGATGGCTTGCCCTACTTCGTGATGGATTTTGTGGAGGGCACGCCGATCGACGAATACTCGAACAGCCGCCGCCTGTCCATCTCCGAACGAATCGCCTTGTTCCGCAAGGTCTGCCTGGCGGTCCATTACGTTCATCAGAACCTCGTGGTTCATCGGGATCTGAAGCCAAGCAATATCTTGGTGACCGCCGATGGCGTACCGAAACTTCTGGATTTCGGCATTGCCAAACTCCTGAAACCGGAGTTCCTCGGCCATCCGCTGGATGCTACGCGGATTGAGTTTCGCCTCATGACCCCGTGGTATGCCAGCCCGGAACAGATCCGGGGTGAGGCAGTAACCACCGCGAGCGATGTCTACTCGCTGGGCGTAATCCTTTACGAATTGCTGACATCACGGCGGCCGTACCGGCCTCGAACCCAGGCTTCGGATGAAGTCGTGCGGGCGGTCTGCGAGCAGGAGCCACCGAAACCCAGCACCGCGGTTGGTCAGTCCAGCCCGATCGAAAGCGACAGCAAGAACACTCCTCCCTTGTCCCCGGCCGCGATCGCGGACCAGCGGTCCACGGCGATCGAGAAGCTCCGGCGGCAGCTACGCGGCGATCTCGACATGATCGTCATGAAGGCCTTGCGCAAGGAGCCGCAGCGTCGCTATCCCTCGGCCGAGCAGCTCTCCGAGGACCTTGGCCGCTACTCCGAAGGGTTGCCGGTTACCGCCCAGCGTGACAGCACAGGCTACCGTGCCGGCAAATTCATTCGCCGGCATAAGGCCGGGGTGGCGGCGGCAGGGCTGATCCTGGTCTCCTTGGTCGCCGGAGTTCTGGCCACAACCTGGCAGGCACGCGTGGCGCGGGCGCAGCGAGCGGAGGCGGAGCGTCAGTTCAACGATGTGCGCAAACTGACAACCTCCATCCTCTTTGAATTTGACACCGCCATCCAGAATCTCCCAGGCTCCACCCCGGCCCGGCAATTGCTGGTCGAACGAGCGCTCGAATATCTCAATAAGTTAGCCCAACAAGCCCGGTCGGATCCCGGATTGCAGCGCGAATTGGCGGAAGCGTACTTGAAAGTGGGGGATGTTCAAGGAAACCCTTACGACGCCAATCTGGGGGATACGCAAGGGGCGGTGGAGAGCTATCAGAAAGCGCTCGCCATCAGCGAATCCCTGACCCGGTCGAATCCCGAGGATCGAGTCTCCAGCGAGTATTTGGCGCGCAGCTACCAGTCGCTCGGCGAGGTCCTGCCTACGCTCGGAAAGCCCACCGAGGCTTCCGCCGATCTTCGCCAGGCCTCAGAGATCCTCGCCGCACTGGCCAACGCCCGACCGGCCGATCAAGAACTGCGGTTCCGCCTGGCCAACTCGTATCAGGTGCTCGGTGACCTCCAGGGGCACAGCGGCATTCCCAATCTCGGTGACCCGGCCGCATCCCTGGCTAGCTATCGAAAGGCGCTGGATTTGTATCAATCGATTTTGCTGGCGGACGCGAAGAATGAACCTGCCCGTCGCGGAGCCGCTATCCTACAAATTCGCATCGGGGATCTCGAGCAAGCCGACGATGTCGAGGCTGCCAGGAAGAATTATCAGAGTGCCCTGGCCACCTTCGAAGAACTATCGGCCGCTGACCCCAACAATGCCGAGGACCGCCGACGGCTCGGATTGGCTTATCAAAAGGTGGGGGCGATCGAGGAAGCGCTTGGCAACAACCGGCAGGCGCTCGAGAATTATCGGAAAGTGTCGGCTTTGAATGAAGCTCGGATGCAGGTCGACCCGAACAACGCGCAAGCCAAGATGAGCTATGTGGTCTCGCATCGCTATATCGGGGACTTGCTCTACAAGATGAATGATCGAGCGGGAGCGATCGTCAATTACCGCCAGGCCTTGGAGATGCTCGCGCGGCTGTCGGCCGCGGAACCGAACAATGTACTTACCAAAGGACGATATTCGGAGATGCTCGTTGTAATGGGTCAAACTCTGGCTGAGAGTGGAAAGCGGGAAGAGGCGCGGGAAATGACGTCTCGCGGTTTGAGCCTGGCGAAAGAACTGGCGGTCCGAGATGACGCAACCCCGGAAGAACTGTTCTCCTATGCCCAAGGCTTCCTGAACTGCGAACCCGCCGCACTCCGCCAGCCGCAGACCGCCGTCGAATACGCCAAGAGAGCGCTCGCGAAATCGGGGAAGACCAGTAGCGACTATCTCGATCTGCTGGCGCAAGCGTATTTTCAGGCAGGAGATGTCGATCGGGCGGTGGAAAGCGAAGAGAAGGCCCTGAGTTCACTGCCCTCGCTAGCCTCCAGCCAGGCGGCTATGAGCAAACAGCGGAGCTTCGAAGCTCATTTGTCTCAGTTTAAGCTGGCACAAAAACACAACTGACGGTCCGTTTGTCCACGGCAGGCGGTGGTTGCCCTCTTTGGCATGGTCCCAAAAATCCGAGTGCCGCTTCTGCTTCTAGCCCTCCTCGTGTCCCGGCCGGCAGCCTGGGGATGGGGAAATGACGGACACGTTTCGGTCAACCGCGTTGCCGCGGAAAAACTGCCACCGGACGTGCCGCTGTTCTTGCGCAGTGCGGTCGCCGGGTTGGCCTATCTAGGCCCGGAACCCGACCGCTGGCGGGACAGCTCCGATGCCGCCCTGAAGAGCTCTCAGGAACCCGATCACTACATCGATTTGGAACGGATTGCTTGGCTCGATCGACTCCCCGAAGGGCGCTACGAGTTTTACCAGAAGCTCTATGCAAAACGGGCACAGACCAAAGAGAATCCCGATGATTACCTGCCGGAGCGAGTCGGCCTCCAGCCCTATGCCGTGATGGAGAGTTTTGGGCGTTGGAAGGCCTCCTTTCGGGAATATCAACGGCTGCGTGAGCGTCAGCAGGCGACCGACTTCGAGCATACGATCGTGTTCTACGCCGGCTGGTTGGGTCACTACGTGGCGGATGGATCGCAGCCCCTCCACACCACGATCCACTACAACGGTTGGGTGGGCGCAGACCCCAAGGGGTACACAACTCACGCGGGCATTCATGCGGATTTCGAGACCGCGTATGTGTCGCGCAATATCGCAGCTTCGGACTTCGCCAACCTGGTTCATGCCCCGGAACACCTCGATGATCCTTTCGCCCGCTATGTCGAGTACCTAAGGGCTTCGAACGCCATGGTCGAGAAGGCATACGCGTTGTACAAAGCGGGGTCGGGATGCCGGATCGCCTGAGGCGTTCGATTTCACAACCCAAAGGCTGGCCGCGGGTAGCCAGATGCTGGTGAATCTCTGGTATACGGCCTGGCTGGACAGCGCCCGGTAGAAAAGGAGAGATGCGGTGATCTGCCCCAAGACAAAATGCTTCGTAGTTCCGGTGGTCACGATTCTGTGGGCTGCCTCGGCTGCCGCCCAAACTTCGATTCAGGCGGCGGAGGCCAAGAATCATGTGGGAGAGAGGGCAACGGTCTGCGGAGAAGTCGCCAGCGCGCACTATGCCACAAAAACTCGCGGAAGTCCGACGTTCCTCAATCTCGACAAGCCATATCCCAACCAGATTTTCACCGTGCTGATTTGGGGAAGCGACCGCTCGAAGTTCGGCGATCCCGAACAGACCTTTCGCAACCAACACATCTGCGCGACGGGGAAGATAACGGATTACAAAGGGATCCCCGAAATCATCGCCTCCGAACCTTCACAAATCAAGTTGCAGTGATGTTTGCCGGGGACGCAGGGGAGAAGCCACAGTCGGCCCCTTTGATTCCCCCAAGCGTTGGTTACTTCGGCCAGCCTGCGCAGGCTTACTTTGGGCAGGGCTCAAGCAACGAAGTCTGCTGCGAGAAACTTGCAGCGCGCCGCGAACCCTGGTTGTCGCTCGTCACCGCTTCAAAACTTGAGGTCCCGGGACCTTCGCCGGAAACGGGCCAGCAGCGAATCGCCCGTTCATCTTGCCAAAGAGGGTACCCGGCGGTCAGCCTGCGATTGTCATGCTGGTTTCACGGAAATGTAATTTCTTTTTTACATTTGGGCACGAGCTAGGGACGCACATAGGCGGGACTGGCGGGCGATGGCGGAGTGTAGTCGCGACCGTAGAGATTCTTGTGCTCCGGCGGCAGGTTGGCAGCGGGCACACGCAAGGCTCCCAGAGTCGAGGTGCTGTCGGTGATCGTGACTTCCCGCGTCAGCGCATTCAAAGCGTCGGCCAAGGCTCCTTCGTACCAAACTCGCAGGGTATAGTGGCCCGGAGCAACGTCGTGCAAGACCACCTCTCCGTGGCGGTCCGAGGTGGCGTAGAAGGGGGTGTTCAAGACCACCACGACGGCGCTCATCTCGGCGTGGATATTGCAGAAAATGTAGGAAATACCCGGCTTGTCAAAGACCAGGTTGCGAGTGCTGCCGGCCTCGTAGAGCCCGAGATCGAAGCGCTTGCCCTCAAATAAGGAAAACACATTGTGAAAGAACGGGTCGCGATTGGGAAACTCCACGGTGGCGCCGACCGGTACTACCAGAACATGAGGCTCGAAGCTTTTGTTTTTTTGTACCAGACGCGGCCGCGGAGAAATCCTGGCCGCCCCAGCCGATGGCAGCAGAGTACCCTCGGTCGGCGTGAGCCATACGACGACGTTGCTGGCATCGTCCGGTTTCCTTTTCTCATTCGTCACGGTGACCGTAGCCGTAACCGTCGTAGGCTGAGCGTAAGCCAGCCCCGAACACACTACCGCCATCCCCATCCAAAGACGCCAGCGGGGGAGCTTGATCATTAAAACAGCACCCCCATCATCATATTTACCTGCTGGGCGGAGTTGCTGAGGCTGTCGATGGGGAAGGATCGCAGGTGCCGGTACTCGGTTGAGAACAGGAGGTTCGAGCGTGGCCGGTAGACGAAGTTGATCAGGCCGGCGCGGTTCTGTACCAGCAAAGGCCCAACGTATTGCTGGCTTGCGGTCGCGATCCGTACTTCCGACGCCGTGGGATTATCCATGCCGAACCCAGCGTTGAATTCGAGCTTGCTGGTGGCCCGAAGCTTGAGTTGCGCCCATCCTCCCCGCGAATCCAGGGGACGAATCGCGGTCGAAGGTTGGTCCGGGTCCCCCAGGAACAGCACGCTCCGGCTGATCCCGCCCCCGATTCCGCCAACGGCCCGTCCACGATAGAACTCTCCGGAAAGAGCAAGCCTTGCCGCAAGGGGAATTTCCCAGTCCGCCATGCCCGCCCAGCCGTCGGCGTGATGGTTGAAGTTCCAATCCTGGCGGCTGTAATATCCGGCTGTTCCCAACGTCACCGACCGACCAAAAAAGCCGGTCGTCCAGGCAGAGCGAAGCGCGTAGGCCGGCTGACCCGAATTCTCTCCTGGACCGGGCGAGCGAAAATAGGAATTGGCAGGGAATTCACCGGTCAGATTGTCGAGTATGCCTGCCTCGATCGCCAACTTCTGAGTGTCGGATAAGTTAAATCGGTGTTCCACGCGAACCTGCGGAGTCCAGGCCCACAAGTTGCCGGCGTAATTGAAGGCGGGAACTGCCAAGGTGGCAAAGGAAGTGGGCGACAGGGGGGAAATGAAAAGGCTATCCTGTCCCACCACCAGCGAAGTGCCGAGCCAATCCATGCGCAGGCTGGCCAGCTGCAACCGGAAGATTCCTGAATTGACACCATTCCACGTGTTCGGAAATCCGCCGGCAAAGTCGGCCTGCACCTCGGCGGAGGTTTTGGCACCGGCGAGGGTCGGGCCAAAGACCTCAAGACTGATTTCCGACTGCCGCAAGGTCGCGCCGAAGTTTCCGTTACCCTGATTCGGTCCGAGCACCAGGCTGGGGATGTCCATATTGTCGGTGGTCCCGCGATTGCTGAAGAGATTCATCAGCGCGATGCCCGAAAGCCGCACGCGGTACTTCGACGCGCTTTCCACCTTGGTCTGGTACTGGTCCTCGAGCTTGCTGTTCAGCAGTTGGGTGGTTTCCTCCAGGGTGGCTACCCGCTGCTCGAGTGGCGCCGCCTGTCCTGTCTGAGGCGCCGCTTCGCCTCCGCTCGGTTCCGGGTGGGACGCATCAGGATAGGATTTGGCTTCGACCGCCGCTTCCCCCGGCCGTCCCCGGAGATCCTCCAACTCGCGCCGCAATTCGGCCGTTTCTTGACGATACTGTGCCGCCTCGGCCCGCATCTCGGCTACGACTGCGCGCAATTCGCCGACTTGCTGCTGGAGTTCGTGAACCGCAACCGTCATGGGCGCGTCGGAGGACGGAGCTTCGGTTGCGCCCGCCGTCTGAGCCCACGCAGCCATACTGCTTGCCGCAACCAGTAATCCCCCGATCAGCGCTGTTCGTTCTATCCCTACCACCCAAACGTTCCTCTGCTTCACGAGCGTCCTCCTGAGAAGACTGTGGAGTTTACCCCGGAATTCACTGCCAACGCGATACTCAGAGGCTGAGCCGCCGACTACGTTCGCGGGAGGGATTCCTCGGCCCGAACCGGCCGACGATCCTATTCCACGCGATTGCCTTGCGGCCGGGCCACGAGTGGTGGTTCCCGTCTTATCTGGCCAACTCCGCTCATGGTTGTTAAGGAGAGCGGAAGAGTTAGGCGGAAAACCGTCCCCAGGCCCGATGTCCTCTCCACCACAATCTCGCCACCATGGTCCTGAACAATCTTCTGCACGATGGTCAAACCCAGACCAGTGCCGTTTTCTTTGCCCATGCTGACGAATGGATCGAAAAGCTTGCCGCGAATCGATTCCGGAATGCCACGCCCGTTATCAGAGACACGAATTTGAATTCCGTCGGCCGCCGGAGTCAAGCTGACCGTGATGCGTCCATCCTCACCGGATGTTGCTTCACAGGCGTTCAGCAGCAGGTTGTAGAGGGCACGCTCCAGCTTCTTGGTATCAAACCATCCGGTCGAATCCCCCTGCGTGCGGATGCTGATCGAGACGGGTTGGTAGCGGGGATGAGCGCGGATCGCCTGCACCACGCGCTCCACCAGGGGTTTCAGATCTCCCTGGGTCAGCCGCAGCGACTCCCGGGTGCGCGAAAATTCGAGCAGTGAGTCGATCAGGTCAGTCATCTGGTTCACGGCGATGCAAACTTCCTGATAGAGCTCCTCCCGTTGTTCCGAAGACAGGCGGCTTTCGAGCAAAAACTCGGCATTGGCAACGATGGCGGCTAAAGAGTGCCGCAGATCATGGGAGATGGAGCTGGCCATGCGTCCGATGGTCGCCAGGCGTTCGGCTTCGAGCAACTCCTGCTGGGTCCGGAGTAGGCTGGCACGCATCCGGTTGAATGCCCCCGTAACCTCCGCGGCCTCGTCACCGCCGCGCGCGTCGAGGGCATACTGAAAGTCGCCATTTTCCAGGGCGCGCACCCCGGCCACCAGGTTCCCTAAAGGCCGGGTAAAGGTGTGCGAAATGACAAACACCAGGGCACTTCCGACCACGACGGCCACCAGGCCGAGGGCCAGCAGCAAGCGATTCAAGCTGTCGAGGAAAGCGGTTGCCTGATCATAGGATTTGAGCACGCTCAGACGCACCATCGGCGCCTTGCCCGGCGTCAGATCCACTAAAGTGTGAAGAAAATGTTCGTCACCCAGTTGCACTTCTTCCGGGCCAGTCACGTCAGAACCCGAGTGAACGAACAAATGTCGAGTCAACTCCGCCTCGTGCGCCGGGCTCAGGGTGCTTTTGACCACCAAGTCTCCGTAGTAGAAGGCCACTTGGCTGGCGGCGATGCGACTGACTTGCGCGGCGGTCGCCTGATCGATCTCATAACCGAGAACCAATAGGCCCAAGAGACGGCCCTCGGAGGCTGCACCAAAGTAGACGGGCTCAATGAAGACCTCATAAAGATGCTGAGAGCCGAACCACCATTGCGCGGAAGCCCCTTGCGGGAGGGGAGTGCCGAGCGAGTGGTGGGCCATTTCGCGGGAAAAGCCGGGAGTGGCGGCGTGCAAGGCGACCACTCGGCCGGACCGGTCGACCAACACAAACAGGTCGCTGCCGGCCAACCGCCACCAGTCGTTCGATGCGTCCTGAATGGTTGCTTCGTCCGGTGCCGTCATCAACGCTCGTAGCGTCGGCTGGTAGGCAAGGAGTTCCGCAGAACGGGTCAGCGTAAGCTCCCGCAGCTGCTGAAAGTTCTGAAACGTGCTAATCGAATTGCGCAGGTCGGAGACGATACCCTTCTTGACCTGGGACTGAACGCTGTGCCGCACCAGCAGGAGGCTGGTCGCGGTGAGACTCGCCGAAATTAACAGCATGGAGAGCAGAAACTTGGTGCGCAGACGAAGTTTCATCAGGCTCCGCTCCCCTCCCGCCCGGATGGCTCCGAGTTTATCGGACGCGGTTTCCCCTCATCGCACAAACTTGTAACCCACGCCGTGGACCGTACGGAAATGCTTGGGGTTAGGGGGATCTTTCTCCAGCTTCTGCCGCAGCTTCAGGATGTGGTTGTCGACCGTGCGGGTGGTGGGATAGTTCTGATATCCCCAGACCTCGTTGAGCAGCTCATCTCGGGTGATCACCCGCTCAGCGTTCTGCACCAGGAATTTCAAGGTCTTGAATTCCTGTGCCGTCAACCCCACCCGCTCTCTATCGCGCGTGACCTCCATCCTGGTGAAGTCGACGGAAATGCCATCGAAGGAGACCATCTCAGAGGCGTCCTTGCGAAGATTGCGGCGCAAGGCGGCCCGCACACGGGCTAGCAGTTCGCGCGGGCTGAATGGCTTGGTGACATAGTCATCGGCGCCCAGCTCGAGAAGCAATACCTTGTCGGAAACATCGCTGGCGGCACTCAGGACGATAATGGGAATGGACGGGGCTTGCTGTTTGATCTCGCGGCAAACGTCGCGACCGGACATGACCGGCAGACGCAGATCGAGCACAATGGCCGAGGGCGTCGCCCTGCGAAAAGCTTCCAGCGCCGATTTTCCGTCTCCCGTGATCTCGATCTCAAACCCTTCGGTCTGGAAGAGGTGCTTCAGCGCCTTCTGTACCGCATGATCGTCTTCGACTACCAGAATTCGCTCCGTGCTGGAACTCTGAGCGAGGGGGGGAACGTCTTTGGCCAGGGTGCCGGCAGCACGCTGAAATCCAGCTTCTCGATTCGCTTCTACGGGCATCGCCATGATTCCTTTTGAGCACAATGGCTTGCTTCCTGTTCAGCTTACTCTCATGAGACGCCATGGAGATAAGCAGTTTCACCTATTGACAATGTTTTTACAATCGCTAGACAATTTTTCGCTCTTAAGCCGGTTCCAGGAGATACGAGTTGGTGATCCGTGGTTTCGCCTATGCTTCTCCCGGCTGTGAACCTTCCCCCTAGGCTCGGCCTGGCCATAGGCTGTTCACTTTTCAGCCTTTTGCGGCCCATCCGTCGAGGGCTGGTCGGAAACCTGTTGAAGTTCGGCTCGACCTGAGGCCGCTTGTCGGTTGCCGGTTGATTTTCTTACTGTCGGTTGCGGGCGGCGAAATTGGCCAGGCGGTTGGCCTCGGTATTGTGCTCGCGGCTGACGTGAGAAATGGAAAACTTCAGACCTCGGGCCAGCTTGCGGCAGGTCCAATTCAGCGAGTAGAGGCGCGGGCTGCGACAGGCGTAGACACCTGTCATTTGCTTTACCACCACTTCCGAATCGGAATAGACGTGGAGCTCACGCGCCTTGAGCAGCACGGCACACTGAAGAGCCTCCAGAAGAGCCGTGTATTCAGCAACATTATTGTCTTGCCAGCCGATCCACTTGGCAATCCTGAGGGTCTCGGGAGTGGCGCCGTCGATCACCACTCCAATGCCGGACGGCCCCGGATTTCCCAGAGAGCCACCATCGATGTAGGCTACCAGAGCTGACATTCGGAAGACTGAACTCAGTTGCACCCAAGATGCTTGACTTGTTCTCTCGCGTCAAGAGGCTACGATGATTCTCCTGTGAATTCTTGCAGGCAATTGCTTCTGTGCAAGAGGTTGTGGAAAAACTGCGCTCGCTTATTTTTTCTGTTCTAACTTCTCTGATGCCAGCGAATTGTTATGCACAGAATTCACAGCTGACCTGGCTGGCTTGCACCAAAAAGCGGCGTTGACATTTTCCCGGCAAGCATTTACTTTGGCGCGCGTCGACGGTCGAAAGGTCTGACTCAAATAACACTGATCAGACCGAAGTAGGCTGGGTGATCCGTTGGCTGGGGCAACCCGGCGAACGACCTGACCCGAAAAAGCCGGCTACTCTGCGAGGATGTAGCTGGGGTCAGGAGCTGCGAAAGCAGTGATTACATCAAGGGCCGTGATGGTGCATGACTCCACGCTGTCGGCTCCCTCGCAGGAGTTGGCAGCTAGAGCATAACCAAGATCACGGCCTTTTCCTTTTCCTTTTCCTTTTCCTTCTTCCTTTGGTTACCTTCTCCGCATTACCTGCCGCTCGATTACCTAGAGGTTACTGCAACCGCGTTGCCAACCTCCCGGCTCCTTCATCCCCTTAAGGTCACGGTGCAATGGGAACTGGCTTGCGCTTAGCCGTGGTCAAACGGAGGTCGCAATGCGAACGAGATTCATCACTCTCTACCGCATCAAAGACGGCGTCCTGAGCGCAAATTGGCACGAACGGGTGACGTGTTTTCCACCATAACTTTGGGGAACTGATTGGCCGCCCAACGTAACCTTGCGTGTCACTCTTGGTTTCCATAGCATCTGCTTTCGAGGGTGGCACCGGATCGCGGTGCAAATTTCTGCGAATACATATCGAGGAGGAAGTTTCTATGAAGTTTCTGAAATTCAGCCTGCTGGTTGCTTTGATTGTCGCAGCCTGTCTTCCGGGCTTCGCTCAATCCCAGCAATTGCGGTTGAACATTCCGTTTGATTTCGTGGTCAAGGGCAGGACTCTGCCCGCTGGGCACTACATCGTTAGGCGCGGGAACATTGGCGAGGACGTGTGGACGATTGAGAGCGGCCAGGGTTCTGCGATCTTTCTAACCAACCCGGTCGAATCGCCAAAGAAGGCCCATAACCCCAGCCTGGTCTTTGTGCGGTCCGGCGATCAGTACGCGTTGGTGCAGATCTGGGATGACGGACATCTCGGTCGGGAATTGCTGCTAACGAATGTGAAGCAAACGATGGTAGCTCAAGGTACCCAGTTGGTTGAAGTCAACGCCGAGTAATCCTACGCAAGCGACAACGACAGGACCTGCCGGAAACGGCGGGTCCTTTCCTCGTTGCATGGTTCTGTGAACCCCGGCGGGGCAGAGGAGATATTCATGAAAACGGCGAGATTGATCTCATCGGCCGTCCTAATACTGGTTTTAATGGCGCCACTTGGCGCACAGACCCGCGGGCAAGAGACGCAGCGACTCACGGCGGAGGTTCCCTTTGACTTCATGGTCAAGCGGGTCATGTTCCCGGCGGGAGCGTACGTGGTTACGCTGGCAGGAGATCGAACCGTCTACCTGCGAGCCAGCCGCGGTCGAGAGTCGATGAGTATTGCGGCTGAGCCGATTCGAACGGTATCGCACTCCCGCTCGGCGCGACTGATCTTTTCCGAAGAGAACGGACACTATCAACTGCGCGAACTGTGGATGAATTCGACAACCGGGAGAGCCGTGCCGCCCACGGTCGAACTGCGCAACGTTCACGCCGCACGCTTGGAGGTGCGGGCCAGCTGCACGACCTGCCAGTGACCTTCCGCCACGCTGCTTAGGCAATCCCAACCGCACCTGCACAGCCCATTCGCTTCTGGTCTTGGGCCCTTCGTCAGCTCTCGCGGACCTGGCTCGTGTGGTAGACTTCATTTTCTTCTATGTCCATTCGGTTGTTGCTGGCCTCGAACTACGCCATGGTCCGCGAAGGGATACGTCTTTTGCTCGGGCCGGCGCGGGAGGTCAAGTTAGTCGGCCAAGCCGAATGTCTGGCGGAGGCCCCGCAGAAATACCGTGATCTGAGCCCCGACGTAGTGTTGCTCGACGTACCCGTGGAGGGCAGCTCCGGCGGCTTGCGGGCCGTCAGTCATATCGTCCGCAGCTCACCGGATGCGCGTGCCGTCGTGCTGACCGGCAATGACGATGTCGCCTATGCCAGGTCGATGCTGGCCGTGGGTGCTCGCGGCTACGTGGTCAAACACTCCCCCTCCTCGGCCCTGATTGCCGCCGTTCGCGTGACCGCCGCGGGCCGGAAGTTCATCGATCCGCGGGTCAGCAACGCCCTCGCCGTCGATCAGCACGACCACAAGTTGACCCTGAAGCGGCCGGCGCTGACGCAACGCGAGATCGATGTTCTCGGTGATCTCGCGCGCGGTTACACCAATTCACAAACTGCCTCCCATCTACACCTAACTCTGCGCACAGTGGAGACCTACCGTGCCCGGATCTATCGCAAGCTCCATATTCGCAATCGCGCCGAGCTGGTGAGCTACGCCATGGTTCGTTCCTTGCTGGCCTAAGAATGCAAAGATCCCGATCGGCCTGCGCCGTGGTCTGGGCAGCTTAGCGGTTGGGTTTACGGCAAAGGGATCTTCGAGCCCTTCGGCAGGCTGGATAAGCGGCGTTCCGAAAAAACCTAATTCCTTCGAAGTTTTGCGTAGCCTCGAGGGGTGAGTCGCACCACCCCGCGCACTTGCTCCTCGATATACCCTTCGTTTCTCAGTTCCGCCATGGCGAGGCGGGCGAGCGAGGAGTCCAACAACGGCTTGGGCATGGTTACAAACTGGCCGGGATCCTCTTCGTAGGAGTGAGTCAGCGTAACGAGAAGTTCGTCCTGGACCATTTTCTGATGCATAAATAGCCTAATCGATGGTCCCTATCTTAGGGGCCGCCGGGCTTTGCGGGAATAGCAACTGCGTGCTATCCGATGGCCCATTGGTAACCTCCTAACTTACTGTAAGCACGATACTTAAATGTTTTATGCGACAGCCGCGAGGGTGGCCAAAATCCGCCCTGCAGGCGGGCTTGGCCCAGTGTCTCGGGCGAAACCAGTGAGATCGCTCCTTAGTCCCCGGGAAGGACGAGAGGCCGCCATCGAGTTCCTTAAGTAACGTCCTGACTGTTTATGAGGTGCGACCATGGGACCAGCGCTGTGCGATTGTGTCATCGAATCCAAAGGTTTGACTGGCTGTTCAAAATTCTTCGGCAGGTGAGCCCGCTTTAATTCGCCAATCTGACAAGAACCGTTAGTACTCGCGTGACAAGCCTTGGTTGGCCGGTTTGATGTCATAGTCTGGTAAGCTCGGCCTGATGCCAGCCAGTTGGAGGTCTGCCTTCCTAGTGGCGCTATTGGTGATAGGTCTCGCTGCGATCCGGAAAAAGACCAGCAGTCCGTTGCCCACGAGAGCGGCACCTCTGTTCCCCCTCCGTCACCAACACGCGGATCCGACCACGGAGTTTCCCGATCGGTTTCCCCTGCAAGTCGCAGTGCTTTGGACTGCTGCGGATACGAGTTCGGAAAATCCTTTGCCACTGGTGCACTCGCTCAAGGAGATGGGCATTCCGTTCTTGATCACTCGCAACCTTGACCAGGCCCTAAAGCATCGGCTCGTCATTCTCTACCCGAGCGTGGATGCGCACACATTCAACGAAGATCAGGCCAAGCAATTGACAACTTTCGTCGAGAATGGCGGAACGGTCTTCGCTCAGAACGTATTTTGGGGCGGTTTACGCGATCTTTTTGGCTTCCGCGAATTCAAACCTTCGCGGAAGCGCTATCACCTGGCCTTCGTCGGCCAGGACCCGGTGCTGAAATATCTAAATCGGCCGCAGGAGCGCGAAGTTCACTTGGGGAGCGAGAGCTATGACGAAATCTTCTGGAGCAACGGATATGTGCTGAGCGGCGGGGCCGTCGCACTGGCCGGTTTTGACGACGGTACCGCGGCCCTGCTCAGCCACGCGGTTGGTAAGGGCCGCGTCTATCTTCTCGGACTGAGTTTGATGGACGTGGTGTTACGCAGTCAGAGCAATCGAGATTTCGAAGCCGAGCGGCATTATGTGAATGCGTTCGAACCGGGAGCCGATGTATGGCTGTTGATTCTAAGGGCCTGGTACGAAGCCTATGGAGGCGACTGGGTGCGACTGACCACGATCCCCAACGGGCAGCGATCCGTACTGCTGCTCTCGCACGACGTCGATTGGCAGAACTCCTTTGCTCCCTGCCTTGACTTTGCCCGCATTGAGAAGGCAGACGAGGCGAAGAGCACCTTCTTCATTCAGACCAAGTATGTCGATGACGCCAACAGCAAGGCATTTTTTTGGCAAAGTCTGGGGCTTCTCCGGGAAATAAAGGCCGGAGGCTCGACCTTGGGCAGCCATTCCGTCATCCATTCGCGCGGTTTCAACAAGTTCGACCTGGGTTCAGGGCAGGAAAGGTACGCGAACTATCATCCCCGCGGACTCGGCTACGATACCGCTTCGGGCGCCACGGTCTTTGGCGAAATGCGCGTCAGTAAGGAATTGCTGGACGGGCAGATCCCCGAGCAGAACACCATATTTTTTCGGGCTGGACATTTGCGGGTCCCGAGTTCTCTGCCCGAAGCTCTGGAGCGCTCCGGCTATGAATTCGACTCTTCGTTTACCGCCGACGATGTTCTTAGCAACTTTCCCTACGCCCTTCCGCTCAATCTGGGATTTGAGGAAGACAGCCAGATTTATGAGTTCCCGGTGACGATCGAGGACGAAGAACCGCCCGGCTTCGCGAACCGATTACCGCAGGCTCTGGAGGTCATCCTGGCCAATGCGGAGAACGAAGCGGTCAACGTGTTGTTAGTTCACTCCAACGAGTCGGCACAAAAAGCCGCTGCCGAACAGGATTTGCTGCGGCAGCTTCCCACAGACATCGGCAAAAGCGACATGCTTAACTTTGCCCGATTCTGGCAGGCTCGGGATCGGCTGAAGTGGAGCATTTCTCCAGGTTCCGAAGGTAACGAAGTCGCGCTCGAGGTCAGCACGGAAGAGCCAGTCGAGGGCCTCACGTTTGCATTTCGCCGGCCGATATCTCAGGCTTCCAAGGGAGCCACGATTTCCTCCGATCGCCACCGCGTTACTCTGCCGGAAGTCAACTCCGGGCAAACCGCCGTAATCGAACTCCGCCTTGCGCGTTAGCTAACTCTCCGCCATATCTTTCACCTGCAAGGCACACCTAAGCTATTGAACTTGAGTAACTTACGGTAGTACTCCCATAAAGGCAAAATCAAGGAGATGGTCACCAATCGGTGGCTGCGTCCGGAGTGTGCCTTCCCCAAGGCGAGCCGATTTCTATGGAGCTTGCGGGTGAGAACGATCGAAACAAGGCCAACTAACTCAAGGCCGGGAGGGAGCAGGGCAATCGCCCTCAAATTGGCAATCGCTCTCGGGTTATGGTCTGTCGGGACAGCCTGGCCGTCGCCTGCACAAACTGCGAGCGACTGGCAGGAAAGAGTACGGAAGGAGGTGCAAGCGCAGCGCCTGGATGCCGCGCTCGACATCGTTGCCGAACGGCTCGGAACTGTGCCGGACGACTATGAAGCGCACGGTTGGCGGGGACGCCTGCTGGCCTGGAAAGGCCGCTGGTTCGAAGCCGAGAGCGAGTACAAGCTGGTTCTCGAGAAGTTCCCCGATGACGTCGAGATTCTCACCGCCCTCTCGGACGTCTTGGTCTGGCAGCATAAGTATGCCGACGCCCTCCAGGTTCTAAACCATGCAACATCCATTGCCCCATCCGACCCTGAAGTTCTGAGCCGGCAGGCGCGCGTACTGACACTACTCGGTCGCACCAGGGACGCACGCTCGGAATATCAGCAACTTCTAAAGTTTGATCCGGACAATAAAGAGGCAAAGGCCAATCTCCTCGAAAATGCCAGATATGAGCTACGCCTGGGAAACGACACGGATTTCTTCAACTTCGCCAACAATGCCGAGACCCAGAATGTCACCTTCACCTCGCATTGGAATCAGCGGTACGCGACGACCTTCGGACTCAGCGCCTACCAAAGGTTTGGCCAGGATGCGGTCAAGTTCCTAGGCAGCGGGGCGATGCACGTTACCGCGCACACCTGGGCTTCGATCGGCGGAGCGGTCGCCAATGATCAGGGAATTGTGCCAACCAACGAAGCCTTCTTCGAGGTCGGACATGGATTTCATTTGGACAATCGCTGGCTGCAAGGTCTGGAAAGCTCCTATCAGCAACATTGGTATTGGTACACCGGCGCGCACGTCCTGGCTCTGTGCACCACCCAGATTGCCTACCTGCCCCACAGGTTGAGTCTGGCTCTCGCGGTGACCGGTGCGCGCACCGGTTTCGTCGGGCCCGCGGGGTGGGAGCCATCGGGATGGGTTAAACCGGGTTTCCCGGTGTTGCGCCGCGTCAACGGGTACGTTCTCTACGGAGTAGGCACGGAGAGCTTTGCCCAAATCGACCAAGTCGAACAGTTCGCCGCGCACACCTACGGCGGTGGGCTGCGGTATCGCTTTACCGAACGCCAGGACGTCGAGAGCTATGTAGCCCACGAAGATCGAAGCCATGGCCAGACCGACACCACGCTGGGATTCAACTATGGGATCCGTTTTTAGCACGGTTGCAAAATCGGGGCCGGCTGGCCTGGTGCTGGGCGCGATCCTGATATCCCTTCTGGGAATCTTCGTGCTCGTAGGATTCATCGTGTTTCGCCGCTGGTATCGAGCGCGCTACTTTCGCCGAAGAAACGAGCGCACGGTTGCCTTGCGGGCCCAGTGGAACGACATAGTTTCGGGAAGGGTGACACCGCAGGATTGGTGTTTCGACTCGCTCGATGCCGAGATCGTGGAAACCATCCTGCTCGACAGCATCGAAGTGTCCGCAGCGGAAAATCTACCCGCGCTACTGGAGTGTCTTCGTACGAGCGGATTGCTCGA
>DASPTQ010000107.1:0-4624 GCA_035623335.1 Terriglobales bacterium
CACGAACCGGCACACAAAGAGATCGAGCTTGCCGTCGTTGTCGTAATCAAACCACACGGCGCTCGTCGCCCAGCCCGAGATGGCAAGCCCGGCCTTGGCGGTCACATCGGTAAACGTGCCATCGCCATTGTTGCGGTACAGTATGCTGCGGCCATACTGGCTCAGGAACAAGTCGGGGAAGCCATCGGCATTGTAATCGCCGATGGCCACGCCCATTCCGTAGCCACCCCCCACAACGCCGGCCTTTTCGGTTACGTCGGTAAACGTCCCATCGCGGTTATTCCGGTAGAGCGCATTCCGAAGGGGCTTATCGGGCGTCCAGAAATCACACGGGCCGCCGTTGACGAGGTAGATGTCCATCCAGCCGTCGTTGTCGTAGTCAAAGAAGGCGCAACCCGCGCCGGTGGACTCCGGAAGGTACTTTTGTAGCGACCTGCCGCTGCTGTGAACAAACGATATGCCCGTGGTGGATGAGGGCACTTCCTCAAAGGGAGGATCCATGGCGCTGCGCCCCACCGTGGGCAAGAGCGCTGCGGCTGCAGAACCCACCAGTGCCCGTAGAAAGTCGCGGCGAAGTGTGCGGGGAAACTCCATTCGTGGATATTGCGGCGCTGCGCTCACTGCGGAGGCTTCTGCTGTTCGAGGCCCTCGGCCACACGGCGCTTGATTTGCTCGAGGTTTTTTGCGGTTTCGCGCTGCAGGGCCGCCTCGCGATTCGCTTCCTCTTTTCTCCCGACGCCTGCGTACGCGAGCGCAAGTTCGTAGTGGCCCGTCGGACTGTCGGGAGCGAACTTCACGTACGTTTCAAGCGAAGGGATCGCCTCGGCAAACTGCTTGGAAGCAACCAGCGCCGTTCCGAGGCCCAGGTGCGCTTCCCCAAACCCAGCGTCAATCCTGACCGCGCGCTTGTAATGCAAAATCGCCGTCGGTAGGTCTCCATCCTGGTTGGCAAGTTCCCCGAGGACGTATTCTGCAGCGGCATTGTTCGGATCGATGGCCAGCTCATCTTCGAAGCACTTCTTCGCCTGCGCCACAGCCTCGGGCGTCGGCTGTCCGGTGAGCAGGACTCGACCCAGGCGCGCGTGGATGCCCGGCAGCATGGGATTGATGTCGAGAATCTTGTGATATTCCGCAGCGGCTTCCGCCCACTTGCCCTGCACTTCCAGCGCTTCCGCGTTCAATTCGTGGATTTGATAGGAAAAGGGCGCTTCGCGCATCAATTGTTGCGAAGTCCGGAAAGAGAGATCGTTGTAAGCATGGGTCGCGGCATAAAGCACTTCTGGATCTCTCGGGAACTCCCGCATCAGGACTTCCAGAAAGGGCAGCGCCTCGCTCGAGAGGTTATGTGTCATGGCGCAAGTCAAACCGGTGAGGCCAGCTCTTTTCTGAAGCTCTTTGTCAGTGAGCTGACGGATGGATTTCTTCAGGAGTGGAAGAGCTTCGGCGCAGTGGCCACCTTGGGCGAGCGCCATCCCTTTCTGCGCGGTGTTTTGGGGTGAAGCTGCCGCGCCCTGAGAGGAGGGTTGAGCAAACGATCCTGCAGCACAGAACATCAGCCCGAATAGCAGGGCGCCCCATCTGTTCATTCTTCGCATATCAGCATTATAGATAAAATCAAAGCTCGTCGCAGTCACTGGTGGCCCCGGGAAGCTGCAGGAGCGCCCGCGCATTTCGCGCCCTACAAAGAAAAGGCGGGCGCCACTAGCGCCCGCCTCTCCCAGGGTTGGTTGGGTCCTCTTAGAACAGGAACTTCAAGGCGAGCTGGAGTTGCCTCGCTCCTTGTGAGCCGGTGATCCAGCCAAGCGAAGCGCTGCCGGAATCAAACGAACCGTTTGCCGGGCCTCCGCTGAAGGTCCAGATGGTATTGTTGAACGCGTTCATGGCATCCAACCGGAGTTGGAGGGTTTTGTGCTCGGCGACTGTAACCTCCTTTTGCAAGGACAAGTCTATGAGCTTGGTCCATGGCCCGCGAATGTTACCCACGGAGCATGTTCCAAAGGAGCCTCCGCCTGTTGCCACGGAGCCGATTGGGGCGCCGGCGACTGGGTTCGCTACGGAGCCTACGTTGGTGTAGGTCGTCAACACGTTGGCGTTGGGCACGGTCGAGATGTTGCTTGGATCAAACCACTGGATGTGTCCCGGTACGCCACCACTGTACGGGACGACCTTGTTGACGATGTCGATGGGTCCATTGCAATTCGGCAGATTGGCCAGAGTGTAGGGCCCGATGGAATTGGTTCCAGAGTGATCGCCATAAGCTCCCCAGCCGCCGAAGTCATTCAGCGTGAGAGCATTGCCGCTGTGAAGCGTCAGGATTCCACTAATCTGCCAGTTGCCGATGATCGCGTTGACCACGGGGTTGGCATCCTTGCCGAACTCCTTGCCGCGGCCCACGGGCAACTGATAGCTGAAGTAACCGGTTACGATGTGCGTCTGGTCGTAGTAGCAGGGTCCCCAGTCGAGCTTGGGATCATAGATGTTTTCCCAGCCCGGCTGTCCGCCTGAACTCTGCGCTCCCTGGCTACCCCACCCCGTGCCAAAGTACCCCGGTGAGTTGGAGAGGCACTTGGAATAGGTATAGGCAAGTTGCGCATCCAGACCGTGATAGTTGTGTTCCTTCAGGACAGCTTGTAGTCCGTCGTAGCGCTGGTTCGAGTTGGACATGTTTGCGCCTGCCAGCGCGCCGAAGGCGTTGAAGCCGTTGCCTCCAGAATCGGCATTGTAGATTGAACCGGGAGTCCCGCAGTTCCATTTCCCCGCGTAAGTGACGGAGCCCGCCGTTGGCGTGCCGAACACGCCGCCGGCTTGTGGGTTAAACGTGCATGGACCTCCGAGGCCGCCAAGGAACGGACCCGCGCCTTCACTCACGATCTGTTGGCCCGCTTGGGCAACGGTGCCCTGGGCGTTCAACGGGATTCTCTGAGCGATGTCCTCAAAGTTGAGCAGGTGCGTGCCCTTCTGTCCCACGTAGCCAATCTGGAAGCTCAGATTGCCATTAATCTGATGCTGAATGGTGAGGTTCCACTGTTGGATTAGAGCCGGCCGGAAATTCTGGTCGAAGACCCGGATTCTGCTCCCCGCATAGCAACTATATTGAGGCGAGGGGCACGGAGGCGCGCCTTGCCAAGGCGATCCTAGGGCGCCGATTCCCACCGGATAGTTGGACTCGAAGTTTCCATAAGGCAGGTTCAAGGAAAGCTCTTCGTTCGAGCCTCCGCCTTCGATGTAAGAAGAGGTGCCATAAGCAGCGCGGACGACTGTCTTCCCGTTCATGAAACGGGGTGACCAAGCGACACCCACGCGGGGATTCCAATCGCCGAGCCCAACGTAGTTGTTGTAAAGGGCGCGATCACTATAGCCACTAGCCCCGGGAACTACAGTCTCAATCTGACCGGAGGTCAGGCCGAAGTTCACGACGCGGTTGTTCACTTCATAGAGCGGTGTGTGGTCTTCAAAGCGCATGCCGAGATTCAACGTCACTGTCGGCTTCAGTTTCCAGTCATCCTGGAAATAGCCGGCAAAAACGCTGCCTCGGAGCTGTTCGAGCGTGGCCGAGCCGCTGTCCCGGAAACCGCCACCTGCCGTGATTCCAGCCCAGAAGTCGGCGACTCCGACTTGATCCCCGACTGGCGCGTTGGCGTTGGTCGAGGACGCAATGTTGATATTGCCCAAGGCTCCTTCGTTGCCGGGGTAAACGTAGTTGTTGCGCTCACGGATAAACTGGAACCCCGTCTTGAGCGTGTGGCGTCCCTTGCTGAAAACGAGATTGTCTTCCGCTTGCAGTTCCGTGTCGCGGAAGATCTGCCACAAGTTGATTAGCCCCAGGCTGGCGTTTCCGCCGAGTCCCGTGGGGATGGTCACTTGCAACAGGCCCGGTGCCTGGGCATTCGCGCCGGAAATTCCCAGCGATTCGCTGATGTTCCCAAGGCTAGTAGTAGGCGTCTGGTCTTGGTTGAAGCGGAACGCGTTGCTGCCCAAACGCACCTCGTTTTGCAGGTTGGGACCAAACGAATGCATCCAGCTGATGGAACTGCTCCATCCCGGCTCATCCGTGCCCTCACCTGCACCGGAATTGGCGAACGGCAGACCCGTGAAAATGGCCTGACTGGTGTCGAATTTCGAATACCGCCCAAATACGCTGTCCGTGTCGGACGGTTTGTAGTCGATCCGGAGGTCTCCCTGATCGCTGTTGAAATGATTCCCGGCCTTGAAGGCGATGTTATTGCCATAAGCCAGGTCGGACGCGGGCGAGGGGTAGTCCTTTGTGTCTGCGAACAACGCCGACGCAAACGGGCTCTCTGTCAGCGTTGAGTTGGACATCTTATTGAATGCGATAGGCGCATTCCCGTTTTTCGGATCCACTAGCTGCCCTGCGGCAACGCTGCAGATGCCCGCGGCACTGAAAGTGCCTGGGCCGCCTTCCGCTGCCGGCAACTGCGTGCAAAGTTGCCCAAAGTCTCCGCCCCGCTCACTTTGCGTGAGGAGTTGGGCAAAGGTCGTGCCGCCCGTCGGAATGCGCATTCCCTGGTAGTCCGCAAAGAAGAACAGTTTGTCCTTCTTGATGGGGCCGCCAACTGTGCCGCCGAACATGTTGTATCGCAATGTTGGTGTCGGCGGAGTCGCC
>DASPTQ010000108.1:0-5544 GCA_035623335.1 Terriglobales bacterium
AGCGACTAGCTGTAATCGCAGGAAAGCTCATCTTCAAAAGTGCCAAAAATCGAAATGGGTTGTTTCGTGGGCCCGGTAGGATTCGAACCTACGACCAACGGATTATGAGTCCGCTGCTCTAACCGCTGAGCTACGGGCCCCCGGAGCGCTACACCTTGCATTTTATATTGATTCCCGCCTAGGGCGGAAAAAATCAACGCCAGCAGATCACTGGGCGTTGCCACCTCAACGCGAGCTCCTGAAGTTCGGCTCTCTCCGTCCGCCAATGGAAAACTGAATGCCGTGCCGAGTGCGCTTAGCCTGCCGTTCGACTGTACCACTAGAGCACATCGCTGCCGGTCATCACGGCAGGTGGGAATACCCTGAATCCACGATAATTGTCGGGGCACACTTGGCCAGAAGCAGCAAAAGAGCGTAACGATCTGCTTCGTTGCGTATGTCTTTTCGTTGTGTTCGCCATGAGAAGGTCTCGAGTAGAGTTAGTAGTTGGTAGGCGTCATGCAAACTTTGCGGGTCGCACTGCAACAAATCGATCCCTTGAAGATGAAGACTTGTGCGTTCCTGGTGGTCTTCCTGGTCCTAAACAGTGTTGTTGTTGCGGGGCCGAAAGCGCACAGAAACGCTGCCGGTCCTCCGGCAACGACAGTTCACACCTACTACATCGCGGCGGACGAAGTTATCTGGGAATATGCGCCGCGCGGCCGCAACGCGCTCGGCTTGCCAGGTGCAGAGATCGAGGGACCCACAGGCGGCACGAAATTTCGCAAGGCGGTTTATCGGGAATATACAGACGACACATTCACGACTCTGAAGCCACGCCCGCCGGAATGGGAGCATCTCGGCATCTTGGGACCGTTGATCCGTGCCGAGGTAGGGGATGTCATCAAGATTGTATTCAAGAACAACGCTAGGATTTTTGGTGGGATGCACTGCCATGGCTTGGTCTACGGCAAAGATTCAGAGGCCGCCGTGTACCGCGATGGCGTAATGCCGGAGCAAAAAAAGGGCTACGCAATTCCTCCTGGTCAGACGTTTACATATACATGGACGGTGCCGGAGCGCGCGGGACCAGGACCGGGAGATCCGAGCTCTGTTTTGCGGGTGTATCACACCGAGTGGATTCAGCCAAGGGACGTGAATGCGGGGTTGCTCGGGCCGATCATCGTTAGCCGGAAGGGGTCCACCAAACCCGACGGCACGCCGCAGGATGTAGACCGCGAATTCATTGTCGCTTTCGCTGTGTTTGACGAAGCGGAAAGCTGGTATTTCGAAGCGAACACCAACAACCAGCGGAAATACACGCCAGGGCTGAGGTTTACGGATCCTACCTTGCGGAAACGCTACGTCCTCTACAGCCTAAATGGCTTCATTGGCGGCAATCTGCCGATGATGATGATGAAAAAAGGTGAGCGAGTCCGTTGGTACATTCTTGCAAACAGCAACGTCGATGATGTGCACACAGCTCATTGGCATGGCCAGACAGCCATTTCTCAGAATATGCGCACGGATACTGTTCCCTTGGAGCCCATGATGACGGCGGTTGTAGACATGGTACCCGATAATCCGGGCACCTGGCTGTTACACTGCCATGTCAATGAGCACCTCGAAGGCGGCATGGCGGCGCTTTTCACAGTGACACCCTAACGCGAAGCAAAACAGACACGGACTCCCATTCGTCTAACGAGCGGGACGCTAGCAGTTCCCACTAACGCCGATAACCTGTTCATACTCAATAAATTACAGTTAGCAAGCCAAGGATCGAGTCGTTTGTGACAGCGGTCATAGCCTAGGCCGCTGGATGCGCGGATACTGACCAAGTGAATTTTTGCGTCTTCCGCGAAATGCCCAGTTGGCGGCCTATTAAGCATTTTCATAAACAAGCAGGCATCGTCCTGCTCGTGTTGTTAAGCGGGGCTCTCCTGGCAGCTTCGAGACCTGCGCGCCAGACTGCTGCTCCCCAGCCGCGTAGGCCTGACATTATCTTCGTCACCGCGCCAGTTGCTGCTTTCGGTCCTCTAACGGCCCGCTTCCCCCAAGGCAGCCGTTTAGTTCGATTGCACCTGGAAAGAAAGTTGGAGCCTCTGAACTTGGCTACAGGATTTTTCGCCGTGGCCGACCCGCAGGTTTCGTTCGACGGAGCCCGCGTCCTTTTCTCCGGCCTAAGGGAGTCAAAAGGGCGATGGCAGATTTGGGAAATGCAAGCGGACGGGACTAACAAGCGTCAGATCACCCGTTGCGCCCAAGATTGCGTCCGCCCTGCATATCTGTCTGGCGAGGAGATTGTGTTTACTGCCGTAGAGAGCAGACTAGCAAGACCGGTCTCTTATCTCGTTGTCGCGGCACGTGATGGTTCTCAGCCTCACCGGATTACGTTTGGCCCGGCGGACTTTCAGTTAGAGACGGTTCTCAGGGACGGTCGCATTGTCGCCTCTGCCCCTTGGCCCCTGCTTGCTGGCAGTGAGACGCCGGGCGGGCGCCAACTCTACACGTTGCGGCCTGACGGCACTGCGCTAGAGTCGCTCCGCTGCGACCATCACGAGTCGACCGTAGAAGCGGCCGCAGAGGAGCTCGATGATGGCTCGATCGTATTTCTCCTGAACCCAGCTCCAGCGGACGCCATGGGAGGTCATCTCTTCGCGATCTCCCGCGGCGCCTTGCGCGCTTCTGCGCTCGGCCCAGGCAACACGATATTTTGGTCAGCTCGGAGACTGACAGCTGACGAGCTGCTTGTCGCGCGTCAACGCTCGGCGAATCAGGGTACGCCCTCCCGATTTGATCTCTTTGTCTTTGATCTCGCTGCCAATACGATTGGTGCGCCCGTCTACAGCGACCCTCGCTCGTCCAGCGTGCAGGCGGTGCCTCTGACTCCAAGACCGGTGCCGAAAAGATTTTGGACGACCGTAAGCCCGCAGGCGACCGAAGGCGATTTTGTCTCGTTGAACAGCTATCTCTCTGCGGATGAACCGCAAGGGCGTATTTCGACGCCAATCGCGCACGTTCGCGTGCATATCCTCGATCCAAGAAAGAGCTTGGACCACGAGTTGGGCGATGCCTCAGTGGAGCAGGACGGTTCATTTTACGTTGCCGTTCCGCCTGACCAGCCCGTACGGTTTGAACTCCTGGATACAAACGGCAAGACCATTCGCTCAGAGCGAAGCTGGATCTGGGCACGCCCCGGAGAACAGCGCGGTTGTGCCGGATGCCATGCGGATAAAGCGCTCAGTCCGGCAAACCACTGGCCTTTGACATTCAAACGATCGGATACGCCTACTCATCTTGGGAACACGGCCCGGGCGTCGACGCCCGGCCCAGGGAACGCACAGCCATGAGCCAATATCCTTGCGTGCGGAAATTCGCCAAAAAAGCTCAAAAGCGCAGAACCTATGTGCTGAGTGCGCTCGTCGTCGTCCTTGGCGGATCGTGGATGTTCGCTGCCCAGGTGGAATCACCCCCTGCAACGCAACGCAACTACCTCACTCCCGTGGCGCTTGAATTTTCGCGGGACGCGCAGAAGCTCTACATTGTCTGCGAAGACGACGATTCCGTGCTCGCGCTCGATGTGCTCACACAACGCGTCCTTGCACGGACAAAAGTCGGTCACAAGCCTCAAGGCCTTGCGGTGTCACCGGATGGCGGCACTCTCTATGTCTCCAACCAGTGGAGCGACACAGTGAGTGAGATTGATGCTGCAACCATGCAGGTCCGCCGCACCTTGAGCACGGGCTGGGGACCAATCGGCATCGCGACAGACCGCAGCGGCAAGATCCTCTATGTCGCCAACAGTATCGGTGACGATGTTTCAGTGCTTGACCTCACGCGAGGCTCCGAGATCAAACGATTGGCCTCCTCGCGTTCCCCTCACGAATTGCTGCTCTCGCGCGATGGTCGCCGCGTGTACGTCGCGAACTTGCTCCCACGCCTGAACCCGCCCGACGAACCTCCTGTTTCGGAACTGACCGCCATCGATACACAGGAGCAAGTAGTGGCCGAGAGAATACCGCTCCCTGGGGTCGTTGAGCTCCGGCACATCGCCGAAGCGCCGGACGACGCTGGCGGCTACTTGCTAGTTCCCTTTCTCCGGCCCAAGAACCTGAATCCCCTTATCCAAGTGGCGCAAGGATGGATCGTCACCCATGGCATGGCGGTCGTGCCGCGATCTGCGAACGCCTATGGCGCAGCTCCGCAAGACCAGGTCAGGCAGGTTCTATTGGACGACATCGACTACTATTACGCGGGCGCCAGTGGAGTCGCTTTTACTCCAGACGGCAAACATGCACTTGTGACCTCCTCAGAGGCGGATGTGGTCTCGGTAATTGACACATCTAGGTTGCAGCGCCGTTTGCAGCATATTCCTGCCGAGGAACTCGCCGAGCGCCTCGATTCGGCGCAGGAATTTGTCCTTCGCCGCCTGCCCACGGGGTCCAACCCCACCGCTGTTGCCATATCAGCCGATGGCCGGTCCGCATACATAGCCAACCGCTTGGATGACAGCCTGACGGTAATCGATATGACTGAATATCGCGCCCGCTCCACGATCGACTTAGGGGGGCCAAAAGAAACATCGTCTCTCCGCCGCGGGGAGCGGCTGTTTCACAACGCGCGATATTGCTTTCAAGGGCAGTTTGCTTGCGCGACGTGCCACCCGGACAACCATGTTGATGGTCTCGCTTGGAATCTCGAAACCCCGCAGCTAGGCCACGACCGCGTTTTGAATCGTACCTTGCGTGGCATCTCCGGCACCGCTCCATACAAATGGAATGGCCACAATCCCGATCTTGAGACTCAATGCGGTCCGCGCATTGCAAAGTTTCTGTTTCATTCCGAGGGTTTCTCCCGCGAGGAATTAGCCGACCTGGTCGCCTATATTAAATCGATCCCTCTGTCTCCGAACCGGCACCTCGCCCCTTCCGGCCAGCTCACGCCCGCACAGGAGCGAGGTCGGCGAATTTTCTTCGAGGAGGCATGCGATACGTGTCATACGCCGGAAACGCACTACACTGCAAAGGTCAGCACGGACGTCGGGACCGCCACAAAGTACGATACCTCCGGATTCTTTGACATCCCCCAGCTCGACCGCGTGTACGAGCGCGCTCCGTATCTGCACAGCGGCCAAGCACTCACCCTTGAGGAGATCTGGACGAAGTACAACCCGTCCGGCAAACACGGAATTACTTCCGGCTTAACAAAGGAGCAGCTGCAGGATCTCGTTGAATTTTTAAAGACACTCTAGTGGCCGAACCACAGTGTCCGAAACATGAAAGTCGTTCCACAGCACGAGCAGCGCAGCGCCGAAGCTGGCGAAGCCACATCGATCACGGAGCGGATCACCAATCCGCAAGAGAGGCGATTCTCATGAGTCCACAACAACTAGCCGTCGATGCTACTGCACCGGATCAGGAGGAACACCACCCGATCCCCAAGAAGGCTATGACTGCGCCGCAGGCATTGAGCGAGGCCTACAACTATCCTCGCCCTTCATCCTTCTCGCGGGGACTCCGGCTGGACATCAAGGGCATCACCATCCTTCTTATCTCAGGCACAGCC
>DASPTQ010000109.1:0-11326 GCA_035623335.1 Terriglobales bacterium
TCCTGTTCCTGCCGGAATACAATGTTTCCCTGGCGGAACGGCTGATTCCCGCTACCGACGCTTCGAACCAGATTTCCACCGCCGGCTATGAGGCCAGCGGGACGAGCAATATGAAGTTTATGATGAACGGGGCGCTGACCATCGGGACGCGCGATGGCGCGACCATCGAGATGGCACAAGAGGCGGGAGAGGAAAACTTCTTCCTGTTCGGTCTTACGGCGGAACAGGTGACCGCCACCCGCGGCTGGTACAACCCGCGCTGGCACTACGACAATGAACCGGAGACCCGCGCGGCGCTCGACCTGATTTTCTCCGACCACTTCAGCCGCAATGAACCTGGCGCCTTCGTACCCTTGCGGGACGTGTTGTTGAATCACGGCGACCACTACATGCACTTGGCCGACTTGAAGTCGTATCTCGAAGCCGACCAGCGGCTGCTCGATTTGTATCGCAACCCGGACGCCTGGGCGCGCAAGGCCATCTTGAATGTAGCCAGCTCCGGTAAATTCTCGAGCGATCGCACGATCGCCGAATACTCGGCTGACATTTGGAAGGTGGGTCCATGTCCAGTCTCCTAGAAGTGCGCTCCACGGAGGGGAAGCCACAGAGCAACGTGACCATCTCGTCCCTCGCAGGAAAGCCGGCCCCGAAAGAGATGCTGATCGACGTGGCCCGGCTGGAACGTGAGTACTTTGACCGACGGCCTGATCTCGGAGACCGCAACCAATGGGTCATCTTCGGTACCAGTGGACATCGCGGTACGTCGTTCAAGGGAACGTTCACCGAGAGCCACGTTCTGGCCATCACCCAAGCCATATGCGAGTACCGGCATGGCCAAGGCATCGACGGACCTCTTTATATCGGCAAAGACACGCACGCTCTCTCCGGGCCGGCGCAGCGCACGGCGATCGAGGTTCTGGCGGCGAATAAGGTCGAAACGGTGATCCAGCGAGATGACGGCGTGACACCGACTCCGGTAATCTCGCGCACCATCCTGACCTACAACCGGGGGCGGAAGGAGCACCTCGCGGACGGCATCGTCATCACGCCGTCCCATAATCCCCCGGAGGACGGAGGCTTCAAGTACAACCCACCGAACGGCGGTCCCGCCGATACGGAAGTCACGCGCTGGGTCGAAGACCGTTCGAACCAGTTGCTGCGGGACGGCAATCGCGGCGTCAAGCGACTTCCCTACGGCAAGGCCCTCCAGGCGGACAGCACGCACCACGAGGATTTCCTGCTGCCTTATGTACTCGATCTGCGCAACGTCGTGGACATGGACGCCATCCGCGCCGCCCATCTCAAACTCGGTGTCGATCCTCTCGGGGGGGCTTCCCAACCCTACTGGGACGTCATCAACTCCGTCTATGGACTCGACATCGTCGTGGTGAATCCCAAGATAGACCCTACCTTTTCTTTCATGACCGTCGACCACGACGGCGAGATCCGCATGGATTGCTCGAGCCCCTATGCGATGGCCCGTCTGGTTGGCCTTAAGGACCAGTATCGGGTGGCATTTGCCAATGATCCCGACTCAGACCGGCATGGCATCGTTACACCCTCGGCTGGACTGATGAACCCTAACCACTATCTGGCGGTGGCGGTTGGCTATTTGCTCAATCACCGTCCGCAGTGGCCGGCCCAGGCCGCCGTGGGCAAAACGCTGGTCAGCAGCTCGATGATCGATCGCGTTGTCGCCAAACTCGGTCGCCGATTGTCGGAGGTTCCGGTCGGTTTCAAGTGGTTTGTGCCTGGGTTATTCGACGGCTCCTACTGCTTCGGCGGTGAGGAGAGCGCAGGGGCAAGCTTCCTGCGGCGCGATGGGACGGTCTGGACTACCGATAAAGATGGCCTGATCATGGATTTGCTGGCGGCGGAGATCACCTCTTCGACCGGTAAGGACCCGGGCGAACACTACCTGGAACTGACGCGGGAATTTGGTACGTCCTACTACACCCGCATCGACCGACCGGCAACGCCCGAGCAGAAGGCCAGGTTGCTCGCACTGTCTCCTGAGGCGGTTGCGGAGCGGAGCTTAGCCGGGGAGCTCATTACCGCCAAGTTGACGCGCGCGCCGGGCAACAACGCTGCCATCGGTGGTCTGAAAGTTATCGCCCCCAGCGGCTGGTTTGCCGCTCGGCCCTCCGGCACGGAGAACATCTACAAGATCTACGCGGAGAGCCTGAAAGATCAATCGCACCTGAATGCGATTGTGAGTGAGGCACAGAAGATCGTAAATAACGCGCTGGCGTAGTCGGCGACCAAGATTGGTTCTGGCCTGGATGGCGGTATCCTTGGCAAGAGGAGCTTGGGAGCCTCAGTAGTCGCAGCAGCCCCGGAACGGCCGAGCCGGGAATGAGGGAGATACGACACCGGGGCGAGTCGGCAGCCCGTGAAGCCACGCTGGTTGGTTGTCGTGCGTTAACGCTATGGCCGTCCTAAGCCCCATCGATCCATTGCGCGACATCCAGCAGGGAGTGAAGAGCGGCTACAGTGCCCCTCTCGGGGCTACTCCGACCCCTACCGGCACCAACTTCACTATTTTTTCCCGTACCGCATCGGGCGTGGATTTACTGTTGTTTGACCGGGAGGATGACGGCGCTCCGGCGCGGGTCATCCATTTCGATCCGGTCACCAACCACACCTACCACTACTGGCACGTTTTTGTTCCGAAAGTTCAACCCGGGCAGATCTACGCCTATCGAGTCACGGGTCGCTTCGATCCCCCACTGGGTCTGCGCTTTGATCCGGCCAAGGTTCTCCTTGACCCGTACGGCCGGAGCGTGATCGTACCCAAGACCTACAGTCGCCAGGCTGCCGCAAGCCCGGGGGACAACGCCCGAACCGCCATGAAAAGCACGGTCGTCGATTGCCACGCCTACGATTGGGAAGGTGACGTGCCTCTGCACAGACCATCTTCGCGAACCGTCGTATACGAAATGCACGTGCGAGGTTTCACTCGCCATCCCAGTTCGGGAGTTGCGGAAGAGAAGCGGGGCACCTACGCCGGTCTGATCGAGAAAATTCCCTATCTCCAGCAGTTAGGCATTACCGCGGTCGAGCTGTTGCCAGTGTTTCAATTCGACGCTCAAGATTGCCCGCAAGGACTGGTGAATTACTGGGGGTACTCGCCGGTCTCATTTTTCTCGCCGCATCAGGCGTACAGTTCGCGGCCGAACGGATCCGGTCCGATCGACGAATTCCGGGACATGGTGAAGGCGCTGCATCGCGCCGGCATCGAAGTGATTCTGGACGTGGTCTTCAACCACACGGCCGAAGGCAGCGACTTAGGGCCAACCCTGAGCTTCAAGGGCGTCGACAACCCCACCTATTACATGTTGGAACAGGACCAATCGCACTATGCCGATTACAGCGGAACCGGCAATACCCTGAACGCGAATCAACCGATCGTCCGGCGGATGATCCTCGACAGCCTTCGTTACTGGGTCGAACAAATGCACGTGGACGGCTTCCGCTTCGACCTGGCATCGATCCTGGCCCGCGATTCCTCAGGGCGTCCGTTGGCGAATCCCCCGGTTCTCTGGGACATCGAGTCGGACCCGTCGCTTGCCGGAACCAAGATGATTGCCGAAGCCTGGGATGCCGCCGGACTGTACCAGGTGGGCAGCTTCGTTGGGGACAGTTGGAAGGAGTGGAACGGAAAATTCCGAGATGACGTGCGCAGTTTCTTCCGCAGCGAGCCTGGCTCGGTCCGACGCGTAGCCGACCGCATCATTGGCAGCCCGGAGATTTACGGACACAAGCAACGCGAGACGGAGCAGAGCGTCAATTTTGTGACCTGCCACGACGGTTTCACGCTCAACGATCTTGTGTCCTACGACCAAAAGCACAACGAAGGGAATGGGGAAGACAACCGCGACGGCTCGAACGATAACCGAAGCTGGAACTGCGGCGTCGAAGGCCCTTCCCATGACCCGGCCATTGAGAAGCTGCGCAACCGCCAAGTGAAGAACTTCCTGACCGTCACCATGCTGTCGCTCGGTCTGCCGATGATGCTGATGGGGGATGAAGTGCGGCGGACGCAGCACGGCAACAACAACGCTTATTGTCAGGACAACGAGATCAGTTGGCTCGACTGGCGACTGCTCGATCAACACGCGGACGTGCACCGGTTCGTGAGACTGCTCCTCGAAAGGCGCCTGCGAAGACCAACCGGTCCGGAACTCGAACGCGTGAACCTGAATCAGCTGCTCCAAGGGGCGAATAAGGCTTGGCATGGCGTCAAGCTGAACCAACCCGACTGGGGCGACCATTCGCACAGCTTGGCATTCAGTGGGGAGATTCGAAGGGAAAAGCTGCGGATCTACCTGATCCTGAACGCCTATTGGGAGCCGCTCGAGTTCGAGCTTCCAGCCTTAGATATCCACGCCGCAGAGCGATGGCGCCGATGGATCGATACCTACTTGGACTCGCCGCATGACATCGTTCCCTGGCAACAAGGGTCTCCTGTCTCAGCCGACAAGTATCGCGCAGGTCCGCGATCCGTAGTCGTCCTGATTGCCGATGGAAGGGAAACCGGCGGAAAGCCCGAAACGGTGGGAATCGCCTAAGCCGCGATCAGGTGGTTCCTGACCGCATAGCGGACTAAATCGGCAGTGTTCTTAGCGTCCAGCACTTCCATGATGCGGTACTTGTGAAATGCCACCGTTCGCGTGGTCATCTTCAGGATGTCGCCAATCTCTTTCATGGCTTTTCCCTCGGCCAGCAGTTGCAAGACCTCGCGCTGCCTCTCGGTCAGCCGTTCTTCCTCTTTCCCCAAGGTCTCGCGTTGCCGTCGCAGGAAATCCACCGTGTCTTTCGAAAGAGTCGGCGATAAGTACGTCATGCCCCGCAATACCTTCCTCACGGCCGTCACCATCTCCGAGGAAGCGCAGGTCTTCAGCAGATACCCGGATGCTCCGCACCGGAACGCCTCGGCGGCAAGCTCAGGATCGTTGTTCATGGTCAGGAAGATAAGCTTGACTGCCGGAATAATTTCTCTTGCCTTCCGGGCGGCATCGAGGCCATTCAGAACGGGCATGGCGATATCGACCACAATCACGTCCGGCTTCAGCTCCGAGGCCGCTTGTACCAGAGCACGCCCATCGCTCACCGTACCCACGACTTCAAATTCGTTTTCCAGTAACTTCTTGCAGAGTTCTGCGACCAGAGTGTGATCGTCAGCAATCAGAATGCGGGAGCGATGCATTTTGCGCCACCAACTGTCGTGGACTATAGCTTCCATCGTGTGAAACTGTCAACCTGATTCTGGAGGGTAACGGCCGTCAGACGGGCCGCAAGTCGCTCTGGCTTACGGAGTTGCATGCATGCACTAGTCCCGCGGCGGGAATCGTGCAGACTCGACCACACGATTCCCGGGCGCGACTTGAGTCATCGAACCAACAGTCTGGTTCATGGTTGCGTTGCCGGAAGGCTCGCTTATGCGGCCGACCTGGTCGCAATTTTTTCCGCTATCTTGGTTTCAGCAATCGCCCGAATGAAGCGCTCGGTCCGCTCCACGAGGGCGAGCTTGTCGGCGAGGGCGCTCTCAAGCAGTACGCCAACGCCATAGTGGCCCGTCAGGTCGGCAGCCGCGATGAGCGCCCTGTACTCGGCGATACGAAGGTGAATCAGGTGGCTGACCTTGGCCAAGATGAAAAGGTGCCGAGCCGTCGGATTCTGAATCTCGGCGAGTTCCTTACGGAAGTCTTCGGCAAAGACCTCGTACAGGCGCCCGCTGAGTTGGACGGGCTGCTCGCCAATGAGCTTGAAGCATTGATCCAGAGTGCTGCGAACTTTTTGAGAGACGAACGCCCGCGCCTCCAGCGCTTCTTTTACGTCTGGGTCTTGCACCTGGGGGATGATTTCTTCAAGGATCTTGGTTGTTCGCTCGTTGCCCTGCCGCAGATTGCTTAATAAGAGCACGAACATTTCCTTCGGATTCTTGACTGGCATGATTCTTCTCCTTTTATTTTTTCCTTCTGGTTAGGTTGTTATGAAACGGGATTAGCAGTGGCGTTGTTACCAAGTAGTAGAGCAGTATTCGTAGAAGGCTGGAACTGTCAGAAGTGCCAGGATCGCGATTTTTACGAACCTTGGCTAATGAATCCTCGCATGATCTTCCTTGGCTCCGCCGATTTCACGGCCAAGATCGACAAGAGCCAATATTCACGAAGCAACGGCTCGAGACCTCATCGGTTATTTCCCCGCCGCAGGCACCCACACGTTGTCCGGGGCGAGGATCTCGGAGTTCGAGAGTTCGGTCTGCACATTGACGCGTTGGAGACCAGCCTTATTTTTTGGCACCGCTTGGAAGACCACGTAGTATTGATTGGACAGCAGCTTCTGCATGCGGTCCAGATAAGGCTTAAAGCTGACCAGCTGCGAGGTGCTGAGAGAGAAGCACTCCGCGCCTGTTTCATCCGCTATCTTGGTGAGCCCGGACAATCCAAGCTGTAAGTCCCAGGAGCTTCGGCCTGCTCGACCGACCCCTACGGCATAGATTGAAAAAACCAGGACGTTGTAGCGTTGGCTGATTTCGCTGGCTGAGGTGGCATCTGTACTGATGGTTGGCATGCTGTGGTAGACAGGCCCGAAGTTAGGTCCGAGACGGGAAGGTTGCGGTTGTTCACCGTGCAGCCGGTCGATTCCATCCGTGACCATCAGGACCTCGCGGCGCACATTCTGTTGCGGCCATCCTTTCACTAGACTGATCAGCGACAGGTAGGGGCTGTCCATCGTCGAAAGAGTGCCACGCGGCAGACGCACCGCCTTGACGGCTAGATCGTGGTCGGCGGTGAAATTCTGAGCGACGTTGACACCCGCGTTCGACATATAGCCGACACCGATGACCGCCGCCGCCGGCTGAGCCTTGATGAAATCCTTGATGTCCTGGAGACTGTTTCCTACCGATGTGTTGAGCGTGTCGTCAATCAGAATCATCAACTGCAGCGCCGCGTTATCGCCCTGGGCAGGAATCACTTGGGTAACTTGAAGGAAATTCTTGCCTTGCTTTACCTTCACGTCCTCTTTTTGGAGCGGCGGGAGTTCTTTGTCTTCCTGCAACGCCGCATCCGTAATGACCATGTGAACCTGAGCTGTGCTCGAAACAGCCTTCTGTTGCGAACGAGCGCTCTGCCCGTTCACGCACACTACACCCAGAGCGAACACCGGCAGCAAGGTCTTCCAGTTTTTCATGTTGTTTCGTAGAGCGCGAAGGCTTTCTTGACCGGTCGAAGAATTTGGTTCTGGGTTGCGACGACAGTTCACGGCAGAAAAAGCTCTTCTCGTGGCGCCTAGCGCGACTCCTTCGCCTCCCGGGGTAGGCTGTCGGATGGCACAGGTATATGCAACTGTCAGTTATTACAGTGCAGATCTCCAGACCGGTGTTCGGGGTTACAGCTCATACAACGACACGGCCAGCCGCTTTAGTCCACGATCGCAAGCCAGAATATCCAGATGCAGCGAAGTCCAGTCCGCCAGCAACAAGCCCTCGCTGCCTTCACCGTTGTAGGTTTTCAGATAGCCGCCACAGGCCTCGCAGTAGTCGATCCGCAGGCCACCCTCTCCCTCGATAGCCACGACAGCCAGGCGCTGATCGTCCTGGTTCTGGCAGAACGGGCAAGCCGTTCGCAGGTACCGCCAACGGGTAGCGCAACGGCCGCAGCAGAGCAGTCGCAGGCGTCCGGGATCGATGCCAACCAACTGCGCCATCGCCGGCGGCGCACCACAAGTGGGACAGTAGTTGCGCAGCCAGCGGTCTTCATCGCGCCAACGGCCGAATGCAATCACCACAGGGCACAGATAACGAGCCAGGGCGGTCCAACCCAAATAATGCAACAAGCCCGCCTGTGGGGGCGAAACCAAATCCCCATCGAGCAACCAGGCCACGGCTCGCCGGGCCGAATCCGGTTCACGATGCAGTTCGGCCGCCAGGGCTCGGCTCTCCTCTACCAGCTTTGCCGGCAGCGGCCCCGACGCCAGCCTCTCGACTAGGGAGGTGACAATGCTCTCGCTCTGGCCAAGATCGATCGCAGCCCTGGCACTCCGCAGCAACGGCACGCCGTCGTGAAAGTCGCCGGTGTAGTCATCCCAGTTTGGAATCCAGGCCGTCGGTATGCAGCTCTCGGCCGCTGCGGCATCGACCAGGGCGTGCAAGTCCGCTACTGGTTGCAGATAAGGGTGCCTCGCCAGCCAGGCATCGGGAGTCATGGGATCAATCGCCTTGTCCGATCGGTTCCTTGGGCAGCAGTGGCACAAGCCGTGCTCCTAGCCCGAACAGGAAGATCGTCGCAGCGATGAGGCCAACCGAGATCCCCCACTCAAAAATCGTCGGAGAGTAAGTCTCGGGCGCGACCTGCGGCATCGGGCCCTTCAAGTGCATGGCCCAGAGGACTACATTCACGCGATTGAAAACCACGCCCAGCGTGGCGAGAAGCGCCCCGCTGAATAGGACTCCAGGACGAGCTCGCTGATCTGCGCGGGCAAGCAGGGCCAGGGGAACCAGGCCTCCAAGGACGATCTCGATTACGAAAAGGAGGCCCATTCTTCCCGAGAATGCTTCGGAGAGCTGGCCTCGCGCCACCATATCGCCGAGCCGGAAGAGCAGGTAAGCCGAGAGCGACCAGAACGTGATCTCGCCCATCGCCGCGAGCTGTGCTACCCGGAGCCGCCGGCTCCAGGCCTTCGCGATCCACATTTCGACCACGATGACCAGAGCCGTGCCGGCCGCGATCGAGGACAGGAAAAACGAAACAGGCATCGCCAGAGACCACCACTGCGGAGCAAGCTTATCGGGCATGAGCAGGAACAACGAACCCAGCGAGCTTTGGTGCATGGTGGAGAGCGTAACCGCAGCGATGGCCAGCATGATCGGCTCAGCTTTCTTGCCTTTGGCCCGGAAGGCCCAGGCGAGAAACGAGAACAGGGCCGCGGTTAGCGCTGTATAGACCAGACTGCGGGACAGGAGGTACACGAACAAGGTGAGCGCCAAGGCCACGTAGGCGCCAGACCAGCGCCGCCAGATGGCCATCGCCTTTTCGAGGCCCCACCGTTCCAGGGGTACGGGCAGGAACTCAAGCAGCAAGACCGTGACGTAAAGTCCGACACACCAGGACACCTCAAACATGGCCGACTGCTCGGGAGCCTGCAGGCCGAGCTGATAGAAGTGCCACGGCAGGCCGAGGTCGGCGACGAGCGTGACGGTAACGAACGAGTAGCTTAACAAGCCCATGAGTACCGCCGAGCGGCCCATGGAGTAAAGGTCTTTGCGTTGGAAGACGTAGATGATGCCGGCCGTTGCGAAGGCACCGGCTGCTACCGCGATCCAGACCAGGTCGAAGACGATCCAGAGTCCCCAGGCATAGGTATTGGAAAGATGGGTGCTGCCGCCCAAACCCAGGGCGAATCGGGCGACGAGCGAAATGGCGCCGAAGGCCATGAGCACGAGAAGCATCCGATTGAACGGAGTCAGCAGCTTGTGTTCCAGGGGCTCGAACTCCACGTGATGGTTTTGCTCCTCCCGGGCGCCGGGGATTTCTGTGTGTTGCCTCGCCAGGGTGGATGCTCTGTGCTTTAAGAAAGCGTAGGCCGCACTGAGCAGCGTGCCCACGGCGATCACAGCGGGAGGAACAGCGTGCAGGGCAAACCGGGAAAGCCCGGGATACGATTTGGTGCCGACGTCGGGAAACCCCAGCTTTTCGAATGGCACCGAAGACAGATACAGCACGCTGGTGCCGCCCGCTTCCTTTTCCCCGTAAACGTGATTCACGTACTTGTCCGGGTGCGCGGCAATGCGGCTCTGCGCTTCCTGGAGCATGTCTTCGCGGGTGCCGAAACGCAGGCAGTCAGCCGGGCAAGCCTTGACGCAGGCCGGAGTGACAATGGTCTCATGGTACCGTTTGCTCTCTTCCTCACCGAGTGCCTGTCCATTGAGGGCCAATGGGACCGGTTGATTGGCGCGATCGGAGCAATGAGTGCATTTCTGTATTTTCGGGGCCAGTGAATCCCACTCCGCCGTGGGTACACCCCAAGGGCAGGCCCAGATACAGTAGCGGCAGCCGATACACTTGTCGGCGTCGTAACCGACGGGTCCGTCGGGCTGCCTGCTCAAGGCCGTCGTCGGGCAGGCCGAGGCGCACGCCGGCTCCAGGCAGTGCAGGCAACGCCGCATGGTGAAAAGGTAATGCAGGCCCCCGGGCGCTTTCTCGTCCGGCAATTCGTGGAATGTAATCAACGTGTAGGTTTGGGCACTCAGCGTGGCAGGGTTCTGAAAACCCAAGTTGAAATCCAAATGAGTCTCTTCGCCTTCGCGATCGTTCCACTGCTTGCAGGCAACCTGGCACGCCCGGCAGCCGATGCACTTGGTGATGTCGATCAGCGTCGATTTAATGGGAGTCTCGGTCGTCGGTTCCCTCATGACCTTCTTCCTCGTGGGCCCGAACTCCTTCGGACGGCCTCGTGCGCCTTGACCACGTTCACTAAACACGCCTTCGTCTCTTGCGTTCCCGCCCCAGGATCGACGGCATCGATGGTAAGGTGGTTCACGCTCGCTCCGGTCGATAGCCCCTGGAAACCCCAGTTGTACGGCATCCACACAATCACCACTTCGTTGCCATCGATCTGGAGCGTCTGCATTCTGGGCGTGACCACGGCCTTGACCATGAGCTCGCCGCGCGCCGAAGACACTCTTACCCAGTCCCCGCTCTTCACCGCCAGTTTTCGCCCCAGAACCTCCGGTATTTCGAGCATGGGTTCGGGAACGAGCTCGTTCAACCACGGGATGTTGCGCGTCGAGGAACCCCCGCACCAGTGTTCCGCGACCGTCGATGTCATAAGAACATAGGGAAATTCCTTAACCGTGCCGATGGGCTGGTGACCTACGACCCGCGGATACCTGAGCATGGGGTTGTGTTTCACTTTGGGGTGCAAGACATTCTCCACCGGGCTCTCCACGGGTTCATACATTTCCGGCAGTGGACCGTCTTTCGGCACGTAGGCCACATCACGGGGAATCTGCGGGTTCTTGGGGTCTGGATCCTGGTAGACGGCCGCGAACAGGCGCCCGACACCTTCCGGATTCAAGTGAAATGCTCGCTGGCCGTTCGGCGTATTCGGTCCATCGGTCAGGACAGGGACATCCGGCACGTCGTATCCCGCCCAGCGCTTTGCCTTCTCGTCCCACCAGACGATGGGGTCCGAGCCCGGGTAGGGTTTGCCGTGTCGATCGCACGATGCTCGGTTGTAGAGAATGCGCATGTTGTTCGGCCAGGTCCACCCGAAGTTCGGAAAGAGGCCGAGACCGCCCGGATCCGTTGTCGAGTCGCGG
>DASPTQ010000110.1:0-12184 GCA_035623335.1 Terriglobales bacterium
TCCCCACGTCTGATCAACTGGGGCGGTATGGATGGGAGACTCAGGACGCTGTGTCGTATCCAGTCCCCGAGTGCGAAAGGTCAGGTAGCGCTCATCAACATCGTCCACAAACACACGGTTGACGGAGCCGAAGACACCGTCTCCTGCATGACGTGAAAGCTGTAGTTCAGCCCCACCCCGGACTAGGTCAACGACCCCGTTGGCCATCTCGCGGTCTTCATGTCCGGGCCACTTGCGCTGGAAATCGAGGATTTCGGTGTAAAAATGCAAGGATCGTTGCAGATCGCTAGACTTGATGACGGGCACAATTTTCATGACATTCTCGCAGAAATCCGGCCAATAGAATACTCCGTTGCGAACTAAACCTTCGGTCAACTGTCGTAACATCTCGATATCGCTCATCGACCGGCGCGGGGTTGGACACATGAAGTCGACGACAGCGGTAAAGACAAGCTACAAAAAAATAAAACGGCGGCACAAACGTCCCCTGCTGTTGATCTTATGCTCGTTGCGGCCGCGAATTTCGCGTAATTCTAAAACGCCTCTGTGCAGGCTTGGTTTTCTGTTCAAGTTGTTGATGAAACACAAGTTGGACAGAACCCTCGACCTGAAGGCGGCTGATCGGCCGTCAGCCATTTAACTTCTGCACCGCTAGACGAGCCCGCCAAGTGCATTCGCGAAAGAGGGATACCACTGAAATCATTTCAGCTCTGACCGGTTCTCCCGCTAGCTCGAACTGTGTCCTTGTGACTATTCCCTCCACACGGTCCACGCCGACCTCGAGAATGTCCGCCAAGCGCACATTTTGGATTGTTTGGCGCGCATGGGCGTGCGATGCCTGGGACTATGCCCGAAAGTTTCAACGCAGGGCGAGCAAAACAGCAATATATTGTCGCACTTTGTTGACTAATCCGGGGTCCGCCTTAGAATGGAATTCCACTTTGCGCCCAGCCCAATCCATGCTCTTCAACTGATCAACGAGAACAGCACCCTCTACCTGATCAACAATCACCGGCAGTGCGAAGGGGTAAGGTTTGCGCTTACTGGTTAACGGACAAACTACGGCCAGGCCACTGGCCCGGTTGTACCGCTGATCGGTCAGCACCAAGGCGGGCCTTCTCTTGGCCTGTTCGCGACCGACTTGCGGATCGAAATCCATCATCACGATATCACCTGTGCCCGGAACGTAAGGAGTTACCATTCAACAACTTCCTTGCCCACTTCTCTGCCGGTCGAGATCTCAGCGTAGCGGTTCTCGGGAGTGATCTGGGAAATCAGCTGCGCGAGCGTAGGTATCTTGGTTAGCCGTCTCATTTCGACGCGTCCATCCGCAGCGGCTTCGATTTCCAGTGAATCGCCTTCCTTCAGCCTGGCGTCGTTAGCCACAGGTTTTGGTATGCGAACGGCTAGGCTATTGCCCCATTTGACCATCTGTACCTTCATAAATGAGACTCCTTTATATGATACGTAGTATATCCAAATGTAGCTACACTGTCGAGACACAAGGCAAGGGGATGTCGTCGCTCGGCTGTTTGGTCCACCGAAGAGAGCAACTACTACGAATAATTGGCGAGAACCGGTGTAAACACGCCTGAAACAATGTTTCCAGATTTTGGAAGCCGCGAAGTGCAAGTTTCTCCTAGCCTCGGTCGAAAGACCAGGCTAACTTCTTGAAAACGTGTCATCGCCTGTGTGGTTTTTCATTTCCATCGCCGGGCCGTAAAGGCCAAAAAAGGCAAATCTGTCTCACCTCGTGGGTTCACCTCAAGGGGCATGGATGAGGGGGTTACGTCACAAGTCACGGTCACAAAGTTTCCAGGCACCAATCTTCACCACGTCAGAGAATTTTTCCGCCCCGAGTTTAAGCTATCGTCATCGACTCTGGCCGATTCGATGTAATTTCCTCACACAACGGGGTCCCTCAGTCTGCTTTCCGCCACACAAATCGCCAAGGAAGGATAGTCCTCCCTTGGCCTGACTTCTACGCCAGCAAACTGTGTTGCTGACTGGCAGCCTGTAGATTCCCTACCGACAAGTTCACATAGCGGTTGGTCATCGTGAGAGTGGTATGTCCCAACAATCGCATCAGGTGAAGCGGACTGCCCCCAGTCTCAATGAAGTGAGTGGCAGCAGTGTGCCTGAATGCATGGAGAGTTCGAGCCGGGGGCTTAAACCCAAGCCTCTCGCAGTGGAGCTTCACGGCCCTCAGCGCACCAATCCTGGTCCAGGGTGTCGCGTTAGCAGTGAGGAACAGCAGTCCTGTCCTACTTTCGATGTACTTGAAGAGAGCCTTCCTCAGTTGATACGAGAATGGCACCTTCCGGTCTTTGCGTCCCTTGCCATGCAGAGTGAGCAGCATGTTATCTAGGTCGATGTCCTCGATTTGCAGTCCAAGCACTTCGCTAACCCTGGCCCCAGTGTCGAGCAGAATGAGAATCAGCAGATGGAGCCTGCGCTCGAAATCTGTGGTTGGCTTAAAGCTGATTAGCGCCTTCACCTGTTCCGCAGAGAATGTCTGCATGATTTGCTGAGGCTCTTTCAGCTTACGGATTTTGTGCGGAGAACCGGACCATCTGAGGTAGCAGTTAATGGCTCGGATTGCAGCATTGCAGCCCGTAGCTTTCATGCCCTTCTCTCTCATGCGAAGGACCATCTCGTTTAGCTCTTGCTCGTTGGGATTCTCGCTGGGCAGCCACTTCAGGGCATGCCGATACCAGCGGAGAGTGTTCGTGCTAACATTTTCAAGATACTGTTTCTCACGAAGAAACGCAGCGAAACTCATAAAGTGTGTTGCCTCCTGAGGTGGCAACTGGCGCTAACTCGTTGGCTCTGCGGAGAGATGGCCGAGTGGCTGAAGGCGCGCGCCTCGAAAGCGTGTATACGGGGAACCGTATCGGGGGTTCGAATCCCTCTCTCTCCGCCAGTATTCATTCCAAAGGACTTAAAGGCGTAAGGCCTATCGGCTCCGAATTCGGCTACGCTTGAATTCCAGCTCCGGGCCGCCTCTTCGGTATTAGCCTTCGGTAGGTACCGATGAAGGTTAGTCTTTACGTCAGAGAATCAGGGACTCGCAAATAGATAAAGGCGCCAGCCAAGAGAACGCTGGATTTCCCGGCCGGCACCGTCTTCGTGCTCCGCTACGGTTCGGGATGGGAGACGCTGGGTTCGACCAGCCTAGCCGACGCCACTGGCAAGCGCATCGAACGTGAACTGGCCCTGCATCGCGGATGGACGCCGACGCCGACCAAGAGACAGCTAAAGGCGTTGATGCTGGACGTGGCGATAGAACAATACCTCGCAGAGATCAAGGACGGTCGCAAGAAGAAAACCTACCAAGCCTACGACATCGCGCTGCGCTAACTTCTACGAGTGCATTGGCAACAAGCCGCTCAAAGAAATCAGCCGCAACGACATGCTGAAGTTCCAAGCGTTCCTGCGTGACCACAAAGAACAGTCGTCGCGTAGCTGCTGGAACAAGTTCTCGAACGTGATGTCCTTCCTCAAACACTACGAAGCGAAGCCGAAAGTGAAGCCGCACGATTGGCCCAAGTACGTGAACGAAGAACCGGAAATTTACGAACAGGAAACGTTGGACAAATTCTTCGCCGCGTGCAACAAGAACTGCTGCTGTTCGAGTTCTTCCTTAGGACCGGGATGCGCGAACAGGAAGTGATCTACGCGACAGACCGCTGCGTGGACTTCGAGAACAAGACGATTAGCGTTCGGCACAACGTCAAGTTCGGATGTTGCCACACCGTCCTCACCCTCCGTCGCAACCGCTTTTCGCTTCGAAGGAAGAAACCAAAAAACTCACTTTTCCTGCAGACCATGAACGCTGCCGATGCCGGAGCAAAGATCCCAGCCGGCTGCGGCACTGTCTCCCTCGTAGAAGCCACACAGTCCGTAAGTGATGTCGTTGAAATCGGAGGCCACTCCGAGATGGCTGTAGGCGGTGGTGAGTTCCTCCTCTGTGGAGGGATAGAAGTGACCCGCCAGGTTCACGATACCTGCGAGCAGCGGTGCTGAAAGGCTGGTCCCGGCAACCACCCACCATGGCCCTGTAACGCCATCCACTGCCGTGCTGTCATAGACCCAAGCTCCGGTCACCGCATTCCCATCCACAGAAATATCAGGAACGCCGCGATGGTCGCCGAGTTTTTTCGCCAGAGAGCTCTGATAGGTAGGAAGCGGCTCGTACCCGCTTATACCGTTCCCGCTCAGGTCCCACGTCGACTCGCGTTCAAATGCCCCGGTGGTGGGATTGCGACTGAGGGTGGTTCCACCCACAGCCACGACGTTAGGAGACGTGGCGGGATACTCTGGTCCTGGCGAATCGCCGCTCGCAGCAAAGAACACCACACCCGACTCTATCAAATCGTTATCATAGTCGGTTTCGCCTAAAAATTCGCTGGCGCCAAAGCTCATCGAAACCTCGCCCCCGCCCGCCGCGTTCACTAATTCGGCCGCCTTGACCACAGCGTCCATGAGGTCTGTTTTGCTGCTGGACGCCGCCTCGACCAGGTAGATGTGTGCCTTGGGTGCCATGGCGTGCGTCCACTCGATGTCAACCGACTCTTCGAGTTCCCAGCCACCGGTGGGATCCACTGGGGGTTTGGTTCCAGTCGCGTACACTTGGGTGAAGGTGGCGGCCGGCAAGCCGAATTGGGTGGAAAACTTCGCCAAATCACTGGCAGCGGTTGCGTAATGATAGGCATTTACCACGGCGATGGCTTTCGCGCCACCCGAGGGGTTGACGCGCGCGGTGACCGGATTACATCCCGCTACTCGCGTGGCGACCAGATAATACAGGCAACCGATCGAAGCCGGAGTTTCGTAAAACAGGCCTGAGAACGGAGGCCCGACAAAAGGGCTGACGGCGCCTTGGTCTAGGCCTCCTTCAGGAAGGAAGATCCTGGTGTTGGTATGAAAGCGAACGCCGATGTCGGCCGGATGCTCAATGCTCGATTGAGGCGTCACGACGGTACCCCGCCCAGTTCTGAGTTGGGCTGTCGCGGCGACCGTGGTCGCCAAGCTGCCCAGCATCGATAACAGCGCAAACATGATAAGTTTCCTTCCTGTAGTTCCAACCAATATCGCGAATTTCCGTTTCATAGTTGCTCCTTGTTCGGTCAATTGTTCTTGAGCGCCGTGGCAGAGATCGCAACGTTGATGTCCACTTTTCGTCTTCACCCCGCGACCGAGAATTGGCCTCTACCTAGATAACGCGCAGAAACGACGGAAAAAGGTCCACATTTTTGGGGTGACCTGAAGTCACAGCTTGATTGACTAAACCTGAGTGCCCTGTGCCAAATCGCATTAACGCAGGTTCGAGTCTGCTGAAGTTGACGTCAAAGCTTCGACCTGGTAACGCGATTAACCTGCTGAAAAAGATCTACATTTTTCGGGTTCAGTCCACCGGCACCTTGGGCGTCACAAAGCGGTAAAATCCATGAAAAACAAAGGGGCAAACCCTTTTTCGATTGCAATTGGAGGCATCCCTAGCAGGAATTGGGGGCAAAGGCCACTTACTGTGAACAGTGTGAACAAACTGGCGTCCACAAACGTCTAAAGACGTCCAAGGGTGGCTATATCGGTCGGCTACCGAGACGGTCATCCAATAATCCCGGATTCTAGCGAAACCTTTGTATTAGCTCTTCAGGAGATGACCTATGAAAGTTTCGCTTTTTATTCGCTAACAGGGACGCGGCGATGTAAGCTGGCAACCGATGGCACCTATCCATGGGGGACTATCTACGTCCTCCGCTACACCCTCAAGGGCAAGAACCCGGCGCCATTTACGCCGCGCGCGCCCATCCTCATAGTGGCGAAACTCGCGGTCCAGACCTGTGCAATACCGGCTGGGATTTCATGCAAAGTGTCTGACCAAGGAAATTTCATGGACGGAACAAGCTTGGCCAGAGCGCCTTGGCGTCTATTCGCATTCCGGTTGTACGCGTAGTAGAACGCGAGGAGGACGGCGGACAAGACCCAAAAGCGCCAATCAGAATCGGGACTGCTCGGCGCGAGAATGCATACCGAAATGAAGAGCATAGTCAAAGTTACCGCTGCACAAGTCACCAATGCTCCAGGCCGTCGATGGAGATCGCATGAACCGCCTCACGCCACCAGACAAGACCCCGGAGTTGTTCGAGAAGTACCTACCCTATGCGGTCGCGCTGGACTCCGAGCAAGCCTGGGCACAACAGTTTTCTGCAGTGCTCGAAAGTGCAGAGCGAGCCAGTGGTTATTCGCCGTCTTGGTATATGGGAACCCTTCCTTTCGGAACGAGTGCCTTCGCGTCTTCCTTTAGTGGGCCTTTTCCAGTGCGATCTCTACCTCCGCTTCGACGCCGGCCTCAAGTTCGGGAAGCGGCGGTGGAGGTTTGTCGGGAGGTGGTGGAGGCGGCGGTGGTGGGGGCGGTTGGTGGGGTTGAGTTGATCTTTATCCTCCGGGTTTTGGCGACAAGGAACTGTACCTCGCCCATGCAAGGCATCTTTATTCCCAGAAAGGATCGCGCGCGCCCTCGGACTCCGAGGGAATATCGGCGATCCATTCGGCATCGAGTACTACTGACTTCTCTGGATCTCCCGGTTTATACCGAACTCGAAATCTCTTTCCCGGAAGTCCCCGCGCGTATTCGGCTCCGGCTCGTTCGCTCGAGACCCCGCGGTCGGAGTAACCGCCGTAACGCATGCCGCCCACGGAAAACGAATACCCGATATGGACCACCCAGGTGATGATTGGTCTGAGTTCGCTCCGGGGTTCCAGCAGCCCGTCCCCCTGCAGATGGGTGTTTACTCCGATGGACAAGATAGAGCTTTCCGTCTCCTTTGGCTTGGTACCATTGACGGATACGCCGACCGCAGCGGACTGGATGGTGGCTTCCGCCAAAGGCCAGGAACGGGCGACCTCGGACCGCAAACGGTCGTGAAAGTACCGATAAGCCATGTAACCCAAGCCTACGATAAAAACAAAGCTCGGTATCAAGGTGTCTCTATTCCAGTGACCAATGAAGAGCGCCATGGCAGGCTCTATTATAGTGGCTTGGTTTCGACCGATTCCAGCCGCTCGATAAGTCACCACCCAAACCGCCGCCGCGCAAAAACCTTTCGTAGCGCAACAACGACCTTCAGTTCGAGAATTCTCTGTCCACCTATACCCCGCGTTCAAATCCGAAGACAAAGAAGCGCCTTCACGCTGGCTTTCTGCTGCAAAGGCGCAGGCTACCTAAAGCGCATGGCCGAGAGATCTCCACTCAGTTCAACCATCGGCATCTTCGGTAGTTACTGCGGTGAAAAAGGAGAACTGATGCCTCGGTTTACTGCAGGCTACTGTTTTTCGTCATTTTTTGGGCTTCTTAGCGCTTCTCTCTCCTTCGGCAGTGGGTTCCCGTACTTTGACTCGCATCTTTCGCGAGCGATTTAGTTCGACCAGCAGCGCGCTTCTCGTCGAAATGGAATTACCTACGAATAGCCCGTGATGCGTTCGGAGTCTGAAGTCCAACTTCCCCAATACGCGGCACAAAGCGCATCGTCGGCCGTGCGACCGCTTCCGCGATCACCTCCGCATCGAGGTAGTCGCTCTTGTTGGTCTTCACGTACGGCTTTGCAGATTAAGCTCGACCAGATGAAAAACTGTGTTACCAAGATCAATACCGATGGTGTGTAGTTCCATGGGACGCCTCCTCCGCAAGCCTCTCACACACAAGCTGCCAACACCGTAAAAGCGGCGGACCAGTAGTTATCGACGGACTCGATTCGTCCCGTCGTTTAGTGGGATTGGATGGTATTTCGCGGAATCGCAATTATTTCAAAATTTTTTCTTACTTTTTCCCTTCCGGATGTTCCTTATATTTACGAGGGGAATTTTTGCCGAATGTTCCCCTGGGGCTTGGTGGACCTGATTCAGTCGGGTGACCCGCCAGGCGTCGTGGCCGGCCGAAGGACGACGCTCCGGACGCGAAGGTAGAAACCGGCTGCATGGAGCTAATGCTCCAAGTGTGCCTTGGCACCGGCCAAGCAGGTTAAGCAGGGACTCGGTTCTGCCTGTTGCGTTGGGGTGTCTCCTGGCGGCAACAATTCCGGCGAGAACTCTCCAAGAATGATCGATCGACGAAGTAAGACAAAGGAGATATCGGGCTCTCCGATTCAGAAAAGCATTCCGACATTGACCGCTGCCGCTCTGGGCCTGCTGTTGGCCGCACCTGCCTTCGCCCAGGGTGGCCTCCCCTTGGGAGAACGCGGTCAGCGTCCTGCAGCAGGCGTTCACCAGCACTATCGCGCGCGGCCTCTCTTTGGTCGCAATCGTGGTATCTAGCCTGACCTTCGCCTTCGGAGAAAGCGGCTCGAAGCGAGTGCTCGCAGGTGTTCTCTTCGGGGTTGGCATGGCCATCGCCGCCGTCAACTTCAAGAACCCGTGCATTCAGAGATACATGCTGGATAATGTTGCAGACCTGTTCCGGCCAAGTACTAACCCGGCCAATTGGAGGTCTCGAAGGGGCGAAATTCTAAAGTTTGTGCCTTCCTACAGGCGAGAGAGTTGATGCGCAACGAGGAAGGCAAGTGAGGGTGTGTCGAACGCCTTCTGTTCGACGTTAATGCAAAGCTTGCCCAAGGCAGGATTAAGGAGTAGAAAGTTGCTACCGCTCAAGTGCGCAGGAAACCAACTATGAAAACCGCCGCAGGTCTCCGTTGGAGAGACGTGTATCGCGAGGTCGAACTGTACAAGGCGGCCGTGCGCGTATACACAAAGCCGTTGTTTCACTGGCGCAAGGCCCTAAGCGTCTCGGCCGACGGCAAGACCCTATACGAGCTTGCCGGACGCGGCCTGCGAGGTTTGGATGCGATTCACGGTGCGCTTCAGCGCGAGGCATTCGAGTTCCGACCCTCGATCGGACTCACCTACAACTTCAATGGGAAGCGCCGAACGTTCTATATCCCTCCTTGGGAAGAGCGCATAGTTGACCTGCTCCTGTACCGCGTCCTTAACCAGCGACTCCATCATTGGTTTTCACCAAACTCGTTCGCTTACCGCGACCATACTTATGGACTCGACAGCTGCCAGTCGCGGATCGCCAGTCTTCTTCGCTCGTCGCCTAGGCCACTCTATTTGGTAAAGCGCGACGTCTCCGATTATTTCGCCTCCGTCCACCACGAACTCTTGCTCCGTCAATTGGGCCAGCATGTAGAGCGCGACGACTATCTATTTCACTTGCTGCGCCAGCGCATTCAATTTGCGTACCATGACGAAACAGGACTGCACGAAGCGACGAGAGGGATTCCGTTCGGCTGCGCCAGCGCTTGCCTGTTCGCGAACATTTATCTCACAGAACTAGATCGCTGCATCGAACGGCTTCCTCAGGTTCGCTATTTTCGATATGCCGACGATCTTCTCCTGCTGTCACCCGAGCGCGACAGTGCCGTGCTGGCGCGCGAGCGTCTTTTGGCAATGTTAGGCGAATTGAAGCTCAGCACCAAGGCAAGTCACGAAGCAGATGTTCTATTGAGTGCGGAAGAAGTCGGTGATCGCGACTTCAGAACGGTTTCAGCGTTTCGCCACCTAGGCTTGCTATTCCGTGCTGGCGGCGAAGTGTCACTCTCGCGCGACAAGCGGCGGAAGATCCAGAATCTGTTCCGCTTTGCTTTTCGTCGCAAGCGGAGAACCTGGAAGAGGATCAAAGATCCGCAGGAGCGGGCAAGAACGCTCGCCGCGATTGCATCGGAAACTGTCGAAAGAAGCGTGCGCAACGTGGCCATTGTTGACTACTATTTGAAGCATGTGACGGACGTGGCTCAGTTGCGGTTGCTGGATCGCTGGCTGGCCGAAGAAGTTCTCGGTCTGGTTTTCGGAGGACATAAGAGAGGTCATTTCGCCAAGCTCAGCTTCGCGACGCTTAGAGAATTTGGATTGCCTTCCCTCGTGCACCGGCAGAGACTGATTATTCATGGGCACATGGAAAGCCCATTCTTTATTTGGCAGAAACAGAAAGCAGATAGAGCCTTCAGGGGGACGGTTGCCAGACTGGTGAGTACCGTTGGTTCGAACCAGCCTTCTCCCCGTACCCAGAAGCAGCAGCCAACGACGCCGGTGGGAGAGGGCGGCTGCCTGTAGATGGGTGTGATGGAAAGCCTTGCCGCTGAAGCGGAAGGTCGTTTATTCAACCGTCCCCCTGAGTGCTTTACCGGGTTCGTTCGTGGGAGAAGCGATGGGACTGTTAGACTTTCTCAAAAACCTGCTGTCCGGTGGAAACAACCTGCAGTGTCCAGTCTGTCGAACTGCTGGTGCGCGGAGAACCGGAGAAGGACGGATACGCTGCACGAACCCCTCTTGCCCGAACTTCGACGCTAGTTTGGGAGGGCGTGGAACTCCGAGGCAGGCAGCAACGACGGTGCCAACGAAAGGCAGCTTCAAACCTGTCCAGCCGATTATTATTCGCTACCGGAACTTTGCAGGCCAGGACAGAACTTTTGTCGCTGAGGTGACCTCGCTCGTGCGCAAAGGCAATCACTTGGTCGGGAGGGTTGAGCCCACGGGCGCAAAAATCGCCCTGGCGCGTGACCGGATCCAGAACTTGCAGGAAGTCGAGTCGGGACCAACACAACGGGTTGCGCCAGGTCAACCGTTGCCTACACCGCGTGAGCGCCAAGTGCTCGCTTATCACAAGAAACATGGAACCAGTTCTCCGTTATTCGAGAAGATTCGAGCCAAGTATCCCAACTGGTGAACAACGCCTCTGGGAGCGGTCCGCCATAAGCACACGATCATATGGCCACTTACACGGCCTTCAAAGCACCATGGCATAATCTGGCCTTCTTCAAGAAGGAGCAGCGGAGGAAACAAGATGGAAACACTGTACTGGATTCTGTTGGCGATCGTGGCGTTCAGCCTCCTCTACCTGATTCTGGCAAGCTTTTTCACCGTGCGCACGGCCGAGGTCGCGGTGATCACGCGATTCGGCAAATTCCTTCGCGTCGCCGAGCCTGGATTGAACTGGAAGCGGCCCTTCTTCGACAAGGTGACGGGCACGGTGAGCTTGCGTGTGAATCAGATCACTCTGACCATGGAGACGAAGACCAAAGACAACGTGTTCGTCACCATTCCGATTTCGGTGCAGAATCGTGTTCGTCCGGAAAAAGTCTATGATGCCTACTACAAGTTGTCCGATCCGGTAGCGCAGATCAAATCCTATGTCGAGCAGGTGATCCTGGGGCATGTCCCGGGGATGACGCTGGACGAGGTGTTCGCCTCGCAATCCAGCATAGCCGCGGCGGTCAAGCAGGAATTGGATGCAGACATGGCAACATTCGGATACGAAATTGTAAATGTGCTGGTCACCGATATTGTTCCCGATGCCAAGGTGAAATCGGCCATGAACGATATCAACGCGGCCCAGCGCGAACAGGTAGCCGCCAACGCCAGAGGGGAGGCGGAAAAGATTCTGGTGGTCAAGAAGGCCGAGGCCGAAGCGGAAAGCAAGGCTCTCCAGGGACAGGGGATCGCAAATCAGAGAAAGGCCATCATCGAAGGGCTGCAGGTCTCGATAGAACAGTTCCAGAAGGTGGTAGAGGGGGCGTCCGCGAAAGAAGTCATGCAGTTGGTGATGGTCACCCAGTATTTCGACACCCTGAAGTCCATCGGCGAGAACGACAAAACCAACACGTTGTTTCTGGCGCACTCGCCTGCGGCGGTCAAGGAGGTCTCGGAACAGATTCTGCAATCCATGCTGGTGGCGGAGAGAGCTAACGGTTGAAGCTCAAAAGTCGCCGTTCACGTCGCATTGTCCTTATCGGCGTATCAGGGGCGTATTGGCAGGGTAGACTTTGGCCGCAACACAAGTGTGGAAATACTGGCTTACATTTTGAAGGACTTGATAGATGTTGCTTAACGTCGTCGTCGTTGTGGCTATCGCCGCTATCATATTTGTGAGTGTGAGACGGGCGTGGCATTCGGCCAACCCTGCATCGACCAGGCAGGGCAGAGAATGGATCCCCGCACCGGAATTCACGTTGCCCACGCCACGGCCGGTCAGAATCACCTGGCAAGGAGCACTTATTGCGTGTGCGGGGCGATGATCGTTAGCTTTTTGCTCATCCTCTTTATGAATGTCCTAAACTCTCCGAGTGAATCTCGAAGATCGGGTACTGCTTTGTTTAGATTTGTATCCCCAGTTGCTGGCGTGTCGGGC
>DASPTQ010000111.1:0-17274 GCA_035623335.1 Terriglobales bacterium
GTAGAAGCCCTGGACGGTTGCCAGAATGGCTAATTCCCATTTAGGATCTTCGACCAACCTCGCCCCCGCTTGGTAACCTTAGTTTTGACCAAGCTGCGCTTTCGTACAAGGTCCGTTTGGACATGTACCAGGGGTCGGCAGATGTCAAGGCCAAATAGAAAGTTCCTATTCCGAGCCAAGTAGAAAGTTCCTATTTTGCCGGGCTTCCTGTTGGCTGCGTAGTAAGTTGGTTTCGTTCGCATCGGGGTCGCGCCCGAAGCGAAGGTCCAGGGCCGATGCGACGGAGCTGGCTCCGAAGAAATCGGCACGACCGACCCTCGGCGAGTCCTCCTCTGTGGGAGACCATTCGCCGAGGGTTTTTGGTTTTGCAGTTCCCCCTGATTTTTTTGGTGAAGTTCCAGAGCGGAGGTCCCTGGACCAAGAACGCGGACGTCGCCGGGCCCAAGCGCATTGCCCAACCCTGGGCGGTGCTTGATTCCTAGAGCGCTTGGGCCTGGCTTCCTCTTTCGTAGTTGGGCGGCGTTGGTCAGCGGCCCTCCTGTGCCATGATGTGGGCCATGGTCGGAGCTCGTCGCAAATCAAAGTTGTCCATCCAATGTCGGTTGGGCTTCGTTCGATGGGGCGCGCGGGTGACGGGGATTGCACTCGGCGGTTCGGGCTTGGGTGTGACGGGCAGCATGCATTCCCTCACCGGCACGTCCACGCCCCGAAAAGTCATTGCCAGGTTGCCGTCCAGACGCTGTTCGACCTGGGCCGTTCCGTTGCGCATTCCGGGGCGAATGGCGGAGCGCGGAATCTGCCATAGCTTGCCACCCCAGCGCAGAGTGTAGTCGCGGGTGATCTGGCGGGCTTCCCGATGACTGAGAATGCTTTCCAGCCGGTGGCGGGCGAGCACCGGCCGATGGGCATCGTGGGGTTGGGCCGGGGAGCAACTGAAGCGGGCATTCCACAGCGGCAAGTAGGTTTGCTGCAGATAATGATTCGCGCCTGGCAGGTCCTTCACCCCGGTTTTGCGCAAGCCTTTCACTAAGCGATCCTGAGCGGTGGCAAAAAACCGTTCCTGCCGCCCCTTGGCCTCGGGACTGTAGGCGGCAATCCAGCCAATGCCCAATTCCTCCAGCGCCCGGCCGATCTGGGTTTTCGGAGGCTCGCCTTTTCGTTCCACATCCCAGCCCGGAGCATTGGTAAACAGCTTGGCGCGATCGGTGTAGAACTCCAGCGGGCGGCCCCACCGCTTGAGATAGTCCTGCAGCAAACGCAGATTCTCCAAGCTGGAATCGTGGTGTGCAAAGCGGGCGATGGCCTGGCTGGTCGCGTCATCGATCATGGCAAGCAAATACAAGGGTTCCCCGCGACCTTCCAGCCAGTCGTGTTCGCTGGTGTCCCACTGCACCAGTTCCCCGTGGCAGCTCCGCCGCGGTCGCCAGGTATGGATTTCTCCTACCCGTCGCTTCTTCGCTTTCCAAATCCCGGCGGCTGCCATCCAGCCGCGGAGCGTCTCCTTGCCGATTTTCAGCCCAGGTCGCTCTGCCAAGTATTCGGCTGCTAAAGTTGGCCCAAAGTCGCTGTACTCAGTGCGGATAATCCCCACCGCCCGCACTCGAATCGCCTCCGGCCAGCGCCGGTTCGACGCTCGCCCGCGCAGGCCATGCACCACCACCCGATCCTTCTCCCGCTTCATTCGCCGTAATAGTTTCCGGACCCACCGCTCGCTGACTCCCATCCTTTGCGCTGCCGTCGCTTGCGTGATTTGTTTTCTCTTGGCCTGGTGCAGCCACTGCAGCCAGTCCCGCTGCTTCTGATTCATCGTGATCAGTTCCTCTGCCATGAGCCATGGTCGCCCCTGTCAATAGGAACTTTCTATCTGGCTCAACTAGGAACTTCTCACTTGGCTGCGACACGCCAGCAAGCGAGGTTGACGGCCGGGCTGCTTTGACCGTACAATTGCCTTTCCCTCATGACTGCCAGCTGGAATCACCGGAACCCCTGTTGTTGTGCTTCTTGTTGTTGCGCACCCGTGCGTTCTGGCGCAAGGAGGCTGCTGGCCTAAGCATTTTCTAAGTATCGGCATCCATCACCCATCGCCAGAAGAAAGCAGGCGATGGGTTTTTTTTTGCGGTTATGAACCAAGAGACCAAAGCTCAGCGGGTCGAGCGGCTCAAGCGGGAAAAGAATCCCTGGGAGGCGTTCGACGAGATCCGCCGCTTCGCCCGCGAAGGCTTCAGCTCGATTCCGCCGGAGTGGTTGGGCACATACTTCCGCTGGTGGGGTATCTACACCCAAGGCGATGGGCAGGGTGTTCTCGGAGGCCAAGGTGGGGAGGGGCGGGCCTTGCCCTACTTCATGCTCCGCATCCGCATCCCCAATGGCCTGTTGCATTCCCGGCAATTGGCAACCATTGCTGATCTCAGCGAGCGCTATGCGCGCGGAATCGCCGACCTCACGGTCCGGCAAAACATTCAGCTCCACTGGATCCGGATCGAGGATCTGCCGGCAGTGCTGGAGGCGCTTTGGCAGTGTGGCCTGAACAGCAAGGGGGCCTGCGGCGACGTTACTCGCAATGTCACCGGCTGCCCTCTCTCCGGGGTCGACGGCGAAGAACTCTGCGATGCTTCCCCGCTGGCTCTCGAAGCGACGAAGCTACTGGTGGCCGATGCCGAGTTCTACAACCTGCCCCGCAAATTCAAGATTTCCATCACCGGCTGCCGGGCATGGTGCGCGTATCCAGAGATCAACGACATTGGGCTGACGGCCGTTCGCCGCATGCTTCGCGGACAGGAAGAGATCGGCTTCTCGCTGCGGGTGGGCGGCGGGCTCTCCGCCGAACCGCATCTCGCAACCCGCCTCAACGTCTTCGTGCGCTGGCATCAAGTTCTGCCGGTCATCCAGTGCATCGCTCAACTTTTCCGGGATTCCGCTTCGTTACGGGAGCACCGGGAGCGGGCGCGGCTGAAATTCCTCTTCCTGCGGCAGGGATGGACCGCCGAGGATTTCTTGGGCGAAATCGAACGCCGCATGGGATTCCGCCTCGATCCAGCGGTCGAAGAATACCCGCCGGGGGACGTTTTCCGCGACCATGTAGGCATTCATCCGCAAAAGCAGCCCGGATACTTCTACCTGGGCGCAGCCGTGTTGCGCGGCCGAATTTATCCCGCCCAAATGCGAGCTGCAGCCGAGTTGGCGGAACGATTCGCCGACGGCCGGCTGCGAACCACGAACATGCAAAACCTGCTGATTGTGAATGTTGGTCGCGAAAACACGCAAGCTTTGGCCCGGGAACTCGAGCGGGTGGAATTGCCCGTCGAAGGTTCTCCGTTCCGGCGAGGTGCCATCGCCTGCAGCGGCACCGAGTTTTGCAAGCTGGCCATTACCGAGACCAAGAGCTTCTCGCGCTGGCTGGTCGAGGAACTGGAGGAGCGGCTGCCGGAGTTTGACCAAGCCCTGAAATTGCACGTTACCGGTTGCCCCAACAGTTGCGGGCAGCACTGGATCGCCGACATCGGAATCGAGGGCAAGAAGTTGCGGGTCGAGGGACGAATGGTCGATGCCTATTACTTCTGCGTCGGGGGAGCGGTCGGCCAGAACCAGGCGATAGCGCGGCCGATCGGCTACCGCTGCAACGCCCGAGAGGTCCCCGACGCTATCGAGCGGCTCTTGCGCACCTATTTGATGGATCGCTGGCCGGGCGAGAATCTGCGACGATTTTTCTCCCGGCACAGCGAGGAGGAGCTCAGAAGCTTCCTCGCCGGTCACCTGGCCGAGGCAGTCGCTCGCGATCTGCCGGCCGGGCCCGTGCCGCACGGGGTGGACGGATGAAAGAAGGATCGATGGAGAGACTTTTTCCAATCTATCTCAAGCTCCGAGGCCGGCAAGTGCTGGTCGTAGGCGGCGGGAGCGTGGCGGAGGGAAAGATTCAGGGCCTGCTGGACACGGGAGCATCGGTTCGCGTGGTGGCGCTCGAGGCGAGCCAGCGGGTGCGCGAATGGGCGGCGGCGGGCCTCCTGGCCCTCGCCGAGCGCGCGTTTGCAATCCAGGATCTCAATGGAGTCTTTCTGGTCGTGGTGGCCACGGGTGCCGCCCCGGTCGGGGAACTGGTGTTTCTTGAGGCCCAGGCACGAGGCATCTTGGCGAACGTGGTGGATGTTCCGGGGCAGTGCGACTTCTTTTATCCCGCCATTGTTCGCCGCGGGGACCTGCAGATCGCCATCTCCACTTCCGGCCGAAGTCCTTCGTTGGCACAGAGGCTCCGACAGCAATTGGAACGGCAGTTGGGAGAGGGCTATGCGGCTTGGCTGGAGGAGCTGGGCGAGACCAGACGGCAAGTGCTCGGCAGCAGTCTTCCACCACAACAAAAGCGATTTCTTTTGCAGTCGCTGGCCAGCCGGGAGGCATTTGAAGCCATGGCGTCGGCCGAAGGCCAGCATAAACCCGAGGGAGAACGAGTATGACGGGCAAAGTGTATTTGGTCGGTGCCGGTCCTGGAGACCCCGACTTGCTGACGCTGAAGGCTCTCCGCCTGCTGAAAACCGCCGATGTGGTGCTCTATGACGGTTTGGTCTCACAAGCGATTCTGGGTCTCGTCTCCTCCTCGGCTCGCCTGCATAACGTGGGCAAGCGTTCTGGCTCGAAAAGGATCACGCAAACGGAGATCAATTTCCTCATGGTCACCTATGCGACCTCCGGGCTGACGGTGGTACGGCTCAAGAGCGGCGATCCACTGATCTTTGGCCGTTCAGGAGAAGAGATGGAGGCGCTCGCTCAGGCGGGCATTCCCTGGGAACTCGTACCGGGGGTGACCGCCGCCTTGGGTGCCGCTGCCGCGGCCCAGATTCCCCTCACCCATCGCCAAATCTCGCACGCGCTGGTCCTGCTCCCCGGCCATGTTGCCGAGGAGAGCGAATTTGCGGACTGGAGGCGATTGGCCTCGAGCGGTGCCACCCTCGCCATCTACATGCCGGGCCATAACTACGCCGAACTGGCGGGGCGGCTGCTCGACGCCGGGCTCGCCCGCACGACACCCTGCGCAGTCATCGCCTCCGCCAGCAAAAAGGAACAGGAGATCGTGCTCAGTCCTCTGGGCGAGCTCGCGAGCCTCGGCCCGGTCGGCTCACCCGCGCTCTTGCTGGTCGGGGAAGTTGTGCGCTTCGCTCGTTCGACCACCGAACCGTTCGTCGGGTGGAACGACGGCAAGGAGGTTCTCGGACGGTCCAACCTTCCGAGCCTTCTCGACCGCGCGGCAGGTTCGGCTGCCCGGGAGGAAATCCTGTGATCCAAGAAATCGAGCATATGCAAGTTCTGGCCGAGAACTGGAGCCCGCAACAGGTGTTGCACTGGGCCTTCGAACGATTTGGCGATGGGGTCGCGGTCTCGTCCGCCTTCGGATCGGAGGGCATGGTGCTGATCGACATGGCATCGCGTGTGCACCCCGGGTTCCGTCTGTTCACCTTGGACACGGAGTTTCTGTTTCCGGAAACCTACAGTTTGATGGACCAGATCGAGGATCGCTACGGAGTCGAGATCGAGAAAGTGTACTCGCTGGTTTCGCCGGAAGAGCAGGCCGAGATCTACGGGCCGAACCTGTGGAGCCGCAACCCCGATCTGTGCTGCGAATTGCGCAAAGTTGAGTCCCTGCGGAGAAAGTTACAAGAATTGCGCGCCTGGATTACCAGTATCCGCCGCGATCAGACCTTGGTTCGGGCCCAGGCGCGAAAAATTGAGTGGGACGCAAAGTTCGGTCTGGTGAAGATCAATCCCATCGTGGATTGGCCCTCCCCGCAGGTGTGGAATTACATTCATCAGCACCAGGTTCCTTATAACCCACTCCATGATCGAAACTATCCGAGCATTGGTTGCACCCATTGCACACGCGCCATTCGACCCGGCGAGGATCCTCGCGCCGGACGCTGGCCCGGTTTCCGGAAGACGGAGTGCGGACTCCACGCCCTCACCCAGCTGCCAAGCGAACCGGCCGATGCTTAGGCGGCTCGACACCTTGCTTCGAAGGCTATCGGAATCCCATTGGTCGCGGGTAACCTCAAGGCCGATTGACAGTTCTTGAAAACCCGGTTGTTGAATTCTGCCCATCTCTGCTACCCTGCCTTGTTTCAAGCGAGAACTCCACCCATGCCTAACACCAAGATTCCGGCAGCTATCGCCGCCTTGTCCGGCCTGCTCGCTCTGCCACTTTTGGCCCGAGACAAGGCCACCCCAAAACCAGAAACCGACAGGCCGGCCTACGAGTCGCCCCAACCGGCCAAGGAAACTCTCGATCTGACGGCCTACCAGCGCATTCGCGAAGAGGGATTAGGCCATTCGCACGTGATGGAATACGCCTCCGCGCTCATGGACGGCATCGGACCCCGTCTGACCGGCTCCCCCAACGTGAAGCGCGCGAACGAGTGGGCCCGCGACCAGCTCACCGCCATGGGTTGTGTGAATGCCAATCTGGTGGACTGGGGCGAATTCGGCATGGGATGGCAACAACTCAACGCCTGGGTGCGAATGGTCTCTCCCGATACCGCCGTCCTTATCGCCCAGGCTGCGCCTTGGTCGCCTGCGACCAACGGCGCGGTCAGCGGACCGGCCGTCTGGATGGACATCAAAAAAGAGGAAGATTTGGACAAATTCAAAGGCAAGCTCGCCGGCAAGATTGTCCTGCTGGGTGAGATGCGGGAGGTGAAGCCGGTCGACAAGCCCTTGTTTGAACGGATGGATGAGAAGGACCTGGCCAAAATCGCCGAGCATCCGCTCACCCCAGAGCGGGAATACCAGCAGTACGTCGAGGAGTACCAGAAGAGAGGCCAACTCCGCCGCAAGGTCGCCGCCTTCCTGGCCGCCGAGCGGGCTCTGGCGGTCCTTCTCCCCAGCCGAGACGGCCGAAACGGGGGCGGGTCGGGGGGTACGATTTTCGACGACAGCAGTTTCGGATATTTCACCTATCAGAGGGAGCACGCCCCGCCGCTTCCGGTGGCGGTGGTGGCCATTGAGAACTACGGCCGGGTGTATCGTCTGCTCCAGGCAGGCGTTCCAGTCACCCTGGAATTGAACCTGGAGACGAAGGTTAGCGGAGACCACGAGCACGGTTTCGACACCATCGCCGAGATCCCGGGGACTGACCCCAAGCTGAAAGAAGAAGTCGTGATGCTCGGCGGGCACCTCGATTCCTGGGCCTCGGGAACCGGCGCCACGGACAACGGCGCGGGGACGGTGGTGTCCTTGGAGATCATGCGCATCCTCAATGCTCTGGCAGTCAAGCCGCGGCGCACCATCCGGGTTGGTCTGTGGACGGGAGAGGAGCAGGGCGATTTCGGTTCGGCGGGTTATGTTAAGCAGCACTTCGGGTATGTGCCGCTCTCCACCGCCCCCGATCAGATGCAGCTTCCGGAATGGATGCGCAAACCCGCCGGGCCGCTCCAGCTCAAACCCGAGCAACAGAAAATCTCCGCCTACTTCAACCTGGATAACGGCTCCGGCAAAATCCTCGGCATCTACCTCCAGGAAAATGCCGCCGTCGCCCCTATCTTTGCCCAATGGATGGAACCGCTGAAAGATCTCGGGGTGACGACCATCAGCATGCGAAATACGGGCGGCACCGATCATGAGGAATTCGATGCCGTGGGAATTCCTGGCTTCCAGTTCATTCAGGACAAATTGGATTACGGTTCCCGCACCCATCACAGCAATATGGATGTGTATGAACGCCTGCAGCCGGGCGACTTGGCACAGGCCGCGACGGTCGAAGCCATCTTCGTCTACAACGCCGCCATGCGCGACCTGATGCTGCCGCGAAAGCCGCTGCCCCATCCCGAACTGGATGAGCAGCGCAAGGCGCCGCTGAAGAAGGTGATGCCGGGAGCCGAGGAGTCCCCGGAGAAGGAAGCGAAGGGGGAGAAGGAGTGACTCCTGCCGGGATCAATCCCCGGGAGTGGGCAAGGTCTGCGCGATGGATTGGCTATTGATGGAGCCGGCCTCGGGTCGCGATTCCGCGGTCGGCAGGCGCAAGCGAAAGGTGGTTCCCTGGCCGGGCAGAGACTGGAAGTCGACCGAGCCGTAGTGCCACTGCATGATCTGGTAGGTTTGGGCGAGACCGATTCCGCTGCCGTCTTGTTTGGTGGTGAAGTACAGCTCAAAGATTTTCTCTTGAATCTCGGCAGGGATGCCGCTGCCCTCATCGCGAATCTCGGTAACAATGCTGGCGTGGTCTTCGCCATGGGCGACCAGGGATAAGGTACCTCCCCGAGGCATCGCCTGCACCCCATTGAGAACCACATTCAAGATGGCCTGTTTCATGAAGTCGACATCCACACGCACGTTCAACGGCTCCGAAGGAAAATCCCGGGTGATCGCGACGCCGTGCAGTTCCGCGCCCGGACTGGCCAGCAGCGCTACCTCATCTAAGACCCGTCGCAGGTCGACTTCCTCGAGGCGAAGGTCTCGCGGCCGGGTGAAGTCCACGAGAATCTGTATGACCCGATCCAGGCGGTGCAGTTCGCGATCGATGACATCCATGTGGCGGCGGGTATCGGGATCGAGGTTTTGCATCTTGGTTTGCAGCACCTGTAAGTGCAGCACGATGGCGTTAATCGGATTCTTTACCTCATGCGCCACGCCGCGCGTGAGACGGCCGCTGGCCGACATCCGTCGCGACAGCTCGATTTCATCTTCGATTCGCCGCACCGACTCGGCATCGCGCAGCGTGAGCAGGGCTCCGATGGGGGTTCCTCTCTCCTGAATGAAATCCAGAGAGACCTGTACGCGCTGGCCGTTCAAAGCCTCCAGTTCGGTTTGCGCGATGGGATGGCGGAGGGAAAAGCCATCGAGCACCAGTGCTCCCAAGGCCGAATCGGGAAAAAAGATCTCCTCGACCGTGCGCCCGAGCAATTCGCCTCGCGGACGGCCCATGAAGCGCTCGACCGAGGCGCTCACCAGCACCACCCGGGAATCTCGCGTGAACAGCATCAACCCGTCCTGCAAATTGGCCATGATCTGGTCGACATTGTCCTTCAAGGCCGAGAAGATTTCTTTGGCATCGCGCATCTGCCGGCCCAAGTGAGCAATTTTCTGGCTCACCAGCCCATACTCGTCCTTGCTCGTACTTTCCTCAGAGAGGGGAGCTCCCGTGCCGGCGCTTACGCTATCCAGGCTGCGGCTAAGCCGGGCGAGTGGCCCCAGAGCCAGGTGGGAAAGACCGGCGGCCAGCACCAGGGACAGCACGATGGCGATGCCGGAGATGACAACCGCGGCGCGCAAGCGCGGGGTGATTTGATTGCGGAGAAATATGGTCGAGATCCCCAAACGGATGGTGCCGAACGGCGTGCCGTTCAGCCGCAGGGGCATGCGAATCTCATAGACGGTGGGTGGGTTGTACACCATGCGCAGCTGCCGGCGAAATTGGGCGGTCTCGAGCAGTCGGAATACCGGGCGCTCGCCGACCTGCTTGCCAATCAGGTCGGGATCGGTGTGCAGGATGACTTTGCCGCTGGCATCCACGATGGCCGCGTCATAGACATAGAGGAAATTGCTGACCATCGACTCCAGGGCGACGTTGAGGTCCTCATCGGTCGAAAGATAATAGGCCACGGCACGGCGCACCGCGTCCGGATCATGGGTATTGATCTTGGTGCTGGCCAAATCCGGAACCGCATTGTCGGCCAGATAAGCGACATGATTCGTGAGTTGATCGGCGATTTCATGGGCGTTCGTGATCGCCTGCCGAAGGATCTCAGAAATGTAAAGGTAGGAGAAAAAGGAAACCAGCGCCGCCACCATCAAGGTGATCGCCAGCACGATCTTGCTCTTGCGACTCATACCCTACCAGGGCGCCAAGCCGGGGCATCCCGCCGTTCCTTCGCCGAGCACCGCAGTCCGGCGCGACGAGCTTAAGGTTTCAGGTTGGTAGTTCTTCTTTTTCGGCCTGTGCGCTGCCGTACTCCTTCAGTTTATTGTGCAGAGTCTTCAGGCTGATGCCCAGAATCTCGGCAGCCCGGGTCTTGTTGTTGCTGGTCGATTCGAGTGTTTTCAGAATCAGCAGCTTCTCGGCCTCTTCCACCGTGGTCCCCACGCCCAGATGCACCGCATGCGGATCTTCCGAAGAAGTGCGCACCGTGGGCTGACCGAACCCGGGTGGCAGATGTTTGCTCTCGATCACTCCACCTTCACAAACAATCACTGCCCGTTCCAGGGTGTTGCGCAGTTCGCGTACGTTGCCCGGCCAGGAATAGTTCTGAAACAGGTGGAAAACCGCCTCGCTGACGGCCACCGCATTGCGCTCATGTTTGGCGCTCATGTCCTTCAAAAGGTACTCGACTAAGGAGGGAATGTCTTCCTTGTGTTCGCGCAGCAAAGGCATGTGGATATTGAACACATTGAGGCGATAAAACAGATCGTTGCGCAGCTGACCGCTGGAGACGGCTTCCTGCGGGACTTTGTTGGTGGCGGCCAGCACACGAACATCGACCGTCGTCTCGACCCGGCTGCCGAGGCGCCGCAGCTTGCGGTCTTCGAGTACGCGCAGAAGTTTGGCCTGCGTGGCCACCGGCATTTCTCCGATCTCGTCCAACAGCAGAGTTCCACCTTCCGCCAACTCGAAGCAGCCCGTCCGCCGTTCCAAGGCCCCAGTGAAGGCGCCTTTTTCATGACCGAAAATCTCGCTTTCAATCAAGGTCTCGGGAATGGCCGCGCAATTGATGGGGACAAACGGCTTGTTGCGGCGTGGGCTGAGCTCATGGATAGTGCGGGCCACCAGTTCCTTCCCGGTCCCGCTGGCTCCGGTAATCAGCACCGAAGCCGTGCTGGGCGCTACCATTTCGATCAGCCGGAAGATCTCCTGCATCTTTTTTGAATTTCCCACCAGGCTGCCCAAGGTGCCGGCGTCCCGCAGCTTGCGGCGCGTGACTTCGAGCTCTGTCCGCGTCCCAAGCAGCGCGGAGGCGTTTTGCAGAATGGTCCGCAGGCGATCGGTATCGATAGGCTTGGTGATGTAGTCATAGGCTCCCATACGCATGGCCTGGACGGCGCTGTCGATCGTGCCTTGCGCCGTAACCACGATCACCGCCACCGTGTAGCTCTCCCGGGCAATTCGTTCCAGTAGTTCCAGCCCCCCCATGCGGGGCATTTTGAGATCGGTCACGACGATCGAAGGCAACCATTCGCCGACTTTTTCGAGGCCCTCCATCCCGTCGCAGGCTGTCTCCGCCCGGTACCCCCAGGCGGAAACCAACTCGGCTAGGCCGGTGCGCTCATTTTCCTCGTCTTCAACAATCAGTACCTTTTCGAGGGTCATAACTCTGTTCATTATTTAGGTTCCATGCCCGATCCTGCAAGCCCGGATAGCCACTCGGCCGGGGCGCTTCGAAGCCGAAAGTTCCCGGAGGAAGCCAACCGGGGCCGAGTCTGGGTCTGCTTCTGGGCCCGTCGATTGGTTTCGTCTCTATGGTTAACCGCTTTCATCGCAATGGCATACATTCCATTGAGCGTGCGGCCCAACGGGGATGAAAAAACTCGTTGGATCCGCCCCGTTTCGAGCCATGGCGGGCGGCTTCGGTCGGCTCAGACGAGCGCTGGATCGGGAATCCTGTCGCCTACCTCTTCCGGCCTTTCTTGAAGCATGAAGGCGAGTACCTCCTGGGGAACCGGGTTCATCCAAACCGGGGCAAAGGACTGGCGGTGGAGGGGCGACGGTCCGTAGCGGCGGAGGGCGGCGATGTGCTGGGGAGTGCTGTATCCCTTATTGGAAGCCAAATGGTACACGGGGAAAACCGGATCCCATTCCCTCACCATGCGGTCCCGTTCGACCTTGGCAAGAATCGAGGCGGCGGCAATCGAGGCCGAGAGGGCATCGCCATGGATGATGGCCCGCTGCGGCAGGTCGCAATCGAGCACCAGGGCGTCAATCAGCAGGTGGTCGGGCCGAGGGTGGAGCTGAAGTACGGCTTCGCGCATGGCCAGGCGCGAGGCCTGATAGATATTGATTTGATCGATGCGGGCAGCATCCACGGCCGCCACCGCCCATCCGATCGAGTGTTCGCGAATGCGTTCTGCCAGAGTTCTGCGGCGCTCCGCCGGGAGCAACTTCGAGTCCCGCAGCCCACGAATGCGATAGGCGGGATCGAGAATCACGGCCGCAGCCACCACCGGCCCGAATAAAGAACCACGGCCCACTTCATCGACTCCTGCCACCAGCGATCGACCCATCCCCCAAGCTTTTTTTTCAAATTTTAGGGTGCATCGCAACCGCTTCAGCATGCGCAGTTTCAGAGTGGCCGCAGAGACTTTCGAAGCCATCTTGGGTTTCACTGACATGATCGGTTCTACTCCGTCCGAGAAAGGCAAGATCTCATGCCGTTGTGGCGCGAAACCTTCTCATCGTCGGGGGCTACAAGGAATCTTTACCCAGATCGGTGGTTCAGAGCAAGGCGAAAAGACCTCCGGCCTGATCGCCCGAGCGTCGGTCCTTTCAGGAGACGGAACGCGAGTGGAACTTCCTACTATCCAACCCTGCTTCCGCTCCATTATGATTGTAAGCACGATCCAAGTGTTGGCTTGGAGTCCCGCCCAGTCGCCTCGTGCCACTTAGTTACCGAAGTACAGCCGGGGAGCGCAAGAATGAACATGACTTGCAGTTCTCTCGACGAAGCTGCGGGTGAACGCCAATAATGAGCCATGCGCTGCAGTTCGAAATTCCGAGCGATGTACCTGGCGGTGCTAGCAGCCAGCTTGGCCTTGCTCTCGGCCTGCGCCGGCGTTTCCGCGAGTTCTAAGGCTTCTACGCCTGCGCCTGCACCTGCGCCTGCGCCTTCGCAAGGACAGTCCGGCCCGTACAGCGTGGCACTGTCCTGGAATCCAAGTAGCTCGGCCGTGATCGGGTACAACCTGTATCGGGGCACGCAGTCTGGTGGCCCGTACGCAAAACAGAATTCATCGGTTTTGTCAGCCACTACCTACACCGATTCGAATATCGCGTCCGGCACGACGTACTACTACGTCAGCACCTCGGTGAATGCAGACAATGAGGAAAGCGCGTATTCGAACGAGGCGACCGCTACCATTCCTTGACGGAACTCACCACTTCTCTCCGGTTGCTGGCTGGGTTTTGACCGTAGGCTGGAAAAAGCGCCGGGGCTAGCTGCCTCACTCGAAAGTTTCCGCCTGCTCGAAGCTCACGCCCTGCCCGTCTTTGGCGGATAGAAGGGCCTCTCCCTCCATTTGCCAGTCGATGCCGATTCGGGGGTCATTCCAGGCCAAAGTGCGTTCGCACTCAGGATGGTAAAAATCCGTCGTCTTGTACATCACGTGAGCGTTTTCCGAGAGCACACGGAAGCCATGCGCGAAGCCGCGGGGAATCCAAAACATGCGCTGGGTCCCGCCCCCCAGAATCACAGCGTGCCATTTTCCGAAGGTTGGCGAACTGCGTCGCAAGTCGACCGCCACGTCGAGGATCTCCCCGCTGACAATTCGCACCAGTTTTCCCTGGGGGTGGCAGATCTGGTAGTGCAGCCCGCGGATCACGTTGCGCAGGGAATAGGAATGATTGTCCTGCACGAAGCGATCCCGAATTCCAATCTGCGCCATGACCTTCTCGTTGTAGCTCTCGAGGAAAAACCCCCGGGCATCGGCGAAGACTTTGGGCTCGAGGATAAGCGTGCCCGGCAGCGGAGTTTCGATGACTTTCATAGACGGGCCCGATTGGGTAGGCTCTAACCTCGGCTAGAACACTCTCTCGCGAAGCAGCTGCAACAAATAGCGGCCATAGCCGCTGTTCTGCATTCTGGATGCGCTAGCTTCCAGATGCTCCGCGGTAATGTATCCGTAGCGGTAGGCGATCTCTTCCGGACAGGCAACCATCAGTCCCTGGCGGGTTTCGATGGTCTGGATAAACAAGGAGGCTTCGAGCATGGCTTCATGCGTTCCCGTATCGAGCCACGCCATGCCTCGCCCCATCACCCTCACGTCCAGTTGTCCTCGCTTCAGATACTCTTTGTTCAAATCCGTGATTTCCAACTCGCCACGCGCTGACGGCTTGAGCGATCGCGCAATCTCCACCACTTGCTGGTCGTAGAAATAAAGTCCGGTCACGGCATAGCGCGACTTGGGCACTCGCGGCTTTTCCTCCAAGCTAAGAGCCCGGCCTTGCTGGTCGAACTCCACCACGCCATAACGCTCCGGATCGTGTACCGGATAGGCAAAGATCTGCGCGCCGGTTCGATGGCTGGAGGCATCGGCTAAGCACTTCGCCAGATCATGCCCATAGAAAATATTGTCTCCGAGCACCAGGGCACAGCAGGAATCGGCGATGAAATCCTTGCCGACTAAGAAGGCTTGCGCGATTCCCTCCGGCTTGGGCTGGACCACATAGTCGAAGTGCAATCCGAAGCGCGACCCATCTCCCAGAAACTGCCGAAATCGCGGCACATCTTCCGGGGTGGAGATGATGAGAACGTCTTGGATCCCGGCCAACATCAGGGTCGACAGGGGATAATAGATCATCGGTTTGTCGTAGATGGGCAGCAGGCTCTTGCACACCGCATGGGTTACGGGATAGAGGCGGGTGCCCGATCCACCGGCTAAGATGATCCCCTTATACAGGGAAGCTTTGGCGGTTTTTGCCATCTTTCAGCTAGCTCTGGTCGCCGTTGGCATCGAACTCACAGCGAGTACTGGGTCTGAATCCACTGCCGATAACTTCCGCTGGTTACATCCTCCACCCACGCCGGGTTGGCCAGATACCACTCGACGGTCTTGCGAATCCCGCTTTCAAAGCTCTCTTGCGGCCGCCATCCCAGTTCCTTCTCAATCTTCCTGGCATCGATAGCGTAACGCCGATCGTGCCCGGGGCGATCCGCGACCATCTTGATCAGTCGGGAGTGCGGAACCACCGGATCGCCCGGCCGCAGTCGATCGAGAATGGAGCAGATGGTTTTCACAATTTCCATGTTGGGCTTCTGGTTCTGTCCACCGATGTTGTAGGTTTCGCCCGGCTTCCCGCGCGCCAGAACGGTTCGGATGGCGCGACAGTGGTCTTCGACAAACAGCCAGTCGCGCACGTTCTGGCCGTCACCGTACACCGGAATCGGCTTTCCCTGGAGAGCGTGCAGGATGGTGAGCGGAATCAGCTTCTCGGGAAACTGGTAGGGTCCATAGTTGTTCGACGAATTCGTGGTTAGCGTGGGCAGACCGTAGGTGTGATGATAGGCACGCACCAAGTGATCAGAACTGGCTTTCGACGCCGCGTACGGGCTATTGGGGGCATAAGGGGTGGATTCCTGGAAGGGGGGATCGGTCGGTCCCAGGGATCCGTACACCTCGTCGGTTGAGACATGCAGGAAGCGAAACTGGTTCTTCTCATTTCCATCCATCGCAGTCCAGTAGGCGCGCGCTTCCTCAAGCAGCGAGAAGGTGCCATTCACGTTGGTCCGTACGAAGTCATCCGGCCCGTGGATGGAGCGATCGACGTGACTTTCGGCGGCAAAATGGACAATGGCGCGCGGACGCCGGCGCTCGAGTAGGTCGCACACCAGCTTACGATCACCGATGTCCCCGTGTACGAAACTATGGCGCGGGTGGGCGCTCACGCTCGCCAAATTTCCCATATTGCCGGCGTAGCTGAGTTTGTCGAGGTTGATGACCGGGCTGGATTCGGTTTCAAGCCACCGCAACACGAAATTGGAGCCTATGAATCCGGCTCCTCCCGTCACGATGATGGGAGAGTCCCCCATGGTGAAAGTAAAGGCTCAGTCTACCAAAGATGAATCGAGCAAAAGGGAGTGCCCCGAAATGGCTGTGTTACTTTGGTGCTCCTTCACGGCTTCGCCGGCGCATGCTTGCCGATCCATCCACGTCGTTCGCGGCGCGGTATCGGCTACCGACCGCGATCGAACGCCAGTCGTTGGCGAGCCGTCGCCCCGGGAATTCGGCCCCGAGTTGCCGTCGTCTGCTCCGACCGCGACAGAAGCAGTGCCGTATCGGTGGGCATTTTCTCTGGCGTGGTGCAGACATTGATTCTCGAGGGTTCGACAGCAAGAATCACAGGTCGTCCGGCGGCGTTGCCCCCCGAGCGTGAACGGCCACTTGGTAGGCCTCGATAGGGCGGGGTAACAAGATTGGTCCACCATTCGCATCCAGGTCCTTGCACCAATTCTGTGGGAGTGGTATAAAAATAGATACGTCAGAGGACAACGTGGCTTTAGCCGGGCGTTTTATCTTGGGTCTTCCGACGCTCGTCCGGCATCAAACAGGAAGTACAAAGACTCGCCCCGGCCACGGGGCTGAATTCGGGGACAGCGTTCCTCGAAGGGTTTAAGCGTTTTCGCAAGAACCTCCAATAGATCTTTTACGAACGATAGGCTTCCGTGTCGGCTGGAGCCGATTGGCCCAGCCAACCTGTGCGGGTACAGTGTTCAGGCATGCGGAAGATGAAGTTCTGCTGCGCGCTCCAAATCGGCTGCTCGCGACCAGAGTAGATTCCTTGGCAGCTAGTTTCCCCAAAAGATGGCGGAACCGCCAGGTTGAGTGGGCGGGAGTCGGTTGAAAAGAGGTGGAAATCCTGTGATAGCAGCGGATTGACACCTGATTGCGCGGCCTGTAAGGTGTAACGGTTTCGAGGACCAGCGGATCGCGGATAGCTGCGTGCTTTTGGCATGTGGTGCTTCCAAGATCCGTTTGGGACCGAAGGCGCCCGCTCAGGCGGGAGTGCGATTCGGTCTTTGACAAACTAGGTTGAACGTGCCAGTCGTGAGAAGAATGGCTCGGGTTCGAATCCGAGCGATCTCACAAGATGGCTGCTTGGTGTTGATCCAAGCAGCGGCCATCCCGCCCTTTCGAGCGGCGGCGATGGCAGTCTGCCTTCCATCCGTCGGCAGACATCAGGTTTCAAACGAGAGTTTGATCCTGGCTCAGAATCAACGCTGGCGGCGTGCCTAACACATGCAAGTCGAACGAGAAAGGGGAGCAATCCCTGAGTAAAGTGGCGACCGGGTGAGTAACACGTGACCAACCTACCCTCGAGTGGGGAATAACTCCGGGAAACCGGGGCTAATACCGCATAACATCTCCGGCTCGGAAGAGCTGGCGATCAAAGGAGCAATTCGCTTGAGGAGGGGGTCGCGGCTGATTAGCTAGTTGGCAGGGTAATGGCCTACCAAGGCGAAGATCGGTAGCCGGCCTGAGAGGGCGCACGGCCACACTGGAACTGAAACACGGTCCAGACTCCTACGGGAGGCAGCAGTGGGGAATTTTGCGCAATGGGGGAAACCCTGACGCAGCAACGCCGCGTGGAGG
>DASPTQ010000112.1:0-7558 GCA_035623335.1 Terriglobales bacterium
GATATACTTGGCCTGATTCATCAGAAGGGTGCTCCTTTCGATAGGCTGTAGGATCAACGCACTTACAACCTACCTCAAAGGGGCGCCCTTCTATAATGCGTTTATCTAGCAGGGTTGATGCGGGAGAGTCTGGTTCGCAGCGCTCACGGCGCGGGGCTCTCAATCATTCGACATAGTTGAACGACGAGCCGATGCTCCCGTCTTTGTTACTTAATTGCCCCGGCTTTAAGATAGCTCTCGTAAACTTCAGGCGAGACATGATGCGCCGTGACCAGCCTGGCACGCTCCTCATAACAGTGAGGCCATTCTCTGCCGCAGCGGATCGGTAGTCAGCCTTTGCCGTCTGTGCGGCGCGAAAATGCTTGGTGGAAAGCAGAGAGACGGTCACTTGCCGCGACGGCTACGCCCTCGGTGCGGCTGGCTGAAGTGCACGATCCGAAAGACCGCCAATCCGTCGCACGGCGCGCGTCGTACTGAGAATGCCACGCAACGCTTCGTTCACAGCCTCTTCCGTGGGAAATGCTTTGGCCACGTCGGGCTGGAGCAGGACAACGTTCGTTCCCTTTCCATCTCGTCATGCTTTCGATTTTCATTGGGCTTCTTCATAAAATCTTCTCTCGTGCCGTGTAACCGGTCGTGCACTGACGACCCAGATAGTATCCTCACTCTCGGTGTGAGCCACGACTAACAAGCGACCGCTTACCGATGCGCCGATGGTCAAAAAGCGATGCTCCGAGATCGAATGCTCAGTGTCCGGAAGGTTGTAGCGAGCGGATCGCTCAAAAACTGTCGCTGCCTCCCGGAACCCGACGCCATGCTTGCGCCGGTTCGCTGCATCTTTAGCGCGGGTCCCATTCGAACTCCATTCGCGCTCAGTATAAACAATCTAGCCGCACTACCCTCAATCATCTTTAGGCAAGCCTTCGCCGAGAAAAACCTGGCCCATATATGCAATTCCCGTAGAACGGCGGCTGGCCGCCCGACAACGCCCCGACCATACCCTGCAAACCACGGCACTGGTCAACGTGGATTCTGGCCGACAACCGGCTCACCCTGATCAGCGCGACGGGATCGGCCCCGATGGGGAAGCACATCGGTCAGGTTGTCGGTGCCCGCCTCGGGCGCACCATTCTCGAGCTTGGGGGCAACAATGCCCTGATCATTTCGGACAAGGCCGATTTGACAGGAGCGCTGGCAGCGGCATTCTTCGGCGCCGTCGGCAGAGCGGGGCAACGCTGCACCTCCACGCGCAGGCTGATCATTCACGAGGGCATTTACGACCTATTCCTTCGCAAGCTGATTGCTAATTACGAAAAGGTGAAAATTGGCGATCCACTCGATCCTAATACCCTGATGGGGCCGCTGATCGATGAAGAGGCCGTATCGGACTACGAGAATACGCTGGTTGATGTCGGCCGGCAGTGCGGAACAGTGCTTTATGGAGGCAAGGTCCTCGATCCACCGCCGTTTGGCGGACTTTCGTTCTGCCGACCATTGTCGAAATTCGCAATGACGCCGCGATTGTGCAAAATGAAACCTTTGCTCCAATCCTTTACGTTATGAAATACCGGACCATCGACGAGGCGGTTGCATTGCACAATGCGGTTCCCCAGGCCTGTCGTCGGGTATCTTTACGGACAGCATGGCCGAGGCGGAAAGGTTTCTCAGTTTCAAGGGATCCGACTGCGGCATCGCGAACGTGAATGTGGGAACCTCAGGTGCGGAAATCGGCGGTGCCTTCGGCGGCGAAAAGGAGACCGGCGGAGGTCGTGAGTCCGGTTCAGATTCCTGGAAAGTCTACATGCGGCGCCAGACCAATACCATCAATTTGGGGGGTGTGAAATTCACCTAGCAGATGGAGTGGAGTTCCACTCCTAATGCAAGCCTTGGACAGGATCACAGGAATCCTAGCTTGCTGGACAAGAGCAGGCTGGCGTAAATCCAAAAAATGAGTTTGAGGTCGATGAGTCTCCTGGCAGACCGCTCCGCATCAAACCCTTCCAAGCACAGTTTACGACGTGCCAGCAGGCCCTGGCGCTTTTGCTGGCCCGATGAAGTGCACTCTCGTGCATGCAGGAAAACCAGACGGGGCGCATGGGATCGTTCGAAACTGCACGGCGCCCGGGCCAGACCGCAAGGCAGGACCGGCGGAGGACTCCAGCCACTTTCGCGCCAAGCCCGAGAGGGTCTCCTTTCAACCAATCGTTGTGAGGGCAGTCACAGAGTTGAGGGCGGTATACACGCAACAATGCAGATATGGTGGGGCAGATATGGATTCTGTCCAATCGTTATTTGCCTTCGTGCCATCATCATCGGGAGACACAGAGGGAGGTGAATGCGTCGACCTTGGGTGAAGGTCATGTCTTTCGCCAGAGGGCTAGCGTTTTGCGACAACCCAGGATGTGAGGGTAGTCTGTGGAGTCGCTGCTGGAACTGGAGGGAATCGCCGAAACAGTTCCAACCTTAGCCAGGCAACGAAAATTCCGTTGCTGGCGCAACTCGGCGCCCCTAAAAACGCTGAATTTCAGTAAGTCAGAAAAGCTTGACCGAGAAGGGATACGAGGAGGTGCTTATGGTTCGCACTGCAGTTGCCATATGGAAGGGAGGCCCGGGAGCCGGGGAAGGCACGGTTTCGACATCGAGCGGAGTAATCAGCAATGCGTTGTATTTCTTCGGATCGGGAACCGGTAACGAGCCTTGCACGAGCCCGTCGGAGATGCTGGCGGCGGCTGTCGCTTCCTGCATATCGCTCATGGTTGCCAGGGAGATGGCTCAGGCCGGCCTTCAAGATGAATATGTGAAGACTGAATCGCAGTTAACGCTGGAAGACAAAAAGAGCCATTGGGAAATCACGGCGATTGAACTGAAGGTAGTTGCCACCATACCGGAAGTCCATGCCAAGAAGTTCCAGCGCGTTGCCGAGAGCGCGAAAGCGAAATGTCCAATATCCCGCGCGCTGAGAGTCCCCATCAAGATGACCGTGAAACGGGAACTTGAGACAAGGGTAGCGGTCGCCTAAGCTGGCAGGTCAGCTTGAAAGTCGGCGTTTCGGGGAGAGGCGATTTTCGCTCCGAGGACTCTGAAGTGCGAACAGACGAGCACATGAGAGAGGCAGCTCTGGAAGCTCCTCCAGGCTGCCGACGCGACAGATTTCAACGCTGAAGGATGCCAGAGAGTCGGATGGGTCGCTTCTGCCAGGCATAATGCCTAAGAAGGCGCCAAATGCTAAACCATAGAACCCGGTGCCGCAAGCGTCCCAGATGGACTGTGTCAATTCCTCGAGATTCCCAGCAGCGGTCTGTGGCGGCGGGATAAAGCGCTAACATTGATCTAAGAAACATCAATTTACGATCGGAGACGACGATGGAACCCTTCCGCTTTCATCTCTTCGTCTGCACACAGCAAAAACCAGAGGGCGTCCCCTCCTGCCCGGCCGGAGGGTCTTTGGCAGTGGTCCATGCGCTGGATCGCGAGATACAGGCACGTGGTCTCAACCGTGATGTGCAGCTCACGACCTGTGGATGCATGGGATTGTGTGATGAAGGTCCGGTAATGGTGGTGTACCCGCCAGGAACGTGGTACCGCCGTGTCCAAGCCTCCGATGTATCAGAAATTGTCGGTGCGCACCTCCGTGACGGCCGGCTTGTCGACCGTCTTATCTGGAGCGATGCCGCAGCGATGAAAGCCATGGCCGTAGAGCACGGGGAGAAGTTCCGTGCTGCGATGGCGGCGCGCGACAAAGCAGGAACCTTGCCAGAGCATCTGGATCATATGATCCGTGGCTACTGGGCGAGTCGTTGCATCCTTACAGCGCTTGAAGTCGACATCTTTACTGCTGTCGGAGACGGCGCCAATGCCGAACAAATCGGAACGAAGATCCATGCGAATGCCCGCGCGGTAGGCATGCTGCTCAACGCTCTGGTCGCTTTGGGACTGCTCTCGAAGACCGCCGACGATTACAAGAACACGCCCGAGTCAGCCCGCTTCTTTGTGCAGGGCTCCAAGGACAACCACCGCAACGGCCTGCTGCACATCGCCAACATATGGCATCGCTGGAGCACTCTGACCGATGCCGTGCTCCGTGGTACTCACATCCCTATCGATCGCGACGGCACCGCGAAATGGACACAGGACTTCATTGCCGCCATGCAGCGCATCGCCAAGGAACGCGCCCCACATGTGGTGAAGGCTCTGGGCACAAGCGGTGTTCGCCGCGTTCTCGATCTGGGCGGGGGCTCTGGCGCCTACTCCATCGCCTTCGCAAAGGCTTGTCCCGAGGTGCGGTGCGAAATTCTCGATCTCCCGGAGGTGGTACCGCTCGCCGCCGAATACATTAGCAGGGCCGGCGTCCCAGCACAAGTCAGCCTCCGCGCTGGAGACATGCTGCGTGACGATTTCGGCTCCGGCTACGACCTCATCATGCTGAACGCGATCTGCCACATGTTTTCCGAGGATCAGAACCAGGACATTTTTCGCCGTGCCCACCACGCACTAGCGCCGAACGGTCGGCTGATTGTGCAAGACTTTATCCTCAACCCTGATAAAACCGGGCCGCAACACGCTGCACTTTTCTCCCTGAACATGCTCGTAGCCACCGACGCCGGCGCTAGTTACAGCGAATTGGAATACACCCAATGGATGAAGGCCGCCGGGTTCACTGAAGTATCCCGGATCAACCTGCTCGGGCCTAGCGACCTGATCGTAGGTCGACTGAAGTAGGTTGAGCGCATGACGGGCGACCAATCGAAGAAAGTTCTACCGATCGGCAAACTTCCGCTTGAGCATTTGCGATCCTTGCTGAGGCATGTGCCAAGACAAGGTCCGCGCCTGTTGATCGGACCTCAGATTGGCGAGAACGCCGCCGTCATTGATGCCGGAGATCACTATCTCGTCGTCGCACCTTTGCCACGAATCACATCGGACGTTACGCTGTTCACGTCAACGCGAATGATATTGCCGTCCTAGGCGCACGCCCCTTGTGGTTCTTCGTCGTCATGCTTCTAGTGGAGAGCCGCACGACGCCCGAACTGGCCGAGACGATTATGGTTGATGTGCGGGCTACGTGTGAGGAACTGGGCATCACGCTTGGCGGTGGGCAAACCGAAATCACCCAGGGGCTCGATCGCCCGATTCTGATCGGTCAGATGCTCGGCGAGGTCACACCAACTCACTTGGTACGTAAGACCCGTACCGCCGTCGGCGATCTCATCCTGTTGACCCGTGATATGGCCATCGAGGGCACCGCCATCCTCGCACGAGAGAAGTCCGAACAGCTGCGGGCACGGGTCGATTCCGCTCTTCTGGCCCGGGCCGCTTGTTTCCTGAGTGAGCCCGGTATCAGTGTCGTGAGTGCGGCGCTCGCGGCGGCCAATGTCGGCGAGGAGGTGCACGCCATGCACGATCCGACCGAAGGCGGGCTCGCGACGGGGCTCTTCGGGGAGCCGGTCACGGAAAAGCAGTTGCGTGCGCATTACGAGGACCTCAAGTTCGTGAGAGTCCTTAGGCCGCACATCTTGAACATCGCCGGCCATCGGAATGGCGCGATGAACCAGCTACTGACAGTTCAGGAGCTTGCCTATTTGCTCCAAGTACCAAAGGAATGGATCTTCGAACACACCAACTTACGGTCGAAGGAAGGTGTGGCGGTCAAGGCGCAGTTCGCAAGTACCAAGTCGTGAAGTGGGATGGTCCCAACGATCGTGTGCTTCAGTCTCTACGGAAGGGAGCGCCGCTTCGCGACAACAATATCCTCTCGCGCCACATCAAGCCAGCCGGTCGAAAAATCGGTATCGGCTTCGTGAACTGGCGTTGCCTGAGAATGTCCAGGGCGACCTGGAGATCGAAGCTGGAGCAAATCCGAAGGATGTCCAGGGACAGATGCGGCATTCACGCATCCAGACAACTCTCGACATCTACGCGCAATTCGTTCCCGAGTCACAACGCCGCGCGATTGAGAGAACGGGTGCCATGATCCGGGAGCGGATCGCGGCTGCCCGCGAAGCAAGAGCAACGGCGATGCTCAACTGAATTGTGACCTATTGTGACCCAACGGAGAGAATCGAGGCTTGTAAGTACTTGAAAACATGGTGGTCAGGGACGGAGTTGAACCGCCGCCGCCAGCCTTTTCAGGGCTGCGCTCTACCATCCGTATCTGCTGATCCTGCAACTACTGAGTTGAAGTTAGGCTCGTCTTCCCATGCTTTTTTTGGAACCACAATGGAACCAATCAGCAACAAATTCAGGCCGCTGAGGTTTGCCTCAACCTTCTTGAAATACCGCTGAACGGTCGTTACAGTCCGTTCCAAAAACAGGCCCATCAGACCGGCATCGGACCCGCAATTCTGAGGCGATGCGATGGCGAATTGCTGGTGAGTCTTCGCATGCGGATGAGGGTTCAGGGTTTCTGATGTTGCTCGGTAATCGATTCGGGTCGGCTCTAAGGCCAATGCCCCAACCCCAGAGGACCGATCGAGAGTAAGAACGCGGCAACTCGAGAAGTTGCTGCGCCTATACATTGCATATACAATGAGTTAGCGATGTTCGACTGGGATCGGAACAACCTCCGCAAAATTCGTTCGCACCGAATCAAACCAGAGGAGACAGAACAGGTCCTGTTGAACGATCCGATTCCGATTTATGAACAAGATGTTGAGGGTGAGCAACGCTTCGTTTACTACGGCGAGACCAACGCTGGTCGCTTACTCGCCGTGATCGTGACGGAGCGCGGCGAAAGCATTCGAGTGGTGACCGCCTATGATCTCGACGCCGGACAGAGGCACGAATATCTCAAGAGACGCACACAGGGAGAGTGAACCCAATGAGTAAGAAAAAGCTGCAGATGCCGGCATTCAAAAGCGAGAGCGAGGAAGCAGACTGGTGGGCTAGTCCTGCGGGTCGCGCTTACGTCAAACAGAGGTCTGCTGAAGCGCGATCGAAAGGAATCGCGGTACGCGGCTCGAACCTGGTCGCGAAATTGGGTAACAAGAGGACCACGCAGATTGCTATACGCTTGCCCGGAACCGATCTTGCGGAGGCTCGGAAGATCGCTCATCGCAAGGGCATCGGTTATCAGACGCTCCTGAAAATGCTGGTACACGAAGGTCTGGCGCGTGAAGCTCGCCGCCGCTAAAGGTTCAGCTGGCGTTAGTGTCGAAGGCATCGCCAGCATCCGCAGCCCCGCAGGAGGTCAAGGCGACGCTTGTGGGGGTGGATCATGCCACATCGGCAAGAGTTTCGGCGAAAAAACTGGGCACCCAAGCGTTCCACTCGGAGGGAAATCGCCGACCCTTGAAAAAGCCCTAGCACCGCACCGGATCGCAGCAGAAGTCGCTGTGACCAGGCACTAACGGCAAAGGGGCAAAGTGATCAGCTCAACCTTTAACGAAAAGCTCAATCGCGCACAGATTACTCGCCACTTGCCGACAAGCTCTAGCCGCTCCCTTGGGAGCGGTTACGCGAACCATAAAGTCGCGTGAGAGAGCTCAGTGGCCCTGGTGCTCGGCGGCATTTTAGAATCGCACTACAATCTGGCTCGACAGCTAAGGCCGTATCTTCCCTT
>DASPTQ010000113.1:0-28548 GCA_035623335.1 Terriglobales bacterium
AACTCCTACGCCCCAGACCTTTAACCAGTTTCGCCTGCTGCTCGGTTACGGTCACGCCAATAAGCCGGGATTCAGCGCCGCTGCCAATGTCGGGGTTGATGCCAATCTGAACTTCCTGCAGTACAGCGCCGTGCAGGCAGCTTATAACTGGTCCTGCTGCGGCCTCAACTTGGAATACCGCCGGTTCAACTTGGGTACGGTGCGCAATGAGAACGAGTTCCGTTTCAGCTTCTCGCTGGCCAATCTGGGGACGATCGGCAATCTGCGGCGGACGGAGAGGTTGTTCTAGTTGTGGGACGGGGTAAGTGGCCCCATTCCCTTCGAGCCCTGCGAACGACCGAGGCAAAGTATTAAGATACCGTATGCCCTGTTCCGGCGATCTGGCGGCCAAGCGAGCGGCTCTTGAAGGCCACATTCGCGCCTTGGGCCGTACTTTGATCGCCTATTCCGGGGGCGTGGACTCGGCCTTTCTCGCCTGGGTGGCGCATGGCACGCTCGGCTCCGACATGCTGGCTGTGCTCGCCGATTCTCCCAGTTTGGCACGCAGCCAGTTCGCCGATGCCAAGGCTTTTGCCGACGAACAGGGGATTCCCCTCGAAATCATCCGCACCGAGGAACTGGAGCGTCCTGAATATGCCCGCAACGACGGCTCCCGTTGCTACTTCTGCAAAGACGAACTGTTCACCGTGATGGAACGATATCGCCAGAGCCACGGCTTTCAGAGCATTGCCTACGGCGCGAACCTGGACGATCAGGGCGATTTCCGGCCGGGGCAGGTGGCGGCGCGAGAGCATAAGGTCGCGGCCCCCCTCCTTGAGGCCGGCCTCAGCAAGCAAGAGGTGCGAGAACTGGCCCGGGATGCCGGGTTGCGGGTCTGGGATAAGCCGGCCGCGGCCTGCCTTTCCTCCCGCATTGCCTATGGCCGAATCGTGACCCGAGAGACGCTCGGCGTGGTCGAGCAAGGGGAAGAGGCGCTTCGCGATTTGGGCTTTCGCCAGTTTCGGGTTCGCCATCACGGGGAAATGGTGCGCATCGAAGTGGATCCCTCGGAAATGCCCCGCGCGCTCCATCCTGAAATGGCAGCCGCAATGACGCGCGCCTTTAAAGCCTTGGGATTCAAGTTTGTGACCCTAGATCTCGAAGGCTTCCGCTCCGGTTCGATGAACGCCTTGCTCTCGGCCGACAAACGCTCTCGGAGCTTGTAAATTCGCCTACCCGCGGGCATCTGACCTTCGCCACCGGCCGACGTCGGTAATCTGGCGTTCTTTCGCTGTGTGAGATAATCGTTGCATCTATCCATGGGAGCGGGGTTGGTCTTTGTGCATCGTTCGATCTTGGTCCTTGTGCTTATCTGTCTAGGCTGTTCGGCCCAATCCGCTCCTCCCGACGAGGTTCAGCGGATCGAGCGCCAGGTACGCGTCTTCTACTCCATTCCGGCCAGCGTCAAGATCACCGTCGGGCCTTTGCGCCCCAGCGACTTTCCCGGCTACGACGCGACGACCATCCACATGGACAGCGAAGAAAAGAAACAGGATTATGAATTCCTGCTGTCGAAAGACGGCAAGACGCTGCTGCGGATGACCAAGTTCGACCTGACCAAGGATCCCTATGCCGACATCATGAAGAAAATCAACGTCGCCGGCCGCCCGGTGCGCGGCAACCGCGAGGCCAAAGTCACGATCGTCAGCTACGATGATTTCCAGTGCCCGTTTTGCTCCCGCATGCATCAGATGCTGTTTCCTGAACTGCTGCGAGAATACGGCGACCGCGTACAAATCATCTACAAAGATTTTCCCCTGACCGAATTTCATCCCTGGGCGGCACACGCCGCCGTCGATGCCAATTGCCTGGCGGCGCAAAACAACGATGCCTACTGGGAATTCGCGGATCACGTCCACGGTAATCAGCAAGAGGTCAGTCGCGAAAAGGGACACGAGGCTCAGTTCGCCGTGCTCGATCGTCTAGCCACCGACGAAGGGCAAAAACACAGCCTGGATCAGGCCAAGCTCGCCTCTTGCATCAAGGCGCAGAACGAAGATCAGATCCACGCCTCGGTCAAGGAAGGCGAGAGCCTGGGGGTCAACGGAACGCCTACCCTGTTCATCAATGGACAGGAATTGGACGGAGCGATGCCCTTGGCGGACGTGCGGGCGTCCCTCGACCAAGCTTTGCAACAAGCTGGCGTCCCGGTTCCCGCCCATCCTCCATCTCCGGCTCCCAGCGAGTCGCCCGCGGCGCGCCAATGAGCCTCGCCCCCGGGCTGGGTGGAGGTGGGGAAGCGGAGGAAATCGATTGAAAACCTCATTGCGTGTTTTGCTGGCGGTAAGCCCGTTGCTGGCGGCGACGCTCGGCTGCGATAACAAGCAACTAGGCGGCAATGATGTGGCGGCTTCGGTCGATGGGAGAAAGATCTATTACGCCGATCTCGAGAAGTACTACCAGAACCAGGCCGCCGGCTCCGAGCATCAACCCGTAGGAGAACAGGCCACCGCGCTGCGCCTGAATGTATTAAGCACTCTCATCGATAACGAATTGGTGATGCGCCAGGCGGAGAAGCTGGGACTGCTGGCCACCGACGAGGAAGTAGATCGTAAGCTCAACGAAATCAAGTCGCCCTTTACCAAGGAGGAGTTTGACGCCCGCCTGAAGGAACGCAAGCTTACCTTGGATGACTTCCGCCACGATCTGCGTCAATCCTTGACGGTCGAGAAGGTTCTGAACAAGGAAGTCACCTCCAAGATCAATATTTCCGATCAAGACATCACCCGTTATTACCAGGAGCACAAAGCGGAGTTCAATGTGGTGGAACCGCAATATCATTTGGCGCAAATCTTCGTGACCACCACCCCGAATCCGCAGGTCCATAACCTGAAGAACGACAAAGCCCAGAACGAGGCCGAGGCGCGAAGGAAGATTCAGATGCTCGAAAATCGCCTGAACAGCGGCGACGATTTCGGCACCTTGGCCATGAGCTACTCCGAAGACCCGGAGACCGCGGGGAACGGAGGCGATTTGGGATTCGCTCCCGAGTCGTCGCTCAAGAACACCGATCCGGCCACACGGGATGTGGTGATGAAGCTCAAGCCCGGCCAGTACAGCACGATTATCGCCATCATCCATCCGAATACCGGGCAAGTGGCCGCCTATCGCATTGTGAAGCTCATTACCAAGGTGTCGGCGGGGCAACGCGATTTGTCGGATCCGCGGGTAGGGGAGAACATTCGCTCTCAGCTTCGCGAGCACCGCGAACAACTCCTGAAATCGGCCTACTATGAGGTCCTGCGCGACCAAGCCAGAATCGAGAATAATTACGCGAAGAGGGTGCTCGCCCAGGAGGGAATCGCGCAATAACCTGGCGGGAGAGCTCTGGGCTCTACTCAACGATAGCCAAAACGTCCCCGGCATTCACCGCCGCCCCTACATCCACCAGGATCTTTTGCACGACCCCTTTCTTCGGAGACTGAACCTCGTTCTGCATTTTCATGGCCTCGACTACCAGGACGCCTTGGCCGACTTCGACCTGGGCGTTCTCGTGGAGCAGCAGACGTACAACTATGCCCGGCATGGGTGCGAGCAGTTTCTTCAGCCCTTGGTCGTCGTCGCCCCGTCGGCGGCGGCCGCGGAGCGAGCGTGGATCGCGCACCTCGGCCGAATAGCGCCGGCTGCCGAGCGAGAGATAGATGCCGGTCGGAGTACGTTCGCGCTTGATCTCGTAGGCATTCCCGTCAATCAGAAGGGACAGTACATCCTGGCGGGCAAGGACTCCATTCACCTCGACCTCGTTGCCGTCGAGGCGACACTTCCAGCCCTCCTCGGAGCGCACCAGCTCCAGCCGGTAGGTCTGGTCGTCGATTGTGACCTCGTAAAGCATGATCGCTAGCGTGGGAGCCCGGTTCCCGTGGTTAGGAGGAATGGCTGGATCGGCCGCTCCCCAAATCAATTCTGCTGACCCCTTCGAATCGGGCGGCTCGCTTCCAACCCGACAGAGAAGCGTCTCCCGTGGAGGCTCGACTTCCATTGCCTGATGCTGCAGCTTGGGAATCGAGCATGGCGAACCATCCGGCGGCGATGGCGGCAATGGCTGCCGGTTGCGAATCGGGGTTCGATCGGGCCGTCTCGAGAAGCCGCCCGAGGTAACCGGTATCGATCTTTCCGGCGCGAAAATCCGCGTCTCCGAGGATTCTCCGGAACAAGGAAAGATTGGTCTTGATCCCCCCCACAAAATACTCACCCAGTGCCCTTTCGAGCCGCGCTACGGCCTGCGCGCGGTCGCTTCCATAGCCGATCAGCTTGGCCAGCAGCGGATCATACTCGGAAGGCACCGTCCAGTCTTCGTAGATGCCGCTGTCGTGGCGGATTCCGGGGCCGGAAGGTTCCACCAGCAGGCTGATCTTGCCCGGACTGGGAAAATAATTGTTGTCCGGATCCTCGGCGTAAATCCGGCATTCGATCGCATGCCCGCGGAGGCGGATATCATGCTGGCCAAACGGCAACTTCTCTTGGGCGGCAATGCGGATCTGCAGATGAACCAGGTCGAGCCCGGTCACAAGCTCGGTGACCGGGTGCTCAACCTGCAAACGCGTATTCATCTCGAGAAAATAGAACTGCCGATCCTGGTCGACGAGAAACTCGACGGTGCCCGCGTTCGAATATCCTCCGGTCTGGGCCACGCGCACCGCCGCTTCGCCCATCCGCCGCCGCAGGTCGTGATCGACCCGGGGAGAAGGTGCTTCCTCGAGCACCTTCTGATGACGGCGCTGCACCGAACACTCCCTTTCCCCCAAATACACGGTGTTGCCATGTTCATCGGCCAGGACCTGCATTTCGATATGACGAGGGTTAAGGATGGCCTTTTCGAGGTAGACCTCGCCGTCCCCAAAGGCCCGTAGGGCTTCACTCTGCGCGGTTTCGAATGCCGATCCGAGCTGCCGCGCGTCCTCCACCAGACGCATCCCTTTCCCACCCCCGCCGGCAGCGGCTTTCAACATCACCGGGTATCCGATCTTGGCCGCTACCTCGGCGGCTTGTTCCTTCGAGTGGAGGCCTCGCGAACTGCCGGGCACGACCACGATGCCGGCCCTCTCCATCTGCTGCCGGGCGCGGGTCTTCGATCCTAATCTCTCCATGGAGGCCGGGCTGGGGCCGATGAATTTGACGCGAGCGTCCGCGCACGCCTGGGCAAACTTCGCATTTTCCGACAGAAAGCCGTAACCGGGGTGAATCGCGTCCGCGCCACTCAATTTCGCGGCATGGAGGATGTTCGCCATGTTCAGGTAGGATTCCGCGGCGAGTGCCGGGCCAATGGGATAAGCCTCATCGGCGGACAGCACGTGCATGGCCGCCCGATCGGCCTCGGAGTAGACGGCCACCGATCGGATTCCGAGTTCGCGGCAGGCACGAAGGATGCGCACCGCGATCTCCCCCCGATTGGCGATCAGAATCTTTCTGAACATGGCTCTGGATTAGAACCCGAAGTCTGGATGTCGGCAGGGCAAAGTCTTTACCAAGTAGACTCTACCGGAAGCGACGGGAGGTCGGCGGAAGAAACCAGCCCGCTTCGGCAATCTCAAGAACTCGCTATTGCTTGCCCTGATCCATGGTGATGCCCTGGCTACCGGGCTGCTTTTCGGCCTTGGCCTTCTTGGTTGCCATGGTTTTGTCGACCCACTCATCGGCCGTTTTCAGGGCGGCGGCGCGGGCCGCGGGATCGTCACATTCGAGGTCTGCCTTCTCGCGGTACTCGAGATTCATGTAGGCCATGGCATCGTCGTAATCCGGACGCAGCTCCAGAGCCTTGTTCAGGACATTAATGCCGTCCTCGATGACCGGGGATAGCTGCTGCTTGAGCGCGTCGCAAACGTTCTTCTGATCCTTATTCTTGGCATTCAAGGGCTCGTCGGGCTTCAGCCCCAACTTGGCACGGGCCTCCATGCGCGGCTGATAGGACTGGGTCCAATCGATCACGCCAATCGAATAATAGGGTTCGGGATCATTGGGGTCCATGGCAATGGCCTTGCGGTAATAATCCTTGGCGTCATCAAACTTCTTCATTTGCAGATAGAGGTAGGCGATCCCTTTCACGCTGTTGATATTCTTCGGATCGCGGTCCAAGACCTGCTTGTACTGATCAATCGCCTGATTCGCCATCCGCGTATTTTCTTCGACGTCGACTCCGGGGATGTATTGCTGGGCATAGGCCGTCGCCAGGTAAAGCCGGGCATTGATCAGGCTGGGATCAAAGGACACAGCTTGTTGGAAATGGTCGATGGCTTGTTCGTATTTGGCGTTCTTGTAGGAGGCCACGCCCTTATTCAGTTGGTCGCGCGCCCTCAACTTGTTACAGGCCGTGGTGGAGAGAAGGATCACCCCTATCGCCACGAGCCTCAGCACCCGTTTCGTGTCTCTCATTAGCTTTCCTCGCGAAGAAGTGCCGGGGACCTTCTAATGAACACACCCTGGCACGCATTCAGGGAGGCGACTCCTGCTCCCGCGTCGGTCTTATCCGCCCGACTCGATCTTAGCGGTGATCAGACCCACTTTGTCTACGCCGGAAGCATGGGCAATGTCAATGACGTTGGCCACATCGGCAAACGGTACATTGTCATCGCCTTTTACAAACATCACCTTTTCGGCGCGGGTCTTGAAGATGTCGGTGAGCCGCGATTGCAACCCATCCCAGGTAGTGTCTTCCTGATTGATCTTGAGCGCCGGCACTTGTCCCGAGCCGCGATCGATCAACTGCACCACAATGGTCCGGCTGGTATCCGGCTGCTGCTTCTGATTGGGAGGGGGCGGTTGCGGGACCAGGGCATCCAACCCTTTCGGGGTCAGCGGCGTAATCACCATAAAGATGATCAATAAGACCAAGAGCACATCGATGAGCGGCGTCACGTTAATGTTGGCGCTTTGGCCCCCGCTCGGGCCGACTGCCATTCCCATACGGTCTCCTTTATTGCCCCGGACTCGCGGGCGCCGTAGGCGGTGGATTCTTCTCCTTGCGCTGATCGGTCAGCAAGCCCAGCTGGTCGACGCCAGCCGCTCGCACGTTGTCGACGACCGACACCACGGAGCCGAACTTGGCGCGAGCATCGGCGCGGATGAAAATCCGCTTGTCCACCCGATTCGCCAGGCGATCTTTCACCTTCTGGGTCAACTGATCGGGCGCGGTTTGGTCGTTGCCAAAGAAAATCTTGCCGTCTCGCATGATGGCCACGACCAGTGCGTCTTCCTTGTCCGCATCCGGCATCTGCTCCGGATTATTGACTTTGGCCAGGTCCACGCTCACGCCCTTCTGCAACATAGGCGTAATGACCATGAAAATGATCAGCAACACCAGCATCACATCCACCATGGGCGTGACGTTAATGTCGGATGTGACCTTGGCACCTTCGTTTCGTTTGGCGAGTGCCATACGCTACTCTCTCCTGCTGTTCGCATCGGGCGGAGCCGGGATTCCGGCGCCCGCCGCGCAACTTCATCTTCGAAGCCCCTCCGGGGTCGTCGGGCGCTTAGGACCGGCGCATCCCTCGCCGCTTGAGGAAGTAATCGATCAGTTCGCTCGAGGAGTTGTCCATCTCGACGTCAAAGGCTTCCACCCGGCCGGTCAGGTAATTGAACATCATCACGGCGGGAATGGCGACGAACAATCCGATGGCGGTCGTCACCAGGGCTTCTGCGATGCCACCCGCAACCGCTCCGAGACCCGTGGCCTTCTGCTCGGAGATACCCTTGAAGGCATTCAAAATGCCCATCACGGTGCCGAATAGGCCTACGAACGGGGCGGTGGATCCGATGGTCGCCAGGCCGCCGAGACCACGCTTCAACTCGGCGTGCACGATCGCTTCGGTGCGCTCGAGAGCGCGTTTCGAGGCTTCGATGGTCTCGCCCGGAATCTCCCCGCTCTCCTGGTGAGCTCGGAACTCCATCAAGCCGGCGGTGACGACCTTGGCCAGGTGGCTCTTCTTGTTGCGCTCCGCCACCTTAATCGCCTCGTCAATTTTGCCGTCACGCAGAGCACCGGCCACGGCAGGCGCGAATGCCCGGGACTGTTTTCTGGCGGCACTAAACGCCATCCAACGATCAATCATGACGCCGATTGACCAGCCCGACATGATGAACAGAATAATGACCACACCTCTCGCCGTAGGCCCCATCTGCCTCCATAGCGAAATCGGGTCCCAACCCACCGGCTGCTCCTGGAAGAGCCAAACCGCCATGGTGGATACGTTACTCAGCGTATGGGTTGCTAGATTAGCTAGAAACATGAGTTGCTTTTCCCTCCTCAGATCTGGTTCAACACGAAGCTATCGCCTCAACTGTCTCTTCCCTTGATCTACCTCGGAACCTTTTAGCCTCCCGACAAGGTGAAGTTGACCGTAATTTGCGTCTCCACCTCGACCGGCTCTCCGTTGAGAATGTACGGCTTGTACTTCCATTGCTTCACGGCTTCGATGGCCGCCGGGGCGAGCATGGGGTGGCCGCTGATCAGGTGCAGATTCTCGATGGTTCCATCCTTACTGATCTCCGCCGCCAGAAGTACCGTTCCCTGAATGCGCGCTTGCCGCGCCAGGGGTGGGTAGTTTGGCTGGACTTTGCGGATCAGGAGCCCTTGGGTTACGCCCTGGGAGACGCGTACGCGGGTGGGCGTGGCCACCTTCGGCACGGCCACCGGCGTGGAGCTGATAATTCCTCCAATCACTCCGCCCATCTGGCCGCCGGGCACACCACCCGGGACACCACCGACCACACCCCCGGCCGCCATTTCGGGCGGTGCCTCGTCTTCCTTAATCATCTGAACTTTTTGCGGAATCTTGGTGGGGGTGCGCAGCTGACCATTCATGATGTCGGTCTGCACCTGCCGCACCACGTGAACCGGAGCGGCCGCCGGCGGAGGTGGAGGGGGAGGGGGAGGAGGGGCGACGAGGAACGTCATCAATTGCCCTTTGGGCAAAGCTTCGGTAAAGAGTAGCGGAATCAACACCAGGACTCCAACCAAGACTGCCTGCAAAATGAACGAAAGCGTGGTCGTCATGCCACGCTTGGTGCTTAGCTTCCCACCAGATTCTATGAGGCTGTCCTCAAACATAAGGCTCCTCCTACACTGACCCTTAAGAACTAATAGACACCGATGGAGTCGACTTTGCTCCCAAAGAGATCTACCTGGCGGTCAAACCGAAAACCGGATGATAGTAAACCAAATTGCCCGTAATCACAAACCCGACTTGGAGGGGGTGGACGAAGGGGGGGTCTTTAGACCTTGGCCTTCATCTTTTCCCGTCGGCTGCGTTCTTTGTCGGCGGGGACCATTACGGGCTGCCTCCCCCGATGCGACCGCCAATCCTGATAGGCCACCAGGATGGGCGCGGCGATCGCGATCGAGGAATACGTCCCAATCAGGATGCCGATGACCAGGGCGAAAGAGAACCCATGCAGGACCTCGCCGCCAAACAGGAACAGGGCGAGCACGGTCAGAAACGTCAAACCGGCGGTCAGAATGGTTCGGCTCAAAGTCTGGTTGATGCTTCGATTTACGATGTCCGACAGCTTCTCCCGCCGCATCAGCTTGAGGTTTTCTCGAATGCGATCAAAAACCACGATGGTGTCGTTATTCGAGTAGCCGATGAGGGTCAAAATGGCGGCGATCACCGTCAAGGAGATTTCCTTGTTGGTCAAGGAAAAAGCGCCTACCGTGATCAAAGTATCGTGGAACACCGTGATGACCGCAGCCACGCCGTAGATCCATTCAAAACGCACCGCCAGATAAACCAGCATGCCCGCCAGGGAGTACAGAGTTGCCAGCTTGGCCTGGGTTCTAAGCTGTTCTCCCACTTGCGGTCCGACGATCTCGACATTACGAACGCTGAAGCCGGACAAGAAGAAGCCTTGTTCGAGGGAGGCGACCACGGCGGGATCGGCCACGGCTTTCAATTCGTCGAGCGAGTTCAACACGCCGCCTTTGGTCCGGTCCCGATAATCAAGGATCGCCTGCGCGATCTGGCCGTAACGCTCCTGGGCGTCTGTGCCCAAATGAAGAGGATCCTTTTGCAGCAGGAAGTTTTTTACCGTCAGCACGCTCTCATTATTAAGGTCCAGCTTGTCGCCGGGGGCATTGGACTCGAGGGCACGAATGATCTGGAGTTTGCTGCGGTCGAGGGCCTGTTCGCCGGTTTCCTTCTCCGAGACGTCGATCAGAACTTCGTTGTTCCCCGGCGGGCCGTAGCGCTGGATGCGCGCATTGCGCAGCCCGGCACGGTCCATGGCGGCCCGGATCGCGCCATCATCGGGAGGATGCGCGAACTTGACGTAGACGAGCGTTCCCCCGCGAAAATCCACGCCGTAGGGAATCCCATGCCAGAACAGCATGGAGAGCACGCCAGCCACGCTGAAGACCAAGGAGAAGGCAAGGAAGTACCACTTCTTGCCCAGAAAATCGATGTTCGGATTGCGGAAAAATTCCACGTGCTTCGAACTCCACTTCCCCAGGGTTTCAAAACCGTCGGGCCTTCAGCCGGTGGGGCGAGCCCGGCTTCGCCCTTTACCCAATGCTCAGGGCTTCACCGCGCTGCTTGCGGCTCAAGATCCAGTCAAAGATCACGCGCGAGACAAACACGGCGGTGAACAGATTGGCGAACAGACCAAAGCTCAGGGTCACGGCAAAGCCTCGCACCGGACCGGTGCCGAAGATAAAGAGGATAACGGCCGAGACAATGGTCGTAACGTGGGTATCGACAATCGTGATCCAGGCATGTTTGAAGCCCTGTTCGACCGCCGAGGGAGGCGTCTTCCCATTTCTCAGCTCCTCCCGGATGCGTTCAAAGATCAGCACATTCGAGTCCACGCCCATACCTACGGTCAAGATCACTCCGGCAATTCCCGGCAAGGTCAGGGTCGCACCGCTGAAGCCGAGAAAACCCAACAAAATGATAAGGTTCAGAATCAAGGCAACGTCGGCATTGATACCCGCGGCATGGTAATAGACCAGCATGAACACCAGCACGGCCAACATGCCGATGATCGCCGCCGTGACCCCGGCGCGGATCGAATCGCTGCCCAGCGAGGGCCCGACCGTCCGCTCTTCGAGATAACGGATGCCGGCCGGCAACGCCCCCGAGCGCAGGATCATGGCCAAGTCCTTGGCTTCCTGCTCGGTGAACCGTCCATTGATAACGCCGTTATCGTGAATCTGCTCCTTAATGACCGCCACTTCCTGCACTTTGTTATCGAGCACGACTGCAAGATTCTCGCCCACGTGGGCCCCGGTGAAAGCGGCGAAGCGGCGGCCTCCTTCGTTGGTCAGGGTAAAACTGACCGAGGGCTGCCCATTCTCATCCCTGGATTGTTCGGCATTGCGCAAGTCCCGGCCGGTGACGGCCGAAATCCGCGAAACCAGGTACCACATCGGTCCTTCCTGATTGGCACCGAGGCTGCGGCCGGGCAGCAACATCGAATCGGCCGGTAAGACACCGCCATGATCCTGCAATGCCTGCTGTTCGCTCGCGTACGGCCCGCCGAGCGACTGGCGAATTTCAAGCATGGCCGTCGATTGCATGATCTCCTTCACGCGGGCGGGATCGTCCACCCCGGGAAGCTGCACCAGAATCTGATATTGCCCCAGCCCATGCTCTTCGATGACCGGCTCACTGACGCCCAGCTGGTCAATGCGGTTGCGAATGGTCTCAATCGCCTGAGAGACCGCCCGCCGCTTTAGCTCCGCCAACGCCTGCGGCTTCATGGCAACCGTCCAGGTGTTCTCCGCACCCGAGGTGAGGGTATATTCGGGGAGATTATCGTCCACCAAGGAGCGCAGACCGGAACTCTGTTCCGGGGGTATACCTTTAATAAGGATCTTGTCGGGGTTGGTGGGATCGGGCTTCGAAATCTCGACGTAGTTGATCTTGTGCGATCGGAGTTGCGCCTTCAGGCGCTCGAGCGCATTGTCGGAGTCCACGTTGACCGCATCATTCACCTGCACTTGCAGGATCAGGTGGGTTCCACCCTTGAGATCAAGACCGAGGTGAATCCGATCCTGGAGGGAAGCCAGCAAGCCCTTGCCGGACCAGCTCTGCGGAACCCCAAAAATCCCAAATAGAAATACGATCAGGGTGACTGCGATGACGACGAGCTTCCAGCCCAGGTTCTTGTTCATAGCAATTCCGCCGTGCCCCGCGGACCCCTCATTTGGTCGCCGCCTTCGTCGGTTCCTCTCCGGTTATGACCGAGGAAATGGAGGCGCGGCTAATTTCGAGGCGCAAATTGTCGGGGGGAACGCGGATGTGGAGGTAATCATCCCGCAGGGCAATGATCGTGCCGTGCAGCCCCCCGGTGGTCACCACCTTGTCCCCCGTCTTCAGCTCGCTCAGCATCTGCTGCCACTTCTTCTGCCGCCGCTGCTGCGGCAGAATCAATAATAGGTAAAAAATTGCGAGAATGAAGACCAGCGGGGCGAAACTCACCCAGCCCATCGGTCCGCTGCTTGTTTGAACAGCCAGCAATGCCTGCACTTTGATCCAGCTTAGGTTTCGCTTCCCGGGAATAAGCAGCCACCGCGTCTGGTGACGCAGAGCTTCAGTTGTACCTTCGGAGTTCTCGCGTGGCCGGCCGGAGATCCCTTCCGCTTCGGACGCCAACAGGGGGTTAGCGAGCTACGGCTTCGTTCGAGACCAAACCTCAGATAGTGAACGCGCCCCTCTCCCAGCACAAATAGAATGACGTACGGCTCGCATGGTGTCAAGGTAGAAGCTCAGGTTGTGGAGGGTGTTCAGCACTTGGGCCAGCACCTCGTTCGAGCGATAGAGATGGCGCAGATAGGCCCGAGAATAGCGCCGGCAAACCCGGCAACGGCAATTGGCATCGACTGGATTTTCGTCGCCGGCATACTGCACCTGCTTGATCGACACCCTCCCCTCGGAGGTGAAGAGCAGCCCATGGCGCGCCGCCCGGGTGGGCAAGACACAGTCCATCATGTCGATTCCCAGATTGGCGTACTCCACGATTTCCTCCGGAGTCCCGACCCCCATCAGGTAGCGCGGCTGGTCCGAGGGCAGATGCTCCAGGGTGGTTTCGACCATCTCCCGGGTCATCGTCCGCGGCTCGCCTACGCTCAAGCCGCCAATCGCGTATCCGAAGAAGCCAATTTCCCGCGTCCGCTCGGCCGATTCCTTGCGCAATGCCCCGTCCATACCCCCCTGGACAATGCCGAACAGGGCCTGAGTTTGACCGGCCAGCCCGGAAGCGGGCGCCCCGGTCCCGAGCGGCAGGAGACCTGGTTCTGAGCCATGGCCGGAGCTTGGAGATTCGAAATCCTGCACCTTCCGGGTCCAGGGAACTTCGTTCTTATGCTGCTCAAAATACCGCTTGCTTCGCTCCGCCCAGCGCAAGGTAAGTTCCATGGCGGCGCGCTGCTGCTCGGGGTTGGCGCGATACTCAGGGCATTGGTCAAAGGCCATGATGATGTCCGCGCCGAGACCAATCTGAGCCTCGACGGCGCTTTCTGGGCTGAAAAGATGGGTGGAACCATCCAGATGCGAGCGGAATCGCACGCCTTCTTCGCTGATCGTACGCAGATCGCTCAGGCTGAAGACCTGGAATCCGCCGGAGTCGGTGAGAATTCCTCGGGGCCAGGACATGAAGCGATGCAGCCCGCCGAGTCTTCGGATCTCATCGATTCCAGGTCGAAGATAAAGGTGATAGGTATTGCCCAGAAGGATCTCCACGCCGAGATCTTCGAGGAGTTCCTGAGACACGCCCTTGACGGAAGCGAGCGTGCCCACCGGCATAAAGACCGGTGTGCTCACATCACCATGCGGCGTGGTGAGGCGAGCGGCGCGGGCGGCTCCGGCGCGGACTTCAACCTGGAATCCCAGGGACATGGTTGGAGTGTAGGGACAGCTGCCACCGACTGTCCACCTCCGCCCCCCGGGGCGAGAATCCCTCGCGCCGAGTTTAGAGGCCGGAGCGGTTTCGGGCAGGCTTGGCCGCCACCAACTCGACGATCTCGGCGTGCAGTTTGCCCTGCTCAACCAGGAGCTTTCCCACGCTGATGGGCAGATGGAATCTTCTTGGCCCGGCACTTCCGGGATTGAAGTACAGCACACCGTTCTTGAACTCTTGCCGGGGGATGTGGCTGTGTCCATAAATGACGGCCGCGAAGCCCGCCGCCTCCGGTTTCAGGTCGAGCTCCGCAAGATTGTGGAGAACATAAATGGTGCAACCCGGGATTTCGAGGACGCTCGTGCGGGGAATCTTTCGCGCCCAGGATCCGGCATCCACATTGCCGCGCACGGCGGTGGTCGGAGCGATCTCAGACAGGCGTTCCAGAATCTCAGGATCGCCCAAGTCACCGGCGTGGATGATGTGCTCGGAGCCGCGAAGCGCCTCGAGGGCTTCGGGACGCACCAGACCGTGGGTGTCGGAGATGACGCCGATGGTTGCGACTGCCATTCTAGTTGCCGAAGATGCGCGGTTCCTTGCGGGCTGAGGTTCGATCACCACAGCTTGAACATGCTTTTTAATCGGCAGGGGCTGACATTCTCTCGACCAGCACAACTGCGTGTGCGATGGCGGCGTTGTCGGTTCCCATGCCTTCCGGAGTCTTGGCCTTGAGCCCAATGCGATCGGGGGGGATGCCCAGCAAGGCGGCCACACGTTCGCGAATCTGCGCCGTGTGCGGTCCGATCTTCGGCGCCAAGAGAATGAGCGTCGCATCGACGTTCGAAACCCGGTAACCCGCGGCTTCGACACGCCGGAGGGCCTCGCGCAGAAAGACGGCCGAATCCGCACCCTTCCACTGGGGATCCGACGGAGGGAACAGAGATCCGATATCCGGTGCCGCGACCGCCCCCAGCAGGGCGTCGGTGAGGGCGTGCAGAAGTACGTCTCCATCCGAATGACCGCCGAGACCATGGGAATGGGGAAGGCGAACGCCTCCAATGGTAAGAGGGATACGGGCTTCAAATTCGTGCGAATCCCAACCATAGCCGATGCGGGTGAGCGGCGGCGAGCTTCTACTCGCGGCGGTTCTCCTTCGTGGTTGGGGACGGGTCTTGGCCATGGGTGTGGGCGGCAGCTAGGAAGCTACTTTAAGGTAGAACTCGGCGAGCTCCAAATCGGCGGGGGTGGTGATTTTGATATTTCGCGGGGAACCCATCACCACCGCGACTTTGGTTCCGGAGCGCTCGACCAGCGATGCCTCGTCGGTCCCCAGAAAGCCATCGGCGGCGGCCTCATCGAATGCCTTCTTCAAGACTCCGTAGCGGAAACCTTGGGGCGTCTGCGCCATCACCACTCGCTCGCGCGGAACCGTGGCGGTAATCAACGCGCCGTCGGAAGTGCGTTCCACCTGTTTGATGGTGTCGACGGCGGGCACGCCGGCAATGGCCGCACCATATTTCTGCGCGGCGCGAATCACCTCATGAATGATCGCTTCGGTGACAAACGGGCGCACCGCGTCATGAACGAGGATGATGTCGTCGGCCGAGGCAGAGATGCGAGCCATGGCATTCGCCACCGACTGTTGCCGGTGTTCTCCGCCTTCGACGGCTTGAATCTTCTCGCTCAGGAGATCCTTGGCGGTGGTTTCGAGCCGCTCCCGGAACCCCTCCATCTCGTTAGCCCGCAGCGCCACGACGATCTCCGCGATCTCGGGGCTCGAAAAGAATCTCCGCAGCGTGTGTATGAGAATCGGCGTGCCTGCGAGCTCGGTGAATTGCTTCGAAGCCCCCTGCTTTTTGCCCTTGCCGCCAAGCGCCGACGCCATGCGCGTGCCCAGACCTGCCGCAGGAATAATGACGACGACTTTCATGGCGGGCTGTAAGTATACGAGCGTCGATTGATGCTTTCAAATCGCGCTCCCGGCCGTCCAACTCCCGTGCGGCGAGTCGAGCGAGTCCAAGCTTTCTTGTGTGCCTGAAAAGCGCCATCGGCTGGGGACAACTTGGACCTAGGCGTACTGCTACCGGACTAACCTTAGGTCTGATTTGCTCGATCGATGAACTTTCTTGCCCTTCGTCGAGCGAGCCGGTGGTCGAGGCCAAACCGCTCCCTGCACATTTCGCAGTAGTTATCGCCCGTTTCGGAAATCAGCAAATCTGGCAATTCAGTTGCGGGCTAGTTTCGCGAGGGCGTTGTGCAAAAACGTTCCTGGCTCCGATTCTTCGCCATCGCCGGGCCGGCCGCCCTGATCGCCGCCCTGGCCATCGGCATGTTCGTTGACGGCTCGACTGTCAGATCTGACAGCGGCCAGACGATGGAAACCCGACTCACGGATCCTGGGAAAGGGGCGGGCGATCGGTCCGTCAGCGCGAGTGAAGTTTCTCATTCTGTACCGACACGAACTTTTACCGGCGTCATCACCGATGATCATTGCGCCGCCCGCCATGACAGGGGCTCGGGCATGGGGGCTTCCGAGTGCACTCGAGTTTGCGTGAGCCGAGGTGCCAAATACGTGCTGGTCGACGGAGATAAAACCTATCGACTGGAGGGGAACGTCACCCAGCTTGGGATCTACTCCGGCACGCGCGTCCAGCTGACGGGTTCATTGGCCGGGAACCGCATTCAGGTAAGTTCGATTGCGGTCGAGTAATCCTCCAAGCCAACTCACAAGCGGACAGCCAAATGCACCAACCTTGGAGTACCGCCCCGACCAGCGATCCAAGGAAGCAGCTGCTACTCCGCCGAGCTGTCCGCCAAGATTGGCTTCTTGGGTTCGGGATTGGGCACGGTGGCGACGGTCGTCAGCACGACGGGTCGCGATTCAGTGCGCACCGCACGCTCATCCCACTTGCCGAAGATCATTTTTCCCGCAGTCGTCTGCAAGACTGAGGTCACGGAAACGTCGATGGTTTTGCCGATCACTTTCCGCGCATTATCCACCACGACCATGGTTCCGTCGTCGAGATAAGCGACACCCTGGTTGTACTCTTTCCCTTCCTTCAGGATGAAGACCTTCATCGACTCTCCCGGCAGCACGATGGGCTTCAGGGAGTTCGCCAGCTCATTGATGTTCAACACCTCGACCCCTTGCAGTTGCGCCACCTTGTTGAGGTTGAAGTCATTGGTGATGATCTTGCCCTCATAGAGCTTGGCTAATTCGATCAACTTCAAGTCGACTTCGCGTATGGTGGGAAAATCATCTTCGACGATCTCGATTTCTACGAAAGCCACCTTTTGCAGGCGCTGCAGGATGTCCAGGCCACGGCGGCCGCGATTTCGCTTCAGCGAGTCGGCCGAATCCGCCACCAGTTGCAGCTCCCTCAGAACGAACTGCGGAATTACGATGATGCCATCGAGAAAGCCGGTTTCGGCGACGTCCGCGATACGTCCGTCAATAATGACGCTGGTGTCGAGAATCTTGTAACTCTTCTTCGATTGCTTCTCGCCTCCGAAAATTCCTCCGAGCGCCGTCAGGTTGAGCAGGTCACCTTTGTTGGCTCCCACCACCAGGCCGACATAGGCCATCAGGAGCATGACCAGAAGCTGCAGAAAGCTTTGCGTTGGGCCCGGAGGAATGCTGTTGCGAATCACCAGGGCAAACAGATAGGCCCCTATGATGCCCAGCACACTGCCGATCGCTGCTCCGATCAGTCGCTTGAGGCTGACCAGCCGCAGTCGCCACTCGAAAATGACGATGGCCAGGCCGAGCAGTGCGCCGGCCCCGGCTGCGGAGTTTGAAGTGAGGCCAAACGGTTGAAGGAGATAACAGGTGACCGTAACAAAGACAACAAATACAAAACGTATGATGACCAAATCCATCGGGCCCTCCCCCTCGGAACAGCGGGCCACCAATGTCCGCTGCACCCGCACCGGCCATCGAACAGGACAGCCATAGTTGGCCAGTGATCTATGCGGAGCTTATGAACACCACAACGCTATGAAACCGTGCTCCGCTCCCGTCTTGGAGCTGGCGGGAAGCAAAACCTATTCCCGGGGAAGTATAACCCCGACCGAGGCGTTTCGGGTTTACCTAATGGTAAATAACCGCGCGATCTGCCCCGGGGAAGCCCTTTTCGGCGGGCTGCGCTGGTAGACTGAGTGCCATGAAAGCGATTGTGATCACCCGCTTAGGCGGGCCGGAAGTGCTTTCGATTCAGGAGGTACCGGACCCGGTCCCGGGCGACGGGCAGGAGCTGGTAAGGGTCGATGCCGGGGGGCTGAACTACGCCGACATCATGACGGCTAAGGGAGGCTATCCGGGCGCCCCAAAACCACCTCTGGTTGCCGGGAGGGAATTCTCCGGTCTCCGCAGTGACGGTCAGCGCGTCATGGGGTATCTGCAGTGGGGCGCCTTTGCCGAACGGGTGGCAGCGCGAAGCGAGCTGCTATGGCCAGCACCCAACCGGTGGAGCGCCGAAGAAGCAGCTGCCTTCCCCGTGAATTACTTCACCGCCTATTTCGCGTACTGGAAGGCAGGATTGCTCGAGCCCCAAAAAGGCGGCCGCAGGCGCCGAGTTTTGATCCACGCCGTGGCCGGCGGAGTCGGAACCGCCGCGGTGCAGATTGGCAAGCTGCTGGGCATCGAAACCTATGGAACATCCTCTTCGGATGAGAAGCTCTCGCGGGTAAAACAGCTCGGCCTCGAGCACGGCATCAACTACAAGCAGCAGGATTACGAACAGGCTATCCAAGAACTGACGCACGGCGACGGAGTCGATGCGGTCTTCGAGATGCTGGGCGGCGAGCATGTCGCCAAGAGCGCGCGTTGTTTGGCCGAATTCGGCCGCTTGATCGTCTATGGAAGCGCGACCGGCCAAAAATCGGAACTCGATACCCGGCTGCTGTACGCCAAAGGCACCAGCGTGCATGGACTGTGGCTGACATACTTGTCGGCCAACCGCGAACTGATGGGCCAAGCCTGGAGCCAGCTTTCCTCCTGGGCCGGCGAGGGATATTTGCATCCGGTGATCGGACGGAGCCTGCCCATGGACGAAGCCGCAGAGGCCTACCGATGGTTGGGCGAAGGCAAAAACTTTGGAAAGGTTGTGGTGAGGATCGGTTAGATTTTTCCTGGCCAGTTCCTGCTCCAGGGCGATTATCCTCCCGTCTAGAGTCCTAGCTCAGTCAGTCCCGGGTGGTCATCAGGCCGGCGGCCCAGGGACCAACGAAACAATCGGTCTTCCTCCTTAATGGCCAGATCGTTGATGCTGGCGTAGCGAAGTTTCGACAGGCCGGCGGCATCGAACTCCCAGTTCTCATTCCCGTACGAGCGGTACCACTGCCCTGATGGGTCATGCGATTCATAGGCGAACCGGACAGCGATGCGGTTTCCGCCGAAAGACCAAAGTTCTTTGATGAGGCGGTAGTCCAGCTCGTGGCTCCACTTGCGGGTGAGAAACGCAATGACCTCCGCTCGGCCGCGGAAGAACTCTGAGCGGTTGCGCCAATAGCAATCGGCGCTGTAGCCCCGTGAGACCCTCTCGGGGTCACGCGTATTCCAGTTGTCTTCAACCGCCCGTATTTTCAGGATTGCCGTTTCTCTGGTGAATGGAGGAACCAGTGGTGGAATGGGATTCAATTGTGCACTCATGTCGCCTTCCTTTTGCCGATGTTCGGTTGTAACTCAACCTGGTGAAGAAATCTCCGTGATGCTTAGACCCCACATGGCTCCTAGGGCTGAGTTCACCAGCTAGACTAGAAGCGCGATGGTGTTGCTCCTGGGCCGGTCTGCCTCGAGCATTGTCTCTCGCCGGTAGCACAGGTTTCCAGCCAGACGTTCCCTGAAATCCTTGGGTCCACAGGCTGCCACCCACGAGAGGGTGATGGCGATCGGTGTCGCGTAAAATGGACTCCCGGACGCCTGCATGAGAGTCAACTGCCAGGTTCTCGCGGTCCTTGCCGGGCTTGCCTGGGCCACTCCACCGCAACCTCCAACCAGCGATTTCATCCCGGAACAAAATGTCGCGATCGCCATGCGCGACGGAGTTGTGTTGCGGGCCGACATCCTTCGTCCGCAAGCGAACGGAACCTTTCCCGTGCTGGTTTATCGCACCCCCTACGGAAAGGTCTTCGCCGAGAAGGATCACACCATCTTTCGTCGGGCGGTCCAGCGCGGATATGCGGTGGTGATCGAGGATGTGCGCGGGCGCTACGATTCCGACGGCCAATTTCGGCCGTACCAGAACGAGGGCCGCGACGGATACGACACCATCGAGTGGGCAGCCAAGCAGCCGTGGTCGAATGGAAGCGTGGGAACCTTTGGCCTTTCCTATCCTGGGGCGGTGCAATGGCTGGCCGCCGTCGAGAGCCCGCCCCACTTGAAAGCCATGGTGCCGGCGATGACCTTTTCCACGCCGCAAAATTTCTTCTACGCCTACGGCACGTGGGACATGTCGTGGATCGAATGGATCTGGGACAACATCGCTCCCGATGCGCGCGTGAAACGGGACCTGCCGGGTGCGAAGACCGAGGAGGCGGCCCTTGCCGAGTGGCCTGAGACCAGCCCGAAAATGCTCAACACGCTGCCCTTGAAGCAGCTTGAGGAGCTTCGCGACGTCGCGCCCTACTACTATGACTGGCTCTCGCATCCCCCGGAAGATCCGTGGTGGGATTGGGCTGAGTTGCGCAATAAATATGACCGCGTGCAGGCCGCCGTTCTGAATCTCTCCGCTTGGTATGACGACAACTACGGGCCTGAAGGTGCGACCACCAACTTCAACGGCTTGGTCAGCTCCCGTCAGAAGGAGGGCGAAAAGCGTACCCACCTTTTACTCGGGCCGTGGGTGCATGGTGGAACGGCAGAGGCCAAAGCAGGCGAGCGCAAATTCGGCCCGAACGCCGCGATCGACTACGACGATGTCATTCTTCGCTGGATGGACCATTACCTGCGTGGCGTCGACAACGGCGTTGACAGGGAAAAGCCCGTCCGCTATTTCGTGATGGGCGATGATGCCTGGCGTGAGGCCGACCGATGGCCGCCGCCGGCCACACCGGTTGCCTACTATCTGAATGCTCCATCGGCCGATAGCAATCGCGGCACGATTTCACCGGAGAAGCCTACGCGGCGGCAAAATACCTCGTTCCTCTCGGATCCCTCGAAACCCGTCTTGAATCCCTACCACTCCTCGGGGGCGCACGATTACCGTCAGCTTGCCGAGCGTAAGGACGTCTTAGTCTTTGACTCGCCACCCCTGGAGCAAGACCTCGAAGTCACCGGACCGATCGGGGTGAAGATGTTTGTTTCCTGTGACTGCCGGGATTTTGATCTCTGGGTTCGACTTCTCGATCTTGCTCCCGACGGCACGGCGTTCAATCTGATGAGTCCGGGTTTGGATGTTCAGCGCGCCAGTTATCGTGATATCAAGAAAGGCCGGCAGCTGCTAACCGCGGGAACGATTTATGAACTCGGGCCCATAGCGCTCGTTACCAGCAACGTGTTTCAGAAGGGACATCGGATTCGGGTGCAGGTGTCGGGCTCGTTTTTTCCCAACTTCTCCCGTAACTTACAGACTGGAGAGCTGGAAAATGACTCGGCAAGGCTAGAGAAGGCTACCATCACCATCTACCTTGATCCCGATCATCCGTCCCAGGTTGTCTTGCCGATTGTGCCCCGGGCTCACTGACCTGAGCCCTGCCCAGCCCGAGGTAAATTCATGGAATCAGATCCGCGACTCAAGCGCGATAATTCTTGATTGCCAGCAAATCTTGGCTGAAGGAGAGGGATCGTGGGGCAGCTCGTGGTGAGAAACATTGAGAATGTCGTAAAGGCGCGATTGCAGCGTCGGGCCAGACGGCACGGTCACAGCATGGAGGAGGAAGTGCGTGATATTCTTCGCGCCGCAGTCAGCGGAGAGGACGCTCCCAGTGGGGGGCTTGGGACCGACATCTCGCGGCTATTTGAGAAAACTGGGCTAGCTTCTGATGTAGCCGAACTCCGCAGACACAGGATTGCTCCGGCAAAGTTTGCGCCGTGATCATCTTGGAGACGAGCTCACTTCAACCCAAGCTTCCTACCCGATGCCAGCAGATGGATCGCTTCGCGCAGGCGTCTCTGCTTGGTTTCCTCTCGTTTCGCCGAATCGATCCAAGCGATGTACATACGGCGGAATGATGGTGCCAGCTGCTCAAAATAGTCCCAGGCGCGCCGATTAGCCTTCAGTTGGGTCTCGATGTAAGACGGAAGCACCGACAAGGGAGGCCGCGGAGCATCCCCGCTTCGCCCGGTAGGGGCCCGTTTCCGTCCCGGCGCCGCTAGTAATCCGCCCGCCTTGAGTTTCGCGTAGCGCTGGCGATTAATGCTAGACCATCGGCTGTCGGGTTTCCGCGGCGTGAACTTGCGGGCATAGCTGTCGTCGTCCAGGCGCTTCACGATGCTGTCGATCCAGCCGAAGCACAGCGCCTCCTCGACCGCACTGTCGTAGCGGATGGACTTTTCCGCCGTGTGACGCTTGGGAAACACCAGCCATATCAACGACTCTGAATCGTGATGCTTGCGCAGCCAGTTCCGCCACTCGCGGCGGCTACCGACCTGAAGCGTCCTGAGGCTTTCTGCCGACATCCGTATCAGTACTCGCAGCTGTGTTTTAGCCCTACGGCGAAGCTTGCCAGGTTGCTGGTGTTCGGATCCCTAGGCAAGTCTTCCTACCAAGATACTAGTTGACATCGTTTCATGAAACATGTATATACATATATCTAGCTATGGCTCGCTTCGACAAAACCCCGTCCCTGCTGCCCTGCGCCTGTGCCAACCTTCGTCGCACGGCCCGAGCGGTGACAAAGATGTACAACCAGGAGCTCCGCGACACCGGTCTTGAGCTGACACAATTCACCTTGCTGATGGCTTTGAATCTTACCGGCGAAATCACGCAGGGGAACCTGGGCAAGTTGCTGGCGCTCGACACCACGAGCTTGACCCGCATGCTCAGACTGCTGACCAAGCAGGGATGGATCGGCGTAAAGACGGGAGACGACCGGCGCGAGAGACTGCTGCGACTCACCCCTTCGGGCCAACAGAAGCTTGACGAATCCCGGCCCGACTGGGAACGCGCCCAGAAACGATTGCGGCGAGGTTTGGGGGAAGCCGGTTGGACCGAAATAGGCGTACTGCTCGCTGACATGGCGCGCGCCGCCGAGGGGTAATCCTTTTTTTTATGTATATAGATGTATATACATCTATCGCGAGGAGCGCATTCGATGACAAAACTGGAGGAGCATCCGACGGTAAAACAATTTCGGGAACGAGAAGCCTCAGGCCACGAGCCGGCACGTCTCGGAACGCTGGATCCTGCCTGGCTGCGTCAGCTGTGCCTGGAAGCGGGCGCCGACGATCTAGGATTTGTGGACCTTGGCCGCCCGGAGATCGCCGACCAAAGGGAGGACATCCTGGCGGTCTTTCCCCCGACAAAAACCCTCGTGAGTATCGTTCTCCGCATGAACCGCGAGAACATCCGCACTCCGGCGCGGTCCATCGCCAATCTGGAGTTCCACCACACCACGGATGAAATCAACGATGTCGGCCGCAGAATCGTTGCCGCTTTGGAACGCGCGGGCGTTCGCGCCCTCAATGGCGGGGCAGCCGGCTTCCCTATGGAAGCAGAGCGATGGGGAGCCAAGATGTGGATCATTTCTCACAAACCCATCGCGGTGGCCGCGGGTCTGGGGCACATGGGCATTCATCGCAACGTCATTCATCCGCAGTTTGGCAATTTCATTCTCCTGGGGACGGTCTTGCTCGATGCCGAAGTGAGCTCCTATTCGCATCCGATCGATTACAACCCGTGCCTGGAATGCAAGCTCTGCGTCGCCGCATGTCCTACCGGGGCCATCGGTGCCGACGGCAACTTCAATTTCTCCGCCTGCTATACCCACAACTATCGCGAGTTCATGGGTGGATTCCAGGACTGGGTAGAACAGATTGCCGAGAGCAAGAACGCTCTCGAGTACCGCCAGAAGGTGTCGGGTACGGAGACGGTGTCGATGTGGCAAAGCCTGTCGTTTGGCGCGAACTATAAGGCTGCCTATTGCATGTCGGTCTGCCCCGCCGGGGAAGAAGTCATTCGACCGTTTCTGAGCCAGCGCAAAGAATTCCTCGAAGATGTCGTGAAACCGCTGCAAAACAAGCTTGAGACCGTCTACGTGGTTCGCGGCTCTGACCCGGAAGAATATGTAGCGCGGCGCTTTCCCCACAAGAAAACGAAGCGAGTAACCAACGGACTTGCTGCACAATCCATTCGTGGTTTCCTGCGTGGCTTGCTGCTCTCATTTCAACGGGGGCGGTCCGCAGGTCTGAACGCCACCTATCACTTCACTTTCACGGGTGCGGAGGAACTGAAGGCCACGGTGGTGATTCGCAACCAAACACTCGCGGTCTCAGAAGGCCACACGGGCGTGGCGGATCTGCGCTTGCAGGCGGACGGCGAAACCTGGCTTCGCTTCTTGCGAAAAGAAACCAACCTCGTGTGGGCTCTGCTGCGAGGGAACATTCGGATACACGGCTCGCCCCGGCTACTGCTGGCCTTCGGCCGCTGCTTCCCGTCGTGACTCAAGTCGAGCCAAGGAGTCCTTGTCGTCGACACCGGGTCGCTGTGTTCGCGCCGACGGAGAGCGCGAGCGTAATCCCAGCTTGCCCGTTTCCGGTTTCTCGATGCTAGAGTGAGCGCCACCGTAGCCGCCATTGCGCCGAGCAGCGCCACTCGATTCTCTGGGTCGTCAGTGTCCGGGCCAAGAGGCCGACCCTGCCAATACCTTGCGCGAGGAATAAAAGACCTTTGTCAGCTAGCACAATTTGTTGCGAGTGTTCGGAACTGAACAATCGTGTTCGGCAACGGGCACAAAGTCCTGGTCGCTCGCAGCAGGGGCAATGCAACTCCATTCTGCAGGTATCCAGTCTCGAACAGGATGTTTTCGAATGTGGACAGCTCCACCCACGTGGCGACCTCCCAGGATTCTGTATGTCGAGAGGGAACAATCCATTTAGCGCACCCGTATTAGGTAAGCAAGGTGCTAGTCACAGCCACCGCGGAAGGAGTCAGTGCCTATGCTTTCCCATGACCTCAGAGACACGATTCGTCATTTGCTGAAGACGCCGGGCTTCACCATCACGGCCGTGCTGATGCTAGCGCTCGGAATCGGGGCCACGACTGCCATGTTCTCGATTATGGAAGCGGTGCTGCTGCGTCCGCTGCCATTCCCGCACTCCGAGAGAGTGGTAGCGCTCTCCGACATTCTGCAGGGTGCGGATGTGGGAGGCAATGGCGAGGCCGGGGTCACGGCTTCAGACATTCGAGCCTATACGCGGGATACACGCAGTTTTGAAAGTCTCGGTGGGTATCAGCAGACGAGTCCCGAACTATCTGGCATCGGAGAGCCGGCCCAGGTGAATGCCGCCCGGCTGTCGGGAGGGGTGTTTCCCGCACTGGGAGTCAGTCCTTTGATGGGCCGATTTTTTACCCAACAGGAAGATGACCAAAACCAATTGGTCACGGTCGTGAGTTATGCGCTCTGGCAGAACCGGCTGCACGGCGATCCGCAGGTATTGGGAACGAAGATTCTGCTCGACCGCAAACCCTACGTAATCATCGGCGTGATGCCGCGAGATTTCGAGTTTCCACTGGTGCCGGGACACCTGAACGACAGTGAACTATGGGTACCGATCAGCTTCACCGAGCAGGAAAGGGGAGTCCAGGGAGCCGCCGGGTGGAACTTCAATATGGTAGGACGGCTCAAGCAGGGTATCACGGCAGCGCAAGCACAGAGCGACGCCGAACGTGTGGCCCAGGACATCATGCGCGCTTACCCGCCGTTCATGTCGAGCCTGCACATTCGCCCGGTGGTGCGCTCGCTCCGTGAAGAGACCGTGGAGCAGGCTCGCCAGCTGATACACACGCTGTTTCTGGCCATCCTGGTCGTGCTGCTGATCGCTTGCGCCAATCTTGCAGGATTGCTGCTGGTCCGCGCCATCCGTCGCCGACGCGAAATCGCCGTACGCCTGGCCCTGGGAGCCAGCACCGGTACCGTGCTGCGCCAGGGGGAGCTCGAAGGCCTGGTGTTGGGTGTGACCGGAGGTGCACTTGGTCTGGGTCTGGCGGCGATCGGCTTGCGCGTGGGCGTGAGCCGGTTGCCCGAGAACCTGCCTCGTATTCGGGAAATTGGCCTCGATTGGCAGGTCGCGCTGTTCGCCCTCCTGCTCTCCATCGTGACCGGTATCGTTTGTGGATTGGCTCCGGCGTTTGCTGCCTTGCGCACGAACGTCAACCATACCCTCAAGGAAGGAGGGCGTACGGGCACGGCAGGCGAGGGACATGCGTGGCTGCGCTCTGCCTTGGTGATTGCCGAAATCGCGATCGCCCTGGTGCTGTTGGCCTCCTGCGGATTGTTACTCCGGAGTTTTGAGAAGATGCGTGCCGTCGACCTCGGTTTTCGTGCGGACCATGTTCTGGGTGCGTCCTACTCGTTGCCGCAGAAACAATATGCAACCCAGGCCACCGTGGATGAATTCAATCACGAACTTCTTCGTCGGGTGCTCGAGCTCCCGGGCGTGAAATCTGCCGGGTTTACCTCGTTTCTGCCGGCTTCGGGCAACAACAGCAACACCACATTCGTCGCCGAGGGCTATGTCCCTCCCAAGGGTGCAAACATGAACCTTGCCACCCTGGTCATAGTGGAGGGGGACTATCTGCAAACCATGGGAGTTCCGCTGCTCGCCGGTCGTTTCTTCACGCCAGCCGATACGGCAGAAACGCAACTGGTCGCAATTGTGAACCACAAGCTCGCCGAGCACTACTGGCCCGGCGTGAATCCTATCGGCAAGCGCTTGCGTCTGGGGACGCAGGAAACGCAGACGCCGTGGGTGATGATCGTGGGGGAAGTTGCGGACGTAAAGGAGACGTCGCCCGATATGCCCGACAAGGAGCAGTACTACGAGCCGGTTGAACAGGTGGAAAAAACAGCAGGAGCCTTGGCCGCCCCCACGGACCTGAATGGCAATGGAGGATACATCGTTCTGCGCACAGCGATGGAGCCCGATGAGATGGCCAACGCCCTGCGTGCGACCGTACGCTCGATCGACCCACAGCTGCCGCTCACGCAGGTTCAAAGCATGGAACGCTCCGTGTCCGATAGCGAAGCCCCGCGCCGCTTTAACACCACCGTCATCGCCGCCTTTGCCATCGCGGCCGTAGTACTGGCGGCGCTCGGGATCTATAGTGTCATTACGTTCTCGGCGGCTCTGCGCGCGCAAGAGATGGCCATCCGCATGGCATTAGGGTCGCAACGGGCCGGCATTCTCGGACTCATTTTTGGAGCCGCCACGAAACTGGCTATCGCCGGCTGTGCGATCGGACTGTTGGGCGCAGCTGCGGCCTCCCAATTGCTGCGTTCTTTCCTGTTTGGCGTGGGTCCCTTCGACCCGCTGGTGCTGATGCTGTCCGCCGTCTCCGTACTCTTTCTGGCTCTGCTAGCCTCGTTGCTGCCCGCATTGCGTGCTGCTTCGATCGACCTCATGCACGCCCTGCGGACGGATTGAGGCTCGGGCCAATGTCTTCGCAACTGGGACTACTGACCAGCCGTTCTCAGTTGATGCGAGCCTCAAACAGGCCTTGCACCGACGCGCCTTGCGGAAGACGTCGCACCGAACTGCCCTTTGGATCGATTCGCCAGCGACCGTCAACCTTGCACGAGTTGCTCGAATTTAGGGCAACAACAATTGCGCCAGCTACAGTAGTTCCCAGGACGTCAAAAGTCGGGTGGCAGCTCGGAGGCAAAACGTGCGCGAACTGCCGCTTAAGATCGATGAGTCGTACTTGACCGTCCTCGGTGTCGTAGGCGAACAAAAACGTGGAAGGATACTTACCGTTCTCCGTGAGGAAACCGAACACTCTCTTGCCATCCTGGGCGAAGCCACTCAGTGTCAGGGACAGGGTTCGGTCCCAATCGGCATCCGTGGTAAGAAGATCGACCGGTACCGCTGCGCCTCGGTCGGCTGGCGTAATTAATAGTTGATAGTCGGCTTCACACAGATGGGTATTCTTGTCGTGATCGTCGGTGCTCGAGACCTTGAGAACCGCGACTAGACCTTGCGGACCACGAAGTGATTCCGTTTGAGCGGTAGGGGTGCCCGCGCCATCGCTTACGCATCTCATGGATACCTGCTGCGCAGGCTGGATGGAGGCTGCGAGCAGAATTGCCAGCAACATGGAATCAAGTCTATGTCAACCCCTGACGGTTGGCGGAAATCGTAGGCAACGGCCGCTCAGGGTGAATCGGCCTTTTCGATAACAACCAGTTGGACCGCCCAGCTAAGCCCGCGCCGAGGAAGTGCAACAAGACACGAAAAGCCGCCCCCAGGGGCGGCTGTCTGCCCTTTGGACTCAGTTATTTCAAGGTTATTTCGCGGGCGAGTTTGGAGCTAAGAGTGGGCGCAATTTCGTTGCGTTTCTTGGCGGCATCCATCATGGCCTGTCTGCTGCCATAGTGCTTTTCCGCAATCGCAGTGGCCTTTTCCGACATTTCATCGAGGGTTCCCCAGTCTTTGTATTCGATGGCTATGGCAACACTCCAGTCGTCGGGATGCTCGGCGACCGGGTTAGTGAAGAACTTGTAGTCCACAACCCAGCCCTGCTT
>DASPTQ010000114.1:0-12436 GCA_035623335.1 Terriglobales bacterium
CTGCTGTAACCACAGCCGAGCATGCGAATCGAACGCTCGAGACCTTTCGGCATGCGTTCTCTGGTCTTGGCCTGTCGTCCGCATGGGAAAAGGTAATCGCCTTAGTCGTTCAACCTGGAGTCGATTTCGGCGCGAATGCGATCTTCGACTACGACCCTTTGAAAGCACAATCGTTATCGGCCGCATTGTCCAATCATCCTGGAATTGTCTTTGAAGCACATTCAACGGACTACCAGTCTCCCCAAGCCTTAGCCTGCATGGTCAGGGATCATTTTGCAATCTTGAAGGTCGGTCCGTGGTTGACTTTTGCTTACCGTGAGGCGGTGCTGGCCTTGAGCAGCATTGAACGGGTGCTGTTGGGAACGAAATCAGAGCGCCAACTTTCAAAGGTGGGGGAAGCACTGGAGGAAGCAATGTTGCGCAACCCGAGTCAGTGGAAGGCTTACTATCACGGTAGGGAAGACGAGGTTCGCCGCGACCTCACGTATGCCTTCAGCGATCGCTGCCGATATTACTGGAATCAACCTGCGGTCCAGGCAGAAATCCGACGCCTGCTCCACAATCTCGCGGCACAATCGATTCCTCTGACCCTCGTCAGCCAGTATCTACCCCTGGAATACGAAGCAATTCGAGCCGGAGCACTGCAGGCTGTTCCCGAACAGCTGATTCAGCATCACATTCGGCGAGTGTTGAGCGTGTATGCCAACGCATGCTCGGCATGACAAGCCTATTTCCGGGAATCGTCTTTCGACATCAGTCGCAAAGAACGATGTCCGTCGTGACGCGTGGGACGGTGGCGACTGGACACGACCCCCCGACTAGCAAAGACGTACAAGCGCGACAACCAAAAAGTTCACCGTGCCCTTTCAATTGCGCGCGAAAGAACCTCTTCTCGATGCGGAGGATGTCAAATTGAGCGGCGGTTGCCGGTCCAACGCTCGGTAGAATCGGTTGTAGGAACCTTATTCTTCTTCGCCAATATCCTCGTTCCAAACATCGGGATGAGCACGAATGTAGTCCGCCAGCAAGGTGACGCACTCATCGGAATCGCAATCGACCACCTCGACACCGAGCGAGCGAAGCCATTCCAGGCCACCTTGAAAATTGCGGCTTTCGCCAACCAACACCGTAGGAAATCCAAATTGACGAATCAGCCCGCTGCAATACCAACAGGGCGCTAAGGTGGTGACCATGATGAGATTGCGATAGCTGCGCTGGCGTCCGGCTTTGCGAAAGGCGTCGGTTTCGCCGTGGATCGAAGGATCACCACTCTGCACGCGGCGGTTGTGGCCAGTGCTGACCAGCCGGCCATCGCGATGGAAAATCGCCGCCCCGACAGGGATACCTCCTTCGGACAACCCTTGGCGCGCTTCCGCGATGGCGACCGCGAGCATCCGAGCGTATTCGGTTGCAGGATTCATTTTGTGAGTCAATTGTATCCGGGGAGCGCCTTCGAGAGCCTGCTCTCGATCATGATCACGCCAGCTGAGGATAGAGTGGAAAAACCGTGTTTGGGGCAGCCGGGAACTGTGATGTAGACTCTGGTTCAGGAACGACAAATACCCAAGCTCTCTCCCGTCACAGGCGTCGATCACCGCGTTTGTCACCTGTCACCTGGAGGGAGAATTCCTCTCCCCCGAGGTAGGGTATCCCTGTTCAATTCGAGGCTCTAGTTGACCCGGATGTCCATGGGCAAAGGAGGCGTGGCCCGCGGCCTGATGTCTAACCCTATCCTTAGTTCCGAAACCATTCCCGAGGCGTTGAGCAAGCGGTTTCAGCAACTGCACGGGACACGTCCTAAGATTTTTCGGGCTCCAGGCCGTGTCAATCTCATCGGCGAACACACCGACTACAACGACGGCTACGTAATGCCCATTGCTATTGAGCTCTACACATGGGTGGCTGCGGGGAGACGGGACGACCGTATTTTGCGGGTACAGTCTCTCCACTTCGGGGAAACCATGGAGTTGCCCTTGGACGAGCTCGCGGGATCTCCACGCCAGCACTGGAGTGACTACATCCGCGGAGTCGCTGCGGTGCTAGGGGCGGGTGGACGGAAATTGTCCGGCGCGAATCTGGTGATTCATGGGCAGTTGCCGCTCGGAGGGGGATTGAGTTCCTCGGCTTCACTCGAGATCTCCACGGCGTTAGCACTGATGTGGGCCTCCAATTTCGAACTGCCTCCTCTCGAGATGGTCCGAGCCTGCCAACGTGCTGAGCATGAGTACGCCGGGACGCGATGTGGGATGATGGACCAGTTCGTAACCACGTTCGCCCGTTTGCAGCATGCTCTGATGCTGGATTGTCGCTCTCTCGAGTACCGGCTACTTCCGATTCCCCTGGACGCCCGCGTGGTGGTGGCAAACAGCATGGTGCGACACGAACTAGCGGTTGGCGAGTATAACCGTCGCCGAGCAGACTGCGAAGCGGGCGTGAGTATCCTTCGACGGCATCTGCCGAGTGTCCGTGCGCTACGGGACGTCACCCCCGCCAATCTGGAGAGCCATAAGGGTGACTTGCCCGATCCGGTCTATCGTCGGTGCCGTCACGTGATCAGCGAGAACCAGCGTGTGCTGGCTGCAGCGGAGGCACTTCAGGTGGGTGACTTGGATCGCGTTGGACAGTTCATGTACGAGTCGCATCGAAGCTTGCGGAGCGACTACGAGGTCAGTTCCACCGAACTGGATGTACTGGTCGAACTGGCTTCGGCTTGCCAGGGTGTTTACGGCGCACGCCTGACGGGAGGAGGATTTGGAGGATGTACCGTCAACCTGGTTCGCTCGGAGGCGGTCGAGCGGCTGCAAGCAAGGATTGCGGAAGGATACGCGAGAGCTACGGGTATAATCCCGGCTCTGTACGTGTGCTCGGCGGCGGAAGGTGCAGGCGCTTCGTAGCCGTCGTTTGGAGGGAGAAGCAAAGGTGGAAGATCCAGGTACGAGTGATTCCAGCAAGGTCGGTGCTTTGGCCCACCTCGCCGGAGCCTAGGCGTATGGACCTCGAAAATCTCGAACGATTGCCGCATCGGCGCTTGAACCCGCTGACCGGGGAGTGGGTTCTGGTTTCGCCTAATCGAGACCAACGTCCCTGGCAAGGCCAAGTCGAAACGACGACTGCTCCGAGTGCACGGAGGTATGATCCCTCCTGCTATCTGTGCCCCGGCAACTCGCGGGCCAACGGTGTGCGCAACCCTGACTACAGCTCAACCTTTGTCTTCACCAACGATTTTGCCTCTCTCCAATCCGATATCCCGCATGCCAGGATCGACGAGGGGGGGCAGGCCTTAATCGTAGCCGAGAGCGAGGCGGGCACCTGCAAGGTCGTGTGTTTCTCTCCTCGCCATGATCTGACTCTGCCCGGGATGAGCCTCGAGGAGATCGCCACAGTGATCGAGGTCTGGACGGATGAGTATGCTGCGCTGGGAGCGCTACCTAACATCAATTATGTTCAGATCTTTGAAAATCGCGGCGAACTGATGGGGTGCAGCAATCCGCATCCCCACTGTCAGATTTGGGCAAACCAGACCGTCCCCAACCAACCGCGTCAGGAACAAAATTCGCAGGCGGACTATCGAAGTCGGCACGGTTCTTGCCTGCTCTGCGATTACCTTCGTCTCGAGCGCAAAGCCGGCACCCGTATCGTCTGCGAGAACGCGTCCTTTCTGGCGCTCGTCCCCTTCTGGGCGGCTTGGCCATTTGAAGTCTTGCTCATCTCACAAGAACATTCTCGTGATTTCGTGCCATTTGACCGGTCGGAACGCACCGCTCTGGCGGATATTCTTAGGCGAGTAACCACACGCTACGACAATCTCTTCGCGATCTTGTTTCCCTATTCCATGGGCTTTCACCCTGCACCGACCGACGGCGAACCCCACCCCGAGTGGCATTTTCACGCGCACTTTTATCCTCCCTTACGCTCTGCAACCTTGCGCAAGTTTATGGTCGGATACGAAATGCTGGCTGCCCGGCAGCGAGATATCACGCCGGAAGCTGCAGCGAGCAAGCTACGCGAATCGAGCGAACTCTATCACGATCGCTCCTAAAACCAATCGTCCCAGACCTCGACTGATCTTGCTTTGACCCTAAGAATTCTCCCGACCTTGATTGGGTGTGATTCTGCAGTTTGAGCCGTTGCCGGGAACACCCTCTCGCCCGTAAAATTGAAAGCACATTAGTTTACGTTTAGGCCCGTAGCTCAGTCTGGTTAGAGCGCTTCCTTGACACGGAAGAGGTCGATGGTTCGAGTCCATTCGGGCCTACCATTGTTCTCAACGACCTAGCGCCCTCTGCGAAATTCCGGCGCAGTTTTCTACCTGTGATTTCCTACCTGTGTTAGGCCTGTCTATCTCGCTAGATGGCTTTTTCGTGATGAGAGACGAGAGCATTTCTTGAACATGCAGCTGAACTACTCGGCGGCTAAGAAGAACATCAATCGGCAGAAGGGGCACTGGCCTCACGTTCACATGGGGCGGCAGGCTCTTCTTTCTGGGCAGTTTCGGCTTCGTGAATGTTTACGGGTTGTTTCGCGCGCGCGTCCACATGAAGCTGAAAAATGTCAGGCCGAGCGTAGTGGCCGACTACATCCAAGTCATACTTTCCACGAACAATCTGGGCGCGGTCGACTTCAGCGATGAGGACAGCTTCCCCTTCCGTGTTGGGTCCGGCGAGGAAATTGCCGAAGGGATCGACGATGCAACTGCCGCCACGGCAGACGACGGTGTCGGGGTCTTCGCCCCAAATGGAACGATATTCTGAAGGAAAATCGCGGCGACGATTGAACTGATTGCAGGAAAGTACGAAACAACGTCCCTCCACGGCAATGTGACGCATCGAAGCAACCCAGGAGTCGCGCGCGTCCGCGGTCGGGGCGCAATACATCTCTATGCCCTTCGAGTACATGGCAGCGCGCATCAGGGGCAAGTAATTCTCCCAGCAGATCACGGCACCGAGCTTGCCCAAGGGAGTGTCGAAGACCGGCATCGTGGAACCGTCACCAAAACCCCACACGAGGCGTTCCGCGCCCGTCGGCATGATCTTGCGATGCTTTCCCAGGAAACTGCCATCCGGGGTGAAAAACAGCACGCAACAGTAGAGCGTGCCGCCATCACGCTCGACAACTCCGATAACAAGGTAGATGCGGTTGTCGCGCGCTGTTTGGGCGAGCTCTTCGACTGCGGGGCCGGGAACATCCACGCTGCTGTCCCAGTACCGGCGGAAGTCCTCGCGGCCCTGTTCCGTACGCGAACCGACTGCGGCGCCAAAATCGAGGCCTCTCGGGTAGCCGGGAACAAACGCCTCGGGGAAAAGGACGAGTCGAGCGCCCTTGCGGGCGGCCTCGCTTGCCAGAACTTGGACTTTCTGGAGAGTTCGCTCGCGATCGAATACCACGGGAGAGGCTTGGACAACCGCGACTTTGAAGCGCTGGAGAGCGGAGTTGAGTGCTTGTTCGTTAGGGTCTGGATTCAGCATGGTGTAACGATACTGCTTCGCGTCCGAGATTCAAATGGTTTATGCCAGCCGGCGTGACCGCAGCCACTACGGGGGCATCCTCTTGGGTGCGGTGATGTGGCGCGCAAGCTCGCGAATCACCTGAGCAATCCTGTCATGTTTGCCTCGCCACGGGCAATGAGCAGTGCTAGCCGAACATTTAGTCGAAGTGCCGTAGGCGAAGTAGGGCTGGGCAGGGCACCTGTGTTCACTCTTCCGCAGCGCCAACGTAGGAAATCACAGGTAGGAAATGAAGCAGAGACTTGAAATGGTAGGCCCGAACGGACTACTCATGCATCGCCGCCAACTGAACTCAGGGAACCAATGAAACCCTTGTGCATTAGAAAATTGGAGCGGGCCGAGTCGTGGTAGCGGCCCAGCCCGCGCCGTTCAAGCATATCGATTAGTGAGCTGCGAGGTACTCAATCAGCTTCTCGACAAGTTCGCGCGCATCGTCAAGATGAAGGCCGATCTGGCTACCTTCTTTCTTGATGAGCACGCCCTTGCTGTCAAAGCAAGGGATCAGCTTGAGAGCCTTGGCTTCAATCAAACGCTTCTCTTGCTCTTGAAGGGCCTTCAACTGAGTTTCAAGCAACTTCTTCTTGGTAGCAATAGCGTCAAGGCTCTGTGGGACGGCTGCCACCTTTGAAACTACGCTGTGATTGTTAGTTGTAGACCGCTTGATAACCCGCAGCTTCAGAGATTTTGAAGCGGGCCGCGAAGAGCTTCGCCAATTCCGACGCGCTGAGACCGGGCTTTTCAATTTGCAAGTTCTCTTGCTTCCCTATGAGCATGGGTCTTCTGTTCGTCCTTTACCGTTTTCACCCTCACCCGGGAGAGCTCCTGCTGGACCCCGGCACATGTCAGGAAGCCGCCTGTCAGCTACGGTGCAACTGATCGTGTCGATATTGTGCTTACGAACCCGCCAGTCGGCGGTCGTGAAGAAGACGGAATTGAGAGCAACTTCCCGACCGCCTTGTCCCAATCGGAACTGTTCGGGTCATCCAGTCTTAGACCTTGCCATACCGACGTATCCACACCCGGTGCAATTTGCATCGTGTCCACCAACTTTCAAAATAAAGGGATATGCTCAGCTCGTACTTACAGGTTATTTCGTACGCGATCCGACTATAGCGGGGTCCTGAGAAAGTCGTATCTCCCCACTCCCTGGACAATCAGAAATCGACAATCTCTTGTTCCGCGATTTGAAGTCTGGTGGGCGTGTCCTGCATTGATCTGGTAACGCTCGCCGATACCAAGGGCACGATAATCATCAGGTGCACGTGTTTCGACCGTCAGCTCGCCTTCCAATACAAAGAAGTGGTCCGTGATCTCGCTGTGGGAGTGCCAAGGGATGACCTCGCCGGGCGCTAGCGTAAAGAGGCGCGCCTGAACGTCCTTCCCGGCAGCAACGGTCTCGACATTTTTGACGGTGTAGTTGGTTTGCTGCTCTTTCGCGACCATGGTAGCCTCATTTATATAAACATATCGCAAACCAGTATGGAAACCTGCAATTCCTACCTGTGTTCTCTACCTGTGAAACAGGTATAACGCGTGTGAAGAAGATGCTCATACGATCTAAGTTGTTATCTTTCGGAACCGTGGTAGGTTGACACTTATGGCTGCCACTTCAGCACTACTGACAACGCTGCCGCCGTTCTGCTCAATCTGGGGCATTATGGCTGCGGCGATCGCGCTCGCCCCTCCGACAGGGTAACTGCCGCCAGCAAAGTAGTGTTCGGCGATGGTCGCGTGAACGGCGAAACTGCTTTTTCCCGGTGGCAGCCCGTAGTCGCCCCATTGCGCTGTGAGTATGCCTATGAGTTCCTGGTTGTTGGTGAACCCCTCAAGCACCTCGCGCGTGGTGCGTTTTGCCCAGCGTAGGTACGGGACGCGCATTAAAGTGCCTGCCAAAGCCGCTACAAATCTCGGGACTGCCTTCTCGGCATAGTACAGGCCACTCGCGCGGTTGCACGTTTGCACGGCTGCGATGTACTGATCGATGGCTTTGCTTTCGCGTGGGAAGGATTGCCTCAGGCTCTCGCGAAATCGCCCGCGTCCCGCGATCATGTCAAAGGTTCGGCCCTCGAAGACGAACCGGTCATAAACTTCTGGCATGGGTTGCCACTGCACGCGGCCAGCGGTCACGTAATCGAAGGCGCAGCGCGCGGCATCGCGCCTGTCTTGCACCTGTCCGATATAATGCAGGCCCACGTCCCACTCGTAGCCGGGACGGCGAAATGTATGCGTGAAACCGCCAACCTCGTAATGCTTTTCCAGCACCAAGACGCGCCTGCCGCCGTGCATCGCGAGCAATAGGGCAGCGGTGAGCCCGCCGATTCCTGAACCGATGACAATGGCATCCCACTGGGCAGCGAGTTTTGCTTGTTTGTAAGGAATTCCGTTAACCATGTGTCGTCCCTCGCGACAAACGGCCACGTCCGAGCACCATATTAGCGCGGCACAGGCGATTCGCAGATGGTTCCTCGATTCGCGTGCGAACCCAAACCGGCCAGCTCGCCCAGAGCCAGTGCTCAAAATCGAGTGAAGCATTTCTTCGACAGACGGTGATGACCGACGTGCATTCCCCCGACGAGTTCCGAACAGCTACGGTGCGCAACCTCGACGCGTGGTACGCGGCATTCGGTGTCCAACCCGGAGACAAACTCTACCTCGCGCCAGCCGGTTTCTACCGGTGGCCTCTACCTGTGATAAGGGTAAAACAGGCTAAAAGACGCTCTTCTAATGTCCGTAAGCTGTTGTATTTTGTATGCGCGTTAGGTTGACACTGTGGAGATGTGGCCGCGACCTTTGGACATGTGTCGGCCAATGGTCCGCTGAGTGGAAAAGGGTCAATCGCGCAAATCCATGTTCGTAGCCCTGAAGAATATGGAAGAACTGCGCCGTCTCTACGACAGCGATACGCCAGTACTGGCATATGCCTTCAAGCGGCGGACGGTCGAGGGCTGGACGCCAGAGCACAGCCACCCGCGCGGGCAACTCATCGCACTCACCCAGGGGTTGATCATCTTGGAAGCAGGAAGCGAGCGATGGATGCATCCCTCCCAGCGTTGCGGCAGAGGTCGGCGTCGAGCAAAATCAGGTCCGCAATTTTTCCTTTCGCCACGGAACCATAGCGGTCCGTTGCATTCATGAATACGGCTGAATTCAGGGTTGCTGCTTGAAGTGCTTCCAGATTGCTTCCTCCCGCCTTGACCAGTAAAACGAGTTCGTCATGCAGACTGAAATGTATGCATTCACGAGGTCAGTGCCAGCCAGAAATCGTACGCCCTGACCGTGCATCTCGTGGGCTATCTCGAAGTACTTTTCGTAAGTCTTCTTTGCCCGATTCCAGTCCTCAGGCGTGCGCCATTTCACTCGAAAAATCGGCCTTTGGATCCCAGGACTTTTGCACGTCGCCGGGAATATAGACCAGCAGCAGGTCAGCCCTGAAGGTCTAGTCAGGGTCACGGTCCCTCTACAGGTATCGGTATCGTGTAGGCAAACCCAATTGCTCGACTTCAATGCGCGTCAATTGCCGAGAGCATTCTCCTCGGTTACACTCAGCGTTCACGGGGCACACGGATGAAATGACAAGCGAGCTTTGGCGTGGGACAGCCAGCCGGAGGAATCTCTTGAAGTGGGTCTTGTTGCTCAGCCTTCTCCTCGCTTTTCCGAGCATGATTCAAGCACAGACGGCATTGACTCTTGCTCAAGCAGTTGCGCCGGATCAGAGCAGGCTCCGTTCATTGGGAGGCGGACAGCCCTCGATCGCCGAATTTTCTGACGGACAGACTCTTATTGTCTTTGCCCATCAAGACGACGACCTGCTCTGGATGATGCCATTTTGGCCAGTCACATCCAAGTTTCTTCTTGCGGGTTATCCGGCTGCACCAGTCTTCGAAGATCTCACCACAAGTTTTCCGCCGCAGCTGAATTATCACGCGCGCTGGACACCGATTTGGGGGACAGTAGACAACGACATTTGGGCCGAGATATTCACGGATCGGTGCAAGAGAGCACCAATCGTTAACTTGGCGACCTTGAAGTCGCATCTCCGCCCTTACTTGACTTCGTCTATTAAACGCATCATCACTCACAATAATTGGGGGGAGTACGGGCACGCACAACACCGACTGGTGAATATTGCCGTGAGGCAGCTCGCAGTTGAAAAAGGTATCGATGTCTGGGCTCTTGGTACCAGAATGCCGCTCGTGGCAGACGAGCAGTCTCAATATGTCAATGTAGCGGGGAAACTTGGCCTTCCGACAATCGAAGGATATTTCGACCCCAACCTCTTCCGCGACGTAAGGGCCACGTATCTGGCTCGCATACCTGCCGCTTCGACGCCGGAACTCACGGCCAAGTTTCGAAGCTGGTCGGCGACGCTGTGGACTTGGTCCGATCAGCCAGAAGCCTTCCCGATGGGATGGCGCCCCTTCGTCAAGCTCGTAGACAAGGGCGTCGACCTGACGATCAAGAACTCCGCAGTGAAGCAACTTGAAAACAATGTCATGATCTTCAATGATTGTCCCGCGAGTCCAACACTTTCGAATAGCTCTGATAAGGGTGCAGATTCAGGATCACGGGCGGGTAGGCGCTCTAACTGACGCCGCGTTCACCTCCTTAACTCTGCGTCCCAATTTGTCACTAATGTGATGGGCCGCGATGGCTCAGGCCTTCCAGGCCCAACCGCAATCGCCACAAATCTTCGTCCGTCGTTAGTTACATCGAGTGGACTGGAAACCCCGATTTCGCTGACTTGAGTCTTCCAGCGAAACACGATATGAGCGCCGTCAGCTTCCGGTACGTCAGCCTTTAGTGAAAGGGTAACAGACATCAGGGAATTATCCGCGGACCAGAAAAAGAGTTCCCTACCATCGCGCCCCCACACCGGCTGAGTCCCACCCGCACTCGAGATCTGCCACTTGCCGATTCTGTCTCAGACGACCCATTCGCCGCTGCGGCGCTTGCGGGCGACATTTAGCAGATAATCGTCCATGGCCGCAGCGCGATCAGGGTCAAAACAGTGCTTCGCACCGGCAACATCCAGTTGGTCGCCAAGAACGAGCCGCTCGTTCCTTGCCACTCCTGCAAGAATGGTATGCGCAGACTGTTCCGCAGATTGCGCACCCGGAGGGGTGCCTCTGTCTTGCCAGATTGCGGTAGTGGTAGTGCCCGGAGTCGCGGACGTCAGACAAATATTCTCATCCCACAGCTCGTAGCGCAAAGCGAGCGATAGCCCATTGAGTGCTGCCTTAGTGGCTGTGTACATGGTCTGGTAAGCCATCGGTGCAAATGCAATGCCAGAGATTGTGTTGACGATGTGCCCACCGCCTTGCTTGCGCATGATCGGCAGCACCGCGCGGATGCCGTAAAGCGCCCCGTAGAAGTTCAGCGCGAATGCTTTCTCCCAATCCTCATTCGTCTGTTGGTCGAAAACCCCGCCGAACCCCGCACCCGCATTGTTGAACAAGATATCGATGCGCCCACCGAACTCTGCGGCTTTCTGAATCATCTCCTGCACATCTTCTTCCTTCGTGACATCACAGTGGATGCCGAGCACCTTGCCCGGATAGGCTGAGTTCAGCCGCCCAGCTTCCCGATTAAGTTTCTCGTCATTGAAATCAGCGAGGACGACTTGCTTCGCTTCGAAGCAGAGCATGGTCTCTGCAAGGGCTAAGCCAATGCCCGAAGCTCCCCCCGTCACGACAGCGACTTTGTCTTGATAGTATTCGTTTGTATGAGTCATGTTTGATCGACTCCTTCCTTAGTCCGACCGTCAGTAAAGCTATTACAACGCCGCCGAATTCTCAGGCGGTAGCGAATAGAGATCCCGTGGAGCGAGTGGTGAGGGTGTGGCACTGTTCAACACAATTGAGCAGTGACTGAAGCTACGAGGCTCATTGAAATGGCTTGGCCCCGGAAGGGCCCTCACTAGCTGCAGGATACACCGTTAGTTTCAACGGTATGAACTGACTCAGGCGGCACACGACCAGTGCCCGCTCACCGAAGAGGTCAGAGGTTCGAGTCCTCCCGGGTCTACCATTTCCTACCTGTGTTCGCGCGGCGGGACGCGACCGCGGTTTCGCGTTCCAATAATCGCTTGCGTCCGAATCTACGTGCCCGATAGAGCCTGCTCCAGATAGAACCGAGGTCTGGGTTAGTAGTTCGAATGGAGTTGGAGGCGAGTGATACGAGCGATGCGTGAGAAATCCTGATCGACCGTGAAAAGAATGGCCCGATGATCAAGGGCAATGGCAGCGATGAGAGTGTCGATGGTGGTCAATGAGAATCCTTTTGCGCGACCGATGCGGAAAATGGCCGCCGCTTCCCGGTACGTGGAGAAGCCGAGAGGCTCCAGCATATCCCACTGCGAAAGATGACGCTCGATTTGATCGACGTCACGCCTGAGGCCTTGCAAGATCTCGGAAACGATTACGCCCGAAAGGGCAAAAGGTTCTGCATCGGCTATCATCCGGCGCAGCTCGGTTCCGGCGCGACTCGGCGAGGGACTGAAAAAGTCGACCCAAACAGAGGTATCGACGAGAATCAAACGCGATTTCTCCGAGCCAACTTGTAGTTACCTTTCCAAATACCACTGCCATGATAACGAAGGATGCTTTTGCGATCCTCCGAGCGGACAAGCAACTCCAAAGCTCTATCCACGATTTCGCGCTTTGTTTTCAGGCGCGTGAGTTTTTTCGCCTTGCGGATCAGGGTTTCGTTAATGTTGATGTTAGTGCGAGCCATAAAGTAGCATTATACACCAATTTTAGCGAGATTGGTGTATCCATGCGGAAGAACTAGGTTCGAGTCCTCCCGGGCATACCATTCTTTAGTCCCACCAAAATTTCCTACCTGTGATTTCCTGCCTGTGTTGTGGTTAGTGTTGTGCCCAACCCTGCATAAATGTAGTGTTCGCCGAAGGCTTTCTTTAGCGCTATGAATGC
>DASPTQ010000115.1:0-2977 GCA_035623335.1 Terriglobales bacterium
TCAAATTGATCGCGCAACGCATCGAGCAGGGTGACGCGCGGTTCGAGATCCGCCCGGTAGCTCTTGCCGTTAATGGAAAACTCCATCGGAACCTTGCCCGGCCCGTGCACCGGAACTTCCTCTCCGGCGGCCAGAACCATCTTGGGTCCCGCGACCAGCGGCATGGCCACCGAGATGCTCGAGATTTTGAGGAAGTCGCGTCGCGAAACGGCGGAATGATCGGAATTGTTTTTCGGGCCTTCTACCGGATCATCGTCATGCATCTTGTAACCTCCACAAGGTGAGGAGATTGAGGTTGCAGCCAGACTGCGGCTAGTGATCCAAAAGGTTGGTAGACAGTATAGCGAAGCCGCCCCTTGCTTGGCGTCATTATTCGTGCACGACTCGGCCTCTCAGAAGAATCTCGCTCATTACGGACTCGTGATCGCACAGCCGCCTCGAGGTGATGCGAGGGTCGGTCAACTCGGACGCACCGGTCCCCAAACTCTTAGACGAGAAAAAGCCTCCGGAGGTAACGGTAAGACCTCACGATTGCGGTAGCCCCACCTTGCGTATTAGATCAGCCAACCTTGGGTCGGGCCGCAGGGGTTCAAGCCACGGGTCGCTCTTCAAGCGCTCCATTCCCGAATCGCGCTCCTGATACGCAACATTCAGCCACTCAAAGGCTGCATCCTTGTCTCCTAAACCGGCGTAAAGAATAGCGATGTCATACGCCGAGGAATATCCCGTCTTGCGTGCTGTCTGCCGCGCCTGAATACCCTTGGTTAGCGCACCCTTCCAGCCTCCGGCATGAAATCCCTGTTCCAGGGCGGAGGCAAACTCGATCTCGTTCGGGTCCCTGGAGAGCTCGGCGTACATCTTGTATTGTTCCAACATCTGCGGGTACAGGCCTTTGAGCCAATAGCCTCGTGCAAGACACCAGTGGGCGCGGGCAAAGGTAGGATTCTCCTCGGCCAACTTCCGGCAAACGGCAATGCCCGCGTCATAGTTGCGGTTATACGCCAGATTGTCTCCGACCTCCATGGCAATGATCGGGGACAGAGGATCGAGCTGGCGGGCCCGTTTGAGTTCGGCCATGGCTTCCTCCTGCCTTCCGCCCAACCATGTGAGATCCTCGCCATACCATTGGTGGGCTGTAGCGTCGTTGGAGTCGAGTTCGAAGCCTTTCTTGTACTCGGCCTCTCCTCCAGCAAAGTCCCATTCGTACTCCATCTCGTTTGCGCCCAGAACCGTATGCGCCCGAGCCAGGGTCGGATCCAGTTCGAGTGCCTTTCGGGCGGCGGCGTTCGACTTGGGAACAACTTCGCTGGGGGCGCCTCCGTAAGCTGGCAAAGTGCTATAAGCATCCGCAAGGCCTTCATAGGCGAGCGCGTATAGGGGATCTTTGGCGATCGCCTGCTCGAAGTACGAAATGGCCACGTTGATATCCGCTGCTGTTCGTTTATTCCACGCGTAGCGCCCCTTGGTGTAAAGCTCATAGGCCTCAGGATTTTGCGTTCCCTGTTTGGTTACCTGCTGTTTTTCGGTATTGCTCAAGCCGGAGCGCAACTTTGCGGCGAGGTCGCCGGCAATCTGTTGTTCGAGAGAGATTACATCCGTAGTCTTGCCGCTGTAGTGCTGCCCCCAAATCTCTGTGTTGTCGCGAGCGTCGGTCAGTTCGGTGCTGATCTCAACGTTGTCGCCATGTGGCGTCACCCGTCCGCTCACCAACGCCGCCACACCAAGCTCGCGGCCGGTCTTTTGCACGTCTACATCTTTGCCTTTGTAGCGGTAGACCGAATTGCGCGACTTTACTTTCAGGTCCGGTACATGAGCGAGACTGGCCATGAGCGACTCGGTGATGCCATCGCTTAAGTAATCGGCGTTAGGATCTCCGCCCACATTGGTAAAGGGCAGCACCGCAATCGAATCGATCTGGGACGCGCGTCCTGCCCGCATGTACCAGACGCCCGCCCCCAGCACCACCGTGGCGACAACAGCCGTCGCTGCGATCCACCGGTTGGGGCGTTTGACTTGGTGGTCGAGTGCCACCTGCGGAACCGCGCCACGGCTGGATTCGCCTTGACGCTTCAACCGCCTCAAGTCAGCCAGCATATCCGCCGCATGTTGGTAACGGATATCGCGATCCTTCTCGAGCGCCTTGTCAATGATCCGCTCCAACTCCGAGTGCACTTCCGGATTGAGTCGCACTGGCGAGGTTGGCGCCCGGTTCAGAATCGACTCAAAGATCGTTCCCGAAGTCTCGCCCCGAAACGGGAGCGTCCCGGTCACCATCTCGTAGAGGACCACGCCAAAGGAGAATAAGTCGGTGCGAACATCCAGTTCCTTTCCTCGCACCTGCTCGGGCGACATATAGGCGATGGTTCCCGCAGCCATGCCCGGACTGGTAAGGTTCTCGGGGTTGACGTCGAGTGTGGCACCGTTCATCGCTGCCGTTGCCGAGGACCGCGCTGCGGGCGCGGCGACCTTGGCCAGCCCGAAGTCAAGAATCTTGGCATGTCCCTGCGCGGTCAGAAAGATGTTGGCCGGTTTGATGTCGCGATGAATAACGCTCTTGGCGTGCGCAGCATTCAGGGCATCGACAACTTCGATGGCGACGGACAGAACGGTCTCGCTGTCCATCGGCTTTCCGCTAATGCGATGCTTCAGAGTCTCACCTTCGAGAAACTCCATGGCAATAAACGATTGCTCGTCACTCTTGCCGATTTCGTAAATCGTGCAGATGTTCGGATGATTCAACGCAGAGGCTGCCCGTGCCTCCCGGCGAAAGCGTTCGAGTGCCTGCGGGTCCTGGGCCACTTCGTGCGGCAGGAATTTGAGCGCCACGAACCGGCCGAGCTCGGTGTCCTCGGCCTTATAGACGACACCCATGCCCCCGCCACCCAGCTTGTCCATGACGCGATAGTGTGAGATAACTCGTCCGATCATTGGCCCGAATCTTACGTGGATGTAACGAGATGGGTCAAACCATTATGGG
>DASPTQ010000116.1:0-3906 GCA_035623335.1 Terriglobales bacterium
GTTCGAGTTGAGGCTAAGAGAAAGGCCCTTGACGCGCTCTCAGTGGGTGGTAGAGCGGAAGGTTACGACACAAACGACGACACAAAAACAGCTCAGGTTCCCAATCCTATGCCGCAACTGGTTGAAAAGAATGGCGGGGACGACGGGACTCGAACCCGCGGCCTCTGCCGTGACAGGGCAGCGTTCTAACCAACTGAACTACGTCCCCACTCGATCTGATTTATCCTAACAGCTTCTTCACTAAGGCGAAAGGTCTCAGGAAAGCGCGAAGGCGGCGACATGGTCCATCCGCGCGCATTGCGCCGCTTTCTCTCGCGAGCATTGCAAAGTTCTTGCTTTCTTCGACGAGAGGCAATTGCGCGGGCCGAGCGCGGATATCGGTATTTTGCCTTGCGGGCGAAAGCCCGGCTTATCTGGCAAGGCGTCGGACGCTATACGAAATGGGCAAGCCGATACTGACCATGTGCACGAGCAGTCCCAGAACCAGTTCGTGGTGCGTGTAAGGGCCCCACGCGTGGAGAGCGGAGAGCGGCAAAACAGCGAGGTTCATGACCTCCTGCACGGAGCCGCCAAAAAACAAGCCGCACACCAGCGGAGACTCTCTCAGGTAGACCAATTTCCGACTGGCCGCGTAGTAGATAGCCGCTGCCGAGCAGGCAATAAAGAAGTGAAGAGCTACACCCAGAACATGGTGCCGGCACCTCCCTGGAAAGCCTGCGGCCCCAGAAGGCCGGCGGCGATTGCGAGCGGGATGTCCCATCCGAACAGGATGCAGGCTTGGGTAAGGTCTAAAGCCCCGGCGACCAGTCCGCCAACCGCAATCGCTGATAGAGCGCCAGATCTTTCAGATGCAACAACAGAATCTCCTGTCATCCTGTCCTCTCCTTGTCCTCAGAGCTTCTTCGCGAACTCATTGGAAAAGAGCGAGATCGATTGCATCACTCATGGCCTGGTAGCCGGCGTCATTGGGGTGGATGTGATCGCCGCTGTCGAACTCAGGTCGGAGCTTCTCTGGGCTGGTGGGGTCGAGGACGACCTTGTCGAAGTCGATGATGCCGTCGAATTCGCGACTCGACCGAATCCACTGATTGAGAACTTTCCGCTTCACTTCCTTTTCGGGGCTGAAAATGCCGGGAACGACGGTGCCACCACTAAAGGCAGTTTGGGTAGTCACAAAGATCTTCATGCCGCGTTCATTGGCTCGCTGGGCGAACTGCTTCATGCTCATCACCAGATCATCGACGCTCACCGCCTCGGAGTCAGGCGAGACCGACGTTCCCGGGAGTCCGATGTCTACAATCCCCTCAAGAACAATGACGTACTTGATGCCGGGCTGATCGAGAGCGTCGCGATCGAAGCGCGACAGGCCGCTCACGCCGAGCTCGATCGCATCCTGGGGGGCGTCGTGAAGAATGCGATTGCCGACGATGCCCGCGTTGAGCACGCCCAGCGGCAGGCCCTTCTGCGCCAGGCGGTGGGCGAGAAGGTTGGGCCAGCGGCGGTTGGTGTTCGGGGTAGACCCATCGCCGTCGATCCGCGAATCGCCGAACGCTGCGATGGCTGCGGCCGAAGGCGGGGCGCTTACGTCCACGCCCGCGAGGAAGATCCACGAACTGATAGCACGAGGATTGGCGATGACCGGAGATGCAGTTTGATCCCCTGCCCCGACGTACGACGTTTGAAAGGCGAAGTAGTGAATGCCAGCAGCGGTGGCTGCGTGCGGCACAAAAATGCTGATGGCGACATCGCTTTCTGCCGGAACAGAGAGGTTCACGGGATCGCTGAGAACAACGGCATTGGGCGGAATGGTAACTCTGGGTGCCCCGCCGAAGGTCAACACGCGGTCAGAAGAGGGGTGAATGCCCGAATCGCTCGATCGCAGCGCGAGGTGGGCTGTCCCGATTTCGAGACCCTGCTTGCCGAAGAGGTTCGAGATGCGGACCCGGACTGCGGAACCGCCGATGCTCAAATGAACCACTTCCCGCAGCGTCTGATTGGTAAATTCCAAGCCATCTTTGGCAGCCTGTGCCGCGTTGGGCGAGGGGGACGGGCTCGCCCCCCAACTGACGACCCAGTGAGTTGACTGAGCCACCGCCAGGGAGGCAAAACAGCAGGTCAGGAATGTGATCAGGCATCTGCCCGCAGCAAGGCCGGACCGTGCAGAACGCTGCAGCGAAAATACTTGCAGAACGCCAGTAGAAGAAGCTGCTCGCAAGGTCTGCTTTCCCATCGATCTTTGCCCTTTTCAACAGTTGAGGTGGAAGCATTGTCTCCGACCGGTGTCCACAGCCTTCGGCCCCGGACGAATGCTTCCAGGGCTGCATGGTTTCTCTCAGCGTTCGTCATTTCATCGCCGAATAATCCGTGGGGCGCATGTACACCTCGTCGACTTCGAACTCGTCGCCCTCCCTTTGTATGAGGGCCTCCCCCAATTTGCGATACGGCGGGAAATCCGGGTCGGCGTGAAGGGCACTCCAGTTCTTCGTTGCCTGCTCGCGGCTGGGTTGCGCCACGAGGTAGATCAAGGTGTCTTTCCACGCCGGATCGTCGTTCGGCACCCAGAACCCCACAACTTCCAGATTGTGCCGGGCCTGCAGCTTGGAGACGTCACGAAACAGCGACTCGAGAGCCGGACCCTGGCCTGGCCGGGCATGATAAATGAGAAGCTCGAAGACGCGACTGCTCTCGGCCCTGGCGCGCTGCAAGTGCAGCAGACGAGCGGTGGAAAGGGATCCAGCGGCAAAGGAAACCAGCGCGGTTGCGCAGATAGCCCATCCCTTCCATTTCAAGCGGTTAGGCGAGGCGGATTTATCGTTCGTCGTCATAGGCGTTTTCCTGAACATTGCTCCAATCTGTTTGACCGAGCAAAGAGTGACTCGCTCACCTGTTCCGGGCGCGAGCGGTCCGTATCTTATTCAAGACGTGCACGTCGACCGGATGTAACCGGCGGAAAACCAAGACAAAGAGCTAAGCGTTGCCAACCCGCAGGCGCGCTATAATCATCCATAAGTCCAGGTGGGGTTCATGGCAGTAAAGCCGTATTTCCCTAGCAACAGGGACGTACGCTGGATTCGGATGATTCCAGCTCTGACGGCGGTTTTTGCCCTCCTTGTCGCGCGCCATGTGCCGTCGGAGTTTCCCAAGACTCCATCCCATCACCATTCAGCGGTCAGCGCTATTTCGAAACATGATCAGAGGCCCCGGTTTGATTCCGTGGGATCACAATGGAGTACGCCGGTACGCGGCTTCTTACCCTTCCCGCCTTCTGCCGAAGCAACACACGCAGCGCCCACCTCTCAGTTGTGGTCGGCTTTGCAGACCAAAGGCTACCACTACAATCGACCCCCTCCTGCCAGCTAGTCCCTACGGAATGCATCCATCTATAGCCCGCCGCTCTTAGCAGAGAAACGGGCGATAGCGGCTTGGATGCCGCTCATGGATCAGACCGCGGCAAAAGGACTCATGACCGGGAGGCAGCCCGGGTCGGGCATGTTTCCGTCTGCCGGGAGGCAAGCCTGAATTTGCAGGTTGAGGGGGTTCAGTCTCCCCAACCAGGAGAAAAAGAAATGAGCCACGTTCAGGTGCTGTGCGTTGAAAACCATGTCGAGTATCTGGAGGCCCTGCGCTACATGCTGGAGGCGGCCGGCTATGAGGTTGTAGCCGCGACCACGGGAAGGCAAGGCGTGTCGGTACTCAAGAATCAGCCGGTGCAAGGCGTCCTTCTGGAGTACGACCTGCCCGACGCCACGGGGGCATCCATCCGGGCAGAGATGAAGCGGATCAAACCCGCGGTTCCGGTTCTTCTGTTCGCGGGCGTAGGCAGCCAGACGCCATTTCTGTTGCGGTTTTTCGATTCCTATCTGCGGCACTCGGGAAAGCCCGAGTGGGCCTTGCAGGACCTCGATG
>DASPTQ010000117.1:0-67992 GCA_035623335.1 Terriglobales bacterium
ACTGAGCCCGATGAAAACGAACAGCAGCCAGAAGAGAAAGAAGAGCAGCTGCGCGCAATGGACCAGGAGGCGCTCGCTTTTCGTCGCGGTGCCATCAACTAAAGACTTGTCACTGATGTACCCGGAGCGGCTCACGAGAACTTTTTCTTTGAGCACGTACCTGCCGCCCCCCATGGCGCCTCCCACGGGGTTCAGAGCACCCCCGGAGCCGGAACCCCGCTCTGTGACGACGTGTCCCTCCTCCGGATCGACCTTGCCGATTCGAAGAATGATGAGAGTTATGGAGGCGAGATCCGCGACCATGAGGAAACCGACCACCCACAGCATGGTCTGGCTGAGTTTCGCGATAGAGACCAGTGTCAAGTTCACGCTCCACTCTCCTAAGCAAATCCTGGAACCGCTCAACTCAGGAAAACTTTCCGCGGTGCGTCACGCTGCCCTGGTCTCGCGGACTGTGCTGCGCTCCCGCTGCATTGGCCGAGCTTAGGCACTTGCCAAGGCGATCGGCCATAAGCAACATGGTCCCCAGTAGAAAAACATAGCCACCCGAAATCCAGATGGCGAAGCCGCCACTGTTGAGCATTTGAAAGAGATCCACGTCCTGTTTCACGAGGTCACGCCCTGCACGGGACATCGCGACGAGAGTCATTTTTTCCACGAACACTCCCATGCCCCCGAGGCAGCACAACCCGCCCGCCAGCTTCCAAGCCCATGCGCAACGAGTCACACCATTCATTACTCGTAAAACGTGCCCGGAAATCATGGCGGCAGCACCTGCCGGGAGCAGAAAACCGGCGAACACTCCCATTGCGAAGGGCCACACAACGTCCATGACTCCGGCATACTTCTGGTTGAACGTCGCGGTGAACTGTTGCGCGGCGGAGCGGATCTCCAGCGCCGCGGCAATCACCACCAGCAATCCCAGTACCTGCCAGATCATCCCTTCCCGTCGTGGCTGCATACATCTGCCCTCAGAGATCACGTCTTAAACCGGTGTTCACCGGGTGTTCCAACTTTTGCTTGAATGCACGATGATCAATACCGCCGCCACCGCTACAAACGCGAGGATGTAAATCGCAACGAAGATGAGACCCCCGAGCAATCCCCACCCGGTCGCGTTCCAGCCATTGGAGGCCACGGTACTGGGGTGAGCAGCTTGCCATTCGCTGAACTGCTTCTTCATGAAAGCCGGGAAAATGAATAAGAACGCGAACTCCCCGCCGAGCCCTACAAGCGGGGACAGGGCAACGGGAATCCAGATGGCCAGAATCGCACACTCTACTACCGCCACGAGGAGTGCGAGAGGCAGGAACTTCTTGGCGCTTCGCTGGTGGCCCATGCGACGAAGGTTGATGGCCACGACCCAGGCTCCGGCGCGGGACCAAAGAACAAGGCGATGAGCCCGACAGCTTTGGGTCGCCACGGCGCCTTAGGTGTCCCCGAAGGCAAGGGCGCACCGATGGTAGCGGATCGCGTGCCATCATGTGCAAATCGGTTTCGATAATCTCCATAATGTTCCTAACTGGTAGTTATCGTGATCTCGACGCGCCGGTTTTTCTGACGACCCGCGGGGTTGTCAGAGCCATCCGGATTTGTGTTGGGAGCGACCGGCTTGGCTTCTCCCCAACCGCGAGTGGTTATTCGCGAACCGGAGATGCCCGCATTCTCAACCAGCCACTGTTTCACTGATGCGGCGCGGTTGTCGGAGAGCTTGAGATTGTAAGGGTGGGTACCTTTGCCGTCCGTGTAACCTTCGATCAGCACGGGCGACTTAGCATAATTCTTGGCAACCTCACCAACCTCGCGCAAACTGTCAGCGGCTTCAGCACGCAAGCTGTATTTATCGAAGTCGAACAGGACATCGGCGTCGAGCTCGATTTTGATTTCGTGCTCGGTGACTTTCGCCTTGAGATCCTCGAGCACACTCTGAATTCCGGTGCTCACGCCCACGATGGTTATGACCCTGGCGTGAGCCAGCGCCGCCTGAGCGGCCGCTGCGACGGCCGGCGAGTCCGGGTCGGTATATTTCTGGGCAGTTGCGAAGCAGGGGACAAGCAAGAAAAATGAGAGTGTTTTTAAGCTCCTCGGCGTCGCCATCTTTCCTCCCTAGCATGAACCGGCCTACCCTACCTACTTGTCGGTAATCGGAACGTCTTCAAACGGGCTAGACAGCGGCGTCATGAAGTTAATTTTCTTTACCTCGGCTGGAGGGGCGGGGTACTTCGCCCACCACAGAAAGGTTTTCCCCGCATCGAGGTCAGTTTCGACGCCGTTGCCGGTGCTATTGGTCGACAAGACGGTGCCGTCAGAATCGGTAAGCATGAAGAATTTCTTATTCCCGGCAGTGACGTAATACTTCGCATTATCGCCAGCCGACGCATTCCAATGGGTGAACGTCAGATGCGCCTTTTTGCTGGAGGTGTTACGGTATCGAACTTTGATGGTCAGAACACCCTCAGAACGTCGGCAATCCGTCAGTTCCCCCACGACACCTTCCTCATTGGTTTCCTGACTCTGGATCACACCCGCTTGCTCAGCGGCAGGTGGCGCAGCGAGGACTGACCCTAGAGGCGCAAGCGGCAAAACCAAGAAAACAATGAGGAACGCGGGCGCAAGCCGGTTCCAATTGCGGGCAAACCAGCCCTTGCGTGGAGCGACTGGAGTTGGGCCCAAAGGCACCGCTGACGAACCTGATATTTGAATTGGCTGTGCGTTCATGCTTGCTCCTTTGCCGGATCAGAGACTCCAGCGCCGAGACCGACATCGCCAACCTTCATGTTTACTCGCTATCTTCCGCCCCACGGTTCCAACTCGGCCTCTATCTAGTAACGCGAAGAAACCACAGAAAAAGGTCCACATTTCTTTGGTATCGGTCGGCGGCGCTTCTGCTTTTCTGCACCAGGAAGCTGCAAGTAATTGAAACGACAAGCATAAACTTCGTTGGTTTAGAATTCGACTCGGTATATACTTCACGCCCATAGAGATCGCGATTTCCGAAGCGGAGTGGAAGCGTCGCGAGCTCATATCGATCTTCCCTCGCTTTCGTCTTTGTCTAATTTTCTAAGTTCGAGTGATTACGACTGCGCTGCTCGTCCATGCCCAGTAGTTCGGGTGATCGGGTTGAGACATCTTTATGGATACGCCAATCGCTAATGATGTAGACGCCCTCCTGGGGGAACTCGATGTGGACAATGACAAGGCAGTCGCAGAGTTAGTGGTACTGCTTTACTCGGAGCTGCGGAAGCTGGCGTCCAGTTATCTGCGGCGGGAGCGCAACGATCACACCTTGCAAACTACGGCCCTGGTGCATGAGGCCTATCTTCGCCTGGCCGATCAGAGAGAAATTCGTTGGAAAAGCCGGGAGCAGTTCCTGGGCATCGCTGCACAACTGATGCGCCGTATCCTGGTTGACTACAGCCGCGGCCACGATGCCAAAAAGCGCGGCAAAGGCTTTGAGAGAGTCTTTCTGGAAGAAGCAGCCGGCGTTTCCAAGGGGAAGGCAACAGATGTCGTTGCCTTGGATGAAGCTCTCACCCGACTGGCAGAATTCGATCCGCAGCAATCCCAGCTTGTGGAGCTACGTTTTTTTGGTGGTCTAAGCATTGAGGAGGCTGCCGGAGTCCTGCGTGTTTCCCGCACGACGGCTAAGCGCAACTGGAACGTGGCAAAGGCGTGGCTTGCGCGTGAGCTGCGCAGAGGCGACGAGAAAGATGCCTGAAAAGTGGGACCAGGTCAAAGAACTGTTCGCGCTGGCTCTGGAGCGAGAGCCCGAGGAGCGAAGTAGGTTTTTGCTGCACGCCTGTGCTGGTGACGACTCCCTGCGCACCGAAATAGAATCGCTGCTGTCGAGTTTCGATGGCGCCGCCACCTTTCTTGAGGATTGTCCTAGCGCTGACCTGCTGTCCGTACAGTCGCCCGCGATGGCGGGGAAAATCATTGGGCCGTACCGCATCATCCGCGAGATTGGGCAGGGCGGCATGGCGGTAGTCTATTTGGCTGAGCGTGCGGATGACCAGTATCGCAAACGTGTCGCCATCAAGATGCTGACGCCAGGGACTAAGCGGGATGAAATCCTTCGGCGTTTTCGCAATGAGCGACAGGTCCTGGCAGCTCTGGACCACCCCAGCATCGTACGACTCCTCGACGGTGGGAGCACGGAAGAAGGCTTGCCTTATCTGATCATGGAGTACGTCGAGGGCGTTCGTATCGACGAATATTGTGATACCCACAGATTGTCGATCACCGAACGTTTGGTGTTGTTCCGTGCAGTCTGCCAGGCAGTGCAATACGCCCATGAAACCCTCGTCATCCATCGTGATCTGAAGCCCAGCAATATCCTGATTACCAAGGAGGGCGTGGTTCGGCTCTTGGATTTTGGCATTGCCAAAGTGCTTAACCCGCAATGGTCCCCGGACACAACTGTTACCCGAACCGATGGGCGTCCCATGACACCCGAATACGCGAGTCCCGAACAGTTGCGCGGAGCACTGATCACAAAGGCCACGGATATCTATTCACTCGGAGTGTTGCTTTACGAGTTGTTGACGGGACATCGGCCATATCAGGTTGGTCACAATTCTGCTTTGGAGATCGCGCGGCACCGTTACACCGAGGAACCGGCGAAGCCGAGCGTGGCAGTCAGCAGGATTGACGAAAAGACGTCTCACGATGGCAGCACGCGAACGGTCATCACCCCTCAATTGGTTGCTGAAGGACGGGCTATTCGCGCCGAAGATCTGCGTCGTCGCTTGCGCGGCGATCTCGACACCATTGTGATGAAGGCAATCCGAACGGAGCCGGACGATCGTTATGCCTCCGCGGAAGAGTTCGCCAAGGATATTGAGCGGCACCTTTCGGGCTTGCCCATTAAAGCCCGTAAACCTACTCTTCTCTACCGCGGCGGAAAATTCGCCCATCGGCACAGGGAGTCGTTGACTACCGCCATACTGATACTTGCTGTGACAGCGGGTTTGGGGTTATGGGCAGCGCTCAGGTTGTGGAAACAGAACTATGCCGCCGAGCCACTGCCCAGCCTACTTCACGTTCGAATGCGTCCCTCGGTCGCTATATTGGGTTTTAAGAATCTCTCCGGCCGCCCAGACACCGCTTGGATTTCGACCGCGCTGTCGGAGATGTTGACGGCGGAACTAGCAGCCGGTGAGCAATTGCGCGCGGTACCGGACGAGACGGTCGCGCGAATGAAAATCGACCTTGGTCTTACTGATGTAGAGAGTCTGCCTCCCGACGCATTGCCTCGAGTTCGCAAGAACCTGGCAAGCGACTTCATCATTCTCGGCTCATATCTCGACCTGGGAGAAGAAAGAGGAGGCCAAATTCGTCTCGACCTTCGCCTCGAAGATACTGTCAAGGGAGAAACCGTCGCTGCTGTCTCGGAATCGGGCACGGAGAAAACCATAATCGACCTGGTTTCGCAGGTTGGTGCACGCTTGCGCCAGCAGTTCGGGCTGGAGAAGCTTTCTCAAATCGAATCCGATGGAGTGAGATCCGAGCTACCGTCGAATCCGGAAGCAATGCGTTCCTATTCGCAAGGACTCGCCAAGATCAGGGCCTTTGATGCACTATCGGCACGGGAACTCCTCAGCGACGCCATCGCCGCCGATCCCTCGTTTCCTCTTGCTCACTCTGAGCTAGCACGGACGTGGTCGTCTCTCGGGTATGACTTCAACGCACAGCAGGAAGCAAAGAAAGCCCTGGATGGAGCGGGCAATCTTTCGCGTGAGAAGCACTTGCTGGTCGAGGCCCGCTTCTATGAGACCAGCAGGGATTGGGCGAAGGCCATCGAAGCCTATCAGACGCTATTCAGCTTCTTCCCCGACAATCTAGACTACGGCTTGCAGCTGACAAACGCTGAAACCGCCGGCGGCCGAGGCAAAGATGCTTTGAAGAGCTTGGCCGCTCTGGATGTTTTGGGGGCGCAGACAAAGGAAAACCCGCGAATCGATTTGGCCAGATCGGACGCAGCTGCGTCGCTCGGCGACCACAAACTCAGGCGAGATGCGGCAGAGCTCGCGGCGCAAAAAGCAAGTGAACAGGGGGCAAAACTCCTGGCGGCTCGGGCACGAGATTCTGAGTGCCGGGCTTTAGCGGATCTTGGCGAAAACGAAAAGGCCAAAAGTGCCTGTGAAGAAGCCATGCAGATCTACACTGCCGCGGGAGATCGCGGCGGTTTGGCGCAAACCCTGCACGACATGGCTGAGGTTCCCATCAATCAAGGGGATTTCGCTGCGGCTGAGAAGTTGTACAGTCAATCGCTTACCATCGCGCGAGCCATCGGCAATCAGAAGGGTCAAGCGAGAGAACTGATGGACCTCGCCTTGATTTCTGCCAAGAAAGGCGATTTCACCATCGCGCGACGGATGTATGACGAGTCGTTCCGGAGTTACCAAAAGGCGAGTGACAAGTATGGAATGGCCAGCGTGATGGGCAACACTGGCAACCTCTTGCGTGAACAAGGAAAGTTGCAAGACGCACTCAACGATTTTCAGAAGACGTTCGAGTTGTCAAACGAGGTGGGACATCGGGTTTCAGCTGCGCAAGCCCTGGGGGCGATCGGAACCGTCTTGCGAGAAAAAGGGGATCTTGCTGGGGCTTACCGAATGTACCAACAGGAATTGACTACTATGCGCGATACCGGCGCAAAAGTCCTTTACGCTTCCACACTCGTTGAGGTTGGGAAAGTTTTGCGACAACAGGCGGAAGCGGACAAAGCACGCCAGGCTTATCTTGAGGCGCTCTCCCTGCAAGAGGAACTGGGAAATAAGAGTGACGCTGCCGAAACTCGTCTGGCGCTGGCCGAATTGGATTGCGATTCCGGCAAAGGAACCGAGGCCGAACAACTCAGCCGTGCGGCGGTCGAAGTATTTCGTGCAGATGCTTACGCGGAGGACGAGATCTTCGCACAATCGATGTTATCCAGAGCCCTTCTTCAACAGGGAAAGCTAGACGAGGCGCGCGCAGCCATTGCCGAAGCCGTCGGACTTTCGGAAAAGAGTCAGGATGTATCCGTTCGCATCCCTGTGATTATTGATCATGCCTACGTCATGGCAGCTGGAAAAAACCTGGGCGGCGCGGAGACCACCGCTCAAGAAGCGCTGACCCGGGCGTACAACCTGGGTCTTTTTCGATTGCAACTGGAAGCCTCTCTCGCCCTGGGTCAGATTCAGATGACGGGGCCAAATCGCGCTGCGGGTAGCTCTCGGCTCAACTCGCTGGAGAAAACCGCCCGCGCTAGAGGGTTTGAATTGATTGCACGAAAAGCAGCTAATGGCAAGGGTGCTTTGTAAGCCTGTCCAATACAGAGCGAACTGACCTCGACGAATTAGTGGCGATTTTCGAGAACGCAGGTCCCGGAGCAGTCGGAGAGTCTTGCCGCTCCGAGCCTGTCCTTACTCTGCATTCGACTCGTAGTAATTTTCATGAGATTTAGCGGGACGCAGGCCCAAATTGACACGCGGGACGGCCCAACACCGCCAACGGCCACAGCGCTCTGTTCAACAACACCACGGGCAACAGCAAGACTGCCGTCGGCTACCAGTCGTTTTCGAACCTCGGGTCTACGAGCGGGACGACGGGAAGTTCCAACATCGCGTTCGGTTACCAGGCCCGTAGCAGCTACACCGCGAACGAAACCGGAACATCGACATCGGCGCTCCCGGGACGGTGAGTGACTCGCTGTACATACAACTGATACATAAATCCTTCGTTGCCATTCGCAATCGATTCAAGAGCTTCTGCCGAGCAGTTCCCTCTGCATTTCCTTGCGTTTCGCAGAGAGTCAGTGTAATCCTTGGAGCGGAGAGAACCAGCTGTGTGTTTTTCTGCCACAGTGAACTTTGTGGGCAGCGGCGTCCTAGGCGCCGTCGGCGTCGTAACCTTGACGAGGGTGAAACACAGGCGCGAACTGCTCTTTGCAGCGCTTCCCACGCTGTTTGCTGTTCATCAGTTCATTGAAGGGTTCGTCTGGCTGGGATTGGATGGGATTCTTTCGCCTGCGGTGGCGCACGACATGGGTGCCGCGTTCATGCTCTATGCGCAGGGACTCCTCCCCTTCTTGCTTCCGCTAAGCGTGCTGCTGTTCGAGCCGAACCGGACGAGCCGCCAGAGGATGCTGCCGTTCCTTGTGCTCGGCGGAGCCACTACGCTCTATATTTTGTGGGCGCTGACAGCATTTCCTTTACAGCAGAAGGCAGTTCAATCTCAGCTACGTCCGCTTCGCCCTCGATGCTCTCCAACCTCTCCCGTTGTTCAGCGACCTTCCTTCTCCCCAGCTAATCGGCCCCAATCGCAGGTTGTCCTGAACTTAGGCCATGAGGCTCTTCCTTGGGGATCCAAACATCAAAGCGCGAGAGCGACTGGAGGTAGTATGCATCAATTCAGCTCGTGGAAGACCCCGACCTCCTTTCTTGTGTGTGTCTTCTGTGTAGCGGGAAGGATGGCCTCGCCTGCACAGACCTTTCAGACCCTTGCGAATTTCAACGGAGCCAACGGTTATGCCCCACAGACTGAAATGTATCTGGTGCAAGGCCTTGACGGGAACCTCTACGGGACAACCGTCGGTGGAGGGCAGTATGGCCAGGGCATAGTCTTCAAAATCACCTCGACGGGCAACTTGACTCCGCTTTACAGCTTTTGCTCCAAAAGTGATTGTGCGGACGGCTACCAACCTAACGCGGGGCTGATTCAAGGCACCGACGGGAACTTCTACGGGACAACCACTTTTGGCGGGGTCAGCAGCAGCGCCTGCTCCGATGTCAGCCCCCCAGGGTGTGGCACAGTATTCAAGATCACCCCGGCGGGAAAGCTCACGACGCTGCATCGCTTTCACCTCACGACGGCGGCTACCCCTACGGAGGGCTGATTCAAGGCACCGACGGGAACTTCTACGGGACAACGCAAGGGGGGCCCGCGAATGGTACTCACACGGATGGCACGGTTTTCAAAATGACCCCAGCGGGAAAGCTCACGACCCTGCACAGCTTCGAGGGCACGGATGGCGCCTCCCCCTTCGCGCGGCTGATACAAGGCACCGACGGGAACTTCTACGGGACAACCCGCAACGGAGGGGCGCAGAACTATGGCACAGTCTTCAAAATCACCCAAACCGGCACCCTGACGACGCTTTACAGCTTTTGCTTCCAGAGCGGTTGCACGGACGGCTACTTCCCGGAGTCACGACTGGTTCAAGCCGCCAACGGAGAGCTCTATGGGACAACCGTCGGCGGCGGGGTCAGCAGCACCTGCACCGGCTGTGGCACGGTCTTCAAGATCACTCCGGCGGGGACGCTCACGACGCTGTACACCTTCGAGGGGCAGGCTGATGGCGGCGGCCCCAGCTCAGGGCTGATTCAAGCCACCGACGGGAACTTCTACGGGACAGCAGCTGGCGGCGGGGAGACCAGCTCCTGCGGCGGCTGTGGCACGATCTTCAAGATCACTCCGGCGGGGACACTCACCCCGCTTGAAAACTTCGACCTCACCGATGGCTCGACTCCGTACGCAGGGCTGGTTCAAGCCACTAACGGGAACGTCTACGGGACCACTGCATTTGGCGGGGCCTTCGGCGCTGGTACTGTCTTCAGCCTGTCTATTGGGCTTGGCCCGTTCGTGGAGACATTAACCGCCTCCGGCAAGGTGGGAGCGGCAGTCACTATCCTGGGAAACGATCTGCCGGGCGCGACCAGCGTAACCTTCAATGGCACCGCGGCTAAATTCAAGGTTGTCTCGAGTACCGAAATCAAGACCACCGTGCCGAGCCCCGCGACCACCGGCAAAGTCAAAGTGGTAACGCCAAGCCACACCTTGACCAGCAACCTCAACTTCCGAGTGACGCCAACGATTTTGAGCTTCTCACCGACGAGCGGCCCTGTGGACACGAGCGTGGTGATTACCGGCAAGAGCTTCACCGGAGCTACCATTGTCGCCTTCGGAGGAGTCAAGGCCACAAGCTTTGAGGTGGACTCCTACACGCAGGTCACGGCCACGGTGCCCAGCGGAGCGAAGACGGGAAAAATCACCGTGACTACTCCAGGAGGAACTGTCACCAGCACCGGGACTTTCACCGTCCCTTAGTGCTCCAGATTTAGCTTGACGTATTCTGCAGGGGCGATGACGCTGCGCAGGGAGCCTACCACTCTAGTGGAGACGATGGGCAGCTATTGGACGCAGTTCGCAAAGACTGGAGACCCCAACCAGGTCGGGCTTCCCGCGTGGCCTGTATATGATCCGAAGATAGAGCTGTGTCTCGAAATTGGCGTGGAAGTGAAACCCCGGGCCATCCCTCACCTGGAAAAGTTCGCCGCCTTTGAGCAAAGTCTGCAGGCGAGAATCACGGAATATCAGCAACCCGCATCGACAGACAAATAATCGAGCCGAAAACTCTATCGGCACCAACTTCAACTTTGTTGCCCAATTGCCGGAACCCTGCAGAGGCCCGCTGCGACGACTGTCGCCTGGCCGACTCCTGGGAAACGGGCAAACGGAAGTTGATGTCAACGGACGCTAGCAGGCACACTTGTAACCGTGTGGTTACGAGATTAAAGGGGATTCTTAACCAGCTAGAATGCATTATGGCCGATTTGACACAACCGTATGACGAGCTTGCTGCTTACTACGACCAAATATTCGAGAACTGGGAAGCAAGCATTACGCAACAGGCGAAAGTGCTCGGGAGCATTATCCACCGTGAAAGTGGCGACAGGCGACCGATTCAGGTGCTGGATTGCGCTTGCGGCATAGGAACTCAATCACTAGGGCTCGCGATGGAAGGTTTCGATGTAACGGGTTGCGACGTGAGCTATGGGGCCATCCAGCGAGCGCGCTCAGAAGCCTCGAAGCGGGGGCTGAGCATTCCATTCTCGGTGGCGAACATGATGCAACTGAGTGCAATCCCAGATTCGAGCTTTGATGCGGTGATTTGTATCGACAACTCCCTTCCGCACTTAGAAACCGATGAGCAGTTGTTGCAGGCCGCGCAACAGGCATATGGGAAACTTAGGCCAGGCAGTTCCTTCATCGGCAGCATTCGCGACTACGATCGATTTGTCGTGGAAAGGCCGAAAGTACAGGGCCCGAGCTTCTATTCGGATAACGGCAGAAGGCGCATCGTTTTTCAAATCTGGGATTGGGCTAATGAGCGGCGCTATCGCTTCCATCTGTACATTACGCGAAGCACAGAATCTGCGTGGCAGACGCAACATTTCACCTCGACTTATCGTGCAGTTCTTCGAAGCGAGCTGCGACACATTTTGGAACAGGCAGGGTTCACGAACGTTCGATGGCTGTTCCCATCCGACAGCGGCTTTTATCAGCCAATTTTTATTGCTCGCCGCAACTGTTGAAACCCGCGATAGCACTCGTAATCCCGGAAAGAGTGACTTGGAGATATTTTGTCGATGGCTCAAGGGACAGTTAAAGTACTCGCATGAGCCCCGTCACCCACTGCCTGACAGGCTGGGTCCTTGCCAATGCCGCCGATCTGAGCTCACGGGACCGCGCCATAGTGACATTTGCAGCGGTAATTCCTGACGTGGACGGTTTGGGAGTCTTCGCCGAGATTGTCACACGGAATTCCCAACACCCTTTGCTGTGGTTTTCGGAATATGACCACGCGCTCCATACGTTACTTTTCGCCGGCTGTGTGTCTGCGTGCGCATTTGTTATGTCGCAGCGCAGGTGGATTACGACGTCACTCGCCTTCGTCGCGTTCCATTTGCATCTATTGGAAGATCTCGCGGGATCTCGTGGGCCGGACGGGTTCAACTGGCCAATCCCGTATCTGTTTCCATTCACGTGCTCGCGCTTGTATGGGCGGTCGTGATGTTGCCGGCACGGTTGCTTAGCGCTCCTTTCCGGCTTGCTTAGTTTCCCTCTGTTGCCGAGAGACGCCAGCGACAGGCAGCAGTAACGGCGGGGTCGAAGTAGCCGCCTGGGACGCTCCCAGATCCCAATTCTTGCGGAACGCGAACCACCGTCAGAATTGTTTCTGACCCCCGACCGGGGTCAGGAACCCAATGGGGAGTAGAGTCGAGAACAGGCGCAGTGGCAGTCGTGCGCTGGGGCGGCAGCGCACGCACCACCACGTTTGTGAGCAAATCCAGGCTGACTGCGGCCATTCAAGCTTCAGATATCGCTAAGGCGCAGACGACACCGGTAGCCGTATTTAATCCCGGTCCTGGCGGAGGAGAGTCGAAGGAATGCAGACCGGCGAGTGCGTAATCAACCCAGCTTTCAGTGTGCACAGTATATCTCAAGGGGTTATATCTCAATAAATTCCCCCCTCCTACCAAACGTTAGTAACTGGGGGTATCAAAGTGAATAATTGGAGCGGTCGAAGCCAGTGGTCCTCGGCGAAAATGAATCGAGTCGGTCTCCCACGGTGCCCCACCTCTCGAAAACGATAAACCTCCAAAAGCCTTGCCAGTCGCGGCAGAAGCTCGCCAGAAGCCCCATCTAAGGGTTATACTTGCTGCCGATTTGGCTAGCCACAGCCCGCCCCCCGCGACCTTCGCACACGGAAGGAATGGTGGCGTTCCATGTCCAGACAAAGTGCCCAACCTTTGAACCTTACAGCCAGCGACTTTGCCTACGGTCGTAACCAGGAGGAAATCGAAATAGGCCAGATTGAGAAGGAGCTCAACGACAATCGAGATCAGCCTCTCTCCAGTGTCCTAAAGGGAGTAATTGAACGGGCTCGTTCGCTGACCGACGCCGAAGGCGCCTTCATTGGCGTGAGTGACGCATGGGGAGTGGTATGTCGAGCCAGTGCGGGAAAAGCTCCGGACGTTGGATCCAAGCTCCCATCTGAACCCACCCTCACCAGAAAATGCATGGAGAGCGGACAGGTCGTGACCTTCGAGGAAGACGGCGAAGAAGATTTCCGGGCAGGACTTGCAGCGCCGCGCTGGCGGTTACGTTCCATGGTGGCGGTGCCCGTCGAAGGGCAAGGCTCGGTTCTGGGGGTAGTAGAGGTACTCTCTTCTCGAGCGGCCGCCTTCAGCCCGCGCCACATTGCCGCCTTGCAACACATCGCCCACTTACTGGTTCCGATTTTGCGGCCAGAACAACCCGAGCAGCCAAGAACGCGACGGAAAACAGCACGCACCTGGACCGCCATCAGTGGAGCGGGAGCGGCGCTTTTTTTGTTCTCTCTGTTGCTCTGGTTTGAGTCTTATCGCTGGCCGAGAAACGCCCCCACTGCCACCAGCAATCCCCCGGTGTCCAGTGCGTCGAACCCGGCCACAGCGCCGACCGCTTCGGGGAGCATGGCGACACCGGCAACCGATGACCGGCAGAGCCCCGAGATCTCCGATCATCATGAGGTTCCAGCCCCGCCTCCTGCGGCTTCGTCCTCTTCGCCTCCCGTCGTCTCGCCCAGTGCCACACCGTCTGTAGCCGCATCCGCCTTAAAGCCATCACCGGAAGTTCCTCGCACAACCGGGCGTACAACAGCCGCGGCGACTTCGCTTCCACCCGCCAAGGCAAACCCTCCAGCGCCGGCACGGCCGACAATGCCCCCACCGGTTCGAATGCCAACTCACAACCTGCCGCCGTCGCCTGCCTCCATGGCAACCGTGAACCCGCAGTCTGCAAAACCCGAGTCGGGGGCACCGACGAGCGCAGTCGCGGCAACGGCTCCGTCAATGTCAATGCCAACTTCTCCGCAGCCGGCAGCTTCCAGTCCGACCGCCGACAGATCCGCCGATCGTCGGCAGCCTGAATTGAGCACGAATGGCGATGTCCACGTCCAACCGGCTACGGCCGGCAGCGGTTCGACCGAACCACCGGAGGATGTTGCAGAGCTGAATGGCAACGTCCCCTTAGGAACATACTTCGAGGTGGGAAGATTTAAAGACGAGCCGGAAGCCGACAAGGTGGCTAACAGGGTGGCGCAAGCCGGGTTTCATCCCACAGTCGTACCGAGAGCCCAATTCTGGGCGAAGTTCTACCATGTGCTGGCAGGACCCTTTGGCACGGAGAACGAGGCGGAGGCAGCGCGCGCGAAACTGGAGTCCGACGGCTTTACGCCCCGACCCGTCCCAAAGGAATCGAAGACCCTGCTGCTACTATCTCGGACCTCAAGCACCGGCAGTAGAACTTTGCGCCTTGGCGATTTCGAGGTCGCCTGGGAATCCGACAGCCCGGATGCCATTGTGAGATTTGTGAAAGGAGGCACAGTTGTCGCGACCGCCAAAGCAAAGTGGGTAAGCCGGCAGATCCCTTACCAGCACGATGAAATCGTGTGCCGGGGAACTGGGCAGGGATCGCGCACCCTTCTGGAAATTCACTTCGCCGGTACAAGCCAAGCGGTGGTAATCGCCGACAAGGCTCAGCCAATCGTTTTTTAGCGGACGCGGGTATATCGAGGATGACGGCAGGCAGGTTCTCGACCACGCTCCCCACCTAGCCCTGACAAATTTGTAGTGAGACTCGCGCCCGGCAGAGTTTTGCACGCTTTGAAACCTTCCCTCCCCTCCCTAGATGTCAATCCGCTTCTCGGCGTGCTTCTTCAGATACCAGCAGGGGCTGTACCCTAGGTGGGGAAATAGGGACTCGACACAAACTTGGTTCTCAGGCGGCGGGAACTGATATTCCGTCTTGCCGCTCTTCTCGTGAATTACATATACCGACTGCACCGCCACATTGCCGAAGGGCTGGCGGTTGGCTGACAGTCTAGACCGCAAGGAAAGGTAATCCCCAGCGTACACCAGGGACGTGAGCACAACTGCGCTGACCAATCCGTACAACACCATGCCTCGCATTCGATCGGGCACCCCACAAGCTCGAGATACGAATCTGAGGCTATGTTTTAAGTTTCCAAGGAATGTGTCAAGTAGCGGATTCGGCGGTCCGCTACATCAGCAACTGATGTTGGGGGCACGCTGATCAGCCAGCACATAAGCTCGATCGCACAGCAAGCTCGGGCTGAGCCTGCTGATCTCTTGTCATTGGGCGATGGCACTCGCAGTGGCGGAAAAGGCGTTGTTGGCATTGCCTCCGATCAAACGAACCGTGCCAACCACGAGCACTAAAATGACGGCCAGCATCACCGCGTATTCAGCGATGTCCTGCCCGCTGTCCTCTAGCCAAAGCTCTCGCCATAGGTTAACCATGCACTACCTCCTTTTTCGAATACCACAGCTAAAACAGCTGGGCTAGGGTGGGTGACAGCTAAGTGTGGACTGACTCCGGGGGGCGGCTGGCGCTCACCCTGAATGCCAAACGATTCTGCCCTTACGGTGGCGGCTTGTCAAGGACTCGTCAAGAATTTCGGCTGACGGGCAAATCCTCGAAAAGCGGCTCTGGACGGGAATTCTGGTCCCTCCCGCTCTTCTCATCGCCCTATCGAACTCATGCCTGTGAACTTTCGCGTCCCTGGTTATCGTCGCGCGCTTCCTTAGGTTGGGTGCCTCCACAAATGTGCAAACAATTGCACAATACGGCTGATTGCCCCGAAAAGCCCTCCCTTTCCGCTGTTCAAGTTTTGGCAGCGGACTTGCTGTTTACACTTCCGGGGGAATGATCGATGAAAAAGGGTTTATCTGTGAAAGCCGCTTTATTTCTAGGGTTTTGCCTCGCTTCGGCGACGGTAGCACTGGGCCAATCTGGAGCTGGAACGGCCCCGATGGGATCCTCGTATGCTGCACCGGACCATCCGATGCACGCCTATTCGGTGCCCATGGCTCCGACGCAAAGCTTGTTCTCGGGAACGGGTCTGGTCACTGTGGCCCAGGGTGAAATGCCTCTTTGGGAGGCGGTACCCGAACGGCAGGAGGTTCCGCTCGGAGATACGGCGCGCCGTGAGAGGAAAGAGCACGCCAACGTAAAGAAGGCTCGCAAGGTTTGGGAAAACTAGGGTTGGCGCCAGGCTCCGGTCTTCTCTACCCGCTCGATCACGGTCGTCGACCGAAGGGCGCGCCGGGTATCGAAGGCCGTACCTAGCCGGCGTCGTAGCGCGGTCCCTTCGAGCTCGAAACGCAGCTGGAAGCCATCGGCCTCAGTCGTTAGCTTGCGATGTTTTCCATCTTCCGTAGGCCGATCGACCCGCGTATTTCGACCTCCCTCCCAATTCCTTCTCGATCTCAAGCAGCCGATTGTACTTGGCAACCCGTTCCCCCCGGCAGCTCGATCCCGTCTTGATCTGTCCCACTCCGGTCGCCACGCAAAGATCCGCAATGGTGGTATCGTCGGTCTCCCCGGACCGATGGGATACGACGGCCGTGTAGTTGCTGTTGCGCGCCATTTCGATGCAGCGCAGGGTTTCCGTGACTGTGCCGATCTGGTTGAGTTTGATCAGGATCGAATTTGCCACTCCTTCCTCGATGCCTTTGGCGAAAATTGCCGGATTGGTGACGAAGACATCGTCCCCGACAAGCTGCACTTTTCCGCCGAGCTGGGTGGTTAGTTTCTTCCAACCGGCCCAATCATCTTCGCCAAGTCCATCTTCGAGGGAGAATACGGGATACTTTTTGAGCCAATCCGCCCAAAGCGCAATCATTTCCTCGGAACTCTTGCGTGAGCGATCCGACTTGCGAAACACATAGGCTCCGTCTTCGTAAAACTCACTTGCCGCCGGGTCCAGGTTAATGGCAACATCCCTGCCCAGATGGTAGCCGGCTTTCTCAACCGCCGCGGCCATCAATTCCATCGGCTCCTCATTGGACTTGAGGCGAGGAGCGAAGCCACCCTCATCGCCCACGCTCGTGTCGTATCCTTTGCGGTGTAAAACATCCTTCAGGGCGTGGAAGGTTTCTGCCGCTGCCCGCAACGCTTCGCCAAAGCTTGGGGCACCGAAGGGAACGATCATGAACTCCTGGAAATCCACGTTATTGTCGGCGTGCTTGCCTCCATTGAGCACGTTCAGCATGGGCACGGGCAAGACGTATTCCTCCCGTGCCGACAATTGCCGATACAGAGGAACTTTCTTGTCCGCCGCAGCCGCCTTCGCGACTGCCAGCGAAACTCCCAAAATCGCGTTGGCGCCGAGCTTTGACTTGTTCGGCGTGCCGTCGAGCTCGATCAGCCGCTCATCGAGCGATTTCTGATCGGCCGCATCCCAACCTTTCACCGCCGGCTGGATAACGCTGATCACGTTGTGAAGCGCCTTGAGGACACCCTTCCCGCCGTAGCGCTTCTTATCCCCGTCACGGAGCTCGACTGCTTCCCGGCTCCCGGTGGACGCCCCCGAGGGGACCTTGGCCACACCTGTGGCGTCGGTATCAAGCATCACACTCACTTGAACGGTTGGGTTTCCGCGCGAGTCCAGAATCTCCAGGGCATCGATGCTTTTTATGGTTGACATACCTCTCCTTGAAATAACTTCTGGGGACTGAAATCGGTGTTAGTAAGACTTGTGGTGAATCGAGAACCACGACCAAGCAACCGGGCCAACGCTGCCCGCCTCTCCCTTAAATTTTATTAACCCTTCATGAGCATACCAATTCTTGATGAAGATCAAGAAGGCAAGCCCGGGGATGCCCTGGATCGCTCGGCCGCAATTAGGATAGAGTCTTGGCTATGGTCCAGCGTGCACCAGCCCGGCGGCGACCGCGAAAGGCCAAACCCGCTTCGAAGGGCCTTGGCCCCAAGGAGTGCCGGCTCGAAGAACTGGCAGGATCGGCGGCCGAGGCGGCAGAGGGCATTGAGCGAGCGGGAGGCTGCTTGGTGGGATTTTATAAGGACCCGTTCGGCGGACATTCGGTGTTGCTCTCGATTTTACCGATCGATTCGGTCGAGCCTACTCCCTTTCAGCGAGATCTCTCCGACGCTCACCATGAACGCCTGGCCGACGTCATCGATAAGACCGGACGTTTTCTTGATCCCATCATCGCCGTGCGCGCACCGCGTGGCAACTTCTGGACTCCCAACGGGAGACATCGTCTGGAGGCAATGCGTCGGCTGGGCGCAAAGTCGATTGCCGCTCTGGTGATCCCCGACCGCGAGATTGCCTGGCAGATACTGGCCCTGAACACGGAGAAGGCCCACAACTTGAAGGAGCGCTCGCTTGAAGTCATACGCATTTATCGTGGTCTCGTGGAGGAAGACGGATCGCGACCTGAATCCCAGTTTGCGTTCTACCTCGAGGAAGCGGCTCTGGTCACCCTCGGCGTTTGCTATGAACGGATCTCGCGGTTTGGCGGAGGCGCATATCACCCTATACTGCGGCGGCTTGAAAGCTTTGTGGAGGACGCATTGCGCAAGGCCATTCAGCATCACGAGCGCCATGCCGCCATGGTTCTCGAACTTGAAGAAAAAGTCGTAGCCGTGGTGGCAAAGCTGAAGGAACGTGGGCTCGTCAGCCCTTACCTACGCTCGTTTGTGGTGGCGCGCATCAACCCCTTGCGCTGGATCAAGGGGGAGCCGCCTCCACTCGAGGACGTACTGAGGACCATGCGCGAGCGCGCAGCCAGGTTTAATGCCGACAAGATCAAACCCCAGGATCTCGCCGGTGCCGCCGGGCCGGCAGACGATGAACCTTGAGTGCCTGCACGCTGAGCCTGCCCCGCAGTGAGCGTGGTTCAGCGAATTGCATTGTTCTCTCCAGTAGATCGTGGCAGGCTGAAATGCGACTCGCAGGTTGCCTGACCAGCGGAAGGCGAGCGTATCGCCGCCAGTGGTAGAGTCGAGCTGGCTTGCCTTTGTAGTCATAAGCGATCTGATCGGTGGCAGAACACCCGCTGAAATTGATTCGGCTTTCAACTCGCCTCGTTGTATCCTGGTGCCGCTTCACGAGCGGCATTTCCAACACCATCCAAGCTACGAAGCAACCGGAATGAGTCGGTTGACTGCCGAAGAGGACCGGGGATCAATGCCGGTGAGAGGGACTTGACGCTCGGGCAACGATCGAGGTGAGGGGGGCGAAAAACGAATCGTGTCGGCCGCAAACCATCTTCGCAACCTTTTGCTGAATCTGGGAATGCTGAGTACGCTGGCGTTCGGGCAGGCGGCGTCTGAGCCCGGGGCTGGCCAAGTCTCCTACTTCAAACTAAGCCAAGCACGCCGTATACTTCCGGTCGCGCAGCAGTGGGAAGCCAACGAGTTTCCGCATACGATGAGCGTGCTCGAGCTAGGGCGTGAAGGATTTAAATACTGGGGCTGGTACGGGCTGAACGAGGGGCTGGGAATTGGCTTGGCGCGCAGCAACGACTTGATGAACTGGACCAAGTACGAGGCGAATCCCTTGTGGACGAATGCCCGCTGGCCCTCGGTCCTTGCCCATGCAGATCCAAAACACCAGGACAGGCTCTATTTCGCAATCACCCGAGACTATGACACGCCGAGCAGCCACATCGTACTGGCCTCTTCCGACGACGGCATTCACCTGCGAGAAGAAAAAGTGCTCGTGCCCGGCGTGCCCAAGCAACGCAATCAGAATCCGAATCTGTTCCGCGACCCTCGCTCGGGGCGTTTCTACCTGACGTTTTATCGCGGCAACGATAAAGATCACTTCGAAATCATCAGCCGAAGTGCAGCCAGCGTGGAAGATCTCGATCGCGCGCCAGAAAAAATCCTGCTTGAGACGAGCGAAACCGTCGCCGCTCCAAACTTGCTCTACGTGAAGCGTGCGAACGCCAAGGAAAGCGGCATCTATTTTCTGGCGACCGAAATCTACCCCCATCGGTACACCGACAACCCCGAGGGGGAATGGCAGGTGGAGGTCTTCGCCGCCGACTCTCCGGACGGGACTTTTCGCCCGGTCGTGGGCAATCCGGTGATGCGCGGACAACGCGCCTGTCTTTTCCAGCACATCTTCGGCGATCGATTCTACGGATATGACTGCCACCTGGACTCCCCCGAGCATTGGGTCTTGGAGGAGCTGGAGGCGCCTCTGCCGTAATGGCCGTGCGGTTTTTCGCGGGCAAAGCGCCACGAGGGAATCGGCACATGCGGTGGACAGCCCGGAAGCAGGCAAACTGTGCGCGGAAAATCCAGGCTGTGCTTAGGGGTCATGGTTTGTTCGACATCTTGCAGCGCTAGAGAAGGAGACTCGTGGGCATCACAAAATGTCGCTGCCCGGCCTACCGCAAGCTTGCCCTTGCCGGACTCATCGTCCTCCAAGTGGTGGGCGTGTCCCGATTGGTTCCCGCTCAGAAGCTTGCTGATGCCGTTGCCCCGGTTCCATCGCAGACCGCCGCAACCGATCAACCCGGTAAATTACCCAGAGTCAGCTTGGATGGCACCTATTTCACCCGCGATGGCAAGCGCTTTCTGCCGCTAGGTGCGCATTGGGTGCCGGCCAAGGCAGCCATGGAATGGCCGACAGAATGGGATCCCAAGGACATTGAAGCCGATTTCGCCAAAATGCATGAGCTGGGGTACAGCATCGTGCGCTTCGACATGCTGTGGGCCTGGTTCGAGCCCCGCCCGGGTGATTACAACCCGGAAGCTTTCGCCCAGCTCGACTACCTGGTGTCGCTCGCTCACAAGTATCAGATCTACCTTCATCCCAGTCTATTTATCGGCGGGGAAGTAGGGGAAGCGTATTGGGATGTGCCTTGGCGCCACGGACGGCATCCGCATGCCGATCCGGAGATGTTGCGCCTGCAAGGCAATCTAGCGGCGGAGTTCGGCCGTCGCTATGTCAATGAGAATGCCATCATCGCCTGGGACCTGACGGATGAGCCGCCATTTTGGATCGTCGAAGACCAAACCACGGATGCGATGGCGATCAACTGGACACACCTGATCGTGGACGGCATTCGTCACTACGATAAGCTTCACCCGATTGTCGTCGGTACCAGCGGGCAAGAATTAGGCCACGGCCCATTTCGTTCCGACAACATCGCCCCGTTTGTCGACTTCTTTAGTGTTCACCCGTTCACCCTCTATGCCCCGGAATTGTTTCCCGATCCCCTGCTTTCCGCCCGGGGAACCTACGGGGCCGCCTTTGAGATTGCACTGTCGAACGGTGCCGGGCATCCCGTGATGATCCATGAAATGGGGGCATCGACCGCCCAGTTTTCTCCCGAGAGAGTGGCGGCCTACGATCGGGCGCAGATGTATTCCGGGCTGGGCGCCGGCAGTATCGGGGTTGACCTATGGTGCTATACCGACGCGTCCCCCGAGCAGTTTCATAAAGTCCCCTACCTGCGAACTCCGCAAGAAACCGGCTGGGGCATGACCACCTGGGACCGGCAGGACAAACCGCTGGCCCGGGAGTTCAAGAAGTTTGCGCAGATTGCGGGCCACCTCGATCTCAGCGGGCTCTCACCCGCGGCGGCGGAGGCTGGCATCATCATTCCGGGTGAGTGGGCCAAGCCTCACGGCGATTTTTCCCGTTTTGGGTTGACCGGACCAGCCGTGATTCCCTACGTGTCTATGAACGATGGCGATGCCATGCCGGGACGACAGCCGAGCGCGAGCAGCGCCAACGACTGGCTCATGGGCTCGGCCCTGACTTCTTTCGTCCTGGCGCGCCGTGCCGGTCTCAAAGCAGATTTCCCGCGAGAGTATGACGATTGGAGCAAGCGTCCCATGCTCTTGCTGCCCTCGCCCCTCACCAGTACGGGCGATGCTTTCCTCGTGCATGTGCATTCCGACTTCTATGCGAAGGCAAAGAAGTATGTGGAACAGGGTGGGGTTCTGTATGCCTCGGTCGCCTCCGACGGGGCTATTCCCGAGATGGCTTCTCTTTTTGGAGCCCGGCTGGTGGATCGGGCTCCGAGCTCTGAAGTCACGCTGAAATTCGTCGAACCTTTCGGCGACTTCAAGCCCGGGGATACGCTGCATTATTCCGTCCCGACCTCTTCGATTGAGTCCTGGGGCTCCTTGGTGGAGGTGAGCAGCGGTCGGGTGATCGCCGTCGATGAGGATGGCCATCCGGCGCTCGTCACCCATTCCCTAGGCTCGGGCAAGACTCTTTTGAGCGCCTACCCCCTCGAACACTACTTGGCTTCGGTACCGTCGGTGTTCGACCAACCCGAAAATACCCACCGCGTCTATCAAGCCTTTCGAGACTGGGCCGGGATCCAGCCCGTGTTTCGCACCGACCGGACTGCGGTCGAAGTATCCGCGCTTTCGGGAGAGAGTCGCGGCTACCTGATCTTGGTGAATCACGGCGCAACCTCACAGAACGTAACCGTCTTCTCGAGCCGAGCTCTGCGTACGCTCAGCCGCCTCGGCCCGGATTCAGCCGCAGCACTCTCAGGCGGAAAATCGGGCTGGAAAATCGCGATCGAACCCTATGACGGCGCGATTCTGGAATGGAAGCAATGATCGAGCACCAGCCGGCGAAAGACGCTATGATCGCGGCGGTCGATATTGGCGGCACCAAGATCGCGGTTGGCATGATCGACGACCGCGGATCTGTCCGCTCACGATTGGAGGCTCCGACCGACCCGGAACAAGGCTATCCGAGTGCCCTCGATCGAATCACGACGATGTTGCGGACAGCGGCCCGGACTGCGGGCTGTGAAGTTGGGGGGATCGGCATCGGATCCACCGGTCCGGTCGATCCCATGACCGGGAAGTTCGGCAACGTGAACTTTTTTCCCCATTGGGAAGGAGAGAATCCGGTGCGGGACTTGGAATGCCGGTTCAGGGTATCGGCGGCCATGGAAAACGATGCCGACGCGGCTGCGCTCGGGGAGGCGGCGTGGGGCGCCGGGCAACGCAAACAGAGGTTAATCTATGTCACGGTGGGAACCGGCATCGGCGCCGGACTGGTGTTCGATGGTGAGCTTTATCGCGGCGTCGACCAGGCGCATCCTGAGATTGGGCACCACCTCGTCGATCCCTCCGGCCCACCCTGCACCTGCGGCTTTCGTGGGTGCTGGGAGTCGTTGGCCGCCGGTCCGGCTATGGTGGAGTGGTTTCGAGCCAATGCGCCGGCAGAGCACCCCGAGCTGGCGACCTTGACGGCGAAACGAATCTGCGAGTTGGCTCGAGAGTCGGACACCCTGGCACGCCGGGCGGTGGAGCACGAAGTGCAATATCTCGGACTGGGCCTGGCGAACCTGGTCACGCTGTTCGCTCCCGATGCCATCGTACTGGGGGGAAGCCTGATGAAGAGTTCCGACCTGTTCCTCCCCGGAATCCGCAACCTGATCCGACAGAGCTGTAAGTATGTTCCCTTTGAAAAGACAGAGTTGGCATTAGCCTCACTCGGGGAAGATGCCAATCTGATCGGCGCTGCCAGGGTTTGGCATCACCGCTTTCCGGAGAGAGGAACATCGCGTGCCTGACCTGAGAATGATCGAAGGCCAATACGTGCGCGATATCCTCGATCAGCCTTCCGCCCTCGAAAAAACTCTCACCAACCTCGGCTCGCCCAGAGACCTGAAGCGCTTGGCTGCGAAACTCAACCGGGGTCAGTTCGAGCGCATCGTGCTGACCGGCATGGGCTCGTCTTTCCATGTCTTGCATCCTCTCAACCTTGCGCTCGTCGCCGCTGGTTTCACCTCCGTCCCGATCGAAACCTCCGAGTTGATTCATTATGCGAATCGTCTCTTCGATGCGAAGACGCTGGTGGTGGCGGTGTCCCAATCGGGCAAGAGCGCCGAGATGGTGAGGCTGCTCGCGATGAATCGCCGGCAGTCACCGATCATCGCCGTCACCAACAGTCCGCGAAGCCCTCTGGCGACCGGTGCGAATGCCACCCTGCTGACCCAGGCTGGAAAGGAGTTCTCCGTCTCCTGCAAGACCTATGTTACGGCCCTGCTGGCCCTAAGGTGGCTGGGCGATGTTCTGTGCGAGCGCAATCTCCGCAGAACGCGGCAGGAGTTGGCGCAGACGCCGTTGGCTGTCGAGTGTTATCTAGACAACTGGAAAGAGAACGTTCGTTCCTTAGCAGGTCAGCTCACCCGGATACGGCATTTGTTTCTGGTCGGTCGGGGTGCCTCGTTGGCTGCCGTGGGCACGGGCGCTCTAATCATCAAGGAATCCGCACATTTTCACGCCGAGGGCATGAGCAGCGCTGCCTTCCGCCACGGGCCGCTTGAGATGCTCAGCCGCGAAACCTTTGTCTTGGTCTTTGCCGGTGATCCCAAGACCAAGGAATTGAATGACCGGCTCTGGCAGGACATTCGGGAGAAGGACGGAAAGGCGGAAATCGTAGGTGAAACAGGCTCCGGCCTGCCGTACTGCCTGCCGGCAGTCCCGACTTCCCATCTCCCCATCCTCGAAATTCTTCCCGTGCAGATGATCACTTTGGCCCTGGCCGCATCCCGCGGACGCGAAGCCGGCAGATTCGAGCTGGCCTCGAAGATCACCACCGTGGAATAAGCCGCCACCGCATAGCGTCTGGCGGCGGATGATTTCAGCTTTTGGGGCGGGTGGGAGCTCTTCGGATAACGGGAACAATCTCGGACCAACCGTGCACGGCTGGAGGGCGGAGAGCGATCTATCCCTTTTGGAAGACCCGGGCGATCGCCTGCAGAAGGGCCGATGAGTTCTGATCGGCTAGCCCTTTAGACTTTTCTACGAAATCGGTGGCACCTTCCTCTATGATCTTTTTTCGGTTCATCTCCGAGAGGCTGGTCAACACGATGACAGGAAGAGCCTGGGTGGACGGGTTCTTGCGCACAGCTTGCAGCACTTCAACCCCCGAGAGCTTCGGCAGCATCATGTCCAGCACCAACAGATCGGGAGTCTGACTCTGAACGATTTTTAAGCCTTCTTCGCCGTCGCCAGCGGTCAACACTTCGTAGCCCGCCTTGGCTAGCATTCTGGCGTTCGCCGTGCGCAGCAATTTGCTGTCATCGACCAGTAGTATCTTCTTCATGCCGCTTCAGTTTCCCAAACCAGGACGAGAATGGCAAGCAATTTGAAGGATGTGCAAGCCCGGCGGTTTTTCGCGGGAACGACGCAGACCGCGTGACGGATAGATTCAGGTGTTGGGTACCAAAGTACCGGGTCGAATTCGTGGCTGAGACTATCCCGGGGAACAAGCGGCCCTATACTACTCTCAGAGAGCAAGTCTTTCGCCTTGTCTTGATTTGGGGCGCGACACGCGATGGGGCGGCGCTTCGTTTGGGCACATCCAAACGTGCCCGTCTCAGGCCATGCAACTTAGGAGGGGTGCCTGTTCTTACTGTCGGAAGTTCACCATGGGTACCATCCGCCCGGTGTCTCCCGAACCAGTTGCCGTTGTTCCGTTTCTGGAGGCTCCTGCCCGCGGGCGACAGGCTGGTTTGCTTCCCTTCGGCGCCCGGTTCTGTGCGGCCTGCTGCTGCTCGAATGTCTGCTCCAGAGTTCCTGTGCCTACCACTCGCGGACGGTGTGGGCGTCCGCGGTCCGATATTCGCCGTGGTTGTTGGCCGGCTTATTTTCTGTGCTGGCCCTCCCCGCGGGCTATCAGCAGCTCCGGCTCCGCTGGATGCGGCAGACGGCCGGGAAACGGGAAGAGCTCTTTCGACTGGTGGCAGAAAACGCGGCGGACATGATCGCCCTGGTCGACACCAAGGGCAGGCGCCTCTACAACAACCCTGCCTACAAGAAAATTCTCGGCTATTCTCCTACGGAACTCGAGGCAACGTCCGCCTTTGAGCAAGTCCACCCCGAAGACCGCTTCAACGTGATGGAGGCGGCCCGCCTAGCCCGTGACGGCGCCACCGAACGAAGATTGGAATACCGCATCCGCCATAAGAGCGGTACCTGGCGTGTTCTCGAGTCGACCGCCAATGCCGTCAAGAATAATAAAGGAGAGGTGGAAGAAATCGTCATCGTAACCCGTGACATCACGGACCGGAAGCGAGCCGAAGAACAACTCGAGTACAACGCCTTTCACGATCCTCTGACCGGCTTTCCTAGACGCAATCTCTTCGTGGACCGGCTACAACACTGTTGGCTTCGAGCTCGACGGAATCCCGATTACAAGTATGCAGTTCTGTTTCTCGATGTGGATGGTTTCAAGGTGTTCAATGACTCGATGGGTCATGAAGGTGGCGATCAACTGATCATTGAGATCGGTCGCCGGCTGTCGGCCTGCCTCCGCTACGACGATACGGTGACTCTTCCCAAAGACCAGCAGAAAGTCGGCGATCCGGTTCTCTCCCGGCTGGGCGGAGATGAATTCACCATTCTGCTGGACGGGTTGAGGGATCCGAGTGATGCCATGCGCGTGGCTAAGCGTATCCAATCGGCGATGGGCAAACCGTTCCACATCGCCGGGCGGGGCATCTTCACCTCGGCCAGCATTGGCATCGCGCTGAACACCACACCCCACGAGCGGCCTGAGGATCTACTGCGAGATGCCGACATCGCCATGCGCCGAGCCAAGGCTCTGGGAAAATCGCGCTGCCAGCTCTTTGATACCGACATGCATACTCGAGTCGTAGGCCGACTCAAGCTCGAATCAGAGTTGCGCATCGCCTTGGAGGAGCAACAGCTTCGTCTACACTATCAGCCCATTGTCCAGGTGGAAACAGGGTTGATCGTTGGTTTCGAGGCCCTGCTGCGATGGCAACACCCCGAGCAGGGTCTACTCGCACCCGACAAGTTTATTGAGATCGCGGAGAGTACTGGCCTCATCGTTCCCATCGGGCGATGGGTGCTGGACACCGCCTGCGAACAAATTCGCGTGTGGCAGTCAAAGTTCCCTTCCCATCCTCCGCTCGGCATCAGTGTCAATGTTTCGGCGAAGCAGTTTGCGCATACTCTGCTGGTCAGTGATGCCCGCGCGGTGATTCAGAAGACAGCGATAGAACCGAACCTGCTGCAGTTAGAAGTCACCGAAAGCATGGCGATGGCGGATCCCGACTTAACCGATCGCGTTCTGTTCCAGCTCAAAGAGCTCGGAATTCAGATCGGCATCGACGACTTTGGCACCGGGCACTCGTCTCTGAGTCGACTGCGGCGCTTTCCTGTTGATGTGATCAAGATCGATCGCTCCTTCGTCCACAACATGGATGACGATCACATCAATCGCGACATCGTTCATCTGATCCTCACCTTGGCCCAGAACCTTAACCTGAAGGTAATCGCGGAAGGAATTGAATCGCCCGCCCATGTCCAGCAGCTCAAGCAACTGAATTGCAAACTCGGACAAGGCTATTTCTTCTCGCCTCCGCTCGACGCAGACAAAGTCGAGCAGCTGCTGGCCAACAGCGCCGGCCAGCGTGACGAAGGACATCGACTCCAGCCTCCGATGGTCCGTGCCACAGCGGCGGGAACAGAAACATAGGGTGGGGCGGGCTCGAGCGAGCCCCTTGCCACCGATTCTTGGGGTAAACTCGCGGTTGGCACCTGCCGCCAACCCGGAACGGCTGGGCACGGTGCAGAGTGTCACCTATGGACAATGCTTTCATGGCGCGCGCCATTCAGCTCTCCCTCGACAACGTTCTCCGCGGCCAGGGAGGCCCGTTTGGCGCCGTCCTGGTGAAGAATGGCACGATCGTAGCCGAGGGCGTCAATCGAGTTACGGCTACCCCTGATCCCACGGCACACGCCGAAGTGGTTGCGATCCGCGAAGCTTGTGCCCGACTCGGCGTCTTCGAGCTCAAAGACTGCGAGCTGTATAGCTCCTGCGAACCCTGCCCGATGTGCCTGGGGGCAATCTACTGGGCTCGCCTGGCTCGCGTCTATTTCGCCAACTTTGCCGCCGACGCCTCCAAGATCGGCTTCGATGACTCGTTCATCCACCAACAACTCGCCAAGCCCCTTTCCGAGCGTGCGATTCCCATGGTCCAGATGATGCGCGAGCAGGCGCTCGCCGCCTTCCGTGCCTGGCAGGACAGGCGAGACAAAATTCCCTACTGAGATGGCTTCCGGAGCGATGGCCGCAAGCCGCTCCTCGCGTGCCGCTCTGAGAGAACGGCCAAGCGCAACCGGCTGGGCTAGGAAATGGTCAAGTCCAAAGAAGACTGCTCAATAAAAAAGATATTTGCGCCACTTATCGTCGGAACGGCCCATGAGCCGCATGATGTGACGGCTGGTGTGAAGATTGAAGGCCCGCGGCTCCCGCATCAGCCTCATCCCCGCCTCACTTGGAAGCTGGTTTCCCTTGCGGCGATTGCAGGGATGGCAGCAGGCCACCAAGTTTTCCCAAGTGGAAGCCCCGGCCCGCGAACGAGGGACTACATGGTCGAGGGTCAGGTCGCCCGAGGGCAACACTTCGGCGCAATATTGGCAGGTATTGCGGTCCCGCAGCAGAATGTTCTTGCGCGACAGAGCCCGCGTCTGGTGGGGGATGCGCCGATATTCGAGCAACCGGATTACCGAGGGCAAACGAATCGCAAGACGCGCGGCATGCAGAAAGTGGCCATTCTCTTCCTCGGCGATCGCCGCACCTTTGAGAACCAGGACAATGGCACGTCTGGCGGCGCAGACATTGATGGGCTCGTAGGAGGCATTGAGCACTAGCACGGGAGCATGGAGGACGGGCCCGTTGCCTTCACCAGACCCTGCGGCCGGGAGCGAAGCCGTCGTCCGCTCTAGCGTATTCGGCGAGTTGTGCCATTTCCCTGACATGTCCGTCCCTTACCGCCACCACCTACCGTTTGGATGCTCGCACGCTCGGTCAAGACGTGCGCGCGGCCCCAACCCTCGAAATGATGCCACGCCTGTTCTCACCTCCGAAAAGCCAAAAGAGGCAGCTCGTAACGAAAGTGACCGCCTGCCTGATCGGCCTGCTTCGGGAAATCGGGAACCTATAGGAAGGAAAGGCTTACCAGGGAACAGAGAGACGCATGCCGGGGCAACGAGGTTAGCTCCCAAGCTGGAAGAGAACAACAGCCGACCCCGCTGTGGAATTTTGCCACCCGTGAGCCGAGTTGGGTTACTGCAACTGCTGAAGACACCCCTCCCTCGCTCGACCTCTCAAATGGAGGCTCCGGGCCGGGCGACTGCCCTCAGTATAGCCATGGCGGATTCGACACGCAATCGCAATACCGCGACTGGAGGGTACAAGGGTCAGAGGACGGGCGTTACGCCAGTGCTAAGCCCGGAAGGCGAGAAAGGGCCCTCCCGTGGGGATCCCGATACCTCCACAAGACCTGTTCTGGCGGATCGGACACTTCTTTCCGCCGATTTGGGATCGGCCGCAGCAGGCTAGGCGAGACCGTTCTTGCACTTGTAAAACAGTCCGTCTGCATGGTAACGTGCGCCGTCCAAAGTTTGGCGATCATTCTCGAGAGGATTGTCGGATGAGCACTCACACTACGCTCCCGCCCGCGCAGAAAAAATATCAGCCCTACGTGCCGCAGAGCATGGAGATGCGGGAATTCACCTTCCGGGCGGTCCTTCTGGGAATGATCATGACCGGAATTCTCGGCGCCGCCAATGCCTATCTCGGTTTGAAGGCGGGGATGACGATCGCGGCAACCTATCCCGCGGCAGTCATTGGTATGTCGATCCTGCGCTTAATGAAGGGATCGCTGCTCGAAGAGAATATCGCCAGAACGGTGGGCGCGATCGGGGAATCCGTGGCAGCGGGCGCGGTGTTCACCATCCCGGCCTTTGTTCTCGCTGGCCTGTGGCCGAGTCTCGGGGTGGAAAGGTATTGGCAGTCGGTGGCGCTGATGGTCATTGGTGGCCTGCTGGGGATCCTGTTCGTCACCTTGCTGCGGCGCGTCATGGTCGAAGACCCTGAGCTTCCCTTTCCCGAGTCGGTAGCCGCCGCGGAAATCCATAAGGCCGGACAGCAAGGTTCGAAGGCTGCTAAGATCCTGTTCGCCAACATGGGCTTCGGCGCCGTCATGTACTTCCTCTCGCAGGTCAATCTGTTCTGGTACACCAAAGAGTTTCTCATCGATATTCCCAAAATGCCCGCCGGTCTACGTCTCGGGCGTAGTGCCTCGGCGCCCCTGCTCGCCACCGGAGGCATGAGCACGTTCACCTCGCCGGCGGTGAGTCCCGCCTATCTGGGCGTCGGCTATATTATCGGACCGCGCTTGGCATCGCTGAACTTCGCCGGAGGTGTACTTGCCTGGGGTTTACTGGTTCCGCTCTTGATTTATTTTCTCGGCCCAAGTCTTCCCGCCATGCCGGTCAACACCAGCGCCGACGCCTACTGGAGTGGAATCGCGTTCAGCGTCTGGTACTCGATCGTGCGCCCCATCGCCGTCGGAGGCATGCTGGTGGGAGCGGGCTTCACTCTGTTTCGTATGCGCAAACAATTAATGGCCGGCATGAGGCGGGCCGTTTCCGACCTTCGAAAGTCCGCCGAAGCCCATCAAGCCACCGACCGCACCGATCGCGACCTGAGCGCCAAGGTCGTTTTCCTGGGCGTTGGCCTGGTGTTTCTGGCTATGATCGGACTGTACTACTTCTTTATTGTGGGCGCGCATAATTTGTCCGACAACAAGGCGATTGCCGGCGCGATCGTTGCCGCCGCCGTGATGGTCGTCCTAGGGTTCTTCTTTGCCGCGGTGTCGGGCAACCTGGTGGGCATGATCGGCTCCTCCAACAATCCTGTTTCCGGCCTAACCCTGTGCACCCTGGTCGTAGCCGCTCTCATGATGGTGGCGCTCGGCGTTTCGGGAACCGGCGGCGTGGCGGCCGTACTCGGAGTCGCTGCCGTCGTTTGTGTCTCCTCGGCGGTGGCCGGCGAGATGTTGCAGGACTTGAAGGTGGGACACATCCTCGGCGGAACGCCCGCCAAGATGCAACTGGGCGACATCTTCGGCATCCTGGTCGCCTCCCTGGTTCTATTTCTGCCCTTGATGATCCTCGATAAGGCATACCACTTTGGCAGTGCTGCCCTGCCGGCACCACAAGCCGGGTTGATGGCCATGCTCGCGCAAGGTATCGTCGGGGGGAACATGCCGTGGCCCTTGGTGGTAGTTGGCATCCTGATGGGCTTCGCTATGATTTTGGTCGAAGTCAAGAGTCCGATGCTGTTTTCCGTCGGCATGTATTTGCCACTCGAAACCACCTTCGCCATCTTCGTCGGCGGCCTCATCCGCTGGCTTACCGACAAACTGAGGGATCGGCGCGGCTACAACGACGCGCAAAAGGCGCGAGTGGATAATGCCGGGGTACTCACCGCCTCCGGGCTGATCGCCGGGGAGGCGTTATGCGGCCTGGTCATCGCCGCCATTGTTGGAACGAATCACACGCTCTGGCACATTGAGTCGGGCAATTTTGTCCTCTCCGGATTGATCGGCATGGCGGTGCTGATCTTCGTCATGGTGAAGATACCGCTGGCCAATGCCGGCAGCCCGGATGAACCGGCGCCACCAACTGCGATCATGTGATCGACCGCGCCTAGGTTTCAGAACCAACTACAGTGTCGCGTCTGGTCTCGCGTGAGTATGGTTGCCGACAACTGGAAGGAGGTACAAGCTCGCATTCGAGCTGTGGCTTCTCGGGTCGGACGTGATCCCCGGGAAGTTGCCTGTATGGCGGTAAGCAAGGCGTTCCCGCCGGAGCGAATCCGTGAGGCCTACGACGCAGGTCTGCGGCTGTTCGGCGAAAATCGGGTGCAGGAGTTTGCTCACAAATGGCCGGCCTTGCGGGATCTGCCGGATGCCGAGTGGCACATGATCGGCCATCTGCAATCCAACAAAGCCGCAAGGGCCGCCGAGCTGTTTGCCGGGATAGACTCGCTCGATTCTGTGCGGTTGGCCGAGAAGCTGAATCTCTCGGCCCGGCTTCTCGGTCGAAAGCTTCCGGTTCTGGTTGAGATTAATATGGGGGAAGAAGCAGCCAAGAGCGGGGTCGCACCGGAATCGCGGGCCTTGAACGAACTCTTGGAAAAAGCCGCGGAGCTCGACCACCTGGAATTTCGCGGGCTGATGGCCATTCCGCCATTCACCGAAGATCCGGAGCAAGCTCGACCCTTCTTCCGGCACCTGCGGGAGTTGCGCGATCAAATCGCCGCTCGCAAGCTGGCCTCCGTCGGTATGCACGTACTGTCCATGGGGATGTCGCACGATTTTGAGGTCGCCATCGAAGAGGGGTCAACGTGTGTGCGAATCGGCACGGCAATTTTTGGCGAAAGAACCGCGACAAACATCTGAACCCACGAGACAAACGCAGCTCCCCCGTCGCTCATGGCTGGCGCTCGCGCCCCGCGAGCCCGGGGACGACAACTAGAGGGAATTCCCAGTGTTGTCCAAGGAGCGGCGCTTGAGCTTCTCCGAGCGGCTGGAGGAGATTCGCACGGGCTTCGAGCGGTCGTTCTGGATCGCGAATCTTAGCGAAATCTTCGAGCGCCTTTCCTATTATGGGGCGTTTGCCTCGCTCGCCCTGTACCTCCAGGAACGACTAAATTTCTCGGCCCAGCAGACCGGAACTCTGGCCGGCATATTCGGCGGAATGGTGTGGTTTCTCGCCATTTTTGGCGGAGCCGCCGCGGACCGCCTGGGGTTCCGTCGCGCGCTGTCTCTCGCCTACCTGATTCTATCCGCCGCGTATTTTCTGATCGGTTCGATCGGAGCCTCGTGGCTGGCGCCCCTCCGCGATCGTGTACCCCTGGATCTGTTTGTCGGTTGCATTCTCGTGCTTCCTGCCTTGGGCATATCCCTGGTCAAGCCCTGCGTGGTGGGCACCACGGCTCGGGCTTCGGACGAAAAAGTTCGCTCGATTGGCTATTCGATCTACTACACCATGGTGAACATTGGCGGCGCAGCTGGACCCCTGGTTGCGTCCTGGGCCCACCGCCACCTGGGAATTGAGAATGTGTACCGGGTGGCTGCCCTCAGCGTCTTTGCGATGTTCTTCGTGGTCTTTTGGTTCTTCGAAGAGCCACGGCGGGCGCAGGATGGCCCGCAACCTTCGATACGAACCGTGGCTCACAATTTTTGTGTGGTGGTGGGCAACTATCGCCTGGTCTTCCCCGTATTGTTCGTCGCCGCGCTACTCCGCATCGCCCTGTGGCTCTATCCCGGACTTCACGTACCCTGGTGGCTCTGGGTGGGACTGCTGCTGGTGGTGCTTGCAGGCATCAGCCGCTTCATGTGGTTCCTCGTGCTCTTCACCGGCTATTGGGTGGTGTTTTGGCAGCAGTACATCACTTTGCCGGGTTTCATCCATGCCTACATCGACCCCCATGCGCCTGTCGAACTCATTTTGGTGACCGACGGGCTGACCGTGATCTGCCTCACGCTGGCGTTGAACTTGTTGACCCGCAAGATTCCCGCCCTGCAAGCGGTGATACTGGGCACCGTGATCACGTCGGTGGCCTGGCTGATCCTTGCCTTCCGCCCCACCGTGTGGGCGGCCGTGCTGGCTTTGTTTGTCCTTGCCTTAGGCGAGATCATTCAATCCCCGCGCTACTACGAATATATCTCGCGGCTGGCACCCCCGGGCCAACAGGGCACGTACATGGGATTTGCCTTTCTGCCGATCGGCATCGGGTCTCTGATCGGTGGCTGGTTTGGGGGGATGCTCATTCACCAGTTGGGCGAAGTCCGACATCAGAGCGGACGCATCTGGTGGTCAGTGACCGCTGTAGGCGTGGCTACAGCGGCCAGCTTGTGGATCTACGACAAGAAGGTACGGAGTTGACGGTCGAGGAGTCCTAACAAATGTTAGTTCTCCCCGATACCGTGCGCTCCGTCTGACCTGGCCTTCCCGCGATTCCGCAGCGGTCCGGCACCGCTACACGTCGGTCAATCAGGCAACACCTCTGGTGGCCCTGGCCTCCTCGAGTTTCGGTGCTGGTCCTAATTCCACACCGGCAAGGGTGCGTGCCGACAACGGCTTCAGCCAGAACAGCGCCATGAGGGCGGCGATGATATCGCAGCTAATCATGACGTAGAACACCGGCACCCACGAGCCCGTCTTCGACATCGCATAGGCGGCGACTGGTGCAGCAAAGATAGAAGCCAAGCCCTTTGAGGTGTAGACGATTCCGTAGTTCGTCGTCGCCCATTTCCTCCCGTACAGATCCGCCGTCAGGGATGGGAAGAGCGAGAAGATCTCACCCCAGGCGAAGAATACCAGGCTCGACAACAACACGAACATCACGGGTCGATGGATGGTCTGTAGCCACAGCCAGATCGCCAGACCCTCGATCATGAAGGCGCCAAACATGGCGTTTTCCCGGCCGATGTGGTCGGAGATCCAGCCCCACAGTGGACGGGTGAGTCCATTCACCACCCGGTTCAACTGAATCGCCAGAATGGACGCCGAGAGACCCCAGACCACGATGGTTTTGTCCACCTTGTAGAAACCGGCAATCTCCTTGAGTTGCGCCGTGACCACCAAGCCCCCGAAAGCCACGAGCGTCATCATGATGTAGATGGCATAGAAAGATCGTTGCCTCACCATTTCCGACCAGGTGAAGTCGCGCATGCTTTGGCGCACCTTGGCCAACGGCTTCCAATTCTTGGGAAGCCAACCCTTGGGGGGCGCGACGATGAACATGGCGGCGACGGTCACGATAATGCCTTGCAGGATGCCCCAAAAAACAAAGGCATGGCGGTAGCCGGAAGCCTTGATCATCGTGTCAATCGGAGCGACCGTGAGGGCCGTCCCGATGCCGTAAGCGCCAGACACAATCCCGGCACAGAGTCCGCGGTGGTCGGGGAACCATTTGAGGACGTTCCCGGTGCATCCACCGTAAACCGCTCCCGCCCCAATCCCGCCGATGGCGTACCAGATGTAGAGTTGGCTGAGCGTTGTAGCGTAACCTGATCCGATCCAGCCGGCCCCAACCAGCAGGCCGCCGATTCCAATGACCAGCCGCGGGCCAAGGGAATCGATCAGGTACCCCTCGAAGGGTACCAGCCAGGTTTCGCAGAATATGAAGGCAGCAAAGGCAACCTGCACCCCGGCCAGAGTGGCGTGCAGACTTGAGGTTAAGGGCTTGGTGAATAGTGTCCAAGCGTATTGAAGGTTAGCAATCGCCATCATGGCGATGATGCAAGAGACCATCTGAATCCAGCGGTTGATGACTTGGGGCTGGGAATCGATTGTCTCAAGATTGGGACGGACTGACTTTGGAGAAGTAGCCATAGATACCCCCGGAGCTCCTTCTGGTCCGATACCGCGACCAGCGTTTTCTATCTACAATTCGAAGCCTTGCGGCCCTTCGTAACAAAACAACTAGGGGGAAATGGGGGAATTGAGATCGCTAGCCAGCCGGAACGAGATGCTAATGTCGTTATCAGTGGCGCACCGTAACTGCAGAGGCCAGAGGCCTCCATTTCTTCAGTCGACAACGGATCACCTGGTAGTTGGCAATGCTTCGCGCAGTTCCTCGATAATTTTCACTCCACTGCTGGTGCCGATGCGATTCGCCCCCGCCTCGAGCATCGCCTTCGCGTCAGCCGCGGTTCGAATTCCTCCCGACGCCTTCACGCCGATGCTCGGTCCCACGATCTGCCGCATCCTGCGGACATCGCCCACCGTTGCCCCTCCGCCCAGAAATCCGGTGGACGTCTTCACAAAATCTGCCCCGGCTTGGACGCTCAGCTCACACGCCAGTCTCTTCTCGTCCTCGGTCAGAAGGCCGGTTTCCAGGATGACTTTGAGCAATCCGTCCCGCTCATGCGTCACCTCAGCCACACTCTGAATCTCCCCTCGAACGAAGTCGTGCTTGCCCGACTTCAGCGCACCCAGATTCAGGACCATGTCAATTTCCCGTGCGCCCAGCGTTAAGGCCTCGCGGGTCTCAAATCGCTTGACGCTCGAGAGCGTTGCGCCCAGAGGAAAACCCACCACGCAGGCCACTTTTACCGAGGATCCCGCTACCTGCGTCGACGCCAGCTCTACGTAGGCGGCATTCACCACCACGGCCGCGAAGTCAAACTCACGCGCTTCCTGGCAGAGGCGGATAATTTGCTCCTCGGTCGCTTCCGGGCGCAAGTTCGTGTGATCAATCATTCTTGCCAGGCGCTGATCGCTTGAGACCATTTTCTTAGCCGCAAAAAACTCAGGCTCCTCAGCAAGGAACCGAGGAGCTTTGAGTGGTGTTTTCCATCTTCGTCAAGCGGCCCAAAAGACCGAGAAACTCCTCCGGCTCTCCTTCGCGCATGCCGTCGGATTTGATTCTTACTGCCGCCCGTACCTGCGATATCTAGGCCGCTCTCGCGCTTCCCTCCTTCGTGATCTGCAACGTCCCGGCTCAGTTCACTCTGCCGGCGGCGGCTCCCCTTCGACATCCTGGCGGAATGGAATGACCCCGGGAATGAGCCACTTGTTCCACATGTCGTCAACCTTACTCTGGAAGTAGTCGATGTCGTCGTCGGTAAAGTGGGCAAATCTCCCCTGTTTCAGCAAGTAATCCCGGACGGGCTGCCGCTTGATCTTGCCGCGGGCAATCTGTTGCGTCCGCCCGGTTAATTTGAGCACGCCGTTTTCCACCTCGTACAGAGGCCAGACCCCGGTGTTGACGGCCAATTCGCCCATTTCATGGGACAGGTAAGGATCGTAATCCCAACCCTTTGGACAGGGATCGAGGGAATGGATAAAGGTCGGTCCCCCGATGGCCAGCGCTTTACGGATGGAATTCATGCCGTGCAGGCCATAGGACATGCAAATGGTTGCAACGTATTTGCACTCGGGATGGCCCGCGGCCATCATGCCGGCCATGTTCTTTTTCCAGCGGCGGTGCATAATTCGCTTGACTTTTCCCGGAGTGCTGAAGGTGGTGTTGGCGCCCCAAGGCGTGCTGCCCGAAAGCTGAATATCAGTGTTGGCGTAAGACTCGTTGTCGTACATCAAGATCAGGCAGTTGTAATCGGGGTGCGTGAGAGTGGCCGAAATTGCTCCCACGCCCATATCCGCCCCACCGCCGTCGCCGCAAAAGGCAATGACGTTGATCGGTTCCCGCTTAATTTTGCCCTTGCGCATGAGCGCCTTGAGCGCGGCCGACGCACCTAGAGCCGCCGAACCGCTGCTGCCGAGCTGGGTATGCATCCACGGCACGACCCAGGAGGTGCTGTAGTAGGTGGTGTTCGCCACATACATGCATCCGGTGCTGCCCAGCACAATGGTGCGGGGACCGGCGGCCTTCGCCATCATTTTCATGACCAGCGCCGACTCGCAGCCCTGGCAAGTGCGATGTCCCGAGGTGAAAAACTCATCGAGTGGGAGCTTCTTCACGGACTTGAAGGGATCGAGTTTCTGCGTCGGATCAATCTGTACGTAGGTTGCCATTGCGGCTACATCCTTTCTGATGCGTGAAACACATCCGCAAAACTTTAGGTTTATTCCCGCAGGCCGATCCAGCGGGTCAAGGGCTGCGACTTGCCTTCTGCAGCCTGATACACACACTCCGTGACCTTCTCCACGTCGGGCACGGTGACCTCTCGCCCTCCCAGTCCGGCGATGAAGCCTAAGACCGGTGGCTTGGGCCCCGGGGCGGAATAGAGCGCACTGCGAACCTCATTGGTCAGCACACCGCTCATGTAGGGCGATCCGAAGGAGTAGTCACGATCGATGACCCCGATCGCCTGGAAGCGGCTTAAGGAGCGAGCCAGTTCCTGCGCCGCAAAGGGCCGGAACCAACGCATGCGGACGAATCCTACTTTCTTACCCTCCTTGCGCATCTGCCGGATCGCCACCTTCACCGGGGTAGACAGCGTGCCCATGCCCATCAGCACAATGTCGGCGTCCTCGGTTTCGTACTCCTCGAAGAACGGGTTGCTGTAGGAGCGCCCAAACACGCGCTCGAAATCCGCGTAGGCCTCCCGCAATACCCCGGATACGCGCTCCATGGCCGCGTAATTCTGCCGGCGGATCTCCATGACCCAGTCCTCATTGCCCTGGGGCGCCACCGTAATCGGGTTGTCGGGATGGAGCAGAAGATCCTTACGATCGTAGCGAGGCAGGAACTGGTTCACGCTCTCTTGCGTCGGAATCTTCACCAAAGCCTGCGAGTGCGTCAAGAACGCCCCGTCGCAGCTGATGGCGCAGGGCAGAAAGATGCGACGGTCCTCGGCCACACGATAGGCAACGAGAGCGGTGTCGAGCGCCTCCTGCGCACTATCCACCCATACCAAGAGCCAGCCGAGATCGCGCACTGTCAGGGCGTCATTGTGTTCGACGCCAAAGGCTCCGGGATCATCCAGGGCGCGATTGCCGACCATGCACACCAGGGGAATGCGCAAGGCGGGGGTCACCGTCAGCGCCTCCATGGCGTACATCCAACCCACGCCGCTCGAGCCGCAAAACACCCGTGCCCCGCAGGCGCAGGCGTGCTTGACGATTTCAAATTGGGAGTGTTCACCCTCGGCCACAATGTATTCACAATCCATTTCGCCGTTGGACACCAGCTTCGCGACGTACTGCATGACCGTGTCATAAGGACGAATCGGATAGGCCGTGATGACATCGACGTCGGCCAGCTTGCAGGCGACCGCAATCGCCTCGCTGCCCGTGATTAGTGCGGTCTGTTCGGTCTTTTTCTGTTCTTCAATGGTTGTGACCGTAGCCATGACTAGTTCCTCCTCAGGCCCTATCCCTGCTTGGCGATTGCGAGCATTTCGGGGATTTGCTCGTCATATTGCCCGCGATAGCGGAAGCCGTGCGACCGCTCCTCGCGGGTCTTAATCTTGTCTTCGAGCCAGGTGATGTACGATTGCTTGTCTTTCCGCCAGGCCTCCCATTGGCTGTCGTTGCCGGTGAACTCGGACTCATTCACCATGGTGACGCAATCTTTCACCGGGCAAACCGCTTCACATACGCCGCACCCACAGCAGGCTTGCATGTTCGCGTCATACAGGCCCTCGGGAGTGACGTCAAAGCAAGAATCCGGACAATGCAGCCAGCACAAGGTGCACTTGATGCAGGTATCGAAATTGACCACCGGCCGCATGGTTCGGGTGGTGAATTTCTTGAAGGTGGGATTGCGGTCGGGACGGAATCCGCCCACGGCATGCGAGGTGGGATCTTCGACGGCGCCGCCCACGGGAATCGAGGGGATGGCGATTCCCTCCCCCATGTCTTGCCATTTCGGCAAGTCGAATTTATAGGGGATCTCGGGGTTGCCCTGGTCGGGCGTCACGGTGGTGGTGGTGACTCGCTCATAAGCGCGCGCCGCAGACTCGGCCTTGACCGGGTCTTTCCACTCTCCGAGGATCATCTTTTGCACCGACTTCAAGCTGAACAGATCGGGAAGCAATTTGGCAATCGCACCCAGAATGCGGACATCCGTGTGATCATCCTTATAGACCCATAGACCCGAGAAGCTGGGCATCCCTTTCAGAATCGCCAGGCGGTAGGGCGACTCCTTGCGGTGCGCCATCTCCAGGATGGTTTCACGGTTTTCGCGCGAGGTCACGATCAAGCTGCCGCCGGGCTTTAAAAGCTTGTTTACCGGCTGCAGGCCGTACCAGGCCCAGGATTCCACTCCTTTACAAAGGGTGTCGTCGACCGCGATGGTAATGTCCACCTCTTTGGGCTCATACTTGGCCATGCCCTCTTCGAGGGTTTGCTGATCGTCCGCCACAATAGCAAAGCCTTTGGCGGGAATGCCGTTCCGCTCCGGACTGTCGCCATAGCGGCCGAAGGAAATCCCGACCTTTCCCTCTTCGTGGGCCGCGAGAACGATGCCCCGGGTGATTCGCCCACCCAGCGTTTTCTGAAAAATTCCGCGATAAATCACTTCAATTGCAAATAAGCGGCCCATCTCAACCCTCCGTTTTCATAGCCCGTTCTTGCGGCTCGAGCACAATTTCTTCGACATCTTCAATGTGGCGGCGCATGGCGGCCTTCGCCCCTTCTGCATCCCGCCGTTTGATGGCGGCGAGAATGCGGCGATGCCCGGCGAGCGACCGCTGCGGGCGCCCCTCGGCTTGCAACGAGCGCTCCCGTGTATCCCGTAACAGATCCATCAGAACGTCGAGCACCTTGAGCACGACGCTGTTTCCCGAAGCCATCGCAATCGTGTAATGGAATTCGGAATCTTCCTCGATCGCGAGCTGCCCGTGGTGGAATTTTGTCTCCTGACGGTGGAGGATCTCTTCGAGTTCGCCTAGCTCCTCCTCCGATCGGTGAGTGGCCGCACGCGCTGCCAGCGGGGGTTCGAGCATCTTTCGAAAATCCAGCAGTTCGCCGACCAGCTCCAGCTTGTGACTGAGCAGAGTGGCGAGCGGGTTCATGATCGTGCTTGCGGAAATCTCCCGCACCACCGTGCCGGCCCCTTGCCGCGGTTCCACCAGACCCAGCAGTTCCAGGCTGCGAATCGCGTCACGGATGGAACTACGGCTCACCCCGAGCGTCTCGGCCAGCTCGCGTTCGGAAGGCAGCTTGTCGCCCGGGCGCAACCGCTTGAGGATCATTTGCTGAAGCTGCCGCGCGACTTCCTCGTAGACTTTATTGCGGCGAATGACTTCGAAATCGGACTTGACTGTTTCGGCCAAGGAAACTCACCCAACTGGTCCGATAACTGGACCAGCGAATTATACCCCAGGTTGTCAAGGGGGTGGGGGAGGTTCTGGCTACAAATTTTCTCCCCCCCGGCGGGCGGTTTGGGGGATGTGCGGGTGCCCGGCGCGGGAGCTACCGTCCGTCCGGTTGGGAAAACACCGCGGGGCCTCAGACAGGGGAACTAGTTTCGGGCACGCGGACTGGGATTGCGACATTCGGCCAGCAGCTTGGTGGCGCTGTAGATGGTTTGAGTATGGGGCATGGGGACACCGAGTTCGAAGCCGAGTTCTACGATGGCACCCACGACGGCTTCGAGTTCCAAGGGCCGATGGGCTTCGAGGTCTTGCAGCATCGAGGTCTTGTGCTCCCCCACTTTCCTCGCCCCCTCCATGCGTTGTTCAATCGAGACCGGCAGATCCAGCCCCAAACGGGTGGCCACGGCTTGGGCTTCGCGCATGATTTCCCGCGCCAGGTTGGACACATCGGGGTCGCGCACCATCTGTCCCAGGGTCGCACCGGTCAATGCGCTAAGCGGGTTGAAGGCGAGATTGCCGAGAAGCTTGACCCAGATTTCATTGCGAATGTGGGCAGTGACGGGAGCACGCAGGCCCGAGGCCACCAGGGCATCGGCAATCTGGCGGATCCGCTCGGACCGAGTTCCATCCGGCTCACCGAGCGAAATGCGATTGCCCTCGATATGACGAATGACGCCGGGAGCGATGACTTCGGTGGAAAAATAAACGATCGAGCCCACCACTCGTCGCGCTTCAATCGCCGCGGCGATGACTCCCCCGGGATCCACCCGCTCTAACCGCAGCCCGTTCCAGTTTCCGCCAAAATTCTCGAAGAACCACCAGGGAACCCCGTTTTGCGTGCTGACCACGGTTGTATCCCGACCCAGGACGGCTTTCAATCGGGGTGCCAGTGGCGGCAGGCTGTGGGCCTTGACGCCCAAAAAGACGACATCCGCCGGTCCAACCTCCTCGAGGCTGCCGCAGATTTTCGGGCGTGCCTGAAAATTGCCGGCGGCGCTTTGGACTTCGACGCCCCGCTCGCGGATGGCGCTCAGCTGGGCACCGCGCGCCACCAGGGTGACGTCGAGACCGATCCGATTCATGCGGGCGCCGATGTAGGCTCCGACGGCGCCTGCACCTACGATGAGAACCTTCATCCTTGCTCATCCGCGACTGCTGCCGCGACCGCGCGCCGCCGAATCTTGCCGGTTCCCGTAGTGGGAATGCTTTCGACAAAATAGATCTTCTTGGGGCACTTGTATTCCGCCAGGTGGTCGCGACAAAACTTCAGCAAGGACGACTCGGTCTCTCCTGCGGGCGTATGCAACACGACAGCGGCCGCGACTTCTTCACCCAGGGTGGGATGCAAGAAGCCAAAGGTGACGGCACTGGCAACCGCGGGGTGCTTCAACAAGACCTCATCGACCTCGTGGGGCGCGATATTCTCGCCTCCTCGAATGATGATGTCTTTAATCCTCCCAGTCAAATGCAAATAACAATCCCGATCCAGATATCCCTGATCTCCGGTACGAAACCATCCGTTCACAAAGCATCGCGCGTTGGCCTCGGGATTGTTTTCGTATCCTCGGAAGAGGTTCGGCCCTTGGATGACGACTTCGCCTCGTTGGTCGGTTCCAAGGTGGTTTCCCTGCGCATCCATGACGCTGATCCGAATTCCGGTCCCTACGCCGACGGAACCGGGTTTCCGATGACGCGGCGGTAACGGATTGGAAGTCATCTGATGGGAGGCTTCGGTCATGCCATAGGCTTCGACGAAGGGTACGCCGAAGATGTCCTCCATCTTCTGAATGGTCTCGGCGGAAAAGGGGGCGCTGCAGGAGCGGATAAACCGCAGCGAGCTGGAATCGCTTGGCTTCTCCCGGGTGCGGGCGAGGATCAGCTTATGCATGGTTGGCACCCCCGAGAACCAGGTGACGCCGTATTCCCGCACCCAGCGCCAGAACGATAAGGGGTTGAATTTCGCGGGCAGGATCACGGTGCCACCCGACAGCAAGGTGGAAACGGCGGAAGCCATGATTCCGTGAATGTGATAGAGCGGCATAATGCAGAGCGCAACGTCATTTTCCGAGAGTGTGTAAGCGTTGGCAATATTGGCGGCCGACACCGCCAGGTTGAAGTGGCGAAGCGGAACCCGCTTGGGTCGCCCCGTGCTTCCGCTGGTGTGCAAGACCAGGGCGATGTCGTCCGGGGTGGGAGGCAGGGCTGCGGCTCCTTGCCGAGCGCCCTCGAGCTGCACCTCTCCGTGATCGTTCATAGCGACGGCCAGAACTGGAATTTTCAGATCCGCGGCCGCACTGCGGGCGTACTCGGCCTCGGCCGGAGGACAGAGCAAGACGCGGGCATTTGTGTCTCGTAAGAAAAAGAGGAACTCCTCGTAGGGATAGGCGGGATTGAGAGGGGCGGCCGTTCCGGCAATGGACGAGGCAAGAAAACTTACCAGGGCCGGAAGACCGTTCGGCAGGGCGATCGCCACCCGGTCGCCCCGTGCGATACCGGCCGAAGCCAAGGCGTCGGCCATCCCGAGCACCTGTTGCCGCAGTGAGTCATAGGTCAGGCGAATTTCAAGGTCAGGCAGAATCACAGCCGTGTGACTGTCGGCGAAATGCAAGACGTCCAACAGCGTTTCTACGGATTTCAAGGTCATCGACATTCGATATTAATCCACTCGCGTTCGCTGGCAGGCTCGGTCCCTGCGTCCCGCCGGCACAATTGAGCTCCTAGCCGCAGCGATCCTGCCGGTAGTGGCGGACGTCTCTCGGCACACCCGCTTCTACGCTAGCCGATGGTTGCATTTCAAGCCAAGTTCATTCCCTTGATCTGGTTGATAAAGAACCTCTATCACCGCTGGCGCAGCCTAGAGGAAGTCTTGGAAAGATCGGCCCTCGTGCCGCCCTCGCTTATGGCCAGGGAGGAGCCGCGCGAGGTCCCGGGGTACTACTTGACGTGGGTCTCCTGATAGTGCAGCTCTTTCCATTGGCCATCACGCTTGACCCAAACCTCGCCAACCAGGACCCGCGAGTACCGCAACACCGACTTGGGGGGGAACTCCATGGTGACTTCGTAGGTCACGAATGCGGCATTCGGCCCCAAGGGAGTAACCTTCAAACCCCACAACGTGTACTTAGAGACATTTTCGTCTGCGACTTCGTTCACCGCCTGACTCTTGGTGCGTTCCCCCCGGCCATCGACTTCCACCCCCTCAAAATCATCCGCCAGCAGATCTCCATAGGCTTTCTTGTCTTTCGCCTTTAGCGCCTCCCATTCCGAGTGGATCCTCGATGCAAACAGGGATTGCAGATCAGGCTGAGCAGGAGCGACTTGCGATGGCTGGCTTTGCGCAACAGTGGTTTGGCTGAGCACAACCAGGAGGAATGCAACTATGATTCCGTAACTCATGCATGGCCCCTTTCGAAGAAAACCAGGAATGCTACCACTATGCCGGGAACGGTTCCAGGGGTAAAGCAGTCGCGCGGGGCCACCGGGTTGGTCTGTTCAGGGGGACGCATCACCAAAGTACTGCCGTTGTGATCTTGGTCACATTTGGCAAGAACTAGGCCCGGTTAGTCTGAAGAGAACCCGGAATGTGAACCACGCCATCTCTTTCCCCATCGGGCTAAGGAGATTTCGATGGTCTTCAAGACGATGGGCTGCTGCCTGCTGGCCCTGGCTCCGGCTCTTGCCCAAGACACGATCGACCTCGTGGGCTCGGGATCGAATGTTCCCAGCCCTCTCTACACGGCCTGGATCGACGATTTCAACAAGAAGGATCCCAAGATTCAAGTGCACTACCTTCCGCTGGGCACCTCCGCCAGCATTCACCAGATCAGCCTGGGGTCCGGCGACTTCGGTGGCGGGGAGATCATTTTGACTCATGAGGAGATGCACGGTGGCAAGGTTCCGCTGATTCAGATTCCTATGGTCCTGATCGGTATCGTGCCGATCTATAACCTTCCCGGCGCCGGGGAGGTCAATTTTTCGGGCGATCTCTTGGCTCAGATTTTTCTGGGTAAGGTCACTCGTTGGAACGACGCCCGCATTGCCCGGCTGAATCCGACCCTTAAGTTGCCCAATCAGGAGATCACCGTCGTACACCGGGGACCGGGCAAAGGCTCCAACTACATTTTTACCGACTTCCTCTCGAAGAGTAGTTCCGAGTTCCGTACTCGGGTGGGTAAGAGCCCTTCGCCCAACTGGCCGGTCGGCATGGAGGCCAATCGCGGCGAGGACATGGTCTCGAAGGTTACCTCGGTCCAGGGGGCGATTGGATACGTGGAGTGGAGTTTCGCTAAGCACTCTTCCGTTGGCTATGGAGCGGTCGAAAACCCGGCAGGACAATTTGTCCGGGCCAGTAAGGCCAGCATCACCGCTGCCTGCAGTTCACTCGAAGCCTCGATTCCCGACGACTTCCGTATCTCACTCGTGAATGCTCCGGGCAAAGATGCCTACCCCATTTCGAGCTTTACCTGGCTCTACCTTCCGGCCTCGGGCTGGTCGGGCGCGCGGAGCCACGCCTTGAAGGAATTCCTGAGATGGGCCCTCGAGAGCGGCCAGGAAGTGGCCGAGACCATGGGCTATGCAGTTCTGCCTCACGGCCTCCAGCTGAAAGTAGAGGCAGCGCTCAATTCGATCTCCGCCCACTGATCGGAACCCTTGCTTTTCCAGCATGGGCTCATCCTCGCTAGAGGTCTGTTATAGTTCCTGGCGGCATGGCGGCATTCCCGACTCAGCGACCCGGTTCTGACGCTCCTTCCTCGCGGCTCACGAGCAATCAGATTCGCGGTTTCTGGGCTTCCTGGGGAGGATGGGCGCTCGACGGCATGGATTCGTTCATTTATGCGCTGGTGCTGGTGCCCTCTCTGCGCGAATTGCTGCCTCGCTCGGGCATGGCGGCTACCAAAGGCAATATCGGGTTCTATGGTGGCCTGCTCTTCTCCTTGTTTCTGATCGGGTGGGGCCTGGCTTTTTTGTGGGGACCGGTGGGAGATAAGATCGGGCGGGTACGCACGCTCATGTTGACCATCCTCTGGTATTCGCTCTTCACCTTCCTCAGTGCCTTGGTCGTTCGGGTATGGCAACTGGCCATCTTGCGGCTTTTGGCCGGAATCGGGATCGGTGGAGAATGGGCCATGGGTGGCACCTTCGTAGCCGAAGCGTGGCCGGAAGATCGACGCACTGCCGGCGCCGGATGGATGCATACGGGATACTACGTCGGGATCTTCCTCGCGGCTCTTGCCAACTACGGGATCGGCAGCCATTTCGGCTGGCGCGCCATGTTCGTGGTGGGAGGATTGCCAGCGCTGCTGCTCGCTTGGATTCGCCGTGGCGTAGCCGAGCCGGCGCGCTGGCTGGGGAAGGAGAACGTGGTCCACCGCTGGGCATTGTGGCGTCCGTTAGGCATGTTGTTCGCGCCGGCCTGGCGGCGTCGCACCCTGGTCAATTCCCTGTTCATGCTGACTTCCGTCTGCGGGCTTTGGGCAGGAACCGTGTATGTCCCTGCGGCGGTGACAGTCCTTGCCGAAGCTTCGGGGCACACTACTTCCCAGGCGGCTCAGTTGGCCTCCTGGGGCACCATGCTCGTTGCCGCCGCGACAGTTCTTGGCTGCCTGATGATGCCGAGACTTGCCGAAGGCTTGGGACGGCGCGCGAGCCTAGCCCTGTACTTCGCTCTGATGCTGGTCATGATCGCGCTGACTTTCGGAAGGGTCTTTTATCTCGAGGCAGGGGCACTTCGCTGGTTCTTTGTTTGCTTATTCTTCCTTGGCCTGGGCGGCGCCAATTTCGCGCTCTACACCCTCTGGCTGCCGGAACAGTATCCTACCGAGTGCCGAGCCAGTGCCTTTGCTTTCTCCACCTCGTTTGCCCGCTTTGGCGGCGCCGGGATCACTTTTCTGGTGGGAACCGGGGTGCAGCATTTTGGTTCGCTGGGCAAGCCCGTAGCCCTCACCGCCATCGCGTTCGTGCTGGGGTTGCTGCTCACTCCCTTGGGGGTGGAGACTCGAGGCCGACCCTTACCCGCCTGATTGGCGGAATTCGATTGGTCATCTTGGGTTCCAATCCTTCCAATCCACCCCAGGGGACGGACGTGCGGTCTCGCTTCTCAGTGTAGGCTGGCGAAGCGTTCACTGTTCGGCTTGGCGCCCTGCAGAGCAAAAAACAGAATATAGAGATAGCAGAGAACCGGCAGGAGGAAGGCGTGATGGATCCCGATCCGATCGGCAATCGCGCCCTGCAGCAGAGGAATGATCGCTCCGCCCACGATCGCCATGATCATGATCCCAGAGCCATCGCCGGTCAGCGGGCCAAGTTCGGCCACACCCAAGGTAAAAATGCTGGGGAACATGATGGAATTAAACAAGCCGACGGCAAGGATCGACCACATGGCAACATGCCCGCTGGTCAACATGGAAATAGCAACCAGGGCGGAGGCACACACGGCGCAAAGGCCCAGTAATCCTCGCGTGCTCAGCCTTTGTAGGAGTCCCGAGCCGATGAAGCGCCCCACCATGGCGCCGCCCCAGTAGAGGGCGACAAATCGGGCGGCCACCTTCTCGGGTAATCCGCCAATGTCAGGCTGGTTGAAGTAATTGACCAGGAAGCTTCCGATGGAGACTTCGGCGCCGACGTAGACGAAAATGGCGATCGCCCCAAAGATCAAATTCCGATGCTTCCAAACGGAGTCCTGCACCTTCTCCCCGATGCGATGTTGAGCCTGCTCAATTTTGGGTAAATGGAAGCTGCCGATCGCAACCGCGAGCAGGAACAGAGCAATGCCGAGGCCCACGTAGGGTAGCTTGACGGTCGCCGCTTCCTCGAGGCGGTACGCCCGCAGGGCGTCAGGGCTTAAGGCACTCATCTCGGCGATGGTCTTAGGGGCTGCGCTCAGAATCAACAGGCTGCCGAAGAAAGGGGCGAGAAACGTACCCAGGGAATTGAACGCCTGGGTCCAGTTCAGACGGCTCGAAGCGGTTTCGGGCTTGCCCAACACCGTCACGTAAGGGTTGGCGGCTACCTGCAGGCAGGTGATGCCGGCAGCCAGAACAATGAGGGCAACCAGGAACAGAGGATACGAGGGAACACTGGCGGCGGGCAAGAACAGAAATGCGCCCGTCCCCATGATCAGCAAGCCCGCCACCATCGACCGCTGGTAGCCGATCCAGTCAATCAGCTTCGCCGACGGCACGGAGAAGAGAAAATACGCTCCAAAGAAGGCGAACTGAATCAGCATGACGCGGGTGTAATTCAGCTCGAAGATCGACTTTAGATGGGGAACCAGAATGTCATTCAGGCAAGTTAGAAATCCCCACATAAAAAACAGGGTCGTGACCACCGCCAATGCACTTCCGTACGTCGCGGACGACTTTGGCACGGTCGCGGAAGTTTGAACGTTTGTCGGGACCATAGGAATCCTTCAGCCGATCCTCAGCTTATCAGCCTTTGCTCGACCATCCCAGGTGACCAATCGTGCCCCCCTTTCGTCCGGATGTCGAGACCGCCTTGTTTGCCCGAAACCGCTCCGGCCGTCCGTGGTAGGATCCCTCGAGCGTCGAGCGGCGGAGGCTCCGATTGATCACGGCTAAAACGGCACACGCGCATTGCCGGTGGATGCTGGCTTCGATTTTCTTGTTGGCCGGCGCTGTCCGCCCGCAAAAAATATCCGCTTCAGAAGCGGCGCAAACCGGTCTGACCCCGATTCTCGATTACATTCGCTCGAACTGGGACGTCCTGACCCGCTCCATGACTCGCTGTGATAGCGTGGTCGATCCAAAATTGCCGGAAGCCTCTCTATTGTATCTGCCGGCCGACATTCCCCGGCCGGACGCGGTGAAAAAACTCCAGGACGCGTGCAAGGTTCGGCTGGAAGCATTGCCGGTTGTCATTCAGCACCCGGGCCAGCCCGAGGTGGAAGCAATGAAAGCGAACGGCTTGCTGTACCTGCCCAACAGCTATGTTGTGCCCGGGGGTCGTTTCAACGAGATGTATGGATGGGACAGTTATTTCATCATCCTCGGATTGCTCGACGATGGGCGACTGGATTTGGCCAAAGGCATGGTGGAGAACTTCTTTTTTGAAATCGAGCATTACGGAACGGTGCTGAACGCCAATCGCACCTATTACCTCACACGCTCTCAGCCTCCCTTCCTGACCTCGATGGTGCTGGCCGTGTATAACGCCGAGAAGACAGCGCACCACGCCGATCGTGCGTGGCTGGAAAGGGCGTTTACGTTGGCGGCTCACGATTATCAAATGTGGGTACAAGAACCCCATTTGGCGGGGTCGACTGGGCTCTCCCGCTACTACGACTTGGGCAGCGGGCCAGCCCCGGAAAGCCTGCAGGATGAGACCGGCCTTGGCCGCAAGGTGACGGGCTATTTCCTGTTGCGGCCGGAGTTCGCCCGCAGCTACATCGTCTCCGGGAGTGGGGCGAGCGTCGGACCCCATTACGGCGTCGAAGTCTGTGAGGCTGCCGCCGACCCGGCAGCGCGAGGATGCGATCCCGCCGGCGACGTGACGCTGAGCGCCGACTATTACAAGGGAGATCGCAGCATGCGGGAGTCAGGGTTCGATGTTTCCTTCCGTTTCGAGCCCTACGGCGCTGCCACCCATCATTTCGCCCCGGTATGCTTAAACAGCCTGCTCTACAAAACCGAGGCCGATCTCGAACAGATCAGCCGTGAGTTGGGCAAACCTGACGACGCGCGGGCCTGGAAAGATCGTGCCGACCAGCGTAAAGCGCTCATTGATCAGTATCTCTGGGATGCCCAGCGAGGTTTGTTCCTCGACTACAATTTCGTCAAGGGAAGCCGATCCACCTACGAATATGCAACCACGTTTTATCCTCTGTGGGCCGGGCTGGCCACTCCTGCGCAGGCAGGCGCGGTCGCCGAGAATCTGAAGCGATTCGAACAGCCGGGAGGTTTGGCCACCAGCCGGGAAAACACGGGTGTCCAATGGGACTACCCCTATGGTTGGGCACCCCTCCACTTACTTGCCATCGAGGGCCTGCGGCGTTACGGGTACGATTCCGATGCCGATCGGGTCTCGCTCGCATTTCTCTCGACAGTGCTTAAAAACTTTCGACGGGAAGGTACCATCCGGGAAAAATACAACGTGGTCACGGGATCCTCCGAAGTCAATGTGACCGCTGGCTACCGGTCGAACGTCGCCGGCTTTGGCTGGACCAACGGTGTTTTTCTTCAATTACTCGAGGAATTGCCAAAGCAGGAATCCCAGAGCTTAGCCCAGCACTAGATTCTGCCCTTCGATCTGTTCTCGATCGGAAGCGAATTCCCATTGGATCCACAGCAAGCTTGATGGCATCCTTAAAGCTTGAACCCCTCAGCTACCCCGGACTCACCGCAGAATGCTCTGGCTAGCAGCTCCGTGCCCGTGAAGACCCGACTGCCGGCGACACTACGCGCTCTGCAGCATCGCAATTTTCAGCTGTTTTTCAGCGGTCAGCTCATCTCCTTGATCGGGACCTGGATGCAAAGCGTGGCCCAGTCTTGGCTGGTCTACCGCCTGACCGGGTCCTCGCTGCTGCTGGGCTCGGTCGGATTCGCCAGCCAGTTCCCGGTTTTTCTCGTCGCTCCGCTCGGTGGCATCGTGGCCGACCGCTGGAACCGGCAGAAAGTGGTCATCGGAACCCAAACGGCGTCGATGGTGCTCGCCTTCGTTCTCTCGCTTCTGACCCTCACGGGAATCGTCGAGGTCTGGCACATCTTTGTGCTGGCCGCTCTGCTGGGTGTGGTGAATGCATTCGACATCCCGGGCCGGCAGGCGTTCCTGGTGGACATGGTCGGCAAAGAAGATTTGATGAATGCCATTGCCCTGAACTCCTCCATGTTCAATGGAGCCCGCATTCTCGGACCGGCCATTGCCGGCGTTCTGGTGGCAAAAATCGGAGAGGGTTGGTGTTTCTTCGCCAATGCAGTGAGCTACATTGCTGTCATCGTGGGATTGTTCCTCATGCAGGTGCGACCGTCCGCTCCTGCAAGCGACGCCTCGCCCCTGGCCAATCTCAAGGAAGGATTCCGCTTCGCCTACAACACCGCCCCCATTCGAGCCATCCTCTTGTTGCTGGGGTTGGTTAGCCTGGTGGCGATGCCCTACACGGTACTCATGCCAATTTTTGCCGATAGGATCTTGCACGGGGGTGCGCGCGCCCTCGGCATCCTGATGGGCGCCACCGGTGTCGGGGCGTTGCTCGGAGCTTTGACCCTGGCCGCGAAGACCGAAGTACGGGGACTCGGACGTTGGGTGGCCTTTGCCTGTGCTGGCTTTGGCATTAGCCTGATCCTATTTGCCTTCTCCCGCAACCTGAAACTATCGGTCTGCCTCTTGCTGCCCGTGGGATTTTCGATGATGCTCCAGATGTCTTCGTCCAACACGCTGATCCAGGCCATGGTGCCGGATCGCCTGCGCGGCCGCGTGATGGCGGTCTACTCCATGATGTTTATGGGCATGGCGCCATTTGGAGCCTTCTTCGCCGGAGCGCTGGCGGATCGCCTAGGAGCACCCGTGACGCTTTCTCTCGGAGCCATTGCGGCTGTTGGAGGAGCTGCCCTGTTCTGGTTGCGACTGCCGAAAATCAGAGTCGAGGCCCGGCAACTGATTGTGGCCCAGTCCGCGGCCGGCGGCGATCCCGCCGAGATGACGACCCGGATCGTTCACGATTGAAGCCAAAGACTCCCCCTTACCCGAGAATCATCAGCGGCGAATCCTCGTCAAGAGCCCAGGACTCGGGTGGAATTGCTGGCGTCAGGTTTTTCCCCGGAAAACCCCAGTGGCTCCGTTTAAGGTGAAGGCGAGGGCCGAAAAGCGAACGGCAGGCTTAATGCCCCGAGCGCAGTAAACCGAGAAGCCAGGAGCGCACTACGGGCAGGAACTCGAGCAACGAGGCGTGGGCGAAAGGTGCAGGAGAAAAAGTGAGGATCAGCATCAGAAAAGCAAACAGCGCCAGCCAGAGGCGGAGTCCGCGAACTTGCGGCCGTTCGGCAACCACCGGATGCCGCATGCCGCTGATGCGGAGCAAAACCGCCCAGAGCAGCCAGCCCGTCCAGAAATAAAACGCCATCGGGATTAAGGCCAGAATCGTCAGTCGGGAGATGAATCGGTGAGCCCGCGGCGCGATGGAAAATACGATATGACCGCCATCGAGCTGTCCGCCGGGCAGAAGATTCAGCGCCGTCGCGAACATGCCTACCCAAGCGGCAATCGCCGTGGGATGAAAATAGATCGCGGGCAAGGCGTGGGCGTTAGCTTTGAGTTCAGCGAGCGGAAGCAAATACCAAACCAGGCGAAAGATCAGCGGATAGCCTAGCTCGATATCGGGGTTGGCGCCCGGCGGCAACACCTTGGACAAAGGAAGGGCAAGAAAAAGCACCGCGGTCGCCAGAATGAATCCCGCAATCGGTCCCGCAATTCCGATGTCGAACAGCGCCGTGCGGGAACGAATAGGCGAGCGAATGCGAATGAACGCGCCCAAGGTACCGATCAGGGTTGGCGCGGGAATGAAGAACGGCAAGGTCGCATAGACCCCGTAATACCGGCAGCAAAGGTAATGTCCCAACTCGTGCGCCAGCAGAATCACCATCAAAGTGAAAGCGAACGGGACCCCTTGTAGCAAACGCGAAGGCTGCTCGAAGGTCCAATTCATCGGGAAGAAGTCGTCATCATCTTTGAGAGAGAAGGCTGGCTCATTGTGCTCGAAATTGAATTCCATGCGGGCGCCGACCACCAGCGTGGTGAAGATCGTGGCCAGGAGCAACAGGCCGTGTAGCCAGTAGCGTGGCTTACGCCGAGGCAGGTAAATCAGCTCGATGGGATGAGGAACCTCGGCACTGGCAGGCACGGAAGGGATAAGATCGGGCATGAGAGTCTTGACCGTTCGCGAAGGACGAAGGACGGAAAAGCAGAAGCTTCGGCTGGACAACCGGCTCACCCCGCCCATCCCGTCGGCGGAATCGAGCTCAGTCGATCGATTGCAACTCCTTCCCTGGCTTAAAGCGTACGGCTTTGCCGGGAGGAATGGAAACCTCGGCCCCGGTGCGGGGATTTCGCCCAATTCCGGTTTTCCGTGGCCGGACGTTAAACACGCCAAAGCCACGCAATTCAATGCGGTCGCCCTTGGCCAAGGAGCGTTTCATGCTCTCAAACACGGTTTCGACGGCTAACTCAGCCTTGGTCTTGGTAATTCCGGTTTTGTTAACCACTTCATTGATGATATCCAGCTTAATCACGGGCCACTCCCGGCGCAGAGACAATTAACAAATGCTTGATGCTAAAAGACATAGGAGAGATTGTCAACGGGCAGATCAGAAAAAGCCTGGGGCCTACTCGCCACTTTGTCCGGCGGCGATGAAACCGGAAGATCTCGACCACCGAAATTCGGCGACCAGCGCGAGATTTAACCGGGTGAGTGCGTCGCGGCTCGCGCCCGGTTTATTTTCTGGTGTTCTCACCAGCTTTGTACATGTACTTGATCGACGGCTTGTAAACCATGAGATTGGGCGCGCCCACGCGATTTATCTTCAGGCAGTTCTTGTCATACCATTCGATGACTCCCTGGACCTGTTCTCCATCGCGGAGCACGACCACCATGGGAGTTTTCGCCTGCATCTGCTTCTGGTAATAAAAACTCTCGGCGTTGGTTTGCTCGGGTGGTGCCGTCTTCCTGCCGCCACCATTGCGGTCACTGCGATCAGGTCGCTCCGAGCGACGCTCGGTCATCGGCGACCCAGGATGGTTGTGCTCGGCGCGGCCGAGCGACTCAGGACGACTCAGGGAAGGACGAATCAGTTTCCGGTTGGCGAACCCGTCGGGTTCGACGGTTGGCTCAGCGGGCATGGAATCGATCGCATCTTTCATAGCATCACCTGTCCGACACGCTTTTTCTAACGCGGGCCACGCAGTATGACTGTGATTGTGCGTTCTGAAGGCGTGAACTTGTCAATACCGTAGCACAGGCATCGCGGATTGACAATGCCACGTTTGTGGCCTGTTCTTTCCGCCCGCAATGCAAGCAGGGGGTTTACTCTTGCGCTTGCGCCATCGGCTTGATGCGCGGACCTTTCGCGACCCGACCTTAGGCCCAGCGAGCGGCCCAAGGGAGAAGCTAACCGAGGGTTTTGTCGAGCGCCGCGACAAAGGCGTCGAGGGAGAGCGATCGCTGCAGGTTGCGGCGCATGCCACGTTCCACCTCCGACAAGCGGTCGGCGGCTTCCGCAATCCAGGCAAAATCGGCGGATTCGGCCAGCTTCTTCAGTTCTCCCTCAATCTCGAGGTTACGGACGAACTCTCCCACGCCCGAGTTCAGATAGAGCAGGTCACGCAGCAGAGAATAGAGCGTCCGTACCAATCGTTCGGTTTTCTCGCGGCCCTCGGCTCCGGAGCGATAGCTCTCGGTTACTTGAAACAACGCCGTATGATCGCCGCCTCGCAATGCCGCATTGAGGATGACCCAAGCGTGTTGGCGGGCCGCCCGGTACGCGGCTAGATCGAAACTGCGAGCTCGCCCCACGGCTCCTTCCGCCAAGCGTGCCACCAGGGCGCGCTCTTTCGCATTCCAGGCGGGACCGTTCTCACCCAAATAGCGCTCGATATCCTCGGCAGGCAGAGCATTCAAAGTGACCAGCATCGAACGCGATCGAATCGTGGCCAGCAGAGCGCCGGGATTGGTGGTTAGCAGGAAAATCGTCGCAAATCCCGGTGGCTCCTCAAGTACCTTGAGCAACGCGTTGGCCGCCTCCTTCAGGAAAGCGGAGTCCGTGAAGATGTAGACGCGCTCTTTGCCCTCTCCGGGGCGCAAATAGATGGTCTCGGTCACGCGACGTACCTGGTCCACCTTGATCATCATCTGCGGTGGATCGGGGGGGATGATTAGCACATCGGCGTGGGTTTGCACGAAGATCCGCGTGTCCCGCTTGTCGGCTTCGCGCAGCGCCTCGCGGGCCTCGACCGCCTCGCTCAAGCGCGTGGCGAGTTCCTCCGATTGGGCGATGCGAGAACAATTGGAGCAGCGACCGCAGAAGTCAGGCAGCCCATCGCTCGTTCCCGGCTCGAGGCAGTTCATGACCTTGGCCAACATGAGCGCCAGAGTGTACTTACCGGAACCGGCGGGGCCGGCGAGGATCGCGGCATGGGGAAAACGGCCGCTGGCCACGAGGCCGCGCAGCCGACGGACCACGTCCGGGTTGCCGTAAAAATCAGAGAACCCCATAGTTAAGTTTTACAACGAAACGCGATCGGCCGCTTTCAGCTTGAGCTTGTGTCGGACGACCTCGACGATCTGCTGATGGGTCTCGGCCGCGGAGCCGCGTGCGTTCACGATCACCACCCGCTGCGGCTCGCGTCGCGCAATCGCCAGGTAAGCCTCGCGTACGCGCTCAAAAAAGGCGCGGTTTTCCTGCTCAAAACGGCTCTCATCGCTTCTTCCACCGGGGCGGGAGCGGTTGCGACGGCGCGCCCGGTTAACACTGCTCGCCACATCGGAATCCATGAGGATGGTCAGGTCCGGCTCGAGGCCCGCACAGAGGAGGGCATGCAGCCCCAAGACGACATCGCTTCCCAACTTTCGGCCGGCGCCCTGATAGGCTTCGCTCGAATCGGTGAAGCGATCGCAGAGCACAATCTTGCCCTGGCCTAATGCCGGCTGAATCACTTCGCTCAGGTGCTGCGCCCGTGAAGCGAACATGAGCGCCAGTTCGGCGAACGGGACCAGGCCCGACGCACTGCGATCGAGGAGAAGGTGGCGGATCTTCTCTCCCGTCCGGGTACCGCCCGGCTCGCGAGTCACGAGCACGGGCAACTTCTCGGCGCGCAAGACGACGGCGAGCTTCTCGAGTTGCGTGCTCTTTCCGGAACCGTCGAGGCCTTCAAAAGTTATGAATTTTCCCCGGGGAACGGTCGGCACCCAAGCATCATAGCATCGCCGTCGAAGACGAATCGGCGGTCCATCTCTCGTCTTGCTTCGCGCAGCGCTCGCCTGGCGCTCCGCACACCTGACACCCTTCGGAGTTGGCTGGTGGTATAGTCACAACTTCAGATTCAGGGGATGGCTCGACGCCAATTCAGGAGCACGCGAATGTTCTTTTCCCTGGCGCGCACACGGTTGTGGTGGTTCGCGATTTTCTTAGGCCTCGCGTCAGTTCCAGCCGCCGCAGCCGTGGCCGAGGGTGCGGCTCCCACGGTCACCATGTCGGTCGACGCTACGTGGGCTGCCCGCAAGATCTTTCATGCCCACCTGACCATTCCCGCCAGCCCGGGCACGCTTACTCTCTACTATCCGAAGTGGATTCCGGGCGAGCATGGGCCCACCGGGCCCATCCAGACGCTGGCCGGTCTACGATTCAGCGCAAACGGCCAAGTCCTCGCCTGGCGCCGTGATCTGCTGGACGGATGGACGTTTTACGTCGAGGTGCCGCAGGGAGCTTCCCTGGTCGACGCCGAACTGGATTACATCTCCCCCACCAGCGCGGACGAGGGAATCTACACCGGCGGCCAAACCGCCACTGCCAAACTGGCGATCCTCAACTGGAACACATTGCTGCTCTATCCGGCGGGTTGGACCTCGGATGAACTGCGGTATCAGGCGCGCTTGCAGCTGCCGGAAGGATGGAAGTTTGCCACGGCCCTGCCCGTGGCGTCTGCCACAGGCAGTGCCATCAACTTTCAAGTCGCTTCGCTCACTACCCTCGTCGACTCTCCGGTGATGACCGGCGAATACCTTCGCATCGTGCCGCTCGCGGAAAATCCCCGACAGGAGCTGGACATCGTGGCCGATAGTCCTGCCGCGCTCGACGCTCCGCAGGAGGTTTTCGATCGTTATCAGAGTCTTACCGATCAAGCTTTCAAACTCTTCGGAGCCCGTCATTTCCGCGATTACCATTTTCTTTATAGCCTCAGCGATCACGTCGCCCACTTTGGCCTGGAGCACCATGAGTCGGATGACAGTCGGACGGGCGAGCGTTCGCTCGTCGATCCCGAGCTGCGGCTGAACGCCGCCGGCCTTTTGCCTCATGAATACGTGCACTCCTGGAACGGAAAGTACCGCCGTCCGCGAGACCTTACTACGCCCGACTATGAGAAACCCATGCAGACCGATCTGCTCTGGGTCTACGAAGGGCTCACCTCCTATTTGGGGGACGTTCTCAGCGCGCGCAGCGGGATTCGTACACCGGAGCAGTTTCGCGATGCTCTGGCCTTAATCGCCGCCCAGCTCGATCACACGCCCGGCCGGACCTGGCGAAATCTTGCCGATACGGCCAACGGGGTTCCGGCCATGCAGGGAGCCCCGCGAGAGTGGCGGTCGTGGCGGCGCGAGCTCGATTACTACGATGAAGACGTGCTGAATTGGCTGTGGGCGGATACGATCATTCGCCAGCAAACCAAAGGCAAGAAGTCCATCGACGATTTCTGCCAGCTTTTCCATGGCGGAGCCAGTGGCCCGCCGGAAGTAAAGACCTATGAGTTCGACGACGTGGTGAACCTCTTGAATCAGGTTGCGCCCTATGACTGGCGCGGCTTCTGGAGGGAACGGTTGAACACCCAGGCTGCCCGAGCCCCGCTCGGCGGCATCGAGCAGAGCGGTTGGGAGCTAACCTATGAAGAGACGGCCTCGGAACTTTATCGCATCGAGGAGCGCGTCCGCGAAGGTATCAACGCCACCTACTCCATCGGCCTGTACCTGAGCCAAGATGGACGAGTGCTCGATACCACCGAAGGAATGGCTGCCGCACGGGCGGGAATCGGACCCGGTATGACGCTGGTGGCGGTCAATGGCCAGAAATTCTCAGGGGAAGTATTGCGGGATGCGTTGAAAGGCGGCAGGAACCCGTCGTCGCCACTGGAATTGCTGATGGAGAACACCCAGTACTACAAATCCTATGCCCTCGATTACCACGGCGGGAACCGCTACCCGCACCTGGTCCGAGTCCCATCGAAGCCAGACCTGTTGAGCGATATTCTTCGACCGAGATAAAGCACGAATCGACGGGCGAAGGCCGAAAATTCCAGGAAGTCCAACTGGTGAAGGTGAGTCGTTGCTTAGGCTCCTTCTTCGACTCCTTGAAAGAGGTCGGTCTCTTGCGAGACCGCTTCCGACCTTATGGCGGCGGCCAGGTGAAACATCTCCTGCCTGCCCCGGTGGCGAACGTGCGATTCAAAATTGGGCCAAAGCGGAGCTTGGGTACGATGGACTTTGAAGGCGGCGATTTTGGTTTCGAGGTGCCGGCCGATGTCCACCACGGCGCTAGCCGGTGACAGCGTGACCGGCTGGCGATCGGGCAAGGTGAAATTTGCGGTCGCAAAGTACAGCTTCTGCGTGCGATGCGGGGAGATGCCGGTTCTCAATTGGTCGGGATAGCGGTTGCTTCTTCCCGCCCAGTGAAAAGCAAGCTCGGCGAAGACCGAGGCCATTGAGTGGTCAGTGTGCCCGGTGACTCCGCCTTCCGGCCCAAACGACAGCATGACCTGGGGTCGAAAGTGGCGCACCTCGAGAGTGAGATCGTAAACCACCCGGTACAGGTCCTGACGATACAGGTTGCCATCGGGATAGTTGAGTACTACGCCGCGGGTTATCTTGAGGATTCGACACGAAGCGGCAAATTCCTCTCGCCGCATTGCCGCCAGTTCCTGATCGTCTTTGGCGGCTCCGCGATGGGTGGCTGCCTGACCCGGTGTAAGACAAACTACCGCGGTCTCAACGCCCCGGTCATGATAGAGCGCCAGCGAACCGCCGAATCCCCCGGCTTCATCATCCGGATGCGCCGTGACGCACAGCAAGCGCCGCATCCACACATTGTACTGGCTAGTCGGTTGTCCCGTGCCCAGTGTGCACATTCTTGCGCAGCAGACCTCGGGTTTAAGAAATGTGGTTCTTAGTGCTTCTTCCCAAGGGCCATCCCGACTACAATATTCCCCACCATCGGGGGGGGGCGATCTCATGAGGAGCATGCACGTTCTTGTGACCACCGACACTTTGAGCGGCGTGTGGACACACACCCAGGAGCTCGTTTCCGGGCTGGTCAACAGCGGAGTGGAAGTCACCCTGGTCAGCTTTGGCGACATTCCTCTGCCACCGCAGACATCCTGGATGGAGAGTTTGTCCGGTCTCGACTATCGTCCCACGGCGTTTCGTCTGGACTGGATGCAGGACGGTCAGGCCGATTTCCGGGACTCCGCTCGCTATCTGGCCGCACTCGTCAAAGAGCAGCAGCCCGACGTGCTGCATCTCAACCACCTGTGCTATGGCAGCCTTCCGGTCAGGACACCTCGCTTGGTGGTTGCCCATGGCGACCTGATCAGCTGGTGGAAGGCCGTGCACGGCTGCGAGCCCAAGGAAAGCCGCTGGTTGCGTAGCTACAAATTTTTGGTGACGCAAGGGCTGGAGCAGGCCACCATGGTGGTCGCACCTTCGTTCTGGATGCTGGAGACGATTCGCTCCTACTACACGCGTCCCCGGCGGGATGCGGTCATCTACAACGGCAGGAATCCGGTTTTCTTTAATCCTTACGTGAGCAAGCAAGATTCCGTGCTGGCGGTCGGAAGATTTCACGATGCCAGCAAACAACTGGCACTGCTGACGCAGCATGCCCACCCTGTTCCGGTGTGCATCGTGGATTCCGACGGGCCCATGGTCGGGTCGAACGCCCCGATTTCCACCGATGTGAAGGTGCAGGCGAAAGAAGCCTCCGTCTCCTTGAAGGGAATGCAGACGGAGGTGCAATTGCGCATGCTCTACAGCCGGGCGGCGATCTTTGCCGCCACTTCGTGCTATGAGCCCTCCGGGTGTGGAACCCTCGAGGCGGCGCTCTCCCGCTGCGCGATCGTCGCCAATGACATTCCCCAGTTTCGCGAAATCTGGGGAGACGCTGCCATTTACTTTCGCGCCAATGACGCCGAGAGTCTGGCCGAGGTGATCCGTCGCTTACACGAGCGGCGAGACCTGTGTCGCGGCTATGCGGCAAGGGCGTACCAGCGAGCGCGGCAATGCTTCACCGCCAAGCGCATGGTGGAGGAATATCAGCGGCTCTATCGTCATATGCTGGGGCAAGAAGCAATCGCCGCCTAAATACCGGTTTCTCCCTTCCCTGGATTGGCTTCCCTACCGCTAGCCTCGATCGGCCCGGAGCTGGTATCTTGTTGGTTTCACACTGATCGTTAGGAGGCCTCATGGCGGCTGTAAAGATCACCATCAGGAAGAACGGTCCTTACCGGGTAGAGGCTCCGGAGGGCTCGGTGGAACTGGTGGATGCGGAGGGCACGAAATACGACCTGACCGGCAAGGTTGCTTTTTCTCTTTGCCGTTGTGGTGGATCCGTAACCAAGCCTTTCTGCGACGGAACCCATAGCAAGATCGGGTTCCAGGGAGCGGAGCTGGCCGTGAAGCAGGCTGGAACCCAGAGCTAACTCCGCCGATCGTGGATCGACGGGGGGGAGAACGGAGCGGTTCAGTCAGGCTACACGCCTGGAGTTTCGTGCGCAATCCAAGAGACAACGCATTAGGCATGGGTCGCGGCATCACGCGGCGCGATTTCCTCAATGGAGCAGCGCTGACCCTGGGTGCCGCCATCGTCCCCTCGTCTCTGTTTCTCGCCTGCGAGCATCAGACGGCTCCCGAGCAGTCCTTGGACTATTATCCCCCTGCCAAGACCGGGTTGCGCGGCAGCCATCCCGGTAGTTTTGAGACCGCTCACAGTTTACGAGACGGCACATTCTGGCAACATGCGGGAACGGCGGCGGACACAGGCGAAAGCTACGACTTGGTGGTTGTCGGCGCCGGCATTAGCGGACTCTCGGCGGCACACTTCTATCGCCGCTTCGCCGGACCTAGAGCCCGCGTCCTCATTCTTGAAAACCACGACGATTTCGGCGGCCATGCCAAACGCAACGAATTCTCCGCTGGCAACCGCATGCTGCTCGGCTTCGGTGGGACCTATTCGATCGAGAGCCCCGCGCCCTACAGCGCGGTTGCCAAGGGCCTGATTGAGGAATTGGGCATCGACGTGGCCTCCTATCCGCAGTATGTTTCGAAAGACCTCTATGTTTCCCTCGGCCTAACTCCCGGGATCTTTTTTGACCAAGAAACTTTCGGCGCCGACAAGCTCGTGCTCGATCCCACCTCGCTTGGAGGCAGCGAGACAGGCGACCGGGCGAGCCAAACTCCCGCACGCTGGCAGCAGTTCCTCTCCGAAGCTCCCCTCACGGCTGAGGCCAAGCGCACCTATTTCCGTCTCTACCACGACAACAAAGACTACCTTCCCGGTCTCTCCTCCGACGCCAAGAAAGCCCGACTGGCGAGGATCAGTTACGCCAACTTTCTCAACAATTTGGTGGGAGTTCATCAAGAAGTAGTTAAGGTTCTACAAGCCGGTCCCCATCCGCTGTTTGGAGTGGGAATCGATGCCGTCTCCGCCCAGGATGCCTGGGGACTGGGACTTCCGGGGTTTGCCGGAATGCACTTGGATCCCGCGCCCGGCAAAGGAATGAACCGGGATGCGATCCCGAACAAGGAGGCCGAGAGGTATTTCTTTCACTTTCCCGATGGAAACGCGTCCCTTGTCCGGCTACTCGTGCGGAAACTGATTGTCGGGGCGATCCCGGGCAACGCCCCGGCCGACTTAGTCACGGCACGAGCCAACTACGCGAAGCTGGACGAGGATGAGTCTCCGGTTCGGATTCGCCTGAACAGCACGGTCGTGCGGGTGAAGCATGACGGAGACCCGGCCACGGCAAAACAAGTAGAGATCACCTATGCGCGTTTCGGCAAGACTTACCGCGTACGAGCCGCGCACTGCGTCCTGGCCTGCTGGCATGTGGTGATTCCTTATCTTTGCGACGAACTACCCGGCAAACAGAAGCAAGCTTTGTATTCGTCGGCCAAAGTCCCTCTGCTGTACACCAATGTCGCCCTTCACAACTGGGAAGCCTTCCAGAAGCTGGGCGTGAGTTCGATCTATGCGCCAGGTTGTTACCACACCGAGACCGCCCTCGACGTGCCGGTCAGCATCGGCCGCTACCAATGTTCACGCCGACCGGAGGAGCCGATGGTGATCCACATGATGAAGACACCCTGCCGGCCGGGCTTGCCGGCGCGCGACCAGCACACCGCCGGGCGTATCGAACTGTTCAGCACAAGCTTCGAGACCATGGAACGCAACATTCGTGAGCAGTTGGCGCGCATGCTTGGCCCGGGCGGGTTGGACCCAGCTCGCGACATCTCTGCTATCACGGTGAACCGCTGGCCTCACGGTTATGCTTACGAGTACAACTCCCTTTTTGATGATTTCTGGCTGGAGGGCGGGGAGACGCCCTGTGAGGTCGCCCGCCAACCCTTTGGACGGATCGCGATCGCCAATGCCGATGCTGGCGCTTACGCCTATACCGATGGCGCGATTGACCAGGCTTGGCGGGCGGTGGGGGAGATTACCAATCGCCCGGTAAACCCCGCCTGAAGGTTCGTGTGTGGGTCTCATCGATGGTTGCTGGTCTTCCTCTTGATTTCCTGTCTCCATGGACTCGGGAGCGATCCGGAACAACATCCCGAACTCACTTCTGCGCAGTTGGGCACCGCGCACTTTCCCGTTGCGTGCAAGCCCTCTGTGCAGAACGAGTTTGAGCATGAGGTCGCGTTGTTGCATTCGTTCTGGTACGTAGAGGCCGAGAAAAAATTTCTCGAAATCTCGAGCGATGACGCGCAGCGTGCGATGGCACATTGGGGCATCGCCATGAGCCTGTGGCCCACTCGCAACGCAGTCAGTATGGGTATGGGCGGTAATAAAGAACATCAGTTCCACGCCATGGACTTCCTCGTCTATGCCTACTTGCAAAGTGGCCATGAGGCTGAAGCGCAAAAGATCATCGCCGAGGTGAAATCCATGCCCTTGAGTCGCCACATGTACAGCATGAAGTTCAATCGCATTTACTACCAGGCGAACTTCGAGGCTAGCTACGCTTTAGAGCTGCACGAGTGGGGCAAGGCAGCCTCTCTCGCTCCGGTAGCGGGAGGAGGCTCGGAAGACAGTGCGGTGACGTTCTTGGCTCGAGCCCTGGGTGCTGCTCGGACCGGGCAACTTGCCGATGCCCGCAAAGACATCGACGAAGTCAAATCGATCGCTAAATTGATGGATCAAGGAAGGAACGGAGAAGCAGATTTCCTCGATCGACAGACCGCTGAACCACTGGCTGGGATCGCCCATGCCGAAGGCAAAGATAAAGATAATGAAGCGATCACTTTGCTTCGTCCCTCGCGGATAAGGAAACGGACGGTATTCGTACGACGGGATACTTGCCCGCGCACGAAGTCTTGGCTGACTTGCTGCTCGCAGCCAAACGCCCGCAGCAAGCGTTAGAGGAATATCAAAACGACTTGAAGCTCAACCCCAACCGCTTCAACGGACTTGCAGGCGCTGCCGCTGCGGCAGAACAGGCAGGAAATCACCAGAAAGCCGTCGAGTACTATGCCCTGCTGCTCAAGGTTTGCGAAGGCGCGCACTCAGCGCGTCCCGAGCTTCTGCGGGCGAAGACGCTGGTAGCGCAAAGGTAGAAGTCTTGGGGAACGCCTCTTGCGGGATCGTTTCCCACAATACTTCTGAATCCCCAAGCGGCTTTGCGTCGTCCGGAGACAGCCGGGAAACGGTCGGGTCAGGCTAGTGAAGGGCCTTCTCCCAATGCTTTGCCAGGCACTCCGCGACCGAGGTCGCCAGAGACGAGCTGGCATCCATATACTGACTGGACTTCTTGCAGGTGTAGCTGAAGACGACATCCTTCGATTTGGCGTCCACGATGGTCATGACGACTTGGTTGAACGATCCATTGTCGTAGTTGCCGGCGCCCAGCGTATTCAGAACGCCCTTGAGGACAGAGCCGTTACTGTCCTTCGCCTGGAACTGGGCCGTATAGTCTGCCTGCTTGGGATCCGTGGTCACTGTCACCGGTACTTTCTTCTTCTGCAATGCGGAGGAAAAATAAGCTGAAAAGCCATTGTCCGGATCGAGATAAATCTTGCGTTGCTGGGCGGCCGCCAAGGTTGAAAACACCAGCAGCAAAAGTCCGGTGACCACAAATCGTGCGATCCGGAACAGCCGTGCCTCCGGCTGAGTTTCTTTTTCCTGGACTAAGGTACTCATTTCCTTCTCCTTTTCGAGACGCGTTTCGAAGGTTTTTCGACGAAGAGCGAATCGGTCCGCCGTATAGTGAACCGCCGAGGATGATTCGTCAACGAAGGAGTTGTAAAAAGCCTTAGACTCAGAGATTTCGCAGGGTTTATTCAGGTGGTTTGCCGCCACGGCTGAGCAACGAACTGGCAAGCCGTTAGTGAATGGTCTTGGTCTTACGCGACATGTAGTCCATGAGGAGATACTGGCCCAGGGTGTAGGGTGTGGTGAAATAGGCTTTGCCGCGGCACATCTCCGTAACCTTTTGCACGAACTGAACCAGTCCATAGTCTGACGCCAGCATGAAGGTATTGATCATGATGCTGGCCCGCTTGCACTTCGATACCTCTTCGAGGGTTTGGCTGACAACCAGCGGGTCCAAGCCAAACGCATTCTTGTAAATGCGCCCATCTTCAAGGGTTAAAGCCGAGGGCTTACCATCGGTGATCATCACAATCTGCTTCATGTCTTTGCGTTGGCGTTGCAGGATTCGCTGGGCCAGTCGCAAGCCTTCGCGAGTGTTGGTGTAATAGGGGCCCACCTTTACCCGCGCCAGCTGCGAGAGCGGCACCTCCTCGGCCGAGTCGTGAAACAGAATCAAGGAAAGCGAGTCCCCCGGGTATTGTGTACGAATCAGGTGGGAGAGGGCCATGGCCACTTTCTTGGCCGGCGTGAAGCGATCCTCCCCGTAGAGGATCATGGAGTGGGAGCAATCGAGCATCAACACCGTGGCGCAGGAAGACTGGTATTCACACTGGTGGACCTGCAGATCCCGGTACTCGATGTTTAACGGCAGGTTCAGGCCTTCGCGCTGGATGGCGCTCGACAGGGTTGCGGTGATATCGAGATTCAAGGTGTCGCCAAATTCGTAAAGCCGCGAGGCTCCGCTGGCTTCGATGCCGGTCGCCATGTCGCGGGTGTCGTGACGGCCGAAGCTTGACCTCCCCAGGGACCCCATGAGATCTCGCAGCGATTTGAAGCCGAGAAAGTCGAGACTCTTGTCGGTGATTTCGAATTTGACCTGCTGCTGGGCTTCGCCCACCTGTCCGCCAACGCTGGGCGAGCGCGCAGGATCGTGCGGCGGATCGAGACTGACGTAATCCTCCTGCTGCATGCGCTCGAGCAAGCGATCGAGCAACTCGTCGAGCGTTCCCTCCATCCGCATTTGCTCGAGCCGCTCACGCAACGCCTCGTCCAACCAGTCGCTATCGAGCAAGGCCTGTTCGATGGCGCGGCGCAAATCCTCTAAGGTTTCCGACCCATCACCCGCGTCCTCGTAGAGGTAGTTCGGAAAGCCGCTCTGCAGGAGAAAGTCGGAAAGCGCACCGAGCAGGTCCTGCAGGCTGATTTCGCCGGCTGGGTCCGGAACGTATTTGGTATAGCGGATACGCTTCATCTTCCGACTTCCAAGCCAGGAACCACGGGTGTCCCTAAGCCTCCAGCCATGCCGAGCCCGACTGCCAGTTCGAGGCAAACCGCCCGTTAGTTATACGGTCGTTTCCCCCGGAAGGGCAGATCTTCACGCTCAAAGCTCTTCTCGGTGACCTTGGGCGGTTTCTCGCCGGCAGTAAAGACCCGATCTTCGTTACGCCCGATTCTCTTGTGGGCGTGCAGGCCCTCCAACACGAATTCCGCGGCTGAAACTTGCGTCTCCGGCGTATCCTTGGGGCCGACATTCAACTTGACCAGCTTCTCCATCAAACCCTGAATACCGCGAAGCGCCTGCAGCGACTCGCACGCGCTCGAGGTGTCGGCCAGCTGAATCTCGCCTCCCAGATCGAACCACTGCACGATCTGATTCATATCCGCACCTTTGAAGAAGTTGTCGTAGGTCTTGGCGACCGCGGTGCGAATCAGTTCGCGCCCCACATTGTCCGCACCTTTCATCTCGCCCTCATACTCCAACTCGAGTTTGCCGGTGATGGCCGGCATGGCGGCATAAACATCTCCCACGCGAGGCACCACCAACTTCTCGTTATGCTGAATCGCCCGTCGCTCGGCATTCGAGATCACGTTCTCCATACAGGAAATCGGCAGGCGCTGGCTGACGCCGGAGCGCTTGTCGATTTTCTTGTCCTCGCGGGCACTGAAGGCGATGCGTTCGATCACTTCCTGCACATATTTCGGAATGTGCAGCCTGTATCCGTCACGCTGTGTCCAAGCCTCCTGCGCCGTAATCGCGATTCCCTCTTCGAGCGTAGCAGGATAATGGGTGCGAATTTCCGACCCGATGCGGTCCTTGAGCGGAGTAATGATCTTTCCCCGGGCGGTGTAATCTTCCGGATTCGCGCTAAATACCAAGGCGATGTCCAGCGGCAACCGGATGGGATAGCCCTTAATCTGGACATCGCCCTCTTGCATGATGTTGAAGAGTCCCACTTGAATCTTGCCGGCCAGGTCGGGCAGTTCGTTGATCGCGAAAATGCCGCGATTCGCCCGGGGCAGCAGTCCGTAGTGAACCGTTAGCTCGCTGCTAAGCTGGTGACCACCGCGGGCCGCCTTGATCGGATCGATGTCTCCGATTAGGTCGGCAATGGTTACATCCGGGGTGGCCAACTTTTCCACGTAGCGTTCGTCCGGGGTGAGATAAGCGATGGGAGCACTGTCGCCGTGCTGGACAAGTTGCTCGCGACACTGGCGGCAAATCGGCGCATACGGGTTGTCGTGAATCTCACAGCCCATAAGGTAGGGCATCTGCGGGTCGAGCAAGGAGGTTAGGGCCCGCAGGATGCGGCTCTTGGCTTGACCGCGAAGTCCGAGCAGAATGAAGTGATGGCGGGAAAGGATGGCGTTGACGATTTGCGGCACAACCGTATCGTCGTATCCCACAATGCCGGGGAAAATGGGTCCGCCGTGGCGCAGCTTCTCCATCAAGTTGTCACGCAACTCGTCTCGTACCCGCCGAGTTCGCAGGATTGATTCCGAGAATGGACTTTGGCGTAATTCGCCGAGCGTCCGCGGAAGACTCATGATCCGAAACCCCCAGGAAGAACAGCTCCGTCACTCGATTATACGCCCGCTATGCTAACCTGCATGACCGTTGCCGCCTGCCTTCCGGCGCACGTTCATGGTGCGTCGCATGCCAGGCAAGATCGTTTCAAAAAACGAAATGACGGCTTCCAAGCGTTCCGACTCCGACTTCATCGCCAACAGGGCCTGCTTGAAATCGAGATCGAGCGGCAGGGCTCCGGCCAAGCGAAAGGAGAGCTGCTGCGGCTCGATTCCCGAAGCGTCTTCCGGTACCGCCCCCACCAGAGTCATGATCTCCGTGTGCAAGCGCATGGCCTGCTGGATGCGTTCGGGGGCAGCCGCGCCGCTCTCGTCCCGCAAGTACAGCACTTCCGCCTGCAGAAAGGACCTCTCCTGACTGACTTGAATGACTTCGAAGCGCTCGCGGCCCTGGGTGACAATGTCCATGCGGCCGTCGTCATACTTCTTGGTTACGGTGACGATTTCCGCGGTACAGCCAATGTCGGCGATTCCCCCTTCCTTGGCCCGCACCACGCCGAAAACTTGGTTCCGCTCCAGGCATTCTGCGATCATCTCCTTGTAGCGAGGTTCGAAGATGTGCAGAGGAAGTGGCGTCCCCGGCAACAGAACCAGATCCAGCGGGAAGATTGGCAGGAGCAAACTCACGAATGGCTCCCGACATTTTCAGGCAAGCTTAGGGTGGGCATGCTTGATTGTACGCTAGGCGAACGGCTCGCCATGGAGCCTACTAACCTCTTGACGGGAGCGAGGGAGAAGCATAGAAGCGCAGCATGGACCTTTCGGGCAAAGTGGCGGTTGTGACCGGCGCCTCGATGGGCATTGGCGAAGCCCTAGCCAGAATCTTCGTCGACCACGGTGCCGGAGTGGTGGTTCTGTCGCGGGATGCTGGCCGCGCCGAAGCCGCCCGCCACCGCGTGGGACATCCCGAGCGTACCATCGCGCTGGCCTGCGACGTTCGCAATCGCGAGGAGATCGATCGCGTCGTCGGCCTGACCCTGCATCATTTCAACCGCATCGACATCTGGGTGAATAATGCCGGATATGGGCTGAGGACTCCGGTCGCGAATGCCAAAATGACCGATGTTCGGAACCTGTTCGAAACCAACTTCTTCGGCGCGGTCGAAGCCATGGAAGCCGTGGCCGCGGTCATGCAGCAGCAGGGCTCGGGAACCATCATCAACATCTCTAGTGTCGCCGGGCACATACCCTTGCCCTTCAGCGCCTTTTATAGCGCCACCAAGTTCGCTCTGAACGCAATCGGCAAGGCGGCAAGGCTGGAGCTGGCCGGTGCCGGCATCCATGTTCTGACCGTGTGCCCCGGCTATGTCAGAACGAACTTTTCCGCGAACGTCGTCCGCAGCGGCACAAACAAGGAGACCCGTCCGGCTTGGGTGCGGGGAATCTCAGCCGAGCGGGTGGCTCGCGCCGTGCTCCGCGCTTACGGGAAACAAAAGCGGGAAGTCGTCGTGCCTTGGTCCATGCACCCGGTGATCAAGCTTTATCAGCTGTTTCCGGGATTGCTGGAGTGGGGAATGGGAAAAGGGCTGGCGCGAGGAAGACAAATTCCGAGATCTTCGGTCAACGAGACTCCCTAAGATCTT
>DASPTQ010000118.1:0-5924 GCA_035623335.1 Terriglobales bacterium
CCGAGGCCAGTCTGACGCCGACGTTCAAGCCGATTCAGGGCACGTTCAACGATTTCGCCAACTCCGGACTTTCCGTTGACCAGATCTTTAACGCGCAGGAACTGGTGGCGGAGGCACAAGCTCACGCCGGCTTTGACATCAATCTCCCGGGCCTGAACCCCAGCGATGACTACAAAATAGGCAAGGACCTTACCGAGGATTTGCCCGCTCCGTTTACGAACGGCACATTTACGCCCCCCGCTCCCGGCGTGCCAAGCCCTCCGGGCCAAACCACCTTTGACCAGATCGACCTGCTCGGCGGGTTGCTCAACTTCGGCGTGGTCGGAGGACAGCTTTTCCCCGCGCTGGAGATCACGCTTTTCTCCAACGGTCTCCGTTTCACCCTCGACGACGAGATCACGAACCGGTCGACGACGGTAACTTCAAGCGGAAGGCCGATCTCGCTGGGTGTCGGCCCGACCAATGGGGGAGACCAGAGCCACTTCAGCTTCGGGGACCCGGTCTACAACATCGGCTTTGGCATGACGCCGGGCGTGGCACCGAACGTCTTCGTCGACATCGGAATATGGTCGCATAACTGGAACTTCCCCATTTGGCTGCCTGAGCTCACCGTCGATCTGCCGCCCGGCGGTCAGGACTTCAGCTGCCATGCCGGAACCACGTGTGTGATCGATTTCCAGCCCGTATATAACGCGAGCACCGGGCAGGACAAGAATATGAAGCAAGAGATGGACGTGGCCGACCGGACGCTGACCAGCAGCGGCTGCCAGCGCGTGAACAACCAGGAAGGAAACTACCTATGTCCGGTCAAAGGCATGCTGGGATTGTGCAAAGCCATGCTCAGCAATGGCGCCGTAACAAGTTGCGGCCCACTCGTACCGAACGTTGTGGACGAGATCCTCAAACGAGGGCACTGCACGGACGGCGATGCCAACTATGTCTGCCCATCGGGAATGATGGGCCTGTGCAACGACTATCTCAAGAATCAGGAGATTCTCTCTTGCACGCAAGCAAAATAACTTGAGTGCAATCGGGAATTCCAGCCAACGCGTGCGGGTCGACTCGATAATGATTCGCCGTGAAGGCCCTGTTCACGGGAATCAGTCGCGGTGCCAACCTTATTCTGGATGTGAGTACCCCAGGCGCGGATCACGGCCGAAGCCCACAACAGCATTGTTGGCCACCACGCCGATGTCAGCCTCACACAGTACTCGACTGGCTCAGACTTGCGCCGCGCTGCCGGGTCGACATCGAGCTGCATGATTCCCATGATGCCGACGCCCTCAGATGCCTTGCGGCTATGCGAAAAACAAAACCGGCTACTTCTGGTAGACCGTCATGCCACCGGTAACCGTCTGCACGATCGCGATGTCTTTGATTCTATCCGCGCTTACAGTGTGAGGATCGTCGGCCAGAACGACGAAGTCTGCCAGCTTGCCAGGCGTGATCGATCCCTTAATTGCTTCTTCGTGGGAGTTGTACGCGCCGTTGATAGTGTTCACTTGCAGGGCCTCATCTAGGCTTATGCGCTGGTTCGCTCCCCAGGTTTCCCCATTCCAGCCCGTGCGCGTGACCATTCCTTGGATTCCCATCAGCGGGGCGAACGGCCCGGGACTGAAGTCTGAGCCAGCCGCCGCTCGAATGCCGGCATCGAGGAAGGAACGGTACGCCATGCTCCACTTCATGCGTTCTTCCCCATAGAAGTGAAACTTGTCGGTGTTGTAGTACGCATAGGTTGTAAAGGGTGCAGGAACTGCACCCAGCGCCTTGATACGGCGCAGCAGATCCTCATTGATGAGAGTGCAGTGCGTGATCTTGGGGCGCACATCTGGGCGCGGCGCGACTTGCTGCGCCCGCTCATACGCTTTCAACACCATATCGATCGCGACATCCCCGTTAGCGTGGCAGTTAGGCTGGATTCCAGCCCGTTGCACGCGCTCCGCCCAGATGTTGAGATCCTCCTGCGTTTCGGTGATGTTGCCGCTGTAGGGAGGATTCGTGCCGGCATAGGGCTTGCTCAACGCCATCGTGCGCTCGGAGAAGGAGCCATCGGCAGTGTGCTCGGAAGTGGCGCCGAAGCGAATCCATTCGTCTCCGAAGCCGGTGCTGATTCCATTCTTGATCATAGCCTCCAGAATTTCCCCGCTGGTCTCGAAGCTTACCCGGTGCAGGAGTTCGCCTCGGGCTCGCACTTGCTGCAGCGCAAACAGATCTCCTCCTTCATGGTGAACGCTGGTCAGACCGTAACGGACGAACTGCTTGGAGATGTATGCCAGCCCGTCGCGATCGCGCTGTTCCTTCTGCTCTTCCGTGAAAGTCTCCCGTTTGCCAACGTCGTTGAATACTTCGCGCGCGCGGTCGGTCACTCGTCCCGTAAGTTCTCCGTTTTCGTCGTGGTCGTAAGTTCCGCCCATGCGGTTCGGGGTGTGCTTGTTGATTCCAGCCAGCTCCAGCGCTTTGCTGTTGTAGTAAGAAGTGTGGCCGCCACGATGATGGACGCAAACCGGATGATCCTGCGAAACCTGGTCCAGGTCGTGTATGTTGAGCTGGCGATTGTCCTTCACCTTGGTGTCGTCGAAGAAGTATCCATCGACCCAAAACCCCGCGGGCGTTTTCTGGGCTCTGGCGCGTAGTTTTTCAATGATGCTGGCGATGGTGACAAACTCGACCTCATAGGGATTGCCGACAATGACATCGTAGAGCAGCGCGTTGCCTCCAGCGTGGTTGTGGCAATCGATGAATCCGGGCACGATCGTCATCTGCTGGGTGTCGAAGGTCCGCGTTCCCTTGCCGATGAACGCCCTGGCCTCTGCGGAACTCCCCACAAAAGCAAATCGCCCGCCCTTCACCGCGAAAGCCTCCGCCCTCGGGATTCGCGGATCGACCGTATACACCTTCGCGTTGAAAACCACCAGATCGGCATCGCGCGGATTGATCTCCGCATTTTCCGTCTGCGCCAGCACTTTGGCGGCCGCAAAACTACCGCTTGCAAGACCGGCCACGCTGGCTCCGGTCAAGCCCAGAAACTCCCGACGACTTCGGCTGCGCTTCTTCATCCCTCTCCCCACGGCGCGGCTTCGTGCTTCTAGCCTGCCGTAATCTCCCGCACGGCGCGGTAACCCTGGTCAATCGCGATATTGGTGTAAGCGTGACCGTCAGCATCAGAATTCGCAATGTGAATGCGGCCGAAAGCCTGCCTGCCGATGACGCAAGGCCGTTCGGAATCGGGACGGTCTAGAGGCTCGAACAGCGGGTTGTACTCATAGGCATAGCCGTGCGGCCATCGGTTCACAGTAATCCCCTGAACATCGCGAGCGGAATCGAATCCTCCCCCGGCAAGCATGCGTCCAAGTTGATCACGGATGTTGCGCTCGAAGACCTCAAAGGGCGTAGTCATCAGCTCATAGCGTCCCGCGCGATATTGCTCCTTGGCAGGTAAGCCAGGCCTACAAGGCGTACGCAAAAGGTGCAACAGGCAGGGTTCTTCTGGCTTGCTGGGGAAATGATAATCACCGATGGAAACGGGAAAATCCAGAGTTGCGCCATTGAAATATCCGCCCGGCGAGTAGATCTGGCTCACCCCCAATTTCTGAAAAGACTCCCAATTCCTGATCTGCACGTTGGTATAGACGAGAGGAAGTTTCACGCAGTAGCTCAGAGCTTCTTTCTGCTTCTCCGGCATTTCGGGACAGAGGTAAGGGATCACCATGTTGTAGCAAGCCAGAACGCAGTGTGCTGCCCGTACCTTGTGAGCTTTTCCCCCGCGGACATAGGTAACTTCAACCTGCTTCGCGTCGTGTGGATCACCGGCGTGCTGTGCGTGCACCGCCGTGCTGTTCAGCCGGATTCGCACCGCACCCTCGGAATCGTCGAGACGTCCGTAGTTCACCCGCGAGGTGACTACATCTTCCATCGTGGTGCCGGGGACCGAACCGGGCACCAGGGAGCGAACCAGGAGCCGGGCGACAGACGCATTGCCGTCGGGGAAGTGAAAAATGTAGGGCTCGGCTTGTTCCGGGCTGTCTTCCCTGCCTTCCAGCTTCATACCCGCGAACCCGGGATAGTCCATCTCAAAACAGTCCCAGGCTGATACCGCATCGATACCCACGGCATACAAGCCGTGCGGTGCCGTTTGGAAAATCTTGATGACGTCGGGGTGGACCTTGACGTACTGGAGCAGGTAATCTTTGTAGCTTGTTTTGATAAGCTTGCGCCGCTTTTCTCCGGTGGAAAGCCCTGGCAGGTAGTCGACTTTGGTTTCTTGCAACCGCTCCAGATCCTTCCGCGCAGCGTCGGAGATCGGAATCTGCGCAAGAACTTCCGGGGGATATGTCAACCCGAGGTAGTGCGTCCCGAAACCAGGCAAGAGACGGTCGACGCCAAAGGTTTCCTTGTCGAAAAAGGTCGCACGCTTCAGACCCATGCCCTTGTAGAGCTTCTGATCGAAGTATTTATGGAAACGATCCACGTCAATCCCGAGTTCCTGCAGCAGGCCGAACGCTTCTTTGCTGTAGTGATGGGGAGCCTCGAGCGATTGAGTTCCGCCATAGCCGATCAGCAGCCGCTGACTGGTCTGGAATTCATTGCGTTTAGCGTGCCCGCCGAAATCGTCATGGTTATCGAGAATCAGGATCTTCGACTGTGGACCGGCGAACTTGCGGAAGAAGTACGCGGAGGCGAGACCACTGATGCCTCCTCCCACCACGAGCAAGTCATAGGACTCTTGTTCGGCCACCGGATCCGGCCAGGTCTCCCCGTCGCGCAGGCCATGCGCGACTTCCCACGACCCATCATGGCTTCCGCGCATGCCAGTCTTGCCTGGAGGATAGTAGTTGGGATCTTTTTCGGGAGCGGTCTCAGCCGCGGCCAGCAGCTTCAGCCAGCTGGAACTGGCCGGCGTAAGCGAAGCTCCAATGGTAACCGCGCAGCCATTCAGGAAATCACGCCGCGTGATGTTGCGATCCATCCCCAGCGCTGAATCCCGCTTCTTCTCCATTCTGCCCTCCAGAGGCAGACTCTCGTCCGCTACGATTCGTCGATTGGAAACATGATTCAGCCCGCGTTGTAAGCCAGCTTGCTTCGGCGTTTCGCAAGCATAGCTAGAGCGAGTGCCATCCCTAGAAGGTCACCTTGAGCGCCAGCTGCATGATCCTGGGAGCGTAGGTTCCGCCGATTTGGCCGAACGTTCCTGAGGTTACAGATATCGCCGCTGGTGGCCGGAATTCTGCATGGTTGAAAATGTTGAAGGCTTCGGCCCTGAAAATGAGCTTTGTATTTTCACCGACCAGATTGGTCGACTTCTCCAGCGCCAGGTCGAAATTGGAATGCCGCGGTCCGTGGAAGGAATTTCGACGATAGGTTCCGTAGAATCCGATCGGACAAGGACCGGCACCGTTATTGCCGGTGATGCAGTCGTCCTCTTGAAAGTCACTGGGATCGAACCAGAAATTGCAGGGGGATCCGTTGCAGTTCTGTGCCGCACGCGGATTCAGCGTTCGCACGGAACTGACCATTTGATCGGCCCTTACGATCTCTCCATCGCCGGCTCCCGACGGGCCTGGATCGGTCGAGCGCTGGTGCGTCCCGGCAAGAAAATCGAGCGGGATTCCCGATTGAATGAAGTAAATCGGGAACAGACTCCAGCCGCTGGTCAGCCGCTTCGGCCCATCAGCCCACGCTTTGGCGAAAGGCAGTTCCCAGCCTCCGCTGAACGCGAGTCTCTGGCGGAGATCGAAGTCTGAATTCCCCCAAAACTGGTTGTGGTTGTAGTACGGAGTCGACGAAACCCGGGAATTGAATCCTGTTCCACTGTCGAGGTTGTGCGACCAGGTGTACGAGGCCGTAAAGAACACATTACCCAGATAACGCACATCCTGGGCTCGCTTGGTCAAACTTGTTAGCAGACCGTTGTAGTTCGCGTGATT
>DASPTQ010000119.1:0-3445 GCA_035623335.1 Terriglobales bacterium
CGCGAATTCCGCAGTAGGCGCAAACGGCAGCATCGTCTTGAATGACCTTTCCGCAGTAGTTACAGTACATGGCTCCGCCTCAAACTGTAATACGCAGATCCTAGAGGGGAAGTTCCCTTCACTCCCTGTAAGCTTCCTTGATGTACCGCCTCGCTTGATCCGCCGGACCGGTGTTGGCGTTGCCGGCCAGCACGGTTTGATATTTCTTCATCGCCAGGTCGCGCTTCTGCAGCAGATCGTACATCTCTCCGGCGGCAAGATTCGCTTTCTGCAGGATATCGGGATCGGGGTTCGGAGCTTCATTCACGAGGTCATAAGCAGCGGCCGCGCCCCCCAGATCTTTCTCGCTGCGTAACAGTTCCCCCAACCCCCACGCGGCCATTTCATAATGGAGATTCCCGTACTTACCCTCCCGGCCGTTCTGCCAAACCTTGCGATAGATCGCCTCAGCTTCCTGCAGGTGCCCGCCGGCACGCAGCAGGTTAGCCTCCTCGGTGATGAACAGATGATTCCTTGGATACCGCTCCGCTAGCTCGCGCATGTATCCAAGCGCTTCGTCGTACTGATGCTCACGCCGCAGGAACAGGCTGAGTATGACCTTGGCGTCGACGGAGTTTTCTCCGTTGCTCTTGGCCACCTCACGCAGATAGGCGAGGCCCTTTTCTTTCGATCCGCTCAACCCCGCCAGCGCCGCGGCGACCTTCACGCTCCAGGGCAGGTTGCCGACGACGTAGTTGTGTGTGCCCACCACCATCTTTGCGTCGAGGTACTTCGGATCGAGTTCGAGCACATGTTCGTGATCGTGGCGTGCCCCGACCGCATTGCGCAACGCCGAGAACCACGCCCGTTCCACCAATCCGGTGTAGACCGCGAATTGCGCCCGTGTAACGCCCCGGCAGTACAGCGCGCTCACATCCTTTGGATTTGCCTTCAGCTCCTGCTCTTCCAGGGCCTCGGCCCGGCGGGCCAGTTCCTTGATCTCGCTCTTGATCTTGGGATCGGTCGGGCGCGGAGCGCGTCCGATAAAGCTGTCGTTGGCGTAGTCGCCGGTGTTCATCGCCCCGGTGTCGTACAGGTCGTGCATGAGAACGGTGGTCAGCAAATGGTTGACAGCAAACGGATCGTTGGGGTGCTTCTCGAGGATCTTCTCGAACTCCTGGGTCGCCCGATCGTAATCCATGTTGTAGAAGTGATCGAACGCAGCCTCAGTCTGGGGATCACGTTGCGCGGGGTCAGCCGCTCCCGACGAATCCGATTGTCCATAGCTCAGGGCAAAAGGTGCGATCAGCAGAAGGAGCAGCAGAGCCAATTGCTCACAAGAGCGTGTCTTCAGGTTCATCTGATTTCTTCCGCTCGGGTCGTCACAGGACGAATTGACCTCTAGTCTAAACGAAGTCCTCGGGACACACCCTAGTCCGGGCATTGGAGCTCAGGAATCAGCCCCGAACCAAGATCGTTAGCAATGTGCCTGCTACGGCACCTGTCAACTGGAGGCCGCGTCCCTATAATTTTCGCAGCTACAAGACTGGCCCGTGGTGCGGGGAGACTCTTGCGCTAGCTGCCTGCCTTCCGCTCGCTGAATGGAGCTCAGTCGAGCCGATGGCGCTGGGGTTAGGATGCTTGTTCCGGGTCTTCTGATACCGAGACTTCCCGCACCGGTCAGCGGCGCGGTGGACGCAAAGGGATCGGAGCTTTCGTCACTGGGGCATCTTTACTCGCCGACGAGCGTAATTATTGCCCGAAGGGTTGGTCTCAAGCCGCTGGGGATGACCTTAACTTCATGTGTCGTAGGCACTTAGAGGTGGACTAGCTTTGGCGGTTGGAATGCCAAAGCAACCTTAAGGTATTTACTGCAGGTGTATATGGCAGAAGTAGTTCAAGAGACGCAGCAGGATTTCTGGCGGCCGCCGGCCCCCGCCGAGGAACGTCTTCCGGAACCAGAATCTCTTCCGACGATGGCCGAGGCCTGTCCGCGATGCGGCACCGAGTTCCTGCTGGGATCACGTTTTTGCCACTCCTGCGGAGCGCGTCGTCCCGAGGCGATGAGTGCCACAGCCCGGGCGGATGCCGCCGACATCGCGGGACTGTGGGAACGAGCCGTAGACCGCGTGCGGTCCTTGGTTGAAGGAATCTCGCTCGAAAACTTCGTGCGGAAAATCCGCATCCCGCAATGGCTGCACTACCTCCACTTCCACGAGATCAAGCGCTGGATCGGCCTTCCCACAGCTTCTCTCATAGCCTTCGGGGTGGGGTTGGCGTGTATAGCCGGAGCGTTGCTGGTGGGCCTGCTTACGGTCAAGACATTGGTCGATTGGCAAGCTATCCAGTTCTACCGGGCGGAATGGCTGCTGGGCGCGACGGCCTCGTTTGTAGCCGGAATCCTGCTGAAGAAGCCTTCAGGGAACTGACTCCCGCTCAAGCCTGCTGTTGTTGCGTAAACCCCTTCCTGAGTCAAGCCTGGGAATTGGACATATTTCGCGAGTGCTTACGACTCGCTGCCCGAGCCGGCGGCGCGGCGTTGCTGGTTCATGCGGTAGAGATGATGCAGGGGTCCGGTTCCCCGTCCGAGGGGATGGCCATAGGAAATGGCAGCCGCAACGTAGGTTTTTGCCAGCAGAGCGGCTTCGGCAATGCCGCGGTCAAGCGCCAGATGGCACGCCATCGCCGTCGCGAAGGCGCAGCCAGTGCCATGGGTCGAATTCGATCGCTGCCGCTCGGCCTTGAAGATCTCTTGCTCGATCCCGCGCCTGGTGGTGAAGCTCAAGAGATCAATCGCTTTCTCAAGGTGCCCGCCAGTGATAACAACTGCGGGCGCTCCCATCTCATGCAGCTTGTCCGCAGCCGCCTTCATTTCCTCGATTTCCCTGACCTTGATGCCGGTGATCGCCTCAGCCTCGTCCACGTTGGGCGTCACAACATCGGCTAGCGGGATGAGTCGATCCACCAGCAGCTTCGTTCCGCTGGCATCAAGCAAAGCGGCTCCGGACGACGATTTCAGGATAGGATCCAGCACGATGTTCGGGAACCGGGCCTTCCCGCGACCAGCCGCGCGCCCGGAAGGCGCCGTCGACAGGAAATCGGCTACCGCCTTAACCACCTTTCCTGATCCCAGCATGCCGAGGTGAACCGCGTGGATGTCAACGTCGGCCGCGAGCTCTTCGAGGGTATCGGTCACAAGAGCGGGATCCGAAGGTTCCACTCGCCGTACACCCGAGGTGGACTGTACCGTCATGGCCGAGATACAGGCCACGCCGTAACATCCGTGGGCGGCGATGGTCTTGATATCGGCCGTGACCCCGGCCCCCGACGAAGGATCGAAGCCGGCAATGGTAAGGACGACAGGCGGTTTTTCGGCCATGGACTTCGGTTCCGGGCGGATACGATAGTACCTAACTTCAGGCTCAGCATCTCACAGGTCGAGAGCCCGGGAAGTTACTTTAGGGCC
>DASPTQ010000120.1:0-2465 GCA_035623335.1 Terriglobales bacterium
CTGGCGCGGCTCTATCTGGTGCAGGACAAAAAAGCGCAGGCGGAGGAATATCTGCGGCAAGCGGTTCTGGAATTTCCTAGCGACTCTGTCGGATACCGCATGCTGGGCGATTTTTACTACGCAACCGGAGACATCGACAAAGCCATCGTGGAGTACGCCGGCATTCTGCGAAAGCACCCCAAGGATTTGCAAGCCAAGAAGAATTACATCCAACTGCTCATCCAGAAGGCTCGTCTGGATGACGCGCAAAAGCTGAATGCTGAAATCCTCAATGCCAATCCGCAGGACGGTGAAGCTTTGGTCTACCGCGCGCAGATCCAAATTGCGGAGAACCATCTGGTCGATGCCACATCGACTCTCGAAATGGCGACCAAAAACGACCCGAAGGACGCCGCGGCGCACTACTATCTCGGAATTGCGCGAGAGAAGATGGGGAACCTGGCCAATGCCGAAAGTGAATGGGGAGAGGCGGCCCGCCTGCGTCCCGATTTGGTGGACGCTCAACTGGCGCTAGCGGGAGCGGCTATGCGCCGGGGAGACATGAGTGCGCTCGAGGAAGTGGCCACACGAATCATCAACCTGCGGCCTGGCTCGGCTGATGGCTATGCGTTGCGGGCGGTCTCCAGCATGAATCGCAAATCGTTCCGCGAAGCCGACGATGACGTGCGGCGAGCCATTGATGTCGCTCCGCAAAGCGCCGCGGGCTATGTTCAATTGGGAAATCTGCGGGTCCTCGAAAAACGATACGGCGACGCTACGAAGGCCTACCAAGACGGATTGGATCGCGATGCGAATTCCATCGATGCCCTTCGGGGAATCGTCGGCGTTGACCTCTCTCAAGACGAACTCGAACAAGCGATTCGCATAATCAATACACACCTGGTCGCGTCACCGAACAACAGTGACTTTTACGATCTGCTGGGCACGGTGATGTTTCAAAACAAGAAGGATTTGAACGGGGCGGAAGCTGCCTTTCGAAGGTCTGTGGAGCTGAATCGGGACAACATCGACGCATGGATAGAAATGGGTCAGGTGCAGGCAGCCATGGGCCGAGTCGAACGAGCAATTGCCACGTACCAGGAGGCAATCCAAGAGCACCCCGGTCAGGCGAATCTCTACCTGCTGCTGGGTGAGCTACTGGAGGCACAGCACGATTGGAAGAACGCGCAAGCCGCTTATCAGAATGCATTGCGTTCTAAGCCTGCAGACCCGCTGGCTTCCAACAATCTGGCCAACGTGATCCTCGAATCCGGTGGCGACCTCGACACGGCTTTGTCGTTGGCCCAGACCGCACGCCGTGGCTTGCCTGATTCGCCAGATGTCGCCGACACCTTGGGATGGATCTATTATCAGAAGGGGGCCTATAAATCAGCCATCGGCCTCTTACAGGAAGCCATCAAGCTTGCCGAGAAGAATAAGATTCCCGAAAATCCCGATTTCCACTATCACCTCGGCTTGGCCTACGAGAAGACAGCCCAGTTCGCGCTGGCCCGACAGCACTTGGAACGTGTACTCAAAATCAAACCTGATTACGTCGATGGCGCGAATGTCCGCCAACAACTCGCCCGGTTACAGTCCTAACTGGCGGCAAGAAACAGCTTTATAAGTGAATAAGCTAGGCGGTTAGCAAGACTATTGCTGATCTCTGCGCGGGCACTTTTGCGGTCTCGATGTACCTCTGAGATCTTTCCGGGTACGCGCAAAACTTGCATACTGCCTGGGCTATGAGACTCCCCCGATCGGCTCGTAGACGGCTCTCCTTTTGTGTCGCAGTTCTTGCGGGAGTGGCGGTGCTACCCAGCGCCCGCGCAACGCAACTGACACTGAGCGCCAACGATCTTCACTTTGGCAACGTGGTTGTGGGCCAAGCCCGGACTCTGTCCGCCACCGTGACGAACACCGGCGAGAAATCTGTGAAGATTTCAAGCATACGCTCCGGTGCCAAAATGTTCGTTGTAACCAAGCTCAAGCTTCCCTTAACTTTGGAGCCTGGTCACCACCTTGTCCTCCACGTCGGATTTCATCCTGTCGAACTGGGGCACGTAAACGGCAGAATCCTCTTCAATGAGACTGAAGCTAGTTTCGGAGTTCATGGCTGGGGCATCAAGAAGCCAGAGCCAGCGTCAGAGCTAAAGGCGAACCCTGCCCGTATTACCTTTGAAAACGTACAGATGGGGAAGAGTGCCCAGTTACCCATCACTCTCACCAACACCGGGACTTCCTCGATCACCATCTCCGGCAGGGAGCTCAAAGGCGCGGGATTTACGATCGCGGGGCTCGGGTCATCATTGACTCTCGAAGCACGACACAGCCTGAAGTTCACTATTGAGTTCACTCCCCCAAGAGCTGGCACCGTGAGCGGGGAGTTGACAATTGCCGAGCGCGAGCACGCAGCCTTAGTAATCCCGCTCCGTGGCACGGGCACGGCCGCGGGCCGCCTCAGCGATGTTCCTGCGACCATGAAT
>DASPTQ010000121.1:0-13111 GCA_035623335.1 Terriglobales bacterium
TTTACTTCGTGCAGCACTTTCAATCGGTCCCGGTCTCGTTGGCTCAAGGCTATCCGCTCCGTCTCCATGGCCCCCCCAGCCACCCATGAAAGCGGACATTTCTACTTTGCTCAAACCGGACATTCTCATTTTGCAGCGACAGATGCTGCCAATCCCTTGACTTGTCGTGCCGCCCATCATTAAGATGCCGCCACGATTCCGGGTCTCGACACTCCCCAGGGCACACTCGCAGTACCCATGAGAAGGAGACCGCTGTGCCTGCGCAAGGTTACGACATCATTACGATTGGCGGGGGCATCGCAGCCTCCGCATTGGCCAAAGCCATGGCAGAACGGGGCGCCAAGGTTCTCGTATTAGAGCGCGAAGTGCAGTTTAGAGATCGCGTGCGCGGTGAGGGAATGGTTTGCTGGGGCTGTGGCGAAGCGCGCGAACTGGGGATTTACGAGCTACTCAAAAAATCCTGTGGCCACGACGTCCCGTTTGTCGAGACCGGCATGGGACTGCGGGATTTCACCTCAACTACCCCGCAACGCGTGCCCCTTCTTTCCTTCCCGCATCCCGTCATGCAGGAAACTTTACTGGCGGCTGCGGAACAAGCGGGAGCAGAGGTCCGGCGCGGCGTCGCGGTCGAGCAGATCGAAACCGGGAAAACGCCTGCCGTAATCACCGGGGCAGGGAACCACGAACGCATCCCGGCGCGTCTCGTTGTTGCCGCCGATGGCCGCGGCTCACCTGCACGAAAATGGCTCGGCTTCGCCGTCCAGGAACAATCGAATCCCTCCTATATGGCTGGAGTGCTTTTGACCGGCGTCAAAGCGCCAGCGGACACGATCCACTTTATATTCAATCCCGTCCTCGGCATGTGCGCCGTCCTGATCCCTCTGGGCAACTCTCGCTTCCGCGCCTACCTTATATACCCGAAGACGCTTGGCTACCGTCTGCAAGGCGACACCATGCTTGGGCAATTCATCAGTGAGTCTCCAAGAGCTTATCCTCGTCTGGCGGAATGCTATGCGGAAGCGAAAAGCATTGGGCCTCTGGCCAGTTTCGACGCTAGCGATTCTTGGGTAGAACACCCCTATCGGGACGGTGTGGTGCTCGTTGGCGATGCGGCGGCAACCACCGATCCAACCTTCGGCCAAGGCCTCTCCTTGGCATTGCGCGATGCGCGGACGCTGCGTGATGAACTCTCAAGGGACTCGGACTGGGCCGCGGCGGCAAGCCGCTATGCGGATCAACGTCGCGTCTACTTTCGCACCTGTCACACCGTGGAAGCGTGGTTCCGCCTGCTTTTCCTGGATCCTTCGCCGGAGGCTGCTGCAGTGCGCGCGAAGGCAATGCCGCTGATCGCCGAGGATCCCACTCGAGTGCCGGATCACATAAATAGCGGTCTCGATCTGCCCTTAAACGACCAAGTCCGCGCGCGGATGTTCGGCGAGTGCTGAATTTACGCCGCGCGAAATCCACCTGAAGCACAAAGAGCCCCAGCTCGCGCCCAATCTCATGCAGCGTCTGACCGGCTTTCCAACGAGTCCAGATGTCGGCTCTCTGAGTAGGCGAAAGTCTCGACCATTTCCTTGGGTCATAAACACCATCCTTAAACACGTACGCTCCTAGATGGTGTTGCATCGACCTATCGAATGTACCTCGTTAACCGGGACCTGCGCGATGAAAGGCGCCCCAAAAATCGTGCTGCGAGCTATACTGTGCAGCAATCCTGGAAGCGCACCGCCGCCCGACTTGTGGGCTCCAGGTAGTCTAGATACGGCGCGTTCCTCCCAAGCAGAAATGTTGAAATCAGGGAGACAGGGATAGATGTCTGACGAGCCGCTTCTAAAGAGAGGCGTTTCCTAGTTTAGTGTAGCCGAGAAGGAACAGCTTGGCCGTAAGGAGAAATCGCAATGAGCAGAAATAGATTCGCAGCACTTGTGCTGGTAACACTGTCAAACTTAATGTTGCTGTGCGGGACCGTCGCCGCCCAGTCTTCAAAAGTCAAGGGCAACATCATAAATCGCGCAGGAAACCACATGACCATGAAGACTTCGGATGGCACCAATGTCGTTGTCGTGCTGAACGACAACACCGACGTGCAACAGGTCGAGGGCGTCCTCAAGGCCCGCAAGAAGGACATGGCCATGGCCGCCTTGATTCCCGGCTTGAACTGCGAGGTACAAGGCACTTACAACGCGCAAAACCAGCTCGTTGCGGATTGGGTCAGATTCACTGGCGAGGCACTGGAGCAGGCACAGGCGGCACAGGCTGCCGTTCACGAGACGGCGGTACAAGCGGCCGCGAACCAGGCTGACTTGGAGCGGCAGAACCAGGCTCTGAAAGAGCAGCAGGCCGCCATCGACAAGCAGCAGCAAGAGATTGCCTCCAATAAGGCCAAGATCGCCGCCAATAGCGCCCGCTTTGGCCAGCTTGACGATTATTACATCCTCGACGAAGTCACCGTGTACTTTGCTAACGGCAAAGTCAGTGTCGACCCAAAGTACGTTCCCCCGTTATTGGAACTCGTGCAGAAGGCTAAGACTTACAATGGCTACAATATCCAGGTGAAGGGCTATGCCTCTGCCGTGGGCAGCGCCGCCCTGAACCAGGAACTCAGTGAGGAGCGCGCCGAGAACGTCACCAACATCCTGCTCCAACAGGCCAATGTTCCCTTGACCGCCATGCTGGCCCCGGGAGCCATGGGGGAGAGCCGCCAAGTCGGTGACGACAAGACCGAGAAAGGTCAGGCGGAGAACCGTCGCGTCGTGGTCCGGGCCCTGCTCAACAAGGGCATTGCCGGCACCGAATTGCCGCTGCCTGAAACCAAGAAATAAGCCCTAAAACGCCAGGCACGACCTGCCGTTTTTATTGCCGGTTCAAATTAGTGGGAGAGGTTATGGGGTAGGTGTCGGCTCTCCCCGCTTGTACGGTAGCAGCCTTGCATCTCCAGGTTTTCAGTGTCTCAATCATCATGCCGCGTAATACTCCAAGATTGTCTTGACTTCAATTTCGCGGCTCGGGGGGCAGTTTGAACTTTTGCTCGGTGTTGACCGAGAAGATTTGGAATTTGCTGTATGTATGTCGTTCCCCCAAACGCTTTCCCCGAAAATCTGCCCTTACTTCCGCTGTTTGCGGCAGCCATAAAGTGGCCGCGCCGCCAGCGAAGGTGACCGGTCCGTAGTCTACTGACTGATGAAGCATCTTCAGTCTTATGTCCGGTATGGATTGCAGTAGGTCTGTTTCCATGTGAACGATCTGATAGTTATTGCGGTCGATCCAGGCGGATCCTTTCAGGAGGAGTGTGTATTCCTTGTTTCCGAGTTCTAAAGCGCTCATGGTCGCGGGCCGGTCCATGCGCTGTCGGAAGTCCACTCTCCAGGTGTTGTACCCCAGCCAATCGGCCGGTCCGGCGCAGGTGATTGTAAATTCTTCGATGTACGAAGGATGAAATACCAGAACCAGCGCCGCTGCCACGTTGGCTCTGATAGCCCCTTCCAGCCTGGTTCCCTGCATATCGCCGCGATATTCGGTCACGGAAAAAAAGCCCGACTGCCCTTTTTCGATTGTCGCGATGTAGTTGGAGCGACTTTCTGCTGTTCCCTTCAAGCTGCCGTCGCGGTCAAACAGTTTGTGTACCAGAACTTCCTGCGCCGTGAAGCGATCCACGTCCCCGACGAATTCTTCCACATGACGCGTCACTCGAGGCAATACGTCGTCCAGTTGGCAGGAGCCATTTGCTGTCGAGACATCTCCATCCTTCGGAGCAGCGCTGAAATCAGGTTCAGGCGCAACGCTGGAATCAGGCTCAGCGGTTACGGCCTTTTTGGCGGCGCCGGATTCGATCTGGGCAATTTGTCGCTTGACCAATTCCAGGTTGGGTCCGGGAGGGAAGTACGTAAGGCAGTTCCGAAGGTGTTCTAGAGCGCCTTGATGATCATGCTTGGCGAACTGGATCACCGCAAGCAATTGTTCGGTCGCTGGCTGAACGTGCAGCGGGTCCATCGACAGCGACTTGGCCGCGCTGGTTTCCGCGATATCCAGATTCTTCAGTTGGTAATTTCCCAGCGCATGATAGAACCACACATCCAGATTGCCGCGGGGATTCAGTTCCAGCGCGTGGTTCGTCTCGTCCACCACGTTCTGCCACTTCCCGGCCGTTGCGGAGAGGGCCGCCATCAGCTCGTACGGCAGCACGAATTTCGGGTCAGCAGCGGCCGCCTTTGATAATGAGTTAAAGGCCTCGGGCGAGTTGGAAATCGCTTGCAGCCTTCCCAGTTGGTACCACGCTTCGGCAAACTGCGGGTGAATCTCCAGGGCCTTTTGCAGTTCCCGTTGCGCGCGGTCCGGCTTCTCGCTCAGCCAATCCTCTCGTGCCTTATGGAAACACTTCAGGGCATCCTTGGGCGCGGCTGCCGTTGTTGTGCTCACGGCGGACCCCGTCGATCCTTCCTCGGGCGTAAGTTTAATCGAACCAATCTTCGGGCTTTCCTGCAAATCGCGGGGTGCGATGGTGAGTTGGCTGGATTGGAACCCCGGCAACGCCGCGGTTACCGTACAACCGATAAATTGTCCGATGAAGGACTTTTCTCTGCCGATGTTCCGGGGGGTAGCATCGAAGCGCTCCTTTTCAGCAATTACAAAATCGCCGTTTCGATCGGCCGTCGTGGTGAAGCTGGCCTTTCCGTCGCAGGTCACCGTGATTTGTATCGGGGCCCACGGCAGATTGCCCCCGGCTACGCTCACATTCCCGCTCAGAAAACCACCCGGGTGGCCCATCGTTCGCAACTTTTCAAGGTCTGCATATCGATAGACATTCGGGTCGAGCCCCGTGGCTGCGTAGTTCACCGACGGAGATCCTCCGGCGCCGGTCTGGCCTTGTCGCGCGGCGTCTCGGCGTATGGGGTCCCACGGGATGTAGCCCGGCGGCGCGATGCTCATGTCCGCACTCAGAGAAGCTCCCGTGCCTCCGTTCATTAGCAACCCTGCGGCTCCGACACCGGGGCCGCCTCCCTGGGCAGAATCTGTTATCTGCATTGCCAGAAGTCCAACGGCGAGGACAGCGAGTTTGGTTTTCATGATTGGTGGCACACACCCCGACTTGGCGTTTTGGCACACACCCCAACTTGGCGCTACTCTACTCCGAACAGCATATTCTGTCTGTACCCGTGGTCACGGGCCAAGCTTGGATTAGCGGCGGCTTCCCCGTTCGGCGTGCCCCAGTAGTCAGAATCTACCATGCCCTCACAACTGCCCGGGAACAATCGGAAAGGTGCAGGCTAATGTCACGTCCCATAAATTCTTGGCATTTCTCTTTAGGAGGTGGCGGCTTCTGCCGCCACGTAAATCCTTGCGAATGAATCGGGCTTTTAGCCCCTGAAGCGTCAGCGATTGGCCTCGTTATTTCCGGGACGCCATACTAGTACGCATCTCCGTTAAGCACGCTTACCTGGCTCCGATCTTGCGCAACTTTAGAAAAGTCGCCCACAAACTGGGTGGTTATCGTGATGGCGGCCCTTGACGCGCGCGGCGCATGGTGGGATGAAAGAAAGTGGAGACAGGTTCTTCAGACGCCCCCGTTTGGAGGACGCCATGAGAGGTTTCCATACAATTCATCTTCCGCACTTTCAGCATTTTTCTGCCCACAGCGCACTTGTCTCGGCCCGCGAAAAGTTGAGTGACCATAGCATCGAAATTACCATGGCACTTGTGATCCTATTCGGTGTGTTGATCATTTCGACTTTTTGGGCCGTCGTAGCTCGCTGAAGGGAGATACCGCGACTTGTGTCGCGGATTGGGCGCGAAGTGGCGCCCCAAGGGGCCCGGTAGATAGCGAGAATGAGCCGGGCCCCTTTTTCTTGTGTGCAAGACGGCGCTCAATACGGTCGGTGCCCGGTGATCCGACAAACTGGAAATGCCGTACTACAACCAACTTGTCCGGGAACCCCGCCTGCCAGGATCTTGGCCATAACTTCCGGATTGCCGATAATTCCTTAGTTGGTGGCGATAAGCGTAAGGGTTTGCAAAAGGACAACAGCATCAGCGCTGAGGCGGGCCACGGAATTGTGGGTCGGGGAAGTCCGAGCGCAGTTGTGTCAAGCCGCTCTGTTTGCTAGTTTTGCGTAGATGCCGCCTGTGCCCGAACAACTCAGCAAGAGCATTGAGACTCTTTACCGATCGGAATCGGGACGAATCCTGGCAACTCTGATCCGCTTGCTCGGTGATTTTGATCTTGCCGAGGAGGCAATGCACGAGGCCTTTGCGACTGCGCTGAGCCTGTGGTCGAGCAGTGGAGTACCCGTCAGCCCGCGACCTTGGTTGATCTCGACCGCCCGATTCAAAGCCATTGATACTCTGCGTCGACGCGCAAGGTTAAATGCCTCGCAAGACGAGCTCGTGCGATATCTCGAAGCGCAAGGGAGTTCGGCGGAAAGCTCCAATGAGGAGGACAGCGTTGAGGATGACCGGCTGCGCCTGATTTTTACCTGTTGCCATCCATCCCTAGCGCCGGAAGCGCAGGTTGCGCTCACTCTGCGCGAAGTCTGCGGCCTCACAACAGAAGAGATTGCTCGAGCATTTCTTATTACGCCAGCGACGCTGGCGCAGCGCATTGTGCGCGCGAAGGCAAAGATTCGAGAGACACCGATTCCTTACGAGGTGCCGACGGCGCAGGAATTGCCGAGGCGACTGGGCGCGGTGCTTCAGGTCATCTATCTCGTCTTTAACGAGGGGTATTCGGCTGCGGCGGGAGCAGAGGTAACGCGGGCCGAGCTAACCGGCGAGGCGATTCGATTGGCACGGCTGCTGACCGAACTCCAGCCAGAGCCGGAAGTCATTGGGCTGCTTTCCCTGATGTTGCTACAGGAATCCCGTCGCGCCGCGAGAACCTCTCCCATCGGTGAGCTGATTTTGCTTCAGGACCAGGATCGCTCCCTCTGGAACCGGGAGCAGATCGCAGAGGGCGTTGCGTTGCTGGAGAAAGCCCTGAAATCCCGCCGATTCGGCCCTTACACGCTGCAGGCTGCGATTGCGGCCGTCCATGCGGAGGCGGAAACGGCCGCTGCGACCGACTGGCGGCAGATTGTTGCGCTATACAACCAGTTGGTGCGAATTCAGCCTACCCCGGTTGTCCTTCTCAACCGTGCCGTGGCCATTGCCATGCGCGATGGTCCAGAGGCGGGACTGGCGCATATCGAGGCGGTGATGGAGCATGGCGAATTGGCGAATTACTACCTGGCGCATTCCGCCCATGCCGATATGTACCGCAGGCTGGGCAGGACGGATGAGGCTCGGGCTTCTTATGAGAAAGCGCTGGCGCTGACCCAACAGGGACCAGAACGGCAGTTCCTACAGGAGCGGATTCGGCAGCTGAAATAAAAATTGGAGAGGCTGTCGATTTTGGGTCTCGCGAACGACTATCTGACAACAGGGCGATGAGCTACGGCTCCTGACTGAACAGGAAATGAGTCATCGAAAACAAGCCATAGGAAACAAGAAGGAAACAAGTCACAGGAACCAAGGAGAGAAAGTCATGCCACAGTATCTAGTTGCAAGCTACCTTCCGGACGACTTCGATCCGTCCACCGTAACCGAAGCGATGGTCGAGGAGATCCACGCGCTCAACCGCGAATTGATTGCTGCCGGCGTGAGGAAGTTCGCCTGCGGAATTTCCCCGGCCAGCAGCGCAAAGACGGTGCGGAAGCAGCCTGATGGTACGGTGCTCGTCACCGATGGGCCATACACCGAGACCAAGGAGCACATCGGCGGTTTCTGGATACTGGAAGCCGCCGATATGGACGAGGCACTCGCTTGGGCGCGCAAGGGTGCCATCTCCTGCGATGCGGCAGGCGAGGTGCGCGAACTTCTTTTCTACCCGGCTCCGGAACAAGGACCCGGCGGAAGCAAATAAACAACCTGGCCACTGCGGCCTCGGAACACGCGAACGGGCCGGCGCAACGCTCTGCTGCCGGTTCCGCCAATCCGCTATGAGGAGAAGAACAATGAAATACATCTGTTTCGGATACTACGACAAAGGTAAATTCGAGAGCATGACCGCGGCTGACCAAAACGCCATGTTCGACACATACTTTGATTACGACGACCATCTTCGCGCCAACGGGAACTGGGCTGGCGGAGAGGCGCTCCAGCCGTCGGAAACCGCGTTGACCGTTTACTGGAAGAACGGCAAAGTCGCAACCACCGACGGTCCCTACGCGGAAACCAAGGAACAACTAGGCGGCATTCTCGTCCTTGAGGCGCGGGACATGAATCATGCTGTGCAGCTCATCGGCCAGCATCCCGCGCTGACGTATGGCAATATCTTCGAGATTCGGCCAGCGGCGGACATGAACGAAGTCATGAAGGCAAGTGAGCAACGACGGCGAGCCAAGCAAGTGTTGCATCGACCATCTGAGCCGACAGGATTAATCGGGAGCTAGGGCAAGCGTGAATAGGTTATCTTCCATTTCCTGAGGAATCTTTCTCCCAGCTGATTCGTAATAGGCGTCACAATAACCTGACCCTCCCCTTAAAATGATCCTCTGGGAGACCTCCCGGCACTTATAGAAGGTCGCCGCCCAAGAAGGCTTTTTGTGACCTGACTCACTGTAATGGACTGGTCTAGCGAGCCAGCATGTCATTCACGATGTCATCCACCGCTTCACGCAGCAGCCGAGAAGTGAAGAATTTCAATGAGTTGCGCCTCCGCGCGCAGGTCTTGGGCCCGCGACGCGTGGGTGTAGTCGCGGCTGAGGACGAGGTCGCCCTGAGCGCCGCTGATGCGGCGCTGCAGCTTGGCATCGCCGTTCCCGTGCTGATTGGCGACCAGCGCAAAACCCGCCATATAGTGGATGCGTTGGCACTTTCCTCACTCTCTGTCCGAGCGGAATTTGTCGACACGGACGAAGCAGCGCAAGTCGCTGTATGCATGGCACGCGACCGCCAAGTGGACCTTTTGCTGAAAGGCCACCTGCGTACCGATCAGCTTCTAAGGGCCGTGCTCGACAGTAAGGCAGAACTCCGCACAGGACGTCTGCTGAGCGACGTCCTCCTTTATGAAGATCGCTTGGGGAGCGAGCTCCGGTTAGTTGGGATCACCGATGGCGGACTGAATGTGTTACCAAATCTGGAGCAAAAGAAGCAAATTGTACAAAACGCAATAGAGGTTGTGCATTCGTTGGGGTCAGATTATCCGAAAATTGCCGTAATGAGCGCAACAGAGGCCGTCAGTGCGTCTGTGCCCTCAACTTTAGATGCCATGGCGCTTGCGGAAATGGGGGACGCCGGCGAGTTTGGCGATGCAGAGGTCTTTGGTCCACTTGCGCTCGATTGTGCATTGCTGGAGTCAGCGGCACAGGCCAAGGGCATTGCGCATAGGGTGGCAGGTCACGCGGACTGCATGGTGGTTCCCAATATTGAAGCGGGCAACCTTCTGGGAAAAGCCGTAAAGTACCTGGGCGGATCGCAGTGTGCTCACGTGGTTGTGGGCGCGAGGGTGCCAATTCTGATCCCTTCCCGAGTGGAGAGTGTCGACGACAAGCTGAATTCGATTGCTTTGGGGGTCATCTTTGCAGCCCGAGGCGTTTAAGATTCTCGCTGTAAACCCAGGGTCCACCTCCACGAAGGTGGGCCTATACTTCGACGATCGCCCTGAGTTCACAAGAAACATCCAGCATGCTGAGGCGGAGATGGCGCAGTTCCGGCAGCGCCCAGTTGTCGATCAACAGCAGTTTCGTGGTTTGCGTATCGAAGCTGTACTTGCCGAGTCAGGACTCAATGTCCGTGAATTGCACGCCGTCGTAGGACGTGGAGGCCTTCTGCCTCCTTTAGCCGGTGGCACATACCTTGTAGATGAAGCGATGCTGGACGAGTTGCGTTTGGCCAGGCGTGGTGAACATGCATCCAACCTCGGCGCCTTCCTGGCCCAGGACATAGCGCAAAAGGCTGGTGTGCATGCATATGTGGTCGACCCAGTCAGCGTAGATGAGTGGCCGCCCTGTGCACGATTGTCCGGATCAGCGCTGCTGGAGCGGCAATGCCTGTCACATGCCCTGAATTCCAAGGCGGTAGCGAAGCGTTATGCACGAGAATGCGGCAAGGCATATGAATCATTGCGCTTGCTTGTAGCGCACTTGGGCAGCGGGATTTCGGTTTCTGCACACAATGGCGGCTGTATGACAGACGTAACGAATTCCCGGGAGGAAGGGGCCTTCTCCACGGAACGTGCAGGCAGCGTGCCAGGGATTCAACTTGTAGATCTCTGCTTCACTGGCAAGTACACCCGAAAGCAAGTAGAGGACCTGTTGTTCCGTGAGGGCGGGTTGTACTCCTATCTGGGCACCAAAGACTTGCTGGAAGTAGAGCGCCGAATTGCATCTGGCGACGCAAAGGCCCGGACAGTCTATGAGGCGATGGTCTATCAGATTGCAAAAGAGGTTGGGGCGATGGCGACCGTCTTGAACGGACGCGTGGATGCGTTGCTCGTCACCGGGGGGATGGCAAATTCACACCAGCTGGTCTCGAATTTGCGCGACCGAGTAGGTTGGATCGCTCCTGTTGTGGTGTATCCGGGCGAGGACGAACTGCAGGCGCTTACAGAGGGGGTTCTGCGAGTGCTTCGCCATGAAGAACAGCTGAGGGTTTTCAGGTCAGCAGAGACCCGATTGTGACTTGGGGCAGCGGCCTATTCCCCTTGGAAAGCTCCGAGAGAAGAACTGTGACCTGGGACACAGCAGCGATCCAAACATAATGTAAGTGTCTACGCACGCCGGGCTGTGCTGAGCGTTACTACCTGACGTGGCCCACATCACAAAGACGCACCTTGTATTGGGGAGGCCGCTATGGAGAATCTAGGGCGGGTCATCTCTGACCATCCTTTTTGCAAAAGCCTTGAACCTGACTATGTAGACCTGCTGACCGGTTGTGCCTCCAATGTACGCTTCGAGAAGGGTTCCCATCTCTTTCGGGCGGGAGGCGAGGCCAATCAGTTCTTTCTGATCCGCGAGGGTAAGATCTTGCTTGAGACTTGCGGCCCGCAAGGCTCGCCTAATGGCCTGGAAACTGTGGAGGCGGGTGATGTCCTGGGCTGGTCTTGGCTGGTTCCTCCACATCGGTGGCGTTTTGGCGCGCGTGCGGTCGAACCTGTCAGTGCCATCGCCGTGAATGGCAAGTGTCTGCGCGCAAAATGCGAAAAGAACTCCCATCTCGGCTACACCCTTCTCAAGCGGACAGTCGAAATGGTCGGCCAGCACTTGGAAGCAACGCGCTTTCGCCTGCTCGACCTATATTCAGTGGAAGTGCTGGAGGAGAAGACCGTTGCATTCGGATCCACCCGCCACCAGTAGAAACCAATTTGTCAATGCAAAGAACTGGATATGCGTCCTGCAAGCCCACCCGAAGTGTCACTCGAGGAGGTAAGTCAAATTCGTGATGCGCATTAGGTGTTGTCCCTGCTGACCCATATTGATGAGCTTTAGTTGGCATTGTTGCCTTTTGGCGGTCAAGTAGACACTCACGAGTACGCCGAGACCAAAGCTATCCAAGTAGTTTATTCCAGCCAAATCCAGTACCAGGCGCTTTGTCTCAGGGATTAGTCCACGCACAGCGGTCCGCAGCGCTTCCGAGCTTGCGTATGTGATTTTGCCGATGCACTGTACAAGCGTTTCTTCCGAAGTTGTCACGATTTCGAGTTTCAATTCCGGTGTTGTAGACGGCGTTTGGGCCATTAGATACCTCATCCGAGAGATTGATTACGACTCGTAGCCGAAACCTGATTCAGGCTCGCCTAGTCGAGCAATGTTTGAGACGGACCTCGGAAAAATACGAATACGATATGCTTGGAGGCGCCAAAGTCAAGTCAAACCGCTCTCCGCGCGGAAGTAATCCTCAAGTCCCGATGAACGGGGTGCATTCGATGGATCGATGCAACACCATCTAGGAACTTCAAAGGTGGTGTTTATGATCCAACGGAAACGGTCCAGACTTTCTTTTGCAGAAAAAGCTGACATTTGGCGCCGATGGAAGTGCGGGCAGTCCATGCATGAGATCGGGCGCGTTCATGGCAGACCCCATCCCACCATTCGCAAGTTGTTGTTGCCCTATGGCGGCATAACTCCCATTCCACGTCGCCGCTCGCGGCTAGCACTCACTCTTGCTGAGCGGGAAGACATCTCACGAGGGATCGCTTCGGGTTGGTCACTTCGCGAGATCGCCAGTCGTCTCGATCGAGCAACGTCGACGGTGAGCCGGGAGATCGCGCGTCATGGCGGTCGTTCCGCCTATCGCGCCCATGATGCGGACCAGCAAGCTTGGGATTCGGCCTTGCGCCCGAAGAGATGTTTGCTGGCCATGAACCGCAAGTTGCGGGACATCGTTGCGAGTAAACTGATGCTGGACTGGTCGCCCGAGCAGATTTCCGGGTGGCTGAAGCACCACTATCCCAACAACGAGAGCATGCGCGTGTCCCACGAGACCATCTATCGCAGCCTATTCATCCAAGCGCGGGGCGTATTGAAAAAAGAGCTGATGGACTATTTGCGGTCGAAGCGGCGCATGCGTCGCTCTCGTCATTTCAGTGAGCATGGGCACTCACGGGGGCAGATCGTTGATGCCATTTCGATTCGCGAACGACCTGCAGAAGCGGAAGACCGAGCAATTCCCGGTCACTGGGAAGGCGATCTGCTGGCCGGTGGGAAGAACAGCTACGTTGCCACGTTGGTAGAGCGGCATTCACGCTTTCTCATGTTGATCAAGGTGCCCGGCAAAGACACGGCCATGGTTGTGGCGGCGTTGAGTAAACATGTCCGTAAGCTTCCCGCAACTCTGCGTCGCTCGCTGACCTGGGATCGCGGCTTGGAGATGGCCAAGCATAAGGACTTTACGGTTGCGACGGATGTGCAGGTTTACTTTTGCGATCCGCAAAGTCCCTGGCAACGTGGAACAAACGAAAATACGAATCTTCTGCTGCGGCAATATTTCCCCCGAGGAACTGATCTCGCTCCCATCACTCAAGCGCAGCTCGACCAAGTCTCGCTGCGCTTGAATCAACGCCCCAGAAAAACCTTAGGATTCGAGACTCCCGCAGATAAACTGCAAGCAAGTGTTGCGTCGACCATCTGAGTCGGCA
>DASPTQ010000122.1:0-23898 GCA_035623335.1 Terriglobales bacterium
AGCTCGACAACCCGGCCGTGTTCGAGTACGCAGATGCGATCCGCCTTACGGACGGTCGAAAAGCGATGCGAGATCAGGATCGTCGTGCAATGCCGCGTGCAGGCGAGCAGGCGATCGAAGATTTCGGCTTCGCCGCGCACATCGAGCTGGGCGGTTGGCTCGTCGAGCAACACGACGCCGGCACCGAGTTTGACGGCCGCCAGCGCCCGGGCCAGTGCGATGCGCTGCCATTGTCCGCCCGAGAGATCCGTGCCGCCGGAGTATCCCCGGGCAAGCACGGTGCCCAGCTCAGCCAGGTTCGCGGCGCCTGCCGACTCGAGCGCGGCACCGACGACATCATCCGGCGCACCCGCCGGCGCTACATTGTCACGCAGCGGCAGTTCAAAGCGGATGAAATCCTGGAACACGGCGGCCACCCGCGAACGCCACGACCCAAGATCGAACTCGCGAAGGTCGACGCCGTCGATCTGGATTTCGCCGGACTGCGGGTCGTACAACCGGCACAGCAACTTTGCCAGGGTCGTCTTTCCGGCGCCGTTCCGCCCTACGATGGCGAGCGACGAACCGGCAGGAATCGTGAGATCGAAATGCTCCAATATGGAGCCGCCCCCAGGGTACGCGAAGGTGACATCGCGGAGACGAATCTCGTGGGCAGGCGTCCGATTGGCCAGGCGTGAGCCGGAACGCAGCGCCCCCGCCAGACGCATCGCCGGCTCGAGCCGGAGCACGGCGGCCACGGGCGCAGCCGCTCCGTCGAGTGCCCAGCTGAATCCGCCAAAGGCAATCATCGAAACGCCGAGACCACTTTGCACATAGATCACGGCTTCGCCGAGACTGAGGCGGCCGTTGACGGCAGCGCTTGCCAATAGCCAGAAAACCAAGACGTTGGCAGAGACCACCAGGAGCACGCTCCAAAGGACGGAACGCTCCCGCAAACGCGTCGCGGCATACTGAAGCTCATGCAGGCGCGTGCGTGTGGCGACAAAGCGGTCCATCGTCCAGCCGCCCAGCCCAAACAGACGAAGCTCCTTGCTGGCCGGCGGGTCCACGGCCAGCCGGTACGCGTATTCCGCGTCGCGCTGTGCTCCGCGCACCTCCTCGGTATTGCGGTCCCACCAAATCGTGCTGTCGCGCAGCAGCCAATGCGTAGCGAGCCACGCGCCCATAAGCACGATCGACGCCCACCACGCGTATCTTGCAAGGATCACGGCACACGCCAAGCCGCCGACCATCTCGACCATCCCGCCGGCAATAAAGTCCATGGAGATCGAAAGCGGCGGTCCGGTCATCCCCAAGTCGAAGTCGCGCGCCACCGTCAGGTCGGTCGCGAGCTTCGAGTCCTCGAGATGTCCCATGCCCGGCGGACGCACGCAGGCCTCCGTGAGCCGATCGTAAAGCCAGGCGGCAGTGCGGTCGCCCAGGCTCGAACTGATCGCCTGGTGAACCGGGGTGAGCACCTGCAGCAGCACGAATGTCGCTCCGGCCAAGGCGAGGGGTCCGGCGAGAGCTTGACGGTGCTCGACGGCGCCGACGAGCACGCCCATGGCGATGGCGAACACCGCCGGCAGGATCCCTCGCAGCAAAAGAGCCGCCCACCAGGCAGCGGCCAAGGCGGGATCAGCCTTCGGAAGGACCGCGAAGAGCTTCCATTCCTTGCGCTCGGTCAGTCGCCGAAACATAGCAGCAATTCTGCCATAGACCCCCGGGACTGTACGCGAAAGCCGGGGTATAGGCGATGAGACGGGGGGTTCCTTGAAGTTATGTCAGGGGTTTAGTCTGCCTTGCCTACTTGAGGACGCGGTGGCGCTCAATCGACGATCATGGCGCCAGTCAGGCTTGCGATCTGATCGACCTTATGCTCGACACACCACTGCTCCACGTCGCTGACGATCTTCTCCGTGGCGCACGGATCCCAATAGCTGGCCGTCCCGACCTGCACGGCGGTGGCCCCGGCCAGCATGAACTCGATGACATCCGCGGCGGTGGCGATGCCCCCCATGCCAATGACGGGGATGTTGACGGCTTTCGAGACATCGTAGACCATGCGCAGAGCAATCGGCTTGATGGCTGGGCCGGAGAGTCCGGCGGTGACGTTGGAAATCCGTGGTCGGCGGGTTTCGGCATCCACCGCCATCGCCAGGAAAGTGTTGACCAAAGAGATGGCGTCGGCTCCGGCTTCTTCGGCCACCCGAGCCATGTGGGCGATGCTGGTGACGTTAGGAGAGAGCTTCACGATCAAGGGGCGGTCCGAACAGTGCCGGGCGGTCGAGACGACCTCGTCGAGAGAGCGCGGGTCGCAGCCAAACTGCAGCCCCCCCGAACTGGTGTTGGGACAGGAAACATTTAATTCATAGGCGGCGATACCTTCGCCATCATTCAGGATTTCAATCGTGTACTCATAGTCTTCGCGGGTGTAGCCGAAGACGTTGGCGATGACCACAAGCTGCTTGAGCCGGCGCAGCCGGGGCAACTTCTCTTCAATGAAGGCACGTGCCCCAATGTTCTGTAACCCGACGGCGTTTAACATTCCGGCGGCAGTTTCGTACAGCCGTGGCGGGGGGTTGCCTGCCATAGGCACTTTGGAGAGGCCTTTGACGACGATGCCGCCGAGTTTGTCGAGATGCACGACATCTTCGAACTCAACACCATAGCCAAAGGTGCCGCTGGCGGCGATGATGGGGTTCTTGAGCTCAATTCCGACAAGGCTGACGCGTAGATCCGGGGGGCGCGGGCCGTTGCGGGAAGAAGTCATCGCGGTTGTAGTTTACCTCGAGCCTGGGTCGCGACCCAAACCAGCGCCCTCATGTGGCCCTTGCCTGCGCTACTTCGCATACATGGCGATGATCGCTTCGATGGCGCGGCGGCAGACGGCGCAAAAATTCTCATAGCGAGTAAACATGATGCAATTCTCCTGGGGGCGGTAGTAGCCGCGAGCCTGATAGTCGGCGCCCTCGAAGGCACCCACCTGATTCGCATACTTGTCCCCGGCCAACAGAGCATCTTGTTTTTCTCTCTCCTGCTGAAACAGGAGGTCGATCTCTCGCTCCGGCCGATTCTGGGCCCGCAGTTCGTGGCGCTGAGTTTGGATTTCCCGCTCCTGGGCTTCGAATTCGTCCTTGCGCCAGGGAGTGGGAAGGGGGGTACCGGCACTGACCAGGTCCTTCCACTTCAGGTTCGTCGGATCAAGCAGCGCCGTTACATTCGGTTCCCAGGGCTCGACGGGTTTCGCCGGAGGCAGGTAGGCCACCTGCGAAGTGTAATATTCATCGGCGAGGCCGGCAAAATGGTGCCCGAACTCGTGCACGAAGACGTAGGGCGCCCACGTACTATCGGCAGCGACCGTTGCATACAGGTTGAAGATTCCACCGCCGCCGTAAGTCTTGGCATTGACCAGGATTTCGATGAACTCGTAGGGCGCGAAGGAAGCAACGTCCCTCAGAGCCCGATTGTCAGGCGTGAGGATATATCGCTCGCTGTCGAAGGTATCGTAGCTCGTTCCCAGCGGATTGCGGCGATGAATGCCGCGGGAGGGCTGCGAAATGCCGGATTCTTCGGCCGCCGGACATAACCCCCAGACGTTGAAGTCCGTCCGGTGCTCGCGAAAAGGTGATCGAGCGAAGAGAATCTCCGTAAACCGGCGCGCATCTTGCTCGAATTTCCCCCGTTCCGCCGCCGTATAGCCATCGCCCAGAATCAGCAGATCGACTTTCGTCGCCGGCTCGCCACTGGCCTGGATGGTGAGCAACTGACCCGGAGAGGGTGGCCGCGAGTTGTCGATCGTCTTGTCCTTAGGATCGATGTAGACCGTCCAAACATCATGAAACCCGCTCTCTTCACGCTTCTCTAGCACGGCCTCGGCCGGCTTGTCCGGTGCCGGGAAACGCCAGGATTCGGAAAATGTCCGGCGGGCGTTCCTGGCCTCATCGGTAGTCGACCATTCGGCAAACATCGAACTGAATCCCCTGGAATAGAGCACATGGTGGTCGACCGAGTCCCGTACTTCGAACCGATAAACACCCAAATTGGTGGCATCGATGGATTTCGCCAGGTCTCCCGGCCAGGGAAGCGGCTCGATCACGATTCGATCCACGCTGAAGGTCTCCTCCACGCTGTTTCCGGTGTGGTAATAGTCCACCCTCATGGTGGCGGGAGCGGCCGATGCTATCGACGACATCAGCAGGAACAAGCTCAGAAGGAAGCGTCTGACTGTCATGGCTAGGTTATGGCCAAATAGCGACGAAGTCGGCTCTTGGCCATTGAACTCCTTTCAAAGCGGGAGGTTTTCTCCGCACTCGGCGTACGCGCCAGGTTTCGATTGTAGGGGAATCGCGGTACGACCGATAGGAACCCGCCCATTCGAGCCTCGCCGGCCAAAGACCAGGGTACCGGACCTGACTCCGATTCGCTCGCCGGCCTTTGCTATCCTTGGCTGTGCGTCCGATTCATAAACGGGCCTGGCTGTTCGTCTTTCTCTCGGCTGGCCTGCAGATTTTGATCTTCCCTTTACCCAATCTCTATGCCCTTTGCTGGGTTGCCATCACACCTTTGCTCTTTGCCCTGCTTCAGGCCCGGCGTCCCGACCGACTGCAACTCGAAACCGGCAGGAATCTACTTCCGGCAAAGCCTCGAGAGGCCTTTTTGCTGGCCTACGTCTGCGGAATTCTCTGGTATGCCGGTACCTGCTCCTGGATCTACCCCACCATGCTGCACTACGGCGGCCTGAATACGGTAGCGGCCTTGGGCATCCTGATTCTGTTTTGCCTCTACCTGGCGATTTATCACGGTCTGTTCGGACTGCTGATCAGCCTGCTGGCCGGCGACGATCCCGTCAGCCGGAGAGCGCTCGTGGCCTCGCCCTTTGTCTGGGTGGCCGTCGAACTGGCGCGCACCCGCATCACCGGATTTCCCTGGAACCTTCTGGGCACATGCCAGGTGGACAATATTCCCCTGGCGCGCATCGCAACCGTAACCGGAGTCTACGGCCTTTCTCTCGAGATCATGATCGTCAATTCGGCTTGCGCCGCGGGGCTTCTGGTGCGGCGCGAGAAGCGCACACCGTTGTTGCTGGCGGCGCTGACCGCCGCCTTCGCCTTGCAGGCCGGGCGTCTGGTTTCCGTCCCCCCGGCGCGAGCCGATAAGCTCGCGACTCTGGTCCAGGCCAATGTGCCAGTTCTCGCAGGAGCGGATTGGACGAAAGACTATTTCGACACAACCTTGATCCAGCTGAGCGCCTTTGGTTCGAACCGAAAACCGGACGACAACTCTGCGTTCCGCTTGATTGTCTGGCCAGAATCGCCGGCGCCCTTCTATACCAACGATCCAATTTTTCGAACTGCGGTGAGCAACCTGGCGCGCCAGCGCAATTCGTGGGTGTTGGTTGGCACGATAGGAATCGACCACGACAGAGGGAAGGGAGAGCCCTCCCTCGATGTCTACAACTCAGCCCAACTGGTCAGTCCCACGGGTGAGTGGGCAGGACGCTACGACAAGGTCCATCTTGTGCCTTTCGGCGAGTATGTGCCCTTCAAGCGTCTGTTCTCTTTTGCCGGAGGACTGACCAAAGAGGTCGGGGATTTCGTCCCCGGGGCATCGCGCACTCCTCTCGCGGCCGATGGGGTTAAGCTTGGCGTTTTCATCTGCTATGAATCGATTTTCCCGGATGAGATACGGCAGTTTGCGGCCCAAGGCGCCCAGGTTCTGGTCAACATCTCGAACGACGGATGGTACGGGGACAGCGGCGCCTATGCCCAGCACCTCAAGCAAGCTCGTGGTCGGGCGATTGAAAATGGCCGTTGGCTGTTGCGTACAACCAATACCGGAGTTACGGCCTCGATCGATCCTTACGGCAGGGTGGTCGCCAGCTTGCCGCGCAAGGAGCGCAGCGCCTTATCGGCTCCCTATGCGCTGCTTAGCCGCACCACGTTCTACACCCGTCACGGCGACTGGTTCGCCTATCTCTGTGCGATAATCGGAGGAGCGGCGCTGGTGATGCCGCTGGTGTTTCCTAGGCGAGACCACAGCTAGCACGGGCAATCTCATCCCCGGCAAGGGGCGCGAGGGATTGCCTCCAGCCCCGACTTTAGCAAGGATCAAGGCATGGTAGAAGAACTGGAACAGGAATACGGTGTTTTGAAAGAGAAAGTTCGCGAACTTCGGGAGTACCTTTGACGCGGACAAGCTACGCCAGCAATTGAGCGAGGTCGACAAGCAGACTGCCGACCCGAATCTGTGGTCCAATCCTCAACAATCCCAGCAACTCATGCGCCAGAAGAAGCGCCTGGAAGAAATGTTGGCGGTCGAGGCTGACCTAGTTCGCCGCAGCGACGACATTTCTGCCTATTTTGAATTGGCGCGGGAGGGAGAATCGGTCGACGCCGATTTGCGCCGGGAGATCGATTCCCTGCGACAAAGGGTAGACCACCTAGAGACCGAAACCCTGCTTTCGGGCGAAAATGACTCGCGCAATGCGATCATCACCATCCATCCCGGCGCCGGTGGCACCGAGTCGCAGGATTGGGCTGATATGCTGCTGCGCATGTATCTGCGGTGGGCGGAGCGCCAAGGTTTCCAGACCGTCTTATACGATTACCAGCCGGGGGAAGAAGCCGGTCTCAAGTCCGCGACTTTCGCGGTCAACGGAGAATACGCCTTCGGCCTGCTGTCGAGCGAAATCGGCGTGCACCGTCTGGTACGAATTTCGCCGTTTGATCAGGCCAAGCGACGCCATACGTCGTTTGCCAGTGTCTTCGTCTCCCCGGAAATTGATGACAGCATCGAGATTGTCATTCGCCCGGAAGACCTTCGGGTCGACACCTACCGCTCGAGCGGCCGCGGCGGGCAGCACGTCAACACCACCGACTCTGCCGTGCGCATCACCCACATTCCCACAGGAATCGTGGCGAGTTGCCAGAATGAGCGCTCGCAGCACAAGAACCGGGATCGGGCCATGAGCATGTTACGCTCGAAGCTGTACGAACACGAGATGGAGAAAAAGCGCGCCGCGACCAAGAAGATCGAGGATGCCAAGCTCGACATTGACTTTGGCTCGCAGATCCGATCCTACGTACTGCAGCCCTACCGCCTGATCAAGGATCATCGCACCAAAACCGAGGTCGGAGACGTGGACCGGGTAATCGATGGCGATCTCGATATATTCATGCGGGCCTATCTGCGCATGCGCCGAGCCGAAGGCAAGTAAAAGTTCGCGCGGCCCTCGAGAGAGACGGTTGCAGTGCCTGCCATACTTTTTATGGCCGTTCGAAGCACTAGAAGCACTATCGGAAAGCGTGCTGGGACGAAGCTTGGTCGTCGCTTTGAACAGGCGCTGCTGTTTGCCCATCGCCAGCATGCCGGGCAGCTTCGCAAGGGAACCCCGGCGCCTTACATCTCCCACCTTCTGGGAGTGGCCGGGTTGGTACTCGAAGCCGGGGGCGACGAGGACCTGGCCATCGCCGCCTTACTGCACGATGTGGTCGAAGATTGCGGTGGCACTCGCATGCTCAAGGAAGTACGCCGCCGCTTCGGCGAACGGGTAGCGCATGTGGTGGAAGGTTGTACCGACACCTGCTTGGACCCGAAGCCGCCGTGGCGTCGGCGGAAGGAGAATTACGTTCGGCATCTCCGCCGGGCAGACGCCGACACCCACCTGGTCTCTGCCGCCGACAAATTGCATAATGCTCGCCACATCCTCTCCGACTATCATCAGGACGGGGACCAGATCTGGACGCGGTTTCATGGAAAACGTAAGGGTACGCTCTGGTACTACCGCGCGTTATTAAGGGAGTTCCGCCGCCGCGAGCCAAATCGCCTGGTGAATGAACTCGAAAGAGTCGTCTCCCAGTTGGAGAGCGCCGTGCGAAAAGACCCCAATCGGCGCCATCGGCGCGGTTGATTCTTGCCCGCGTTGCCGCCAGCAGAACAGTGTCCTTGGTAACCTGATCCGGCGGGAAAACTCTGGCCAAACTCCCGGGTCTCACTTCATCCTGTAAGTTCCAATCCTCCGCAGTTTAGGACTCGCAGCGAATGTCCCGCATGATCGACGCCGTTCGGAAGTCTGCCTTGCCGTCCAACATGATGCACTTTGCGGCACGGGGTGCGCTCATGGTCCCTCCCCCGGAAATGATTGAAATCCTGGTCTATTTGGCCGTCCATGACACCGTGTTCGGTCCCCAGGCCAAGATGACGCTGGCCGGCTGGAGCGTGGGATCGTGCCGGGAGATTCTGGCCAACCCCGCGACACCCAAAGAGGTCTTGGAGTATTTCACCGATCCCGCCAATCTCACACCAGCCTTGCTGCCGGCCCTTCTTGAAAACCCCACGGTGGGTGAAGATCTCCTCCTGCGGCTGGCTCGCAGTGCCACGTGCGAGCAGGTAACCACCCTGGTGGAGAGTGCACGCGTTAGCCGCCTGCGATCGGTCTTAGAAGCTCTCGCCGGCAATCCGCACCTGACACCAACCCTCAAGGCTCTCGTTGAAGAGAAGCTGTCCTTGTCTGCTGACCCGGCTCCAACGTCGTCTCCTGTCGCGGAGACGGTTGCCCCTCCGCCGCCCCCGGAAGTGGAAAACCAGACCGCCACTTCTCCCGAGACCCCTGGCATTTCCTCAGACGCACACCAGGAAGTGACGGCCGAGCCTGCCGCTGAGATCGCAGCCGAAGCCGATAAACCGCCCGCGCCGGTCGAAGCCACCACGCCGGCTTCCTCCCCCAGTTCCTTGCCCTCCCCGGCTCAGGACTCGCAGCCTGGGCCCCGCATCATCGATTCCATTCGTCAGTCTGCCTTGCCGTCTAACATGATGCAGTTTGCGGCACGGGGCGCGCTCATGGTCCCTCCCGCGGAAATGATTGAAATCCTGGTCTATCTGGCCGTCCATAACACCGTGTTCGGTCCCCAGGCCAAGATGACGCTGGCTGGCTGGAGCGTGGGATCGTGCCGGGAGATTCTGGCCAAACCCGCGACACCCAGAGAAGTCTTGGAGTATTTCACCGATCCCACCAATCTCACACCAGCCTTGCTGCCGGGTCTTCTTGAAAACCCCTCGGTGGGTGAAGACCTCCTCCTGAGGCTGGCACGCAATGCCACGCGCGAGCAGGTGAGCATCCTCGTGGAGAGTGCACGCGCCAGCCGCCTGCGATCGGTGTTGGAGGTGCTCGTCGGCAGCCCGCATCTGACCCCGATTCTTAAGGCTCTCGTTGAAGAGAAACTGTCCTTGTTCGCTGCTCCGCCTGCAACTTGGCCTACCGTCGGGGAGACGGCTGCGCCTCCGCCAGCCCCGGAAGCGCAAACCAGGGCCACCCCCAATTCCTCCCTGACTCCTGGCGATTCCTCAGAACCACACCCGGCAGTGATAACCGAACCTGCCGCTAAAATCGTGGCCGAAACCGTTAAACCACCCGCGCCGGTCGAGGCCACACCGCCCGCTTCCCCCAGTTCCTCGCCCTCCCCGGCTCCGAACCCGCAGCGTGGGCCCCGCATGATCGACGCCATTCGTAAGTCTGCCTTGCCCTCCAACATGATGCAGTTTGCGGCTCGGGGCGCGCTCATGGTCCCCCCCGCGGAGATGGTGGAGATCCTGGTCTATCTGGCCGTCCATAACACCGTGTTCGGTCCCCAGGCCAAGATGACGCTGGCCGGCTGGAGTGTGGCAGCGTGCCGCGAGATTCTGGCCAATCCCACCACGCCCATAGACGTCTTGAAGTATTTCACCGATCCCGACAATCTCAGGCCAGCCTTGCTGCCGGGTCTTCTTGAGAACCCTTCGGTGGGTGAAGACCTTCTCCTGCGGCTGGCACGCAGTGCCACGCGCGAGCAGGTAACCATCCTGGTGGAGAGCGCACGCGCTTGCGGGCTGCGATCGGTCTTAGAAGCTCTCGCCGGCAATCCGTATTTAACCCCACCCCTCAAGGCTCGTATCGAAGAGAAACTGTCCGTGTTCACAGCCTCAGCTACTACCTCTTCTGTCGCGGGGACGGTTGTGCCTCCGCCGCCCCAGGAGCCGGGAGGCCAGACCGCCACTTCCAGTGAGACGGCGGGCAACGATCTGGTGGAAACAGACGAGCAAGCGATTGATCGATTCATGACTGAGCATGCCGAGGAGATAGCAGCCGAAGCCGACAAGCAGTTCACGCCGGTCGAGGAGACCGAGGAGACGGTGCCGTCGGAAGCGGCGGCTCCGGCGGCCCAGGCTGCGGCGGCATCCGCCGGAGGGCAGCCGGACGGAACTGTGACCCAGAAGCCGGCCGCGACGAAAGCAAAAAAATGGATTCTGAGCGCGGAGGAGCAGCGGGGTAGCGCCCTGCAAAAGATCGCGAAACTCGACATCAAGGGTCGCATTCTGTTGGCGATGAAAGGGAATCGGGAAGAACGGTCGTTGTTGGTTCGCGACGGCACCAAAATCGTGGCCCTGGCGGTGCTCGAATCACCCAGGATTACCGATACAGAAGTGGAACGTTTTGCCAGCCAGAGAAACGTTCTCGAGGCCGTGCTGCGGGCGATCTCTATGAAACGCCGCTTCATCAAGCAATATCCGATCGTGAGAACCCTGACGTTTAACCCGCGCACTCCGATCGATGTATCCCTCGGACTGATCAAGAACCTTCTGACCCAAGATCTCCGCCATCTTGCCGGTAACAAAGAAGTCTCCGATACGGTTCGCAAGCTGGCCACAAAGATGTTTCGCCAGAAGCTTGCCACCACGAAAAAGAGCTAGTGCATCTCGGCTGTTGCCGAGTATGGGTTGGCGCTCCCGTGCCAGGCGGCTACAATAAACCGTTATGGACGTTCCGTCCCGGTCGGATCCGATCAGGGAGCTTCTCGAGCGATCGAAAACCATTGCTGTGGTGGGACTCTCGAACAGTCCCCTGCGTCCGAGCCATGGGGTTTCGGCCTACATGCAGACGCATGGTTATCGCATCATCCCCGTCAATCCGCGAATACGAGGCGCTTTGGGCGAAAGGGCATATCCGTCCCTGCTCGAGGTGCCGGAGAAGATTGATATCGTCAACATCTTTCGCCGACCGGAGTTTGTGCCGGAAGTTGTCGACCAGGCAATCCAGCTGAAAGTTCCCGCCATTTGGATGCAGGAAGAGGTGATCCACGAAGAGGCGGCGGGAAAGGCTCGCAAAGCCGGAATTTTCGTGATTATGGATCGCTGCATTCTAAAAGAGCACCGAGCGCGCTTCGGATAACTCCGGATCAGGAAATCGGGTTCGAATCCCTGGAGGGCAGCCAAGTATTTTCAGCTACTTCCACGGATTCTGCTTCTTGGTTCTTTTCACCGCCATGCCAGCCTGTACCGCAACACCCCAGTCATTCACAAATCGGCACAGATACCCAAGAGCACGTAAGAGCAGTAGAACTGGACGATGCAGCCAGAGAAGACTCGATTCGCAAGTAGGATAAAACCAAAAATTCCTGTACCGATCAGGATCACGCGGCGTGGACCGTAGCGATCCGTCAGCCTATGGGAGCAGCACAGAGTGCGGCTGCAATGAGCTTCAGGGTAAAAGCCAACGAAACCGCAGCTCGACCCGCGTGAAATTCGTGCACCAGGGGTTTGAAGAAGACGCTGAAGGCATAGACGGAAATGGGAATGCCCCAAAAGAGTCCAACGGCGGACCCAAGCACTACCCACCAGCCATAAAAGATCTGCGTGGATGCTGCTCGGCAGTTGCCGAGCTGAGCGATTGCGCTTGCTTGTGTGCCAAAGTCTGATTGACAACATTCATTTCTACTCATGGCTCCTCGTTGATGGAGTAACGGCCGGGCCTTGCTTGGCAAGTACCATAACCTGGACGAACGAGTGAAACGGCATCCGCCGTTCAGACAAGCGTTGCTTCAGTTGTTGTTCCAGGCAATTTGTGAAGGTTTCACGCCTGTCGGCATCGCTGATCGCTGAGGCCAGGGAAGGTGCGAAAATTGACCGGAAGAATGCGGCGTGGCGGCTGACAAGAGCTTCTGCATTACCGTCCAGTTGGTAGTCAGCCCACGCCGCGTCAGGCAAGTCGAAAAGCTCGCAATGTTCAACGGAAAGCGATTCGAACAGACCTTCCGCGCTGAATGCCTCTAATAGCTGTGCCCGTCGACGCGGATATGCACCCAAGATCATCCGTTTTCGCTCGTCGTCGCCGATGACCCGCTCATGGACAAGTTGTTCGAGGACCGCATTGGCACAGTTGAAGAGCGGTTCAAATCCTGATGCGCCGGCATCACTCAGACCTGGAAGCACAACCACCAGTCGCCCACCAGGGCGCAACTCCTGTGCGCGTAGCGACAGAAACAATCTCCAATCATCGGCTGCTTGGCGGTCGAACGCGACGCGCGCGTCGCCTGTGCTGGCGAGCGACACAAAGTGGCCTGGTATTAACGCCGGAACTCGGCTGAGCCAGACAGCAGCATAGGAGGACCAACCGAGGTCAACCTGATCTCTTGGAAAGACGTTCTCGTAGAACGATCTTCCGATGGCAGAGGGGAAAATATTGGGATCATCCATCGAGTAGCGTTCAGGATCACGGTGCAGTACATCGAAGAGAGTATTGAAGTCGTTCGCGTGCTGGTCGACGTGAATCACCAGTAAGGCCCGCTCGTTGCCAACACGCCAGCGCAAGCGTCGGATGGCCACGCGCATGGGGGCCAGAGAGTTTTTTCCTTGTGAAGAACCGTAGTCGGCGATAACGATCGGATCGCTTCCTGGCCGGAGCGTGCAGGATTGAGCCGCCTTCTCCCAGTAAGGCAAGGCTAGACTGCCTCCACCAGCGGGAATCCTGGCGTGCAGATTATAGGAGCCGCCTCCCTCCATCACCCCGTGAGTTGATATCGTTGCAGCTGACACTTTTTTCTCCTTGTTCTTTCTGTACTTCTCCGGTCTCCCGGTTAATCGTTGCCATCAAGGCCAATTAGGAGCCGCAGTGCGCGAGGCCCGCAGGTTTCCCCACAGCACGCGGACGGCAACGCGCGGACGCATGGTTTTCCAACTCCAGAGCTTGCAGCGCAGCTACAGCGCTCGGCGTTACCGGTTACAGCACCCGCTTTCAGCAGTGCCTCGGATATGCCGGGAAAAAGCCTCTCCAGCACATTCCGGCCACTCGCAAGCAAGCCGTGGGTATGTCGGCCCTGCGGTACGCCACGGCGCTGTTCGGCTAGCGCAGGCACTGCGTCGCGCTCGATCAAGCTGACTTGCCCCCAATGCTCGGAGAGCACCCGCGAGGCCAGCAGTCCCGCCATGCTTCCACCTAAGGCGATGGCGTGTTTCCTGTCCGCGCGGGGCGGCAGTTTCATTGTTCTCCTACCCCGTTACGGCTCATGCCATGCTTGCCAAGGGACAGTCTCTCCACGCGTTCACTAAGCGGTTTCATATTTCTCTCCAAATGTTCGCTTTTCTCAAAGTTGGTTGTTCTTGATGCCCCTCCCGAAGCTCGTAAGGTGGCGACAGGGGACCCCGGTCTATCTCGCCATACGGGGTTGTCATTGAAACCTGTTCGAGCTGAGCACCGAACAGGTTTTCCTGACTATCGGACCCTGCTCAACGGGCCGCTAAGCGGCGCAAAGTTTCGTGTGCTCAGAGCCTGTACTCCTGCGGTGTGAGTGCCATCAAAGGGCGTCTCAGTGCTCCCACAGCCCGCCGACGCGGCGTCAGACGTCTGATTGAACCAAAGTCCCAAATGGTACATCTGGATTGGGTTCGTGGCTGGGTTGGTGGTTGCATCTGGGAAGGGGCCTTTAGGGAAAGTGTCGGGCGCGGAGGTCGCGCCGAGCGCCACCACGAATGTCTCAATGCTGAAGCGACCAACAAAGTTCCCCACGCCCGCGCCGGTGCTGTCGGTTTGGATATCTCCTTGGTACCAAGCCATTCCGAACGGTTTATCGGGAACCTGGATGACAAAAAAATCGAAGTCGACATTGGGTGGTAGGCCGGACACCTCGACGTGCAGTTCTTCCACAGGTCCGACAGGATGGATTGTAACCCGCCCTTTGGCATTGGGAAGACATCCAGCCGTTACGGCAGCGGTGGATCGTACCATGTTGAAGATGAAGTTATCTTGAGCTACTGCTGCGCCCGTTAAGGTGATCAACAGTGCCATTATCGACATCAGCGCGAAAAATCTGGACTTCATTGGACCTTCCTCCTGGTTAGAGATTTGTGAGTTCACCACGAACGCTGACCTCAGAGTCCAGTTCGTAACGAATCGACAGGGCTTTCGTAAGTCACCGATCCTTCGGGCGTTCGCCACTGGGCTGGCCCGCCCGCGATTCCTGTGTTGTGCCGCAGGCAGCGAGAAGGGTCAATGCTCGGGCACTTCTCCTTCGATCCCCTCTGAATCCCCTAATAAGTAAATTTGTTATCAATGTCTTGCGGGCCCTCGCTCTGTTCGCGGTGGCGTGCTAGACTCTCGAACATGTGAAGCGCGCCGATGCCGTTTACCCTCCCACCAGTCGTACGATTTGCCGATTTCGAAGTCGACCTGCGCGCAGGAGAGTTGCGGAAAGACGGCAGCAAAGTGAGGCTGCAGGAACAACCGTTTGTGCTCCTGACCGTACTCATGGAGTCAGCGGGGGAGGTTGTCACCCGTGAAGAACTCCGCAAACGCCTTTGGTCGGCGGATACATTCGTTGATTTCGACCATCGCCTAGCAGTGGCTGTAAGCAAGCTCAGGGATGCGCTGCGAGACTCTGCCGAACAACCAAAGTTTGTCGAGACCGTTGGGCGTCGTGGTTATAGGTTCAGGGGCCAGCTTGAATCTACCGATTCGCCGTCCATGGACTCGAAGATAGGGGCGGCCGAGACTCTTCCTTCCTCTCAACCAGTCCAACCAGTAGAACTCCCAAAGCCAGCGCTTCTGAGACCGACGCGACCAAGAACGAGCAGGCTAATCCTTTTCTACTCCGCCGGATTCGTCATTCTCCTCGGCGTGATCGCGTTTGCGAGGTTTGTTCACATTCGATCCGGGAAGGAGCAGTCGTTGACTCCCCGCAGCCTCGCGATCCTTCCGCTCCACAATTCCGGCCAGGATTCGAGTAGCGACTTTCTCGGATTCTCTCTAGCGGATGTACTCATCACCAAACTGGCCTATGTGAACTCCCTCAGTGTTCGTCCTTCTGCTGCTATTGAGAGGTATCGAGGGACGGCCGTTGATCTTCAGAAAGTTGCAGCGGATCTCAAAGTAGATACTCTTCTCACCGGAAGTTTCATTCGAGACGGCGACAACTTGCGAATCACGTATCAGCTGGTTGATGCCAAGACCGAGAAGATTCTCGGTCAAGGAGTGATCGACCTCAAGTATGACAATCTGCTTACTGTCCAGGACCAAGTTACCAGTCAACTCATCTCAGAACTGCAACTCAGCCTATCGCCATCAGAAGCGGAGCGCCTGAAGCCGGAGCATCCGGTGAGTCCACTCGCCTACGAATACTTTCTGCAGGGACTCGATTTTCATGGGCAGCACAAATTCCCGCTGGCAATCAAGATGCTTGAACAGTCCACTGAGATTGATCCCAGCTACGCTCCAGCCTGGGCTTACTTGGGAGCTTCATACAATTCGGATGCAGCCTTCGAGCTTGGTGGCCGCGAGCAATACCGCCGCGCCGAAGCCGCCTACGAAAGGGCGTTGGCTCTACGACCAACCTTGCTGGACGCACAAATGTTCCTCGCAAACCTCTTAGTAGATACGGGCAAAGTTGAGCAAGCTGTACCGCTGTTGAGGGATGCAGTAAAGACCAACGGCAACAATGCCGCCGCTCATTGGGAACTAGGATACGCCTACCGATTCGCCGGGATGTTGGACGAATCTGTCGCGGAGTGCGAGCGCGCGCGCCAACTCGATCCCTTGGTCAAGGCCAACGGCTCGGTGCTAAACAGCTACCTTTATTTGGGACAATACAAGAAATTTCTTGAGAGCTTACCGGTCGATGATTCGTCTTTCATCCTGTTTTACCGTGGATTTGGAGAATTTCACGAGAAGGTGTTCGACCAAGCCGCCAAGGATTTTGATCGTGCGTACGAACTCGATCCTACTTTGTACACGGGAATTGGAAAGGCTCTGAGTGACTCGATTCATCAGCGCAAGGCAGAAGGTTTGGTTCTTTTGAGCGGTTTGGAGAGCAAGATCCGAGAGCGAGGAGTCGGCGATCCAGAGGCCACATACAAGATCGCGCAAGCCTATGCCGTGTTGGGAGACAAAATCTCGGCTATGCGTGTGCTGCGCGCGAGCGTTGAAAATGGTTTTTTCAGCTATCCGTATCTTTCCAAAGACCCGCTGTTAAGTGACCTACGAGGCGAACTGGAGTTCGCTCCGATTTTGAATATGGCGCGGCAACGGTACGAGGCATTCAAGAGTTCTTTCTTTTAGCAACGGCTAAGACCATCCTTGCCGATCCTCTTCTTAATCTGGTTTTTCTATTACCGGAGCTGCCAATTTCGAAACACTGTTCCTGGCTTGTTCACCTCCGCGTGCGTCCTACGATTGACACTAACAGGAAAAAAACTTAATCAGATCTGCGAGGCGCCAGCACGAAGTCTCCAGCACCCCGCGTTAGGGTATGGTCAGCCAGTTCAACGCTACCAGGAATTCGTACCTTCCCAAGAGGGGCGCAGTGCCCTCGGCAAACTGTCTGACCAAAGCCTCGAATTCACTTACATTCGCTAGGAGCTCGACTTTGCCTCGCAGTTCTGGGTTCAGGTACAATCCGGCTTCCTCGCACGCAAAGAGATCTTCGCGAGAGCGGTGGGCATTGAATGCCTTCAATCAGCCGAGAGCGCCTCCACTCCTTGATGCAGTCGGAACAGCAGAAGTTCATTGCAGAACGGCCCAAGTCAAGAGCCCTTTTTGAGCGCGCCCGAAAATCGCTGCTGGGTGGCGTGCCGATGAACTGGATGGTCAAATGGGCGGGCGCGTTTCCTCCTTTTGTTCGCGAAGCCCAGGGTGCGGAATTCTTCGATGTTGACGGCCATCGCTACGTCGATCTCTGTCTCGGGGATACCGGTGCAATGACCGGCCACTCGCCGGCAGCCACGGTCGCCGCCGTCCGGCAACAGGTTGCGCGCGGAATTACCTTGATGCTGCCGAGCGAAGACTCCGTCTGGTTGGGCGAAGAACTGCAAAGGCGCTTCGCTTTGCCGTTTTGGCAATTCGCGCTCACCGCGACCGACGCTAACCGCTTCTCCATTCGGCTCGCACGGCAGATCACCGGCCGCCCAAAGATTCTGGTGTTTAACTGGTGCTATCACGGCACCGTCGACGAAACCCTCATCACGCTCGAAAACGGCCGATGCAAGGCCCGGCGCGGAAACATCGGCCCGCCCGTCGATCCTTCCCTGACCACGAAGGTAGTTGAATTCAACGATATAGCAGCCCTGGAACAGGCGCTTCAGCCCGGGGACGTCGCCTGCGTTCTCGCCGAGCCCGCCCTGACCAACGTCGGCATCGTCCTTCCGGATCCCGGCTTTCACCAGAACTTGCGGGAACTCACGTACAAGTACGGCACCCTGCTGATCATTGACGAGACTCACACGATCTGCGCCGGGCCTGGGGGCTACACCCGCGCCGAAAATCTTGCTCCCGACTTCGTGGTGTTCGGCAAGCCCATTGGCGGCGGAGTTCCGGGGGCGACCTACGGATTCACGCAGGAGGTTGCCGATGCGATTGCCGGGCGCCAGAACCTTGAGGACTGCGATGTTGGCGGCGTCGGCGGAACTCTTGCCGGCAACGCACTCTCGCTGGCTGCCATGCGCGCCACGCTGGAAAAGGTTCTCACGCAAAACGCGTTCGATCGCATGCTTCCTCTGGCCGAGCGCTGGACTGACGGTGTGGCAACGGCGATTGCGAAATTCGGCGTTCCGTGGAACGTCACGCGCCTCGGTTGCCGCGCCGAATATTTATTTTCGCCCCGAACACCACGTAACGGCGGCGAAGCGCACGACGCCATGGATTTCGAGCTGGAGCGATTCATGCATCTGTTCGCCATGAACCGTGGCATCCTGCTCACACCGTTCCATAACATGGCGCTGATGTCGCCTGCGACTACCGAGGAGCACATCGACCAGCATACGAAAGTCTTTCGTGAGGCGTTGCAGGCCCTGGTCAATTAAGCCCGGGCGTTGCTTCGGGTTGAACAAAAAATGGAAGCGTCGCTGGCCCCGACCACGGTAACTCATGCGATTCACTCATCGATTGTCCTATCGTCACACTCTACGTCGCTACATACTGTTAAATACGGAATTTGCCATTGCCGTTCTTATGATTTACGCAGCGCTTGGAACGGCCGCGTCTAAGCACGTGACAAAAATGCACTGATGACACCGAAGAACTCGCTGCCGCGGAACAAGCTGTTTAAGATCAGCGTCCCGGGGTTGTTCTTCGCCATCTGCCTTACACCCGGCCTCCATAGTTGGACTTCTTCCGCGGCCAAAGAAAGCGAAACACAAGACGTTTTGCTTTCCACCATGCAAGCAGAGCTAGCGCGAGCTCTGGGTGCTTTGAACAAATTGGACCCATCCCCGTACTTTCTGAGCTATTCGGTCCACGACCAGAGCATTGCCGTGGCCATTGCCAGCCAAGGCAGTCTCATCAACTCGACACGCCTGCGCAGTCGCTCCGCCGATGTAGTTATGCGAATCGGAACTCCCGCGCTGGACAATACCCACGCCCAGAATCGCCCTTCGGCCATCAGTACGGGATTGCTGCCGCTCGAGGACGATCGCAATGCTATCTCGCGTGTACTTTGGCAACTCACTTATGGGGAATATCGCAAGGCCTCGCAGGCTTACTCGAATGTGAAGACCAGCACGCAAGTCCAGGCTCAGGAAGAGGACAATTCCCCCGACTTTTCCAAGGAGACGGTCGAGAACAGGTCTGATTACAGCCAGCCCGCCTCGGCTCCCGATCAAGCGTCGTTGGAAAAGCTGGTCAGGCGATACTCGGCGCCCTTTCGATCGTACCCGTACATCTATTCGTCCATGGCTATGGTGGCGGCCGAGAACACGCAATTTCACTTTGTTTCGAGCGAAGGGACACACATTGTCACTCCCAACGCCATAGTGAGGTTGGCCATCGAAGCCGAAACCCGGGCCGACGACGGCATGGATTTGGTTCGCGTGGAAACCTTTCAGGGTGAAGGCGTCGACCACCTGCCCAGCGAGGCAGAGGTTTCCTCAGGCGTTCGAAAAATGGCGCTTGATCTCGAAGCCCTGCGGGCCGCGCCGGTGGCCGAGCCGTTTGACGGACCGGCACTGCTTTCCGGAAGGGCTGCGGCAGTTTTCTTTCACGAAGTGCTTGGACACCGCCTGGAGGGCCATCGTCAGCGCGGCGAACAGGAAGGTCAAACGTTCACCAAGTCAATCAATCACGCGGTTTTGCCCGAGTTCTTAAGTGTCATGGATGATCCCACCGAGCGTACCCTCAACGGAACCGACTTGAGTGGCTGGTACCGGTTTGACGACGAGGGTATGCCTGCCAGCCGGGTGGAAGTCATCCGCCACGGCATTCTCAAAGAGTTCTTGATGTCGCGGATGCCGGTCAACAATTTTGACAAATCCAACGGTCATGGCCGCGCCCAAGCGGGCCTGATGCCCACCGGGCGGCAGGGCAACCTGATCGTCTCCTCATCGCGCACGGTCAAAGATTCAGAATTGCACCAGAAGCTCATCGACGAGGTCAAGAAACAAAATAAGCCGTACGGTCTTTACTTCGAAGACATCCAGGGCGGGTTCACACTCACGCAGAGGGCGCTCCCGCAAGTATTTCAGGTTTTGCCCGTCCTGGTGTGGCGCGTTTATCCCGATGGACGCCCGGATGAACTGGTCCGAGGCGTCGATATCGTCGGTACTCCACTGGCAGCCTTGAATCGCATTGAGCTCACGGGTGAAAAGGTGGAGATTTTCAACGGGATGTGCGGTGCAGAGTCGGGTACCGTGCCGGTTTCGGCAGCGGCGCCCGCCATGTTGTTCTCCGAAATTGAAGTACAAAAAAGCGCCCATTCCCTGAACCGGCCTCCCATTCTCCCGCCGCCCGATGCTGCCAAGGATGGCCGTAGACCCAACCCGAAGGTCGGAGACCGGCCATGACCGTAAGAATTTCGCTCAAGTTCGGAGCCGCTGCGCTGTTGCTTGTGCTCCTGGGACCCATGATTCTGGCCCAAGAGAAGAACGCACGAGCTTCGATCAACGACGATCCCGTGCTACAGGCCATGAGCGCCGAACTGGACCGTTCGAAGTCGAAGCTCAAGATGGAGGGAGTAGCACTACCCTACTACATCGATTACCGCGTAACTGACTTAGACGCCTATGCCGCAGAGGCCGCGTTCGGCGCGTTGCGCACCAATTTGCGAACTCGCTCCCGTTTCCTGCGGGTCGTCGTTCGGGTAGGCGATTACAAGCAAGACAGCTTCTTTGGGCAAGGCCAGGGTGTACTCGAAATCATGCCCTTGGATGACGATGCACTTGCCTTGCGCCACCGGATCTGGCTGGCCACCGATAAAGCGTACAAAGCGGCGACGGAGGCATTCACCGCCAAACAGGCCCAATTGAAGCAGTACAGCGTCGATCAGCCGGTGGATGATTTTGCACACGCCGAGCCTGTAGTCTCGGTTGGACCGCTGGTGGAACTTCGGTTGGACCCCCAGCCATGGCTCAAAATGCTGCAGGAGGCATCGGCCCTGTACGAGAGCGACTCGCAAATCGAATCTTCCAACTCCGCGCTGGGCGTGACAGCCGTGAATCGCTATTTCTTAAATTCCGAAGGAACCGTTGTACGCAGCGGCCAGCTTTATTACGATTTGCGCGTCTCCGCCAGTACCCAAGCCGCGGATGGCATGCGGTTGGATCGCTCCCATGCCGATGTCGTGCTCAAGCTGAACGAGCTCCCTTCGCGTGACGCGTTTCTGGCACGGACCAAGCAGATGCTTGCCACGCTAAAACAATTGCGCGACGCGCCTGTGGTGGATGAGGAATATCGCGGCCCGGTCTTGTTCTCTGGCGATACGGCTTCGGAGCTGTTCGGCGATTTGCTGGGTCAGAGTCTTCTAGGCGTGAAGCCTGATCTTGGACAGTCTGCGCGCACCAAGGGGGCTTTCGCCAGCAGTTATAAGAGCCGGGTGCTTCCCGAGTTTCTCTCTGTGGTAGACGATCCGACTCTCCCATCGATCAACAGCCAAGACTTAATCGGCACTTACGACGTTGATGATGAAGGAGTCAAAGCCGCGCGCGTTTCCTTGATCGAAGACGGCAGGCTGGTCAATTACTTGCTCGGCCGTGAGCCAATTCGCGATTTTCCGTCTTCGAATGGTCATGGTCGCGCCCAGTTGCCGCAAAACTACCCTGGTCCGAGTCTTGGTAATTTCATCGTGCGCACCGCACAGCCCCTGCCCCAGGAGGAATTGAAAAAGAAATTGCTTGAGCTCTGCAAGCAGCAAGATCTTCCTTTTGGCTACTACGCGGCAACGTTCGGGCCAAACCTGACACCTCGCCTGCTCTATAAGGTATGGGTAAAGGACGGTCACGAAGAGCTGGTACGCGGAGCCGCGTTCGGTGACCTAAACGTCCGCGCACTCCGCAATGATTTGCTCGCCGCAGGCGATGATTTGTATATCGACAACCGAATGCAGAACATTCCCCACAGTATCGCGAGTCCGTCCATCCTGGTAGATAATCTGGAAGTGAAGCGCGCGAACACCAACAAAGACAAATTACCAGAGTATCCCCCTCCCGTAATCGCTTCCCGGAACTAAAGTTGGTCGGCGCGAGAGGATCTAAACTTGAGGCGAGAAAGTAGCGGGCATCCTATGTTTCTCAGCGTCCCTCTCGTGGGGGAGGGATCGGGTAAGAATGGGTTTAAAAGGATATCGGCATTCAGCAGATCAGAAACATTTGTGAACACCACCGCCGACGCGGTAGGATGCCCGTGCTAGCCGCAGAGTCCTGGGGTCGCCATGAAGCAACTTTGTCTCTGGTTAAGTGCGCTTCTAACTTTTGTATGCGGTTGCAACTCGCAATCCGGCGTGCCGGACGCCGCCGGCATCACTGCCGGGGCCTCGCGTTCGCCTTCCGCCTCGGCTCCTTCTTGGACCACTTTTCAGGATCCGGTAGAACATGCCTTCAGCCTGCAAGTACCGGCGGGATGGAAAATCACCGGAGGACTTTATCGCTTCGGCCCACTCGATCCCCGAGCTATGGTCGACATGGTTTCACCGAATGGCAAGACTGACATCCGTTTCGGGGATTACCACGTTCCCCCTTATGCCACCCTCTCGGTCACGATGAGACAGCTCGGTTGGCGGGAAGGCCATCCTTACAGCCCCAGAAACATGGCCCAGCAGATCGTCGCGAACTACCGCCCTGGATGGGTTTTCGCCGATCTGTACGGCCAAGGCCGCTTCTCCTCTCGCTGTACTCGGCTCAACTTGAAGTCCATGCGCAAAGCCAACCCCGTCCATGAAAGTGGTCCGCACATGACTACCACTGCGGGGGAAGTCGTCTACACGTGCGATTCCCCGAGCGGCCCACAAGTGGCCTATGTTTTCGCCGAGACTCAGCTCACGGAAATGCAAGGCATAGGCAACTGGGGCGTCCCTTGGCTCTACAGCTTCATCGCGCCGACGGATCAAGCCGATGAGGCCATGAAAACCACGCTTCGCGCACTGGCAAGTCTCGAAGTGAACCCGCAGTGGGAATACCGACAGCTTCAGATCGACGGCCAGGCCAACCAAGTGATCATGCAGGACTTCCAGCGCAATATGGCTGCCATCCACGCCGACTATGAGAGGCGCTCGGCGGCTCTCGAAAGCCAGTCCGAGTCCTGGGACCGCATCATCCGCGGCGTCGACCTCACTACCGACCCTGTGGACGGCAAGCAGCGGGAAGTCGCCATGGGAACCGGCGGCTCACACTGGATCAACGGTGTTGGCGACATCATTACCTCGCCGACCCAGCCGGGAGCGAACTTCCGCAAACTGAACACCGTTCCGTGACGGGGCTCGTCGGCCTGGCACTTAGCGAAAACTGACCGATATGATCTTTATCCAATTGGGCAGACGAGGTTCCGGACAGTCGGCATGATGGGAAGATGTCCGAGACCGCTTCAAGAGCGAAACACGACGGCATCCCGAACGTGCCGGCAGACGTGGTCAGAAGGGCAGCGATAATTTAGACGTTATGCCCACCCATCCTCCGAATCTAACTGGGTTGATCCGGCCATGGTGCATCGCCCGGAGTCCGAGACTCGATCCCGCTCTTCGGACCGGCCTCAGCTCCTAACTCAAAGAACTCCACCTCGACCTAAATCTCCGGGAAGGAGAGTGAAAATCATGAGTAACAGACGGGCATTTTTACAACGGGTGCTCGCGCTAGGAGGCGGGGCATTCTCGACCCCCGCGTGGCTTCAGGGCCGGCACAGTCATGGACAGGTAACCAAGGCCGTGCCGGTGATGGCCGAGAAAGTTAGACCGGTTGTGCCGGTCCTGACACCGGACGTTCCTGACCTGCCCTTTCGTCTCGACCACGGCGTTAAGGAGTTTCATCTTATCGCCGAGCCGGTCAAACAGGAATTGATGCCTGGGAGAGTCCTAGATCTTTGGGGGTTCAACGGCAGCGCCCCCGGTCCGACGATCCAGGTCAATCAGGGAGACCCCGTCCGAATCATCGTGGATAACCGCCTGCCGGAGCCCTTCTCCATGCATTGGCATGGGTTTGAGATTCCTTTTGATATGGATGGCGCGCCCGGAACAAGCCAGGACCCGATCAAACCCGGAGGCCGCTTCGTTTATGAATTCAGGTTGCACCAAGAGGGGACTTACTTCTATCACTCGCATATGGCAATGCAGGAGATGATGGGGCTCCTTGGCGCCTTCATCATGCACCCGCGCCAGGCCTATCAGCCAGTCGTCGACAAAGACTTTGCCATCCTGCTTCAGG
>DASPTQ010000123.1:0-7102 GCA_035623335.1 Terriglobales bacterium
TGCCTGGCTCGCGCCGCCCCGCTAAGAAAATGCCGAGGTCGTCGGGGCCAAAGGCGCGGAGCGCCCCGAAGCATCGCACCAGTTCCTGACCAAGAGCAGGGCGCTTGGCATTGGCCGCGAACCCGCTCTTCATGCGGGCGCGCGACGCGGTATGAAGACGAAATGCGAGATCCCGGTTTATCAGCCCGAGATCTCCCGCCTTACGACATTTTGTTCTTAGCAATTCTCAAGCATGCAGCGCCAGGCTGGTGCTGTTCGCATCTTCCTGGGCTTTGGAGACCCGTGTTCTAGAACCTAGCGACAACTGGGGAGCGATTTTGGAACGAGAGGTTGCCTCTGTGAGCCTCGCAATGTGCCGGGTTAAGGCCAAACCAATCCCCGACACGGACAAAACGCAATTTCTTGCTGGCTTCCGGAGCTTTCCTTTTCTTATTTGAGCCCTTCCACCAAGTACAGATCTGCCAAGTTGCGGTGGTAGCCAAAAACGCAGGTTTTGGCGTCGGGAGTTAGGAGAATGGGACCGATGTTCTCTACACCAGCGGGATCGCTTGGCATCAGATCCTTCCACAAAGTGCGTTGGCCGGAGCGGATGTCGATGCGATAGACATGGGCGGGCAGTTCTCCGGGCTGGTAGACATAGAGAAAACGACCATCTTCACTCCAGGTGATGGGCTGCTCGCCTTGATTGGCACCGGGAATCAGAAGCGGATCGCCGCCTTCAACCGGGTACAAGTAGTCTCTCTGGTCCGGACCAATAGCGGCAACCGACCGAGAATCAGGAGATATCGCAAAAGAGTTGCCGTTGACACCCTCCGGTGTGATAGCCCGCGCCTTGCCAGAGGTCAGTTCCAACACATAGAGTTTTTCCCCCTTGTCGGCCTCATTTCCCGAAAACAAGATACGTTTGCCGTCAGCGAACCAATGGGCCCAATTGTGGTTGATGTTGTCGTTGGTTAGGTCCTTGGCCTGGCCCGCACCTGTGGGTAGAAGTCTTAGCTGGGCGGGCGAGACCTGGGTTTCGGTGATTGCCGATTTGCCATCGGGAGAAAGAGCGAGTGCGCTGCCCTCGCCGAGCAGAACCGCTGGAGAGCCGTCTGTCGAGCGGATGTAAACACCATAGGTGTAGCCGCCAGACTTGGAATAAGCGAGCGATCCCCCACCACCTTCCTCGTCGAAAAGCAAAGTCCGTCCGTCAGAGGAAAGTTGTGCTGGATAGCTGTAGTCCAGCCAGGACAGTTCGTGCTGCTTGCCTTCTGCACCGAAGCCGATGAGTTCGCGGCGCCAACTGGCACGCACCAGAAGCACGCGACCGTCGCGTGCGATGTCGTAGAGCATGAGAGCTCCGGGCAAGCGGGCAATGGTGCGCATCTTGCCGTCCAACGTGGTGGCATAAAGCGTACGATCGGTACCTGATTTGCTGGCTGTAAACCAGATCTCCTTTCCGTCTGGGGACCAGGCCAGACCCTGGATAGTGAACCACTGCTCCGAAAGTTTCTTCTTGTGGCCCGTTAGATTTACCACGGAGAGGCCGCCACTGTCGTCGCCCTGCAAGGGATGGTCGGCAAAAGCGATGAAGTCGCCGTTGGGTGAAAGGCGCGGGTGTCCAATCCAGCCTCCAGTCTGGTAGAGCGGCTTGCCGATGGGATATTCGAGGCGATTCATGCCGCCGAAATCGCGCACGACCAGAAAGTTCGATCCGTCCGGGGACCAGTCGGCCCATTGCACATTTTCTAGAACTTCGCGAGGAGCCCCGCCGGCGAGCGGAGCACGAGCTAGAGTACCCTGCGTGACCCAGGCGCCAATCGCCTTGCTGTTCAGCAGGACTGCCATCTCCGCCGTGGAAGAGACCGACATGAGCTGGGTTCGGTTCAGGCCCATGGATCGGGATTCGGGAGCTTCGGGGCGGGCGGTGAAGACATCGACGGGATTTCCCTGCCAGGCAGCGCTGTAGAGGATGGTCTGGCCATCAGGTGCGAAACGGGCGGATCGAATGCTGCCACGTCGGAAGGTGAGCTGGCGGTACAGAGGTGGTTCTGCGGGAGCGGGCGTGAAAGCCAGCTTGCCGGCGTAAAGGCCGAGACCGGCAGCCACGAGCAGGCCCAGGGCAAACATGACTGCGGTGGAAGATTTCTTGCGCGGGAGGGGCGGCGCTGTAACTACCGGAATGGAGGACGAAGAGCGCTGGGCGGGCTCGGCAACCGGAATGCGCGTAGAATCGATGGAACGCTTTAGGCGCTTCAGGTCGGCACGCATCTCTGCGGCAGTCTGACAACGCATCTCGCGATCTTTTTCCAGCGACTTGTTAATGATCTCTTCCAGCTTGACCGGGAGTTCAGAGTTGAGGCGAGTGGGAGCCGTTGGGGCGCGGTTGAGGATCGCTTCTGTGATGACGGCGGAAGTTTCTCCGCGAAATGGCAAGCCACCGGTGGCCATTTCGTAGAGCACGACTCCGAAGGAGAACAGATCGGTCCGGGGATCAAGGTCCTTTCCGCGAAGCTGCTCTGGTGACATATAGGCGACGGTGCCGACGGCGGTTCCGGGGCTGGTGAGGTCGAGGCTTGCGCTGTCACCGATCGTTTGCGAATCACCGCTGGTCGGCCTGGAGGCGCGAGAGATTTTCGCCAGACCGAAGTCGAGAATCTTGGCGTGGCCACGATCGGTGACGAAGATATTGGCGGGCTTGATGTCGCGGTGAACAATGCCCTTGTTGTGGGCAGCATCGAGGGCGTCGGCCACTTCGATCGCAAGAGTGAGCAGAGTATCCAGTTCCAGCGGTTTGTCTTTGATGATGTGCTTCAATGTCTCGCCGGCGAGGCATTCCATCACGATGAACAGATGTCCGTTGTGCTGTCCGATATCGTGAAGCGTGCAAATGTTGGGGTGGCTCAGTGCGGAGGCAGCGCGGGCTTCACGGCGGAAGCGCTCCAGAGCCTGCGGATCTTGCGAGGAGTCGTCAGGAAGGAATTTGAGGGCAACGAAGCGCCCGAGCTGCGTGTCTTCGGCTTTGTAGACGACTCCCATGCCGCCACCGCCCAGCTTTTCGATGATGCGATAGTGCGAAATGTTCTGGCCAATCATTGGGCTGACATCTTAGGTTCTAGGGGCGGGCAAGTCAATGATGGGAGATGTTGGGTGATGTAAGTTTTCGTGTGTAAAAGGTGAGTGGGTGTAACTTGGTTTCGGCCGACCAAGCTAAAACCTTATCCGAAAGGGGACCTCCACCCCATGGCGAAGATAATCGCAATCACCGAGCATTTCTAACATTTTGTGGAGGAGCTGCGGCTTGTACTGGACCGACTTCTAACTGCGACGAAGGTAATGGTGGGCCCTAGCGGACGATTTCCGAACTTTTCTGTTCACGCGCAACGGCCCTGATTCGACTTTTCAGCAGTTTACGGGCTGAGTGGCGGCCTCTCAGGACTCGATGAGTACAATGTAAGCGCCCCAGCAAGGAGCTCAAACCGACCAGAGGCCGTCCCTAAATGGCCCCCAATGCGATCCAGCGCAGCCAGAAAGAAAACGCCAAGACATGTCCCGAACAAGACCACTGTCCAGCCGATGGCTTTCTTCGCAACTGAAGTGATGCGTGACACAGCACATAATTAGACACCGTTCGGATCACCTAAGGGCAACTCTCGTCGGAAATGAAGAGGCCGAAGACACCGCCTTAAGTGTCGCAAACACGCGATTACACGTGTAACCAGTTGGTTACGAGTTTAATGGGATATTTCGCTAACGTGACAGTTGCGCTATGGCTTTGCCTCCGGTGTGTCACAGCTTCGCGATCAGACTCCTTGCCGCACTGCAGCGGCAGATTTCGCCTCCATCCGCTCGAACACTTCTTCGGCACGACGTAGGGCTTCCTGAATATTTTCGCAGATGTTTTCTGCTCCAATCAGATCCTGAAACTCGGCCTGATGGATGAGTTTGGCAGGCTGTTCACGGGCCCCGCACAGAATCAAGGTGCGCTTATTGGCATGCAGCTGCCTGGCTACTTCTTCGATAGCATACATGCCAGTTGCATCGAGCGCGGTCATGTTGCGTAGCCGCAAGATGACCACGGGCGGCAATCGGTGCAGTTTTCCTGTTACCTCCGATATTTTGTCGGTCGCCCCGAACAAGAAAGGCCCATGAATACGGAAAATTGTCGCGTAATAGGGAATGTCTTTGTCTTGCAGAATGTGCACTCGCCCGTCTTCTATGTAGTCTTCCGTAACCTGCGACACCGTTGTGGTGGCGGCGACGCGGCTGATGAAAAGCAGGGCCGCCAGTATCATTCCTGCTTCGACGGCTACCGTGAGATCCGCAAATACGGTTAAGCCGAAAGTGACCAGCCAGATACTGATATCGGTATTGGTGAGTTTCAATAATTGGGGGATTTCCGACCATTCGCCCATGTTGTAAGCGACTACCATCAAGATTCCCGCCAGTGCGCACATAGGCACATAGCTCACCAGCGGTGCCGCAAATAACAGAATGCACAAAAGCGTCAGCGCGTGAATCATTCCTGCTACCGGCGACTGGGCTCCGCTGCGAATGCTGGTCGCGGTGCGTGCGATTGCTCCTGTCGCCGGCAACCCACCGAACATGGGCGATACGATGTTAGCCACCCCCTGTCCTATGAGTTCGACGTTGGGATTGTGCCGATCACTACTCATGCGGTCAGACACCACGGCTGACATGAGCGATTCGATCGCGCCTAACATTGCCACGGTCAATGCCGAGCCCAGCAGTCCGTGGATCAGGTCACTCCGGAATCTCGGAATCTCAAGATGTGGCAGGCCGGCAGGGATTCCCCCAAACCGTGTTCCGATCGTCTCCACGGGCAGTTTGAATGCGACAACCACGCCCGTGGCGACCACTAGGGCGATAATCGGACCCGGAATACGGTTGGAAATGGCTCGGCACGCCACGATCGCCAGCACCGTGCCCAGTGCCAACAGGGTTGCGGTCAAAGAGAGCGTGTGAAAGCTTTTGGCAAGCGCCTCCACTCGGAGCCAGAAGACACCTGGTACTTTCTCCAGCTGCAACGCGAAGAAGTCTTTCACCTGAGTGCTGGCGATTAGAACAGCAATTCCGTTGGTGAAACCAATCACCACTGGCCGCGGAATGAACTTAACCGCCGTCCCGAAACCAGTAATCCCCATAACCACCAGAAGCATGCCCGCCATCACGGTGCACATGAACAGGCCGTCCACTCCATGGGTGGCAACGATCCCTGCTACGACGACAACGAAGGCTCCGGTCGGACCGCCAATTTGGGTTTTTGATCCACCCAGTGCGGAAATCACGAATCCGGTCACGATTGCGCAATATATGCCAGCTTGCGGAGTAAGCCCGGAGGCAATCGCAAACGCCATGGCCAATGGCAATGCCACCAAGCCAACGGTCACACCGGCAATGAAATCGTGCGAGAACTTGGTGAGGTTGTAGTCTCGCAGACAAAGAACAGACTTCGGGAGCCATCGCTCATCAACGAAAGCAATTACCATTTTTGCATTATGCGCAAAGGTTGAGGTTCTGCGCAGCACAATTCATCGATTGGGACAATCGAAGGAACGTGTGCCAAAGTGTTTTGACTGGAGTGCGTGAATCGATGCCAGAGTGGGTATTTGCGACTTTTTGGTCCGTTACTGAAGATACAGGTTTCGGCCGAATGTAGTCGTCGCCCGGCATCCTGGAACCAGCCACCGTCGGGTCAGTCGATGTAAGCAGGGCGATATCATAAACTTGTGCCTTCTGTTCGCCCGCCAGCGCGGGCCGTGCGTTTACTGCCAGGGATTTAATGAGATGGTCCGCCGCCGAGTAGGATGAACAGCTCGGCAGTTCACTTAAGGAGGATCATCTATGCATATCGCATCCATTGGTATCGATCTGGGCAAGACCACCTTTCACCTGGTTGCATTGGGGGAGCGGAACAAGGTTTTGGTTCGCAGGAAGTTCTCCCGTACACCATTCCTCCACTTTGTTGTTGCCCAGAACGGCGTGAGGACCGGCTAACGTAGCGTCCAACTCCAGAGCTTTGCGAGCAGCCGCACTCGATTTCAGGAGGTTTTCCCTCTGATTCCCGCCGCCGTAATCTGGCAGCAAGGTATAGGTATCGGCCAGACCCGCATACGCCAGCGCGTAGCCGGGGTCTTTGGCGATGGCTTGATTGAAATAGGAAATCGCGGTGTCAAAGTCTTTGAGTGTTCGTCTGTTCCAGTAGTAACGCCCCTTCAAATACAACTCATAGGCCTCGGGATTCTGTGTGCCCTGCTTGGCTACAAGCTGCTTTTCTGAAGTGCTGAGCTTGGAACGTAACTTGTCCGCAAGGTCACCCGCAATCTACTGTTGGAGCGATATGATTTCCGTGCTCTTGCCGCTATAGTGCTGCCCCCAGATTTCGGTGTTGTCCCGGACATCCGTAAGTTCGGCGCTCACTTCGATGTTGTCCCCTCGCGGCACCACGCGACCGCTTACCAATGCGGCAACGCCCAAATCGTTGCCGACCTTCTGCATGTCAACGTCTTTTCCCTTGTAGTGGAAAACGGAGTTGCGCGACTTGACCTTCAGGTCGGGCACGTGGACAAGGCTTCCGATCAACGATTCGGTGATGCCGTCGCTGAGATAGTCGGTAGTGGCATCTCCCGGCATCTCCCCCCACATTGGTGAAGGGCAGCACGGCAATGGAATCAATCTGGGTTGCTTTGCTGGACCGCAGGTGCCAAACCCCAGCTACAGCCAATCCAACGACGACGATGCAGGCGGCTAGGATGACCCACAGATTGCCAATTCTGTGAGTCTTCTCAGTAGGTGCGGGTATGGCAACGGTTCTACCGGACTCGCTATCGCGCTTAAGTCGTTGCAGGTCGGTACGAACCTCTGAGGCGTGCTGGTAGCGGAGGTCTCGATCCTTCTCAAGACACTTTGTGACGACATCCTCCAGCTTGGGCGGCAAGTCTGGATTTAACCGCACAGCAGGGACAGGAGTCTTGTTCAGAATGGAGTCGAAGATTATGCCCGAACTTTCTCCTCTGAAGGGCAGCGTCCCGGTCGCCATCTCGTACAAGACGACTCCAAACGAGAACAAGTCCGTCCGTGCGTCGAGTTCTTTGGCGCG
>DASPTQ010000124.1:0-110432 GCA_035623335.1 Terriglobales bacterium
CCAGGGGGCGCAACGCCCACTGCGAGTCGGACATCTAACCCTAAGATAAAGCTGCGGAAGGGAAATGGGGAACGAATGAACAGTGTGGAGCGGCCTGGGCAGTCGGGGAATTTGAACGAGAAAGAGCAAGAAGCCCGGCAAATCCGCCGCTTGCAGCTGATGATCAGCATGGTCATGTCAGTGATCAGCCAGGACCCTAATCTCACGGTCGAAGAAGCCTCGGAGCTAGTGGCCGGTGCGAAACGAGCCGCGTTGGCCATGTTCCCGGACAAGGAATTCGCCTACGATATTCTCTACAAGCCTCGCCTGCAACGGCTTATGAATGAACGCTTTCGGCTGCAGTAAGATGAGCTCCACCTCAGTGCTTCAGCCCTGATCGCGCGGCCAAGCGGCTTTTCGAGCCCTTGGTCGGCCAGGATAGACACTTCCGGACAAGAAGACGCCGAAACGCTTGCCCAGCAGGAGGTTGACCGTGTCTGTCGATACGGGCTAGACTCCGTGCTCAGTGAGGTCCGCGATGAAGCAAACTCTGATAGTCCTCGCCGTATGCCTCGCCTGCTCGGGCCAAGCGGTGCCTGACGACCAAGCTCATCACCACGAGGACCTTACGGCGGAGCAGCTCGGGACCGTGCATTTCCCCACCTCCTGTACCGAGTCCGTGCAGAAGGGCTTCGAGCGCGGCGTGGCCTTGCTGCACTCCTTCTGGTACGACCAAGCACTCAAACAGTTCCAGCAGATCGCGACCGAGGATCCCCACTGCGCCATGGCCCATTGGGGAATAGCGATGAGTTACTGGCACCAGCTCTGGAACCACCCCGACAAAGCCACCATCAAGAAAGGACTTGCCGAAGTAAAGCGGGCGAAAGCGCTGCACTCGCACAACGACCGGGAGTGGGGCTACCTTGCCGCCGTGGATGCCTTCTACGGAGGAAAAAAGGAACGCCCTTATCAGGATCGCGCCGTTGCCTACTCGAAGGCGATGGAAGTCGCCTATCGGCGTCATCCTGAGGACCTCGAGGCCGCGGCCTTCTACGCCTTGTCCCTGCTGGCCTCGGTCCCGGATCACGACACTACCTTCGCCAATCAAAAAAAGGCAGCGGCGATTCTGGAAAAGCTGTTTGCCGAAGAGCCGGATCACCCCGGAGTCGCTCACTATCTGATTCATAGTTATGACTCGCCGCAGATGGCCGAGCTCGGGCTTCCTGCGGCCGAGCGATACGCGAAGATCGCCCCCGCATCGCCCCATGCCTTGCACATGCCATCCCACATCTTTGCCCGCCTGGGGATGTGGCAGGACGATATCAATTCCAATCTGGCCTCGATCGCTGCCAGCCGCAAGATTGCGGGCGGCGACGGCCACCAGTTCCACGCCATGGACTTTCTCGAGTACGCGTATCTGCAGAGTGGCCGTGAGGCTGACGCCTGGCATTTGATCGAGGAAGTCAAGGCGATGCCCCCGATGAAGGATATGTACGGACTGGGTTTCGATCCCCGCGTTTGGGCTCAGGTCAATTTTCCCGCCCGCTACGTGCTCGAACTGCACCGCTGGAACGATGCCGCCGCGCTTGCACCTGTGCCCGAGGCCAACACCGATGATAGCGCCGCCACCTACTGGGCCCGCGGCATCGGCCATGCTCGGACCGGGCATCCTGACGAAGCCCGCCAGGATCTGGCGGCCCTCGATTCCATTCACCGGAACCTGGTACGGGAAAAGAAGGTGCTGACTGCCGAGTTGGTCGAACAGAATCGACAAGAGGCCGCAGCCTGGCTGGCGCATGCCGAGGGGCGGAACGACGAAGCGATGACAACTTTGCGCCAGATCGCCGAGAAACAAGAAAGTGAAGGGGACGAGCCCTTGGCCATCCCCGCCCGCGAAATGTTGGCCGACATGCTGGCCGAGCTGAATCGCCCCCAGGACGCTTTGACCGAGTACCAGGCCGACTTGAAGTTCAATCCCAACCGCTTTGATGGCCTCGCCGGGGCGGCGAAGGCGGCGGAGATGGCGGGCAAGGGCGTAGAAGCCAATTCCTACTATGCCCAGTTGCTTAAAGTCTGTGCCGGCTCGAGCTCCGACCGGCCCGAACTCCGCCATGCCAAACAGCTTCTGGCACAGAACTAAGAATCTGCCTCGTGACGAACTCGAGGGTAAGCGCCCGATGGTCTCGATGTGGATGGTACTGCTTGGCTTGTCCCCAGGATCCTGACACTCTGCCCAGGTAGGCTCTCGCCTTATCAGGGTCATCCAGCTTGTATTCCAAATCGACTACCGTTCCCATGCCTCTTAGGCCCCGTAGGTGCCGGTTGCCTCTTTCTCGGAGAAGCGATCGCGAACTTTTTTCGCGATGTTGTTGCGGGTTTCTTCCCCGGTGGTCGGGGCAAGAAGCAATCCCACTCCAACTCCAATGCCGATACCCAGCAGAATCGCCAACCCGGTGTGCATGCCCCGCTGATCTTCGCCGCGAATCGCCGCTGCCGCTCGGCGCGCACGACCTGAGGCGGTCTCGTATAGATCTTGAGCTGTCTCCCCGGCCCGCTCTGAGAAACTGCTGGCGCTTTCCGCCACACGTTCCCGCAAGGTGTCCAGCAAAGAAAGGCCTGTGCCGAGCAAGACGTTGAACAGAATCTTATCTCTTCGCGATCGCATAACTCCTCCTCACTCGATTCTAATCCTCATAGAAGATGCCGGAAAGTCATCTGGCGTTGGCACAGCCATTGGTGTCAGGCAGTACCAGTCCTCGTCGCACCCGTACGGTAGGTGAAGATGCTACAGTTAAACACTTATGTCTGCGCCGGAATCCCCGTTTGTGAAGGCCTGTAAGGCCCAAGCCGCCGAGCGCACGCCGGTCTGGTTCATGCGGCAGGCGGGGCGCTACATGCCGGAATACCGTGCAGTGCGCAAGCAATACTCCCTGATCGAGATTTGTAAGCAGCCTGCCGTCGCCGCCGAGGTAACCATTACTGCCGCCGAGATCCTGGGAGTGGATGCCGCTATCATCTTTGCCGACCTGCTGCTGCCTTTGGAAGTCATGGGATTGCCATTCCACTTCGCAGCCGGCGAAGGACCGGTAGTCAAGACGCCCATCCGCGACGCCGGCGGGGTCGAGCGCTTGCAGGCTGACGGCGCTGGCGAATTGGGATACGTCGGGGAAGCGGTACGCCTGGTCGCGAATCATTTCGCCAGCCGCTTGCCGGTGATCGGCTTCTGCGGTGCCCCTTTCACCTTGGCCAGCTATATGATCGAGGGCGGTGGCTCAAGGAATTATGTTCACACCAAGACGATGATGTACCGGTCTCCCCACACCTGGGATCAACTGATGGCGAAGCTGGTGACGGTAACCTCGGCCTACGCCGCCGATCAGGTGCGAGCTGGTGCCGATGCCATTCAAGTCTTCGACAGCTGGGTGGGCTGCCTGAGTGTGGAGGACTATCGGCGATATGTGCTGCCGCGGACAACCGAACTGGTGAGGAAGCTGCAGGCGACGGGCGTCCCGGTCATTTACTTTGGAACCGATAGCGCTACGCTTTTGCCATCCATGAAGGAAACAGGCGCGGAAGTGATCGGTCTCGACTGGCGCATTCCTCTCGACGAGGGTTGGCGGAGCTTGAATTTCCAGGGAGCCGTGCAGGGGAATCTAGACCCGGTTCTGCTCTTTGCCGATTGGAACGAGCTGCGGTCGCGGGCCGAGGGCATTCTGCGCCAAGCCGGGGGGCGGCCGGGACACATCTTCAACCTTGGGCACGGTATCCTGCCGGAAACCCCGGTGGCGAACGTCAAAGCACTCGCCAGGTTCGTACAACAGGAGTCGGCAAAAACATCGTGAGCCCACTACCCAACTCCACGAAACGGGCGGTTCTGCTACTGGCGCATGGCAGTCCGGATTCGGTGGACGAGGTGCCCGAGTTTCTCCTTCAGGTCACGGGAGGACGTCCGCTCCCCCCCCAGGTGATCAACGAAGTGAAGCATCGCTACGGCCTGATTGGACGTTCTCCGCTGACCGAGCTGACCATGAAGCAGGGAGCACTTCTCGCGCGAGAAGTCGGGCTGCCGGTCTACGTCGGCATGCGCAACTGGAAGCCGTTTATTGCGAGCGTGATCGACACCATGACACGCGAGCAAGTGTCGGAGGCGGTGGTGATCTGCCTGGCGCCGCACAATTCGCGCACCAGCGTGGGCCTGTACCGCGATGCCTTAAGTCGCAATGGCCAACCCCCGTTTGCCCTCGATTTTGTGGAGTGCTGGCACGACCATCCCCTGCTCATCAAAGCCTTCTCCGCCAAGCTCGGCACGGGCTGGGAGAAGGCCTGCCGCGAGGCCCAAGTCCAGGTGCCCGTGATCTTCACCGCGCATAGCGTTCCCCTGCGGACGATTTGCGAAGGCGACCCCTATGAGACCCAGGCAAAGGAGACGGCAGCGCTCGTGGCTCGCGAGGCCTCGCTCCCGGCTTCCCTGTGGAGGTTCGCTTTTCAAAGCCAGGGAATGGCCGGGGGAGACTGGCTCGGACCAACCGTCGAAGACACGATTCGAGAACTCGAGCGCGCCGGTCATCGCGGCATTTTTATCCAGCCCGTCGGCTTCCTTTGCGATCACGTGGAAGTACTCTATGACATCGATATTGCCTTCAAGCAGTTCGCCGAGCAACGAGGCTTGCGGCTGTGGAGGGCGGAGTCGTTGAACGACTCGCCATGGCTGGCTAAGGCTTTGGCCGACATCGTTCGGTCGCGGATGGCCAAGACCAACTCCTGACCTGGGAATTCGGCGGCCTGGGCATCGTCGTCCCCCATTCTGGCTCGCGGGCAGGCGATCGTCGATGTTTCGAGGCGAACGGCTGGATCAGCAACATGAAGCGCATTGCCATCATTGGTGGAGGCATCGCAGGATTAGCCGCCGCCTTCACGCTCGAGCGGGCGAGAGGCGATGGTGCGGCGCTCGACTATGCCTTATATGAGTCCCGCCCGCGTCTGGGCGGCGTAATACTCACCGAGCAAGTCGACGGTTGCGTTTGCGAAGGGGGTCCCGACTCTTTCCTGACCGAAAAGCCTTGGGCTCGAGAGTTATGTCGCGAGCTCGGGCTCGAAGATCAGCTGATCCCATCGAACGATGCCCAACGCAAGACGTATATTCTCAAGCGAGGACGACTCCTAAAGATCCCCGACGGCCTGCTGTTCCTGGTACCCACGAAGATCTTGCCGGTCCTATGGTCACCGCTATTTTCTGCGCGCACCAAGCTGCGTATGGCACAGGAATGGTTCCATCCCCCCCGTAAGTCCGGCCAGGATGAAAGTGTGGCTTCGATGGTGGAGCGTCACTACGGTCGAGAGATGGTGGAGGATTTGGCCGGCCCGCTGCTCGCGGGGGTGTACGGCGGCGATGCGAGCCAACTTGGCGTGCAAGCGGTGCTACCCCGTCTGGTCGAGATGGAAGCCAAGTACGGCAGCCTGGGACGAGCCATGCTGGCCGCCCGGAAAAAAGGCTCAGGAGCCGACCAAGGTCCGGCGAAACCACTCTTCACTACCCTGAAAAAGGGCATGCAGCAGATGGTAGATGGGGTGATGCGGCGGCTGCGGCCTGCGTCGTTGTGTCTGGGGACTCAGGTCGAAACCGTCGAGCGCCAGGATGGTGGCTGGATGATTTCGGCTGAATCTCGATCGGAGCGGTTCGATGCCGTGATCGTGGCCACGCCTGCCCAGGCTGCGGCCGGGTTGGTCCGCCGGATCAGTGCGCCGCTGGCGGCGGAATTGCTTGGCGTTGCCTACACTTCGTCGATCACCATCACGTTCGCTTACGATCATGCGGTGCGAGCCTCGTTGCCGCCGGGATTCGGATTCTTGGTCCCCGCGAGCGAAGGCCGCCGCATCTTGGCAGCGACTTTTGTGCACAACAAATTCCCCTACCGCGCACCTGAGGACCGCGCTCTCGTTCGCTGCTTCCTTAGCGGGGCGCGCAACGAATCGATCTTCGAGCGCTCCGATCCGGAGATTCTCGCCATCGCCGGCGAGGAGCTCGAGCAGGTGCTGCGCTTCCGGGCAGACCCGCTGTTCGCCAAGGTTTATCGATGGAAGACGGCCATGGCGCAGTATGGAGTCAGCCACTTAGAGCGCTTGCAGCGGATCGACGCTTTGCTCTTGCGCTTCCCCACCTTGGCCCTGGCAGGCAATGGATACCGCGGCATTGGAATCCCCGACTGCATTCGTACCGGCCAGAAGGCTGCCAACCAACTGCTCTCTGGACTGGGGTTGGCGGCTGCCTCGACGCCTGCGCCGGTCGCCACCGATGCCCCGTAACAGCGATGAGCGTATAGCCAAACTCGACACTGGGCTTTCGACACAGGTCTGGTAGGCTTCTGAATAGGCTTTCTCACCCATCATGAAGACCCATCAGTTGCACGGTGATCTGCGGCTGACATGTTGACCCGCGCTCTCCGCTTCCTCCGGCCTTCCCATCAGCACGGAGCCTATTCGGCAACCCTGCTGATGATGACGGCGATCATGCTCTCGCGGGTGATCGGCTACGTTCGGGAAGCATACATTGCCTGGGCTTTCGGCGCCGGACCGCAAACCGATGCCTACGTCGCCGGCTTCACCATCCCCGACTGGCTGAACTATCTGGTGGCCGGGGGAACGGCCTCGATCACCTTCGTATCCATCTACACCCGCTTCCTCGCCGAGAACAAGGAAGAGGATGCCCAGAAGACCTTTTCGATCATCATCACGGTCATGACGGTGGTGCTCGGAAGCGGTACGATCCTGGCCGAGATTTTCACCCCGCAGATCGAACGCCATCTGGTCAAGAATTTCACTCCCGAGCAGCTTCAACTTTGCGTGCATCTGACCCGCATACTTCTCCCCGCCCAGCTGTTTTTCTACGTGGGGGGTGTGGTCTCTGCCGTCTTGCTGTCCCGCCGTTTATTTATGCTGCCCGCGTTTGGGCCGTTGCTCTATAACGTCGCGATCATCGCCGGCGGGCTGCTCCTCTCGCACCGGATCGGGATCTCCTCGCTGGCCTATGGTGCGCTCGTGGGCAGTTTTCTAGGACCATTCCTGGTAAACGCCATCGGCGCCGCCTCGGTCGGCACGGGCTACCGCATCTCGTTCGACATCGGCAATCCAGCGTTTCGGGAGTGGGTGCGGCTCACCATCCCGCTCATGGTGGGTGTGTCGCTGGTCACCGCCGATGATTGGATTCTCCGCTATTTTGCCTCGGGCAACGTGGGCGACATTACCCGCTTGAACTACGCCAAGCGGCTTTTTGCCGTGCCGATCGCCGTGCTCGGGCAAGCCATTGGCCAGGCTTCCCTGCCCTTTTTCGCCCGACTGTTCGGGGAAAAGCGCATCGCGGAGTTTGCCCAGTTGGTGAACGCCTCGATTTATCGCATCACCGCGACCTCGCTCCTCGCCACCAGCCTGATGGCCACCGCGGCGCTGCCCCTGGTCGATCTGGTCTATCGCCGCGGCCGATTTCAGTTCTCGGATGCAGAAACCACGGCCGTCTATTTCGGCTGGTTCTCACTTTCCCTGGCATTCTGGTCGGCGCAAGCTCTCTATTCGCGCGCTTTCTATGCGGCAGGGGACACGCTTACCCCCATGGTGGCCAGTAGCCTCATCACCGTGGCCTCGATCCCGGTGTACGGCGCACTCTACCGCGCTTTCTCCACGGTTGGACTCGCCATCGCCTCCGACTTGGGAATTGTCGCCAACACGGTTGCCATCGCCGTCCTCCTCGACCGGCGCAAGCTCGTGCGCTTCAACCAGTTTCCCTGGCGGGAGTTAAGCAAGGCAGCTCTTACCGCTGCTTTCGCGGGAATTTTGAGTTTTCGAGTCGCCGCGGGCATGATCGCCGGCGCCAGTCGCGCGCGTGATCTCTACGCACTGATCCTCATCAGCTTCACCTGGGCGGCAGCGGTTGCGGCAGGCTTGTGGTTGACCAGATCGCAACTGCCCGCTGACCTGCGCCGGCGAAAGGGTACGATCTATCCTCGCCTGGCGGAGCGCCAAGCCGAAGATCTGAGTCGCGGCGCTGAGCCATAAAGTGGGTTCGGCTGATCAGTAGATGACAGAAGGCGGTCGAGAAAGCCACGCGCCGAGGGCAAGCTGAGTGAGCTTATTGAGAAGTGAGGACGGAGTGCGGAGGCGATCGTAGAGGCCAACAAGACGGACCAAACCCTTGGTCCTTCCCGGGCGTGTTTTCCGAACCTGAGATTAGGCGCGAGCAGCTACGGCTTCGCTAGGAGTCGACGAAGGCTTAGCTTCCTCGCCATTCGCCTTCTGGCCAGCCTTGCGGATGTCGATTCCACCCTTAAAGAATGCGCCGTCTTCGATCGAAATGCGGGCGGCCACCACGTCTCCCGTCAGGGATCCGTCGCTCCGAATGTCCACTCGGTCGCTGGCGGTCAGATTGCCCCGCACTTTTCCCAGGACCACAATTTCCCGCGCATTGATATTGGCCGAAACCACGCCATTGCGGCCCACGGTCACGCGGTTTCCAGCCAGGCTAATGGACCCTTCCACTCTGCCGTCGATGTAGAGAGACTCCGAACCGGTCACTTCACCTTTAATGACGAGCGATTTTCCGATGGTCGCCTGATCGGCTGTTGTGGCAGACACGGGACGAGGCGGTGCGGCGGCGGCGGTGGCTTCAGCAGGGGGAGTGCTCACCGTCGGCATCGCAGGACGTTCCGGCTCATTAGGCCGAGTTGTTGGGCCGACGGGTGTCTGAGTTGTGGGTTTCCACATGGGCCTCTGATTCCTTTCCTGTGCTCAAGTTAATAGGTCAACGTGGCATTTCAGTGACCAAATCGCATTCTACTCCGAACAAGACCCGCCGTCATGTGGAAATTCTGTGCCTTCCGCGGCTTTCGCGCGCCCTCAGCGCGGTTTTGCCCGCTGCCCGTCCTCGGCCCTCGCAGTGCAATTCCTGCTTGGTTACCTGCATTTCTTATACTCATGCCGAGTCGGGGGATGCGAGTATCCTGAATTCGGGGGGTATTAACTAGGTATGCTCTCCGATTCCACGATTCTTCAGAAAATTGCCCGCCAGCCGAAGCGCAGCGCGGGATACAAACAGCTGGTTCGGGAACTCGGTCTCGACAGCGCCGCCCGCCGCCAGCTTTCCGAACGGCTGGAAAAGCTGGTGGAGAGCGGACAGCTTCAGCAGCTCGATTCCGATCGTTACGCAATTCCCCACACTTCGGCCGGCAAGAACATGGTTGTCGGACGCCTGAGCATGCATCGCGATGGCTATGGCTTTGTGATCCCTGATTCGAGCTCCCTCGACCCAACTCTGAAGGCAAGCTTGTCGGGCGATATTTTCATCTCGCCGCCGGCGATTGGCTCGGCCATGCATGGCGACCGCGTGCGGGTTGAAATTCGTACGATTCGCCCGGATGGCCGGGCGGAAGGGCGAATCGTAGCCCCCCTCGAGCGCGCCCATCCGACCGTGGTCGGGATCTTTCATTCCCTCCATCGGCGCAACTACGTGACCCCCATCGACGAGCGCCTCAAGCAGGAAATTACCATTCCGCCCGGGATGGAATACCCACCGGAGGAGACGACCGCTTTCCGATCAGCGATGGCTCGCGGCAGGGAAGCCGCCAGGTCCAAGGGGCCGAGGCGGGAAGCGCAGCGACACGACCGTCACCGCGTCTTGGGCCAGGAGGCCGCTCCCCGGACCGAGTGGCGGAATCTGGAAAATGTAGTGGTCGACGTCGAGATCACCGACTGGCCAAGCGCCACCCAGAATCCGCGGGGGCGAGTGGTTGAGATTCTTGGCTACTTGGAGGACTTCGGGGTCGATGTTGAAATCATCATCCGCAAGTTTCATCTGCCGCATCGCTTCCCTGCGCCGGTGCTCGGAGAGGCGGAAGCGACAGAAGCGATCATCTCGGCACGCGAGCTTGAGAAACGGCGCGATTTCCGCCATCTCCCGATCGTCACCATCGATGGCGAGAGCGCCCGAGACTTTGACGATGCGGTCACGGTCCGCACCCTCGAAAACGGCAACTTTGAATTGCAGGTGCATATCGCCGATGTCGCCCATTATGTGAGGCCAGGCTCGGCTTTGGATCAGGAAGCGCGGCTGCGGGGCACGAGTGTGTATTTCCCCGACCGTGCGGTTCCCATGCTCCCCCTGGAACTCTCGACCGACATCTGCAGTTTGCGCCCGCAAGTGGATCGACTGGTGCTCTCGGCGGTCATGGAGATTGACCACCGCGGTGAGGTTCTGAGCTCGACCTTGTCGGAAGGCGTGATTCGTTCGCTCGAACGAATGACCTACACCGACGTGAATGCCATCCTGGAGGGAGATGCTAGCGCACGGCGACGCTACGCCAAGCTGGTCGAAACCTTCGAGAGAATGAGGGATTTGGCGCTCATCCTCAACCGCAAGCGCGAGCGCCGTGGTTCGATTGACTTCGACTTGCCGGAACCGGTCATCGAGTTCAATGAATTTGGGCTCATGAAAAGCATCATCCGTTCCGAGCGCAACCTGGCGCATCGCATCATCGAAGAGTTCATGCTGGCGGCCAATGAGTCCGTGGCCAGCTATCTCGAGTCGAAGTGCGTGGCCTCCCTCTACCGCGTTCACGAGAAACCGGACGCCAAGCGGGTCTATGAATTCGAAATGCTGGCAGCCACCTTTGGCTACTCCCTGGGAGTCGGCGCGCTGCCCATCGAGCGCATCTCGCTCAAGACCGATCGTCGCGCCAGCTATGGCACCGGCAAGCGCCCGCGGCAGCTTGAGATTCCGAAAGAAGTCCACATCACGCCCCGCATGTACCAAAAGTTGACCACGAAAATCGCCGGCAAGCCGGAAGAAAGAATCCTTTCCTATCTGATGTTGCGCTCCTTGAAGCAAGCCAGGTATTCGGAAGACAATCTCGGACACTTCGCCTTGGCGGCCCCCACCTACACCCACTTCACCTCCCCGATCCGGCGCTATCCCGATTTGATCGTGCACAGAATCTTGAAAGACGTGCTCGAGGAATCCGCCGAAGTGCAGGAAGGCTCGGTGCGAATCGGTGTCCTCGGACCGGGCTTTCGAGTCGGGACAGGGCATTGCCCGGAACGCCCCGAAGACGGCGCCGAGCAGCTCGCGCACGATGAACCGAGGCCGCCGGCACGCCCCATGGATCCGCCATCGCCCTGGTCCAAACGCCGCGACCGTGGCGCCCAGCGGGAGGCGCTGCGACCCTTGTCGGGCCCGATCTCGCTCGAGGAATTGCACGAAATTGCAGAGGAATCGAGCCAAGCCGAGCGCCGGGCCGACGAAGCCGAACGCGAACTCATCGAATGGAAGAAGCTAAAATTCATGCAGGAGCGTATCGGAGAAGAGTTCGATGGCCTCATCACGAGCGTGACCAAGTTCGGCTTTTTTGTCGAGCTGACCGATCTCTTTGTGGAAGGCCTGGTGCCGCTCGCCTCGCTCACCGACGATCGCTACACCTATCATGAGAATACGCGCGAGATCATGGGTCAGCGCACGGGGAAACGGTATCGGCTGGGGCAGCAGACACGGGTGCTGGTGGATCGCCTCGACCCGGTGGAGAAGAAGATCCAATTTGCCGTTCTCGACGACCAGGATCGAGGCCGGAGGCCAAGACGGAAATGACAAGGAGGAAAAGATTGATTCCTTCTCCTGGTGTAAAATTTGTCAGTGAACCCCATCGCCGCTGCCGGTGGGCGCGGCGGGCTTTCCTGTCGGGACGTGGCTCAGCCTGGTAGAGCACTCGCTTGGGGTGCGAGGGGTCGGCAGTTCAAATCTGCCCGTCCCGACCATTCTTCATTCTTGGCCCGCTGTGCAATCCTGTCGAATGGTTTTCTAAACTGACCGGCGATCGAGCCGTCGCTGTAGTCCCAGCCATACCCTATCCGGGGTGAGGAACCCGCCCGTGCGCGCGAACAGTTCCAGGATGTCACGCTTGGACATTTGCCAGGATGGATTTCACGTGATCGCGGGGAGTAGTGCCGTTGATCTGCCCAGCCGTGCCAGTCAATTCTCCATTCAGAGCATTGCCAGGCAAGTCAAAGTTTGCAAAATTGAACAAGTTGTAGACGCCGGCGCTGGGTCGCAGGACGATGTTCTCCCGTATCTTGTACGACTGTACGACCCGGAGATTCTCAGGTCGAGGGCGCGCAGCCAGGCTAGGTTCTAAGGGAGCGATGGCACACAAAGAATTAAAGGGCTGGTTGCTGGGATTGTTGTAGCACAACGAATCGCCCACTCCGAGTTGACGTGCTGTAATCAATCCGTTCTGAACCAAAACCTGTCCTGCAGGGGTCAACTGAAGAGCAACAGAACATCCGATTGCATCTCTACCCGCCCTCGTTCCACGCGAGCCCAGGGGCAACGTCGCTGAAATTCCATTCGTAAGCCGGAATCTGGCCGACGAACGTACATCCGCCTAATTCCATTCGACTCAGTGGAAATGACAAAGAGGACAACTGTCAATGATACTAGGGCCATTCGCAGCCGTGAGGCTCAGATTTCGGAATCCGGTTAACCGGATGTTGATCTCGGCGCAAACCTGCGCAAATGAAATCAACCTCTTCCGAGCAGGCAGTCGCTGGCCTTACTTCCAGGACACATCGGGATAAAGACTGGGTATGCGATACGCCCGATAGGCATGTCCTCCTTGTATGTCCATCTGCCAAACCGTCTGCGGCATCTTTGACTGAGTAACCTCAAGCACGCGAGACCCTACATCTTCTGGAAAAGGTGCCGACATGTCGAATTCGACGTTTCGATTGGCCAACTGGTTGATACTTCCGCCCCAAAACGAAAAATGTCCCGGGGTGTCTTGCCATACCACGGTGGCCATCTTGCTGCTCTCCTCGATGTGGAAGATTGTGGCACGACTGTAGCAGGCTGGTCCCGGAGACCCGCACTCGGCCCCGCTGTCATCCAGTATGCGTAGGTTTCCGTTGTCGAAAATTGCCATGGTCAGTGCCGAGCCGTCCGACCCTATCAAAGATGGGAAGTGTTGCGCGTAAAACCACTGCTTCGGGTCCCCGCCGGTCAGAGTGAAGTCTCCACCTTCTCCCAGCCGCCACAAGACGTCTCCCGAGCCGCTCCCATCTCGGTAGTCTATCTTCAAGATCCAACTTTGATTGCGCATGGAAATCAGCAGGTTGCTGTCCTTAGGCGTATAGACGACGGCATTACTGTGAGTCCAATCTGGCAATCCCATCAGATGACGCTTAACATCGAGATGATCGAACGCAGACCAAAACCAGACCGGGTTCCAGTCCTGGTCCAAATCTACTAGCACATCCCCAATCACCGGGGTGGTACCTGGATATTCTGGGAGATCGTCAAAGTCCTGGGCCACGTTCCCTAGCACAATCAGATGTCCGTTGCTGAGCGGCAGGACGTCATGATGGAAAAACAATCCCTTGACGGGGTGGCCGGCATCTTGCAGTTTCTGCTGGAGCCCAGGAGCATCCATCTGCCGGATGGTACGGCCTGCCAAGTCAATTTCGCGCAGACGAGTTGTCCCGCTTCGACCGCCCTGTATGTTGACGATGAAATGACCGCTGGGCATAAGCTTGATGGGGATGGGCAAGTTCTCTTGGTCCGCCCCCACGTCGTAATACCAGATCGGGTGGCCATCACGGTCGGCGACAACTGCTTGCATCATGTGGACGCCGGGCTCGGTCAGGTTGATCAGCTCCACGCCGGGATTCTCGGTAGCGGCCAGCGCGGAGGTGCCGGGCCTGGTCACAATCAGAGACGGGAACGTCGTTGATGGAAGCGGCCCCGTGACAAATACGCGGTCTTGATCGAACCAGTGGCGGGCACCAGAGACCAGTTCGGCTCGCATGTGATAGGTTGTCGAAGCCCTCATTCCTGCCACCAAGATGGCAACATCACGGCCACCGGGGGGCAGCGAGTACCACGCCGTTTGTCTCCCGTAAGAAATGTCGGTTCCAAACTCGACTCTCGCCCGTCCTCCCTTCTGGCTGGAAACGGAGTAGCTGGCAACGAGCGGGTTTCTGGTGGAGGCTACGGCGGTAACCGGGGCATCAGACGAAGGATCGCTACTTACTGAACCACAGCCCAGCCAACAGCCGCAGACCGCAACGATTGCTGTGAGGTGAAGCGACAGCCGCCAACGTGCATCGGTCATCTCTGGTCTAGGACCTCCGCTCACAAAAAATGCTGCTGATCAAGAAAGTCGATGCTTGAGATGTCCATGGCCGCAATTGGTGTCAACTTCATGAAGGAGGCTCCGATCACCCCCACACGCCGCCTCGAGGGCTGGGCATTCGGGCCGGCATCCGCAGGAGGAGTTCGCGAATTCAAGTCCCTCGCTGTTCTGCCTCTGGAAAATCTCACCGGAGATTCGTCCCAAGAATACTTTGTCGATGGCATGACCGATGCCTTGATCACGAACCTGACCAAACTGGGCTCGCTGCGTGTGATCTCCCGTGCCTCGGCGATGCACTACAAGGGAACCCACAAGACCGTGCCCGAAATTGCGCGGGAGCTTAACGTCGGTGCCGTGGTTGTGGGATCCGTGGCCCGCTCCGGAGACCGGGTTCGCATCAGCGCCCAGCTGGCCGATGCCGCGAGCGGAGAGAATCTTTGGGCGCGCGATTACGAGCGCAATTTGCAGGACGTTCTTGAGCTGCAAAATGAGCTGGCGGCGGCAGTTACAGAGGAGGTGGCAGGCAGATTGACGCCGCAACAGCAATCCCGGCTGGCCGAGTTGCGGCCGGTGAACCCGCAAGCTTATGAAGACTATCTTCGCGGACGTTATTTCGAAGCGAATTTTCGCACCGAGGAAGGTCTCAAGAAAGCGGAGGAGTACCTCACTCGAGCCATTCAAGAAGACCCTAACTATGCCCCCCGTATATTGTCCTATCCACGGTGTATCTGAGGGCCGGCTGGTCGGATGTTGACTGGATGAACCCGCGGGAAGCGGGTCCGAAAGCCGTCGCGGCCGCCAAGAAAGCAGTGGAGCTGGACGGCAGCCTCGCCGAGGCTCACCTGGCCCTTGCTGATGCGAAAAGTCTCTATGAAAGGAAAGGCCGCCGATGATGCGGCAAGGAAAGAAGTCGAACAGGCCTTCCAACTCAGCCCGAACGACGTCAATGTCCTTCTTGCCCGTGCCGAGTTGCTCAATGATCAGGAGCTAGCCTGCAGGTATGCACGCACCGCGCACCAGCTGGACCCGTTGAATCTGGACGGAATCAACCACTTCGTGGATTGCCTGGTGAGCGAGCAGAAGTACGACGAGGCGATTGCCGAAATGCGCAAAGCCGTCGAGTTATACCCCAGAAATCCGGGCCTTCATGACTTGCTGTCCGGGTTTTACCAGCGGCGAGGCCGTTACCCGGAAGCCATTGCGGAGATAGAACAATACCGGACTTTAGGCGGGCTTTGCCCCGAGCAAGCGCTGATTCATGCCTTGGCGGGCGCTGGGCGCCGACAAGAAGCGGAAAGAAGATTGAACAAACTGCGGAACGGGCCGGACTGGGACGATTGGTGCGGCGCGATAGCTTACGTTGGCTTGGGGCGATACGATGAGGCCATCCGCGCACTCGAGAGGGGCACTGCCAAGGGCGGCGGCGACCCTGACGGCATAAGAGCAATTGGGGGACGATGGGAGTTCGAACCACTCAGGTCCGATCCCCGCTTCCAGGAGCTTCTCAAGCGCGGCGAAGAACCATACTGAAGGCGGGCTTGCTCGTACCATCGAACGGCATCACCTTCCACGGGCTCGTTCACTCCCACCGGCGGCATGGAGACTTGGCGTGCAGAGCACACAGCCGCTCACCTGGGCGACCGCGACCGGTGCATGGCCGTGCTCGAGAAATCGTACCGGGATCGGGAACTCATGCTTGCCGTGTGGATCAAGTCAGATCCGGAGTTCGATAACGTTCGCTCAGATCCGCGCTATCCAACGTTGCTCAAGCAGATCGGTTACCCGCAGTAAACGATCGTTTCCCCTCTTTTGAGCCTATTGAGTCACTTGCTCGTCGGAGACGCGAGGGTTTTCACGAGCCAGGGAACGATCACTTCGCGAAAAATGCGGGGATCGGGCCAGACCCCGACCTGCCGTCCCAGGTGACCGCCGGACGGGTTGATCCAGGCTTCTTTCGGTGTGTCTCCTTGGCTGAGCAGTAGGTACTCATCCGCGATGGGCACCTGCGTGTCGCGCACGCCTGCCAGGATGAGCATGGGCGCCATCGGCTTGCCTAGAAGACCCTGATACACCAGCGACATCTTGGGCAAATAATCGCCCATCTCGTCGAGCGAGTGAACACCTTCGAAAATGTTCATCAGCGCCGGTACCTGATCGAAGAGGTATTCCCGATTGCCTAAGAGCGAATTCATCAGGAAATCTTTCTGAAAGAATCTGTCGACCGGAGGCGACTGAGCGCTTGCCCCGCGCAGGCGGGCACGCTCCACGATCGCCATCTTTGTGGCCCAATACGCGCCCCAACTCACGCCGTGTATGGCAAGACGGTTCTTGTCAATCTCCGGCCGCGACTGCGCGTAGTCGAGCACCTTCGAGAGCATGCGTTCGGAGGTTTCGCTGACCTTGATCGGTGCCTGACCGGTACCGGGACCGTCTACGGCGAGAAATCCGATACCGGAGGGAAGAATCGCGGCGAAGCTCTCCGCCAGATCCTCCTTGCGGCTGTCGAGGCCGTTCACGGCAACCACCAGGGGAACCGGACCCGGGGAATTTTTCGGCAGGCGCAGATAGCCGATGATCTGTTTCGCTTCGAAGGGAATGTGCACCACTTCGAGCGGGGGATCGAAGAAGCGCGCGTGCGCCAGAAAGGCGGCGATCGCCTTCTCATAGGAACGCTGCTTACCGGGCGATGCGGGAAAGGGCCAGCGGCCGAAGGAATAGAGCCGCCATGCCCGAATATAGTCGGCGTTGGCCCGGGCGGGATCGGTCTTCTCGAGCGATTGCGCTTCGTTCGAGTAACGATCGCCGACGCGCATGAAGGCCGCCGCCCACTCGTCTTTATCCGCGCTATGAATGTCGGCGAAGGCTTCCCTCACATCGGCGGGATCGAGGCCAATCAGCGGGTATTGGCCGACTTCGGCGCGACGGATGGCTTCGGTCTTAATCTCCTCAATGGTGCGTTCGCGGCGCTCCTGGGCCAACGTTCTTCCCGACAGGACGACAGTTCCCGCCACGACGAGCATGAGCAGCGTAAGTTCGGTTCCTGGCTTCATGATAGGTCCTGTTTCGCCCGACTCGCCTGACTCCCTAGGAAAAAAGAGGGCCGGACGAAATTGACCCCGGCCCCAAGTAGCTCCTTTGGTTTGAGCTAGAAAGCGAACTTTGCGCCCAGCTGAATGGAACGCGGTCCACCCGAGCCGACGGCGGGATTGGCAGCCGCGATGTCCGGGGTCGCGCAGCCGCAGCCGAAGCTGGCCGCCGAAGGATCGTTCAGGCCGAACCCGTTCTGCCCGCCATAAGGATTGGCAAAGTTTGGATGATTGAAGATGTTGAAAAACTCAGCCCGGAACTGAAGACGGTAGCGCTCGCCGAAGTAGAAGTTCTTGGCCAGGGAGAAATCGAATCCCTTGAAGCCGGAATCGGGAAATATGTTTCGCCCCATGGTGCCGAAGTGGCCGAGGGGTGGGGGATTCAGGAAGGAGTGTCCTTTGGCGTAGCACCCAAAATCGGCCAGGGAAGTCGTGGCCGGTCCACCCGCTTTTCCGCCATCGAGCGCTAAGGCCTGAGCATTGCAGGCGGGATTGCTGGTCGGACTCGCCGGGTTCTGACTTCCGGGGAAGAACGGAAGCGGTGTCGGGCCCGACTTGAAATCGTCAGGCTGGCCATAGAAGTCCCAGCGGATCGGTTCATTGGCGGGCGGACTGACCGGCAGGGGACCCACCCCGGCGGCGTCGGTTCCCTCGTCCATGACACCCCATTTCTGCGGCGTCTGCAGGTTGATGATCGAGTTAATCTCCCAACCCTCGAGCATCTGAGCGTAACCCTGGCGGCCGGGAATGGTGTAGGTGAGCGAGATGGTCAAGCGGTTTCGGATATCGAAATCGCTGTTCGCGTATTCGTTCGCCAGATTGTAGGAGTTCTGCGGTAGCCCCGATCCGTAGCCAAAGTCCCAGTTCGCGCTTACGTTATCGAGCGCATGCGAATAGGTGTACCCGGCGACCATGCTCAGGCCATGATAGTTGCGGGCATTCAAGGTCACCTGCAAGGCGTCGTAATTGGACAGGTAGACATTTCCCATCTGGAAGATGTTGCTGAGGTAATTAAACTTGGCGTTGTACGGTCGCGCGTCCTGATCGCAGTTGGGATCGGTGTTACACGCCGGCGAATAGTCGGTGCCCACGGGCGGCTGGTTGATATCCCGAGTTCCCATGAGGTTCGACCCGTGGTTGCCCACGTAGGCGGCCTCCATCGACAGGTTGGGCGTGAAGGCGTGCTGCAGGTTCAAGGTCCAAGTCCACACGTACGGGGTGGTGAGATTGTGGGCCACCGACATGATGGGGCACGAATTGGGATAGGTGCAATTGACCGAGGTGCCGTAGAGCGGTCCGTACTTAGCGTCCCAAGTATTGGGGTAGGTCAAGAAATTCTTGACCGTGACGTTGCCGGTTGTAATCGTTCCCCCGGAGGTCTGGCCGGCGGCGTTGATCGGCGCCCCGGTCGGAACGCTCCCCGGTCCAAAGGAATTGTTGAAGGCAATGAAGGATTGCCAGTTGACGGTTTCGTAGAGGAGCCCCCCTCCCGCGCGGAGCACCGTCCTTCCGTTGCCCAAGATGTCCCAGGCAAAGCCCAGGCGCGGGCCGAAGTTCGAGTAATCGGGGTTATACAGATTGCCGATCTGATGACCCACCTGCACCATGCCTCGCTCGGGATCGAAATTCCCCAGCAGATTGTTGGCCTCCTGGACCACCGAGCTGTATTCATAGCGAATACCCAGGTTGACGGTCAGATTCTTGGTGGCCCGCCAGTCATCCTGAAAAAACAGGCCATACGACCAGTTGTGCAGGTGCAAGGTGGGATTTCCCACTTCGGCGCTCGACTTGAACACCGCTCCCGCGAAGAAGTCCTCGAGTTGGCTCGACAAAATAGGCGGATTAGTTGCGGGCGGGGGGCCGGGACTCGCAACCCCGCCGAGGAAGGTGATGCTGCCGCGGGCGTTGCCATAGGCCGCATTGGTCACTTTGTTGTGATGGAGCTCGCCGCCGAACTTCAGGGCGTGCTTGCCGGCGGTATAGAAGACGTGATCGGAAACCTGGGTGATCGAATCCGGCCCCTGGAACTTCGGCCATTTGAAACCGCCCAGGCCGGGGAAAAAGTAACCTCCGAAGCCAATGCGCGGCAGGCCGCCGGTGTACGGACCACTGACCCCTGTATCCAAACCGTAGGCGGAGGCTGGCGTGTTCAGGTCTCCGGGCAGGGTGGGTTGGTACAACCGGTTGTAACCGAAGCGAACTTCGTTCACCCAACGGGAGCTGGGAGTCCAAATCCAGCTGCCCCCCGCGACCTGCGCCCGGGTGTGAATATCGGAAAGCCATTTCTGCTGCAGTTCGGGGAAATCTTCGACGGTTCCCGAGTTGTTGCCGAAGAAGTACTCGCCGTTGATGGTATGGCGCGGGTTCAGGAGGACATCGACCTTGGCGACCACATTGTCCGAGTGCACGTTGTTGTCAAACCCGTTCGGGATACCGATGGCCTGGCTGGCGCTGAGCGCGGTCCCAATATTGGTCTGATTGTTGGTGGGAAAGCCGGTGCCGTTGCACGTGCCCGAGAGCGAACATCCAGAAATGTTCAGGCTGGCGGGACTTACGACGGCCTTGAAGAGCGCTGCGCCCGGCTCCAGAAGATCCGCGATCGCATCGGGAATACTGTCGGCGCAATCGCCCGAAAAGCCAAACGAACAAGTCCCGTTCGGTGCCATGTGCTTCATCGATGGACTGGTGACGCCGCCATAGGAGTTGCCGACGTCGTAGCGCTGGCCTTCGTAGGCACCGAAGAAAAACGCCTTGTCCTTAACGATGGCGCCACCCAGGCTGCCGCCAAACTGCTCGAGCGAGCGCTGCAATTTCGGCGCCGGCACCTGGTTGAAGTAATTGCGCGCGTCCATGACTCCATCACGGCCAAAGCCAAAAGCCGTGCCGTGCAAACTGTTGGTGCCGCTCTTCAGACCCACGTTAACGACGGCTCCCGGTTTCCATCCGTAATCGGCGGGAGGGTTCTGCTGCAGGTTGAATTCCTGAATGGCGTCAATCGGAAGAATGGTGGCGGAGTCGCCCGCGATACCGGCTCCGTTGACGATGGCTTGACCTGAATAGGGCTCGCTGTTGAACAGCCCCTCGACGAAGTAGGCGTTGTCTTCTGCCCGGAGCCCATTGGCGCTGGTCGTGGAGAAGCCGCCGCCAGGGTACCGCATCACGCCGGGACGCAGTTGCAACAGGTTTTCGTAGTTGCGGCCGCTGAGCGGCAGGTCGTTGATTTCCTGATTGCTGAGGGTCCCGCCCAGTGTGGACGAGGTGGTATTCACCAAAGGAACCTCTCCCGTGATGGTCACGGTCTCGGTCACCTCTCCTGGCTGCAGGGCGAAATCGGCGCGTACGTCGGTGGCGACTTCGAGCTGGAGACTCCGCCTTTCTACCGTCTTGAATCCCTTCGCCTGCACGCGGATCTGGTAGGACCCGGGTTGAAGATCGGCGGCCACATAGGCTCCGGACTCATCGGTCGTCAACGCGCGCGAGGTGCCCCGTTGCATATCGGTTATCACAAGGCTCGCGCCGGCAACCGCCGCTCCGCCCGGATCGGTCACCGTCCCCAAAATACGCCCCGTGATGTTTTGAGCCGCCGCCGACAAGGAGAGCGCGAGCAGCAGGCAGTGAACAAGAAGGATGGAACGGGGAGCCGCGGAAGTCAGTCGACCGGAGGGAACGGCACAGACCATGCGCAATAGCATAGGACTCCTCCAAGCTAGGCTGGTCCGACAGCCATACCACTATCAGAGAAATAGTGTCAAGCAAATTCATTTCTTCGCTCCCAGGCAGGGACAACCATTGGAACTAACCGGGGCGGGCTATTGCTCCCAAAATAGGCCTAGGGCGGGGGTTGCACAATAGCAGAGGCTGTAGTCTAATTGGTCATACCACCATACCGGTACAAATCCGTGCCCTCGGTTGAACAATCGCGCCTGCATCCTGTGGATCTGCGGTATAGTAGCCGGACCAAAGCAGGCGTGTCGGATGCCTTCGTGCCACACCGTGTGGGGGTCAGGTCTGTGTACAAGCAGGTTCGCGCCTCACGGCTTTACGAGCAAATCGTTCAGCAAATCGAAGAATCCATCGTTAAGGGCGATCTGAAGCCGGGCGATCAGCTGCCGGCGGAGCGGGAGTTGGCGCAGCGTTTCGGCGTCAGCCGCACCGCGGTGCGCGAAGCGGTGAAAGCCTTGCGCGAAAAAGGTCTGGTGGAAGCCTATTCGGGCCGGGGGACTTTCGTCACCGACGGCACCACCCAGGCGGTACGCCAGTCGCTCGACCTGATGATCAAGATCGGGCAGGCCGACGGCTTTCATCATCTGGCGGAAGTGCGGACCATTCTCGAGCCCGAGATTGCTGCCCTGGCCGCCGTGCGGGTGCAGGAGTCAGAACTGGCCACGATGCGCGAAGCGGTTGCCATGATGGACCGCGCCCGACACGACCCGGACGCCTATATCGAAGCCGACCTAGATTTTCATCTGGCTTTGGCCGAGGGTGCGGCCAACCCGCTCATTCTTTCCTTGCTCGATTCGATCGTCGGAATCCTGCGCGAGCAGCGCTTGCGCATCTTCCGTGTTCCTGGGGGCCCGGACCGGGGTCAGATTCATCACAAACAAATCCTCGCTGCCGTAGAAAGGCGCGATCCAGAAGCAGCCCGTGAGGCCATGCGAGACCACCTGGAGCAGGTGCGCAAGGACAGTCAAGCCCCGGTGGCCAAAGGCTCGTCTGAGGTCAAGCAATAGTCAACCGCGGTTGGGATGCGAAACCAGGAGGCAGTTGCCGTGGCGAAACTCGGATTCATCGGCCTGGGAACGATGGGCAGCCAAATGGTCGACCGCCTTCTCGGCAAGGGACATACCGTCACCGGCTACAACCGCACTCGCGCCAAGGCCGAGTGGCTGATCGAGAAAGGTATGCAGTGGGCGGACTCGCCGCGAGCCGTTGCCGCTGCTTCCGACAACACCTTCGCGATGGTCACCAACGCCGCTGCTCTCGATGCGGTCACCGAAGGCCCCGAGGGACTGCTGGCCGGCCTGAGTCCGGGCAAGATCTTCATCGACATGAGCACGGTGAGCCCCACGGTTAGCCGCGCCTTGGTGGCCAAAGTTCGCGCGCTCGGCGCCGACATGGTCGATGCACCGGTCTCGGGCAGCGTGATCACGCTGCTCCAGGGCAAATTATCGGTCATGGTCGGCGGACGGAAGGAAACCTTTGACCAGATCCTGCCCCTGCTCTCCGACCTTGGATCGAAAGTTACGCACGTTGGCGACAACGGTCTTGCGCTGGCGATGAAGATCGCCACCAACCTCAGCCTGGCGGTGCAGATGCTCGCATTTTCCGAAGGCGTCCTGCTGGCGGAAAAAAGCGGCATCGCCCGCGAAGTTGCCGTGGATGTGCTTACCCACAGCGCCATCGCTTCTCCCATGATTCAATATCGCGGCCCGTTCGTCCTCGGCCAGCCCGAACAGGCCTGGTTTGACGTCAACATGATGCAGAAGGACATGGTGCTGGCCATGGAGCTTGGCCGACAACTCGACGTGCCCCTGCCGACGACGGCGGTGAGCAACGAATTTCTGACGGCCGCCCGCGGCATGGGCTGGGTGAAATACGATTTCGCCTGCATGTTCGACGTGCTGGCTCGGATGGCGGGAGTGACCACCCCGGTCAACAGCGGAGCCCGCCAGTGACCACCGCTACCTCCAAGTCGCGAGCCGGTCGCAACCTCGCGACGGAGAAACAACTCTGGATCCGTGCCTACCGCCAGATGATCCGCATCCGGTTTTTTGAGGAGCAGGTCAACGAACTCTACACCCGCGCTCTGATGCCCGGGCTGGCTCATCTTTACAGCGGGGAAGAAGCCGTGGCCGTGGGCGTTTGCGAAGCCCTGCGGCTCGACGACTACATCACCAGCACCCACCGCGGCCACGGACACTGCCTGGCCAAGGGTGCTTCCCCGGACCGCATGTTCGCCGAGTTGCTGGGCAAGGAGGCCGGTTATTGCCGGGGCAAAGGCGGATCCATGCACATCGCCGATCCCGCCACCGGCAACCTGGGGGCGAATGCCATTGTGGGTGGCAGCGTGGGCATTGCGACGGGCGCGGCGTTCGCCGCCAAGCGTGTGGGTAACGGGCGCGTCGCCGTTTGTTTCTTTGGCGAAGGCGCACTCGGTCAGGGATCTCTTTACGAGGTCATGAATCTGGCGCAACTCTGGAAGCTGCCCGTCGTCTATGTCTGCGAAAACAATCTCTACAACGAATATACCCACTACACGGAAACCACCGCGGGTACGATCCTGGGAAGGGCCCAGGCCTTCGGACTCGAGGCGACGGTGGTCGACGGACAGGACGTGCGCGTGGTGCACGAAACCGCCCTACGGCTGGTAACCCGCGCCCGCTCGGGCGAAGGGCCTGCGTTCCTTGAGGCCGACACCTATCGCTACAGCGGGCATCATGTGGGCGACATCAACCGCGAATACTACCGCTCGAAGCAGGAAGAGCAATACTGGAAAGGCGAACGCGACCCCATCCAGCTGCATGGCAACTGGCTGATCGAGCAGGGTTGTGCCGATCGCGAATCCTTGCAGCAAATCGCCGCGGAGGCCCGCGCCGAGATGGAGGCCGCGGTGAAATTCGCCATGGCTGCGCCCTATCCCGGTGCCGAGCAGGTCGATGAGGACGTCTATGCCTGAACGCGAACTCACCTTCGCGCAGGCCGTGCGCGAGGCTCTCGCCGAGGAAATGCGTCAGGATCCGCGGGTCTGCATCTTCGGCGAAGATGTGGCCGAAGCGGGTACGCCTTTCAAGGTGCTCTCCGGACTGGTCGAGGAATTCGGCGCCGAGCGCGTCATCGACACGCCCATTTCCGAAGCCGGTTTTACCGGAATCGGCGTGGGAGCGGCCATGACCGGCCTGCGTCCGGTGGTCGATATCATGTTCGGCGATTTCCTCACCCTGGCCATGGATCAGATGGTCAACCAGGCCGCCAAAATCCACTACATGTCGGGCGGCCACTGGCGGGTACCCATGGTCCTGCGCACCACGCTGGGCGCAACCCGGCGTTCGGCGGCGCAGCACTCGCAGTCCTTGCATGCCTGGTTCAGCCATATTCCGGGATTGAAAGTGGTGCTGCCTTCGACGCCCTATGACGCAAAAGGCCTGCTCAAGGCGGCCATCCGTGACGAAAACCCGGTGGTCTTCTTCGAAGACAAAATGATGTACAAGCTGAAGGGCCCGGTTCCCGCCGAAGACTACACGATTCCGCTGGGCGTGGCCGACGTGAAGCGCGCCGGCCAGGACATCACCTTGATAGCCACCAGCAGCATGGTGCAGGTGGCGCTGGGCGCGGCGATTCGGCTGGAGCGAGAAGGCATCAGCGCCGAAGTGCTCGATCCACGCACGACCTGGCCGCTCGACGAGACGGCGATTGTGCAATCGGCCAAGAAAACATCGCGCGCGATCGTCCTCGACGAGGGCTACGGCCGATACGGTGTGGCATCGGAGATCGCGGCGGTGATTGCCGAAGGTGCCTTCTACGATTTGGACGCGCCCGTGAAACGCATGGGTGCCATGCAGGTCCCGATACCATTTTCTCCGCCGCTCGAAGACGCGACCGTGCCGACGGAGGAAGCGGTATGCGATGCGGCGAAGGCCATGTGTAGGCCCCGGGGCTAGCTACAAGTCGCGGGCGCCTCAACTGCGAAACTCGCGGCTCTTAGCTCGCGGCTAGAGGTTATAGGAGCTCATCATGTCACTCAAAACTCACGGCACCATGGCGGTGGATTGGGAAGAACGGATTGATTTCGACCGGCTGCGGCGGGAGCGCCTTGCAAAAGCCAAGCAGCTGCTGGCCAAATCGTCGATGGGTTCGCTGCTCTGCTTCGACATGAACAACGTGCGCTACTTGACCGCGACCCACATCGGATCGTGGGCCCAGGACAAGGCCAACCGATTCACCCTGCTGCCGCAAAACGACGAGCCCATTCTCTGGGATTTTGGATCGGCGGCGAAACATCACCAATTGTACTGCCCGTGGCTGGGGGAACGGTCACGGCCGGGCATTTCGATGCTGCGCGGCGCGATGACGCCGGAAATGGGCCGGGCGGAAGACGTCGCGAAAAAGATCCGCGTGGAACTCGAAATGCGCGGCTTGCACAAGGAACCCGTGGGCGTCGACATCATCGAACCACCGGTTCTGTTTGCCCTCCAGAAAGCAGGCCTCGAAGTAGTCGACGGCCAGCCGCTCCTGTCGGAAGCGCGCGTGATCAAAACCCAGGATGAAATTTCCCTGCTCAATACTGCGGCCATGATGGTCGATGCGGCGTACGACGAACTCTACCGCACCATGAAGCCCGGCCTGCGGGAAAACCAGGCCGTCGGCCTGGTCAGCAAGGTTCTCTACGATCTGGGCTCGGAATATGTCGAGGCCGTGAACGCGATTTCCGGGGAGCGCTGCAACCCGCACCCGCACGTGTTCTCGGACCGCGTATTGCGGCCGGGTGATCCTGTCTACTACGACATTCTTCACTCCTACATGGGATACCGGACCTGTTACTACCGCTGCTTCACCGTGGGCTACGCCTCGCACGCCATGGTCGATGCTTACAAACGCTGCCGTGAATATCTGGATGCGGCCATTGAACTGGTTCGCCCCGGCCGCACCACGGGGGAAATTGCCGCCGTCTGGCCGAAAGCGGAGGAGTTCGGCTTCCCCAATGAAGAAGCCTGCTTCGCCCTGCAGTACGGTCACGGCGTCGGGCTCGCCATCTGGGAAAAACCGGTGATCAGCCGCCTGGTGTCTTTCGAGCATCCGGTCGAGATAAAACCGGGAATGGTGTTCGCGCTCGAAACCTTCTGGCCCTCGACCGACGGCTGGAGCGCGGCGCGCATCGAAGAGGAAATCGTGGTTACACCGACGGGGCACGAAGTCATCACCCGTTTCCCCGCGGAAGAGTTGCTGGTGGCGGGCGCGCACTATTTCACCGTCAACGGTCCGCTGCCCACCACCCGAGAAAGCGAAGCTCCGCCGAGCGAGCGCGTGCTCGAAAGGATTGAGGCCAGCGCTAAAAGCGAGCGGGTAGGAGTTTCGAGCTCACGATCGCGATAACGAAGAGGAAAGCCTTTCCGCAATAGCGAGCGCCTATGGCCTTCAGCGTGGTGATGCCCGCCCTCGAAATGGCGCAGGAGACCGGCAAGCTGATCTCCTGGCACAAGAAGGAAGGCGACCGGGTTCAGAAGGGCGAACCGCTGCTGGAAATCGAGACCGACAAGGCGGTCGTCGAAGTGGAAGCCCCGGCCGACGGTTTGCTCGTGGGCATCAAGGCCGCGGCGGGTGCGGACATTCCCGTGGGAAGAACCATCGCCTGGATTGTGGCTCCGGGTGAAGCACCGCCCCTCGAGAGCGACCCGTCCATGCCGACGGCGCGGCGGGGAACGGAGGTAGAAACCAGATCCATCGAGACCTCCCCGCACGCTGCCAGCGGTTCGCTGCCGCCGCCCTCGGGTGGGAGGATTTCTCCCAAGGCACGCCGACTGGCCAAGGAACTCGAGGTCGACATCGGGTCGGTGCCCGGCTCAGGCCCGGACGGGGAGATTCTCGCCTCCGACGTCGAGGCGGCGGCAAAGACCATCGATCGACCCGGCAGACAATCTGACAACCTCGAAGTGACCGGTTCGGTCGGCCGCATCATGGCCAAACGAACTACGGAGAGCTGGACCACGGTTCCCCATTTCTTTGTGACCCGGGAAATCGATGCCACGGCGCTCAAGGACTATCGCAATCGCGTCGCCGCGGAGCTGGAGCAAACCCACGACGATCCGGCCAAGATTGTCCGCATTACGTACACCGATCTGCTGGTGGCCCTGGTCGCGCGCGGGTTGCTTCGGCATCCGCGCTTGAACGCCAGCTGGACTGCGCAAGGCATCCGCATGCATGATCACGTGAACATGGGCATTGCGATCGCGGTGAATGACGGGGTGGTTGCTGGTGTGATTCCCCAGGCTGACCGCGCGAGCCTTGTGCAAATCGCAAGCCGGCGGGTGGAGGTCACCGAGCGTGCCTACGCCGGGAAGCTGCGGCCGATCGACATCGCCGATGCCACGTTTACCATCAGCAATCTCGGCATGTATCACGTCGATCAATTCAGCGCGATCATCACTCCGCCGCAAGCCGCGATTCTGGCGGTCGGCGCCATCGCCGATCGAGTGGTGGCCATCGAGGGCAGGCCTGCCGTACGACCCAGGATGGCGCTAACCCTCTCCTGCGACCACCGGGTTGCCGACGGCGTGCGCGCGGCGCTGTTCCTGAACGACCTCGCGGAAGCCCTCCGCCAGCCGGGAAAATCCTTGGCCGAGGCCACTCCCGGCACTCCGACGCGCTGATCCCGCTGGCCCGGTTGGGCTGGACTTTCCGCTCTAGACTGGCTTCATTTCGGCAGGAACGACAAGATTCCGATAATTCCCCCACCCACTACCAGCAGTGCCGGGTTGACTTTGTACTGCAGCAATATCAGCAACACCCCAACCGCAATCGTCGCCGTTTCCAGTCCTGTGATCGCGCCCCTCGCCATAGTGAAACAGCCGGCGAGCAGCAGTCCGATCGAGACCGGTGCCAGCCCTTGCTGAATCGACCTTCTCCACGGCCACTTCTCCAGCCTCTTCCACAGGCGGGCTACGACAAAGGCAAGCACCGCGGTCGGACCAAAGAAAGCGAGCAGGGTAAAGACCGCGCCCAGGAAGCCACCGGCCCACTCGCCAATCGAAACAATCATCATCATGTTGGGTCCAGGCGCCAGCTGCCCGACACTATAGAGATGAATCAGTTGGGGGAAGGTCAGCCACTTGTGCACATCCACGGTCAAAATCTTCATTTCGGGGAAGGCTGCCATTCCCCCGCCCACCGTCAGCAGGGACAAAAAAGCGAATACCCGAACCAAGTCTAGAATCTGGTTCACGGCCTAGTGTCCTCTTTCTCCGTCCGGCGCGGGTGGTGAAAAAGAATAGCCAGGATTCCAACCCCGACCAGGGTTCGGGGAACCGACTGGTGCAAACGGTTGACGGCAATCACGGTGAGCGCCATGAAAACAAAGTCCCAACGACCGGCCAGTGACTTCTTGCTGAGCTGCACCACGGTGGAAAGGATGAGCCCCACGGCTGCCGCCGCCACGCCCTTGAGTCCGGCGCTCGTCCAAGGGTGGTCACCATGCTGCCGGTAGAAGATGCCCACCATGGCCATGAAGGCGGCGCCTGGCAGACACATGCCAAGGATCGCAGCCAGGGAACCCAGGGCACCACTGAGCTTCTCCCCGACGAGAATAGCCATGTTCGTGGCATTCAGACCGGGCAGTGATTGGCTTATGGAGAGCATCTCCACGAACTCTTTATCTTCGACCCACTGCCTCTTAGTCACGAGGCGATCCCGCAGATACGGCACCACACCTCCGAAGCTGGTGGCACCGATCAGCAGAAATTCATGGAAGATCTGACCGACCGATACAGCCGCCTTCGGCGTAGTTCGAGGGAACGGCTGAAGCCGAGGTTTGGCCGCGGGGCTACTCATGGCTCTGCGGTGCGTTTCCCTTCAGACGGTACACCATACCTGTCTTCGTGACCCCCAAGGCAAGCCAATTCTTCACATCCCGCTGCAAGGCGAGGTAGAACTGGGCCGCCCGTTTCTTGGCCTTTTCCGAAACTTCCGCCCGGCTGGGAAACTTCACTTGAAAGGCAAACTCGCCCACCAGCGATTTATGTTCGCCGCGGGTGCGCCACAACCCGATGTCGCATTTGCCCACCTGGCCTTTGCCGAAGTCCAACTTACCGAGCGGAAGCAATAGTTCTTCGACGATTCCTTCGTTTACCAGACTAATCCTTTCGCCTTCCGACTTCTTCAGCGTGCCCAGTGCAGGGAATATGCGGACGAGAGTACTCATCGAGCCTCGATCTGCCTCGCGCACCTGGCTCAGGCCGAACTGGCAGTTGTGCGAATAAAGGATGCGGTACCCGCCGATACGATCCTTCAGGGGGAGCACTTCGGCTTTAAACTTTATGCGATACTTCCCCCTGATCCTAGGCCGTACGTCCATGGCCGTCGCCTGTTGCTCGTCGGGATGGCGGAACTTGAAGACGATCTCGGGGTCCCCCACGGGAAATCCATCCACATAAGAAATACGGCGGCGCAGAATAAACGCATTGTTATAGAGGCGGAAGTCGGGAGTATCTCCGAAGACGATTTCTCGCACCTCTGGCCTGAGCCCGGCCTGGGGATCTTCGATGAAGCCCACGCCGACCTTCTTGGCAGTCTTCTCGACGATCTTGCCAAAGTCACGAAAGCCCTGAACCGACGTGAAGCGGTCAGGCTTGAGGATCAGCTTTGCTTCCAGGTAGGTGACCTGGTCGAATGGCTGACCGTCGGCATAGGTGGCGAGTCGAGGAGCTGCCGCCGCCCCTGATCCGGAGCCGGCGGCATGGGCCATGCTCCCGCTTCCGTCTTTCTTTTTCCTGTTGTCATGCTTGTCTCTGCCCATGACGACCTCTCCCCCAAAACATAAGCCCTAAGGCTCTCACAGAACCCTAACCAGGGCAGCTGCCAATTTTGACAGGTTCGCTTCGAATGGCTTTTTCGTAGGCTTGGGATTAAGCCCGGCTGACTGGCGGTATCGGAACGAACGTCGTCGTGACCGGAGGAAAGAAGGCCATTGACGATGGGAAACTAGTCGACCTTATCGAACCGAAAGTTTGCGGGCAAGTTGTGGAGAGAAACAAATGATCAGGACCTTCAGCAAACAGCTTTTGTCCACTGCCTTATCCTTCCTTCTCGTAGTCAACACAATGCAATTGGGGGCGGTTGGTCAGCAAGCACCCCCGGAAGCGGGCGGATATCAGGGACAAGGTGCGCCGCTCTCAGCGAACGAGTTGCAACAGCTCGTAGCGCCCATCGCTTTGTACCCTGACGCTCTGGTTGCCCAGGTTCTTGGAGCGTCGACGTTTCCCGATCAGATTGCCGACGCCGACAATTGGCTGCACCAGAACCAGAATCTGAGCGGCAATGCCCTCATGCAGGCGGTGAATGGCCAGCCGTGGGATCCCAGCGTCAAGGCACTCACGCAGTTTCCGTCAGTCCTCGACAATCTGGCGAAAAACCTCAGTTGGACTTCCTCGCTGGGAGAGGCGTATCACACTCAGGCCAGCGGTATCATGTCGGCCATCCAAACTTTGCGCGCGCAAGCCAAAGCGGCCGGCAATCTGAATTCGGGTTCGCAGATCACGGTGGTGCAAGAGTCGCCGCAGACCATCGTCATTCAGCCCACCAATCCGCAGGTGGTGTACGTCCCCGAATACAATCCCACGGTTGTCTATGGCACACCGGTGCAGACGCCTGGCTATAGCACGGGGGCCTTAGTAGCCACTGGCCTGCTCGCCTTTGGCGCGGGCATCGCCGTGGGAGCTGCCATGAGCAGCAGCTGTTGCGGATGGGGCTACAGCTCCTGGAACTGCAACTGGCATGGCGGCGCCGTGGTGTACGGGAACAACTACTACTACGGAAACAATGCCTGGCACGGCGGCTACTACGGGTCGAGTGCCACGGCTTATGGTCCCTACGGGTCCGCTCACTACGGCACAGGCTATAACCCGTCCACCGGGACCTACGCGAGAGGCGGAACTGTCTCGGGCCCCTACGGCTCAGCCAGTGCTGGTCAAGCCTACAATCCATCGACCGGCACGTACGCGCGTGGCGCATCGGAGTCGACACCCTATGGCAGCGCTGCAGCTGCCCAAGCCTACAACCCGAGAACCGGAGCGTATGCCCAAACGAGTCAACACTCCAACGCTTACGGGAACTACGGAAGCTCGGAGGTATCAAAGAACGGCCAGACTGCCTACACCCAGCATCAGACTACCGCACAAGGTTCGGTGGGAACGATGGAAACTTCTGCGGGTGGTAAAGGTATGGCGACGAGCAGTGCGTACGGCAACTCTGCCGCATACCAAACGGCAAATGGCAACAAGTACGCGGCATCGAACGGTAACGTCTACAAAAACACCGGCAGCGGTTGGCAGCAAACCCAAGGAACCTCGCACTACAACAGCTCAAGTTACTCGGGAAGCTCGCATTACAACGGCTCAAGTTACTCGGGAAGCTCGGCAAGCAGTTACAAAGGGTGGGGACAGCAGGAACATAGCGGGTCCTCGGCCTATAGTGGCGGCGGATGGCAATCGAGAGCGGATAGTGCCCGCGGTTCCTGGAGCCGAGGTGGTGGTGGTGGTGGCGGCTGGCGAAGGTAAGCCGTGTACTCGGAACGAAATCACCGCACCGAGCGGGTTGCCAGTAAGGAAAGGAATTAGAGCTAGAGTTCGGAGGATGAGATGTTGATCCAACCCTTGAGAAATTCACTGACGGCCAGGTTGCTGCTTGTGGGCCTGGTGCTCTCGCTTGCGGCTTGCAACAAATCCGAGAAGCCTTCTCAGCGAGTGTTTGCAACACCCGAGGATGCGGCCACTGCGTTGCTGGCGGCGGCAAAATCCGGCGATCAAGACGCCGCAACGGCAATCTTCGGCCCGGACTCGAAGCAATTGCTTTCCTCGGGCGATGCCGTCGAGGACAAGAACGCCACTGCGGCATTTGTCGAAAGGTACGGGGTGATGCATCGCTGGCGCAGCTTGCAGGATGGCTCCCAAATCCTGGTGGTAGGGGCTGACAATTTCCCATTCGCCATCCCGCTGAAGAAAAACGCCGGCGGACAGTGGTTCTTCGACACCGCCGCGGGAAGGGAGGAGGTTCTCAATCGGCGAATTGGCCGCAACGAACTCGCCATCATCGAGGTCTGCCAAGCGGTAGCCGATGCTGAGGGCGAATACTTTTCACGGCTTCACGATGGCGCCACCACCAAACAGTACGCTCTCAAGTTCATCAGTGATCCCGGCAAGCAGAACGGCTTGTATTGGAAGTCGGACGAGGGACAACCCCAGAGCCCGCTTGGGCCTCTGGTGGCGTTCGCCACCGCGGAAGGATATAGTGCAAAGTCCGATGCCCACACGCCCTTCCACGGCTATTTTTTCCGCATGCTGCAGGGGCAAAGCAAGAACACGCCCGGAGGTGCGAAGGACTATATGGTCAATGGCAAGATGGTTGGGGGATTCGCCTTCGTTGCCTATCCTGCGGAATATGGCAACTCGGGAGTCATGTCCTTCATGATGAACCAGGACGGAGTGTTGCTGCAAAAAGATTTGGGGAAAACCACGGCGGAAACAGCCGGCGCCATGACCGAGTTCGATCCTGCCGGATGGAGCCTCGTGGAGCAATGAGCATTGAAGCAGGTTTCCGTAGTGGACCGGTTAGGCGAAGATCCAGTCAGTTTGTTGGTTAAATGACCAAGCCATCTTCCATGCCTCGAAGGCTTCGAGCAACGCCGCGTCAAGGGACTTCCGCTTTGTGCCTATCGACATCTGATCACTGAGTCCGGAAGACACGTACATCAGCGCGAGCGTTCTAACCGTTCCTGCAGAGGGGCGAGAAATTTCTTGAATTCATCCTCAGTCCGCGAGCGCGGCTTCCGACGGCTAGTCGCACCTTTGATGGTAGCCAAACTGCATATTCCCAGGGTTGACATCACGGTGATGTACCGGCGTTGTCGGCGCCAGATGCAACTCTCCGAGCCGTAGTTCAACCGGTCGAGCCTGCCAATCGGTAATCAAGGAATCTCCCCACTTCGGAAGAATGTGATTCTCGATTCTCGAATCGTGGCCAGTCGAGTTAAGAGCCGTTGGTTAATTTTCTCCGAGGTCTGGCAGCACTGCCAGTAGCGCACATCATCGGTCACCCTTACAGTAGCGTCACAACCTGACACCAAGGAGAAGGAATGATGAAAGTGAAAATTACCTTTGCAACTCTCTCGGCAATCATTCTGTGCTTTGGAACAGTTGCCTTTGCCCAAGATAAGCTTGAAGTGTATGGCGAGTACTCCTACCTCCGGTTCAATCCCACCGTCTTTGGGATCAACAGCCGCAGTTTCAACGGAGGTGGTGGAGGTGCTACCTGGTACTTTGCCAAGATTTTCGGGATCAAGGGCGAGTTTATGGGCTACGGGAGTACTACCTTCACCAAGGTAGTTAGCTCGCCTGTGATCTTGCCGAATGGTGGGATAATCCCGGCCGGTAGCTACACCTCCCAAGGCAACATGTTCACCTACCTATTTGGACCAGTGGTCAAGATCCCCATTCCGAAGGTCACGCCTTTTGGAGAGTTGCTCTTCGGGGGATCGAACACAAACGGGTATGTGAATTTGACGAACTCGATCATCGCAGCCGGAGGGACAATCACCCGATCACCGACTCAGCACCCGTTCACGATGGCTTTGGGCGGCGGACTTGACATTGCAATCTCATCGCACCTTTCCATCCGCCCCGGCGAGATCGACTACCTGCTGTCGCGATATTCGAACCCATTGACCAGCACGAACAACCAGAACAATTTCCGCTATTGCGCAGGGGTGGTATTCAAGTTCTGATTTCGCTCCTCGAATCTACGGCGCGGGCGAAGGGCCGGCATCAGACTTGAATCGCACGGAACCCTATGTGGGTCTGCACTGGGCGTGCAACCGTCGTGCTCCCTGACGACGGCGCGCCCAGTCTACCTGCCTATGAGGTAGCATCGGGGACAATCAAGCACAATGAGAAACGTGCTTCCAGTGGGCTGGGTTGTTGCCCCTAGCCTTAGCCTAGGCAGGAAGCGTGGTCACGGCTTTTTGGGCTTGAGGTTGCAGGCTGTCCGAACCAACTGTTGGTCGAGACCCGCGGGGGAGAATTCCGCGATTTGTGGACCTTCCGGCGTCGTGAGTTGCACCTTGAAGATCTGCGCACCGATGAGTTCGCGCGTGGTGTCTTTATCCATGGCGAGAAACTGGCCATTCACCCAATTCCAAGAACGCTGGTTGTGACTCTGGTCGACGCGCACCACGACTCGCATTTGCGGCTGTCCCCAAAATCCAGGCTGATTCGGACGCGTCCTGACGTTCGGACGAAAGTCACTGAGCGACAACTTCCCGTCGGTGCAGAAGATCATGACCTCGGGTCTTTGATCACTCCCCGGAAGCGAGTTATCGGCGACCAGGCTGAATTTGACCTTCTTGGCCGCCGTCATCTTGTCCTCGGTTTCCGATTTCGTCCATTTTCCGCCAGCCGGGACGTCGGCAGGCTGCGCGGAGGCGAGCACTACAGCCGACAGCACGGTGAAAAACGCTACCGACCGCCTTATTCGCAAGCGAGTCCAAATGGTTCGAGCCATATCCAGGGGTTTCAGCATCCGCGTCTCCAGCACACCACCCTTTTCTACGGGCGCCAATCTACGCTGCCCGCCACAAGTCCTTTACTGCTATATAAACCCATGATTTCCGGAAAGTCGCGCCGGCGCAAGCGCAGCCCGGGGGTCGCGATTACCAACGTCAGCGAGTATCTACTGGCCTGGCTGCTCGGGCAGCGCCGTTTATGCCGCCGATGAAAGTTCCCGCAAGCGCTCGACGGTCTCGACCACGCGGTCGGCCACGTAGTCCACTTCCGCCTCGGTATTAAAACGTCCCAGCCCAAAACGGATCGAGCTCATGCGCAGATCATCCGCCAGGCCCAGAGCCTTGAGTACGTACGACGGCTCGAGCCTCGCGGTAGTGCAGGCTGAACCGCTCGATACGGCAACGTCCTTGAGACCCATCAGCAGCGCCTCGCCCTCGATATGGGCAAAGCTAAGGTTCAGATTACCGGGCAGGCGATGCTCCATCGAGCCGTTGACGTACGCCTCGTCCAGGCGGCCCATGATCTTCTCCTTCAGCCGGTTTCTGAGACCCGCTAATCGGCAGGCTTCCTGGGGCATTTCTTCCTGAGCAATCGCGCAGGCTTTCCCCAGGCCGACAATGCCGGGCACGTTCAGCGTCCCCGAGCGCATGCCATTTTCGTGGCCCCCGCCGTCGATCAGCGCTCCGACCTTCACCGCCTGGCGCACGTAGAGTGCACCCACCCCTTTCGGACCGTACAGCTTGTGCGCGGAAATCGAGGCCAGGTCGAGGTTCATCTTGCCAACATCGACCGGCATCTTGCCGATGGCCTGTACCACATCACTGTGGAACAGCACGCCCCGTTCCCGGCAGATGCGGCCGATTTCCGCGATCGGTTGGAGGACACCGATCTCGTTGTTCGCTGCCATCACGCTGAGCAGGATGGTTTCGGAATCGATGGCTCGCCTGATATCTTCGAGAGCGATGAGGCCGTCGTTCCCGACGGGCAGATAGGTCACCCGGAAACCGCACTTCTCTAAACGCTTGGCCGAGTCCAGGACCGCCCTATGCTCGGTTACCACCGTGATGATGTGGTTTCCCTTTTCTCTATACATCGCGGCAACGCCCTTAATGGCCAGGTTGTCGCTTTCGGTTGCACCCGAGGTGAAGATGATTTCCTTGGCGGTCGCTCCAATCAGCTTGGCGATGCGTTGGCGGGCAAGGTCCACCGCCTCTTCGGCTGCCCAACCGAACGCGTGATTGCGGCTCGAAGCGTTGCCGAACTTTTCCGAGAAATAAGGCAGCATCTCTTCGAGTACGCGGGCATCGGTGGGTGTCGTCGCATGGTTGTCCATGTAGACTGGCAGCTTGATTCCGGTTCGCCCTCCACCCTCTCCGCTGGTTGGCTGGCTGGCCTGAGGGATACCTGGACTAGGGGTAACAGATTTCCCATCCGAGCTCATGATTGCCTTCTCCTTGAACCATCAGCGGGATACAGAAAATCTCTTCTTTCTCTGCCGCATCAGGGACACTATCAGGATTTTAGGAGCCCCTCGAGGGTTGTTTCAAGCCCCGCAGGCTCCGGCCCCGACCCGCCTGACTACTAATAAGTACATGATGTTCAGATAGTTACCTCAGGGTACTGAGTTTCGCTTGCCCGCCCTTCGATCGGCCTCCTCCCGCCAGACCTGTCTCCCGGCTCCTAGCGAAAAGGGACTTGACAACGCTTTCAACAAAGCTACAATACCGCCAATTTCGAGCTTTTTCCCTTCGGTGCCGGTAAGTGACCAGCGTGACCAGTCCGTTTTATGACCCTAATTCCGCCGTGCAAATCCCCGATAAGAGAGCCAGATGAAAGACTGTAAGCACCCCCGGGTGCAGATCGTCTCTCGTGATGAGGACTTTGAGTTCGTAGAGTGCCTGGAATGCGGTGAGATCTTTGAGGCCTGCGAATTCAAGGACATGAGGATCGAAGAGACGAAGCTGAACAACGAATCCTGAGACCCTTTCCCTGGCTGGCTCCCCACCGGTTTGCGCTGAACCTGGGCATCTTACCGGACCGCCGTCTCCTGCCCCCGGAATGTGCTATGACGAGGGTAACTTTGCCGGATCTGCCCGATGTTGCATAGTTAAGGCTCGGGATTCGTTCGCCTAGTGGGATTGATTCTGCATGCCATTGGCTTTGGTCGTTGATGACTCGATGCTTATACGGCACACCGTATGCCGCTTCCTCGAGGAGCGTGGGTTCTCCGTGGAATCGGCCACCAACGGCCAGGAGGCTCTCGAGGTTCTGAGCCGGGTCCGTCCCGATCTCATCATTACCGACATGCAAATGCCGAAAATGGGTGGCAGCGAGCTGATCACCGCCCTCAAGGCCGACGCCCGCACGGCCCAAATTCCCATCGTCATCGTCGCCGGCAAACACAGCGGCTTCAATCAAACCGAAAAGCGCGCCGACTTTACCATCTTCAAGGACATTGATATCGACAGCCAACTCGCCAGCGCGCTCGAATCCCTGCAACAGTCCAAAGCCGCCAAAGCCAAAGCGCCGGCAACGTGACGCGAAGCTAATCTCGGCTCACCGCCAACACATGTGTTGTTGCTCCCTCGCCGGGGTGTCGGCGGCAATTACTTGAGCGCCAGGCCAGCTTCGGCAGAAAACTCGAGCGGAGCAAAGTCCCCAGCTTTGAACTTGGGGTAGGCCGCGGCGGCGATCATGGCGGCGTTATCGGTCGAAAGCAGGCGCGAGGGGAAGTAGACGGGCAAACCTTCCTTCGCCGCCTCCCTTTTGAACTGCTCCCGCAAATCGCCGTTGGCCGCAACCCCGCCCGTGACCAAGACGCCGGCTACCGCATATTCGGCGGCTGCGGCCAGGGTCTTCTGGACCAGATCCTCCACCATGGCGCGCTCGAACGAGGCCACCAGATCAAGCGTCGCGCGATCGCAATTTGCCAAATAGTCCTCGAGCTTGGGACGAGGGATGGGAGAAAGATTTCGCCGTCGGGCCTCGATGGAACTCTCCAGGTGGTCGAGCTCGACATGACGCAGGACCGCCGTCTTAATGCCGCTGTAGGAGAAGTCGAAGCGCGGTTGGGACGGCTCCGATGGCTGCCCTTTTCTGCGATCGGGGTGCTTGATCTGAGCAGGCGGGAAAAGGACCGCCCGGGAGTTGCCGTGAACGGATAGCCGCTCGATGATGGGACCGCCAGGATAGCCGAGAGCCAGCAGCTTGGCGACTTTGTCAAAGGCTTCGCCGGCGGCATCGTCGCGGGTCCGGCCGACATTGGAGTACGACCAGGTTTCCCCCTGCTGCGCGGCCAGATAGAGATGGGTATGTCCGCCCGAGACAACCAGTGCAAGCAGGGGAAAGCTAAGCTCGGGATTGCCCTTCTGGCGCTCCTCGAGAAGCACGGCATGGATGTGGCCTTCGAGATGATTCACCGCGATCAGCGGCTTACCCAGGGCAAAAGCGAGGGCCTTCGCGTAACTGATTCCAACCAGCAGGGCTCCTGCCAGCCCGGGCCCCTGGGTTACGGCCAGAGCGTCGAGCGATTGATAGCTCTGTCCCGCATCCGCGAGCGCCTTGCGGACGACCGGCACGATGGCACGCAGATGCTCGCGCGAAGCCAATTCCGGCACCACTCCTCCGTAGGGCTGGTGGGTGGCAATTTGGGAAAAAACAACATTCGACACCACCTGCTCGCCCGAGCGCACTACGGCAGCTGCGGTCTCATCGCAGGAGCTTTCGATTCCGAGAATGTAGGCCTCGGCCATCCCGTCTTACGCTAACACGCGGCTCATCGACACCGCTCGGCTGCCCTATTTGACCCGTGTCAACACTGTCTCGTTCGGGTCCACCACGATCTTTCTTGTACCCGCCGGCGCGTGGATGAGGAACGGTGTCTCCGGGCCGTCGGCGAACACTCGTCCCAGCCATACCAGTTTGCCGCCTCGTGCAGCATACAAGGGCACTGAAGTCACCAGATCCTTCGGCGCATCTTTTTGCGAAATTACTCCTCGTACGATGGCCGTCCCTTCTTGGTCGGCATATTTGACGTTGTGGAGCTCAAAACGCGGCATCGCGGTTCCGTTGATCCAGCCGTCATAGAACCAGTCGAGCGACCGGTGCCCCTCGTACCAAAGCGAGGACGGCAGCTCCTCTTCGAACACCGCGAGCAGCTCCCGGGTTGAGATCGCCTTGCCTTCATAACGCTCCCTTGCCCGGCGCAACGCTCGCAGAAAAGGATCGCTGCCCTCTTCGCCGGTGCGAAACCGCTCACGCCGCTCGCCATCCCGCATCAGAGTTCGCAGCATGTGAAAAAGCCAGGTTCCACGGCCATAACTGATAGCCATGTAGCCTTCCGGAAACTGCGAATCGGAGAGCCGCACACCGAGTGTGACCGGGCCGTCCTCCATCAGCGGGACACCAGACTTGTTCTTGGCGAGCAAGTCGTCGCGATACTTCGCCATGACGGCGTGAAACGCACGCGGATTCGTGGTTTCGAGCAGCATCAGCGCGCTGTAGTTGGCCAGCGACTCGGAAAACCACTGATCACGATAGCTGCGCCAGCTCACCAGGTCGCCCCACCATTGGTGGGCTGTCTCGTGGGCAATTACCGTGTTAATCAAGGCTTTCTCCACCGAGTCGATATGCAGGGCCGATTGTTCGTCGGCATTGAGGAACGAAAGACTGGAAAGAAAGACCAGCCCCGGCCACCCCTGACTCAGGTTCCCCGGAATCTGGGTGAGCGCCAGCTCTCCATAGGGAAAAGGTCCAAAGCTGTGGGAAAAGAATTCCACCGCGCGGGCGGCCGTAGCCGCTACCATCTGCCCATTGCGTGCCGGCGAGGGCTCCTCGGAAGCAACCGCCAGGGATGGCATGACTCCGCCGATCGAGCCCGGTGGTTGCGGGATGAAGACTGGCTTCTCCGCTTGCGGAAACCCACGCTCCATTCCGGCGGTTCCGAAGGCAGCGACGGTGACATCGCCGGCTCGCGTCCCCACCTGCCGAAATTTCCCCAAATTGAAACCGGCGAGCGGAATGGGTCGTTCCGAGACCCAGCGACTCACTTGCTCTCCCGATCCACCGGGCGCCGCTTTCGCTGGCATGTCTACGCGCTTGCCCGTGGCCACCAGGGTCCAGCCCGGCGGATAGTGAAATTCCAGGTCGAAATTGCACATGGCGAGCCCGCGATTGGGGTACCAGGTCCCCCGTGCTCCGACATAGAGCAATCCCGGCCCGGCTTCGGAGAGCACCTCCCCGCCATAGACGAAGTGCAGTTTGATTCGCTGCCCCGTTCGTGTGGGCTGAGGAAAAACCACGGCCACCAAATCGTTGCCGCGGCGCGAAAGTTCGCTGCCCTCGATCGCAGGGTTATGAATGAATTCCAGGCGTTCACCGTCGGCATCCACTTGCTTGATCACCAAGGTTCGGGCCAGCTCGAAGACCACCGCCCGCTGTCCTCCCCGTCGGATCTCCAGGTCCAGTAGAGCATCGGCTTCGATCCTGGTAGGCGGGGTAATCACAACCCGAACGCTCGAGGCCGAAACCTCAAGCGCGCTGGCCCGACCTCCCTCCTCGGCAGCAAGGTCGGTCCGAGACTCTTTCGCCTTGGGCCGAATGGAGAACGAGGTCCAAACATCGTAATAGGGAACCCCGTCTACTTCCCGCGCCTGGGCGGCCCAGACCTGCTCGGGCGCGTTCGAATCGAAGTACACGTCAAACCGTCCCTTCGTCCACCCTTGCATCGACACGTGCAGGAAGCGGTCGTCAGAGCTTGGGGTTTCCCCCGAAGGCGCGGGTGAGGCAGACGGCGGGCTGACGGGAAGAAAGCGACTCAAGGTCATGAAGATGCGCAGCGCATCGGCGCGAGCCAAAAGGCGCGCGCGTTCGTTCTCCTGCGTCACAAACTCCAGGGCATCTTGGCTTGGAGACAGCGAGGGCTGGAGTTCACGAAACGTATCATCGTTAAAGCGAAAATAGGCGCTCGAGAATCTTTCTTCAAGGATGGCCGCGCCGGTTTGAAACATCATCGAGGCGCGCTCGATCTGATTGGGCGGCGTCAGGAGAATTTCTCCGTCGCCCTCAAAAACAGCGCCGGTGACGCGCCCGGCGACATCGCTGGTAAAGCCAATCACTCCATCCTCCAGGGTAATGTGGAAGGTGGCGCGATCGAGAGACACCCCTCGGGCACGGTAGACTCGCGCCGGATCAAGACCAACATTGCTGAGGTCGAGGAAGAGCGCTTCCGCCGATGGAACTTGCAGTTTCGGTGTGTCGCCGAGCACGCGGACGGCAGGACGATTCTGCGAGAGAAGACTTGGCTGGCCGCCGCCCACAGCGATCGCTGCCATCAGCACCAAGCAGCGCGCGCAGCGACGGGATCGGCAGCGCCTTTCTATTACCTTGGTCACCTACTTCGGCTACTCCCTGTCTTCTAGAATGCGCCTGAATGCGCCTCCCTGTCATCCTCGCCCTATCTTCCGCACTGGTCTCAGCCTTCGCCGCGCCAGCCTTCTCGGATGTCCTTCACCTGAAGAATGGACGCACCATCTGGGCAGAACACGTCCGCGAAAAGGGAGCCCAGATCGAATACGACGTCGGCGACGACACCTACGCCATTCCGAAATCCCTGGTGGATCATATTGAAGACGGAGGCAGCTCGCCCCAAGCCAGAAGCGTGGCCCCGGCAAGCCGCGATCTCCCCGCCTTCTGTCCGGCCGACCCTGCGATGGCGGACTCGGCGGGGCTCGAAGGGGTCATCCGCGACGGCCACCCCGATGACCGCGAGTTGTCTCGACTGGAAGCTTTAGGAAACCCAAAAACCACCTCCGTCGCATATTTCCTCGCCGGCAAGAATGCATATGATCACGGCAACTACCCCAAGGCGCGAACCTATCTCGATACCGCCCTTCGCTTGGACGGCGAGAATCCAAGCATTCTGAACTACTACGCCGCCCTGCTGGTCAAGACCGGACATGCGGCCGAAGCCCTGCCCTACGCCGAACATGCGGTGCGCATCGCTCCGGAGTCGCCCGACACCCTCACCGTCCTCGGCTATGTCGAATACGCCGCGGACCGCGATCGGGACGCGATCCGCACCTGGAAGCATTCTCTCGAACTCCGGCCCGATGCTACGGTGACGCAGTTGCTCGCCAAGGCCGAGCGCGATGCCACGATTCAAGCCGGCTATTCGGAGCGGGAGAGTAACCACTTCACCCTGCACTACGAGGGAGAGCAAAGCTCCGACGCGTTGCGCGGCCAGATCCTCACCGCGCTTGAGTCCGACTACGATGAGTTGGTTCGCCAGCTGGGAGTTGCGCCCCGCAATAGCATTGCGGTCGTTCTCTATACCGCCCAGACCTTCTTTGACGTGACCCAGGCGCCTTCCTGGAGTGGCGCCATCAACGACGGAAAGCTGCGGATTCCCATCCAGGGCCTCCGCTCGGTCACCCCGGAGCTGGCCCGGGTGCTGAAACACGAATTGACCCACTCGTTTGTGAACCAGCTCTCGAGCGGACGCTGCCCGCAGTGGTTGAACGAGGGCCTGGCTCAGCTACTCGAACCGAAAGCCGTCGCTCACGGCCGGGATCTGGCCGGGCTCTATCGCGCCCAGCAGGAGATCCCCCTGAATATGCTGGAGGGAAGTTTTGCCCAGCTCTCGTCCCAGCAAGCCACCCTCGCCTATGAGGAATCTCTGGCGGCTACCCAATACATCAGCGAAACCTCGGGTCTTGACGATTTGCGGCGCATCCTCGAAAGACTGGGACAGGGAAGCTCGACCGAAGCTGCGCTTCGGACCGTCGTTCATTCCGATTATGGGCAGCTCGAAACCGAGGTCGGGAAATATATCCTCGATAAGTACGGAAATTAACTCGCCGCCCCACTTCGGATCTTCTTTGCCCCTGCATCCCAGACGGCCATGGACTTGTTGAAGTAGGCGTAGTTCGCCAGATGGCAGCCGATGGCCGCATGGTTGCCGAAGACCTCGTTCTCGACCGGGGGCTTCCGCGACCGCACGGCGTCAAAAAAGTTGGCTTGATGGTCGGCGGTGTCGCTGTAATCCGGCGGTGTGGTGAACCCTTCCGTGTCTTCGTCGACCTTGAAGGTTAAGGGTGCCGCGACCGGATGGTCCTCCTTCCATTTGCGCAGATATTCCGTGCGCAACTCTTCCGGCCAACCATGGATGGAATAGTCCTCCGGCTTCTCCCGAGTGTCCTGAGGCTTGTAGGTCAAGGTGGAATCCTTAATAACCATGGTTCCCTTGGTGCCGTAAAAGCCGATGAATTCTCCGCCCTCGTTATTCAAATTGCAGCGCAGGAGAACCCGGAAGTTGGGATAGTCGTACAAGGTCTCGATGAGGTCGGGAAAGTCGCGACCATCTTTCCAGCGAAAAAGCCCCCCACTCGATTGGGCACGCCCGGCCACGGTGTTGGTGCCGGTGATGAAGTGAATGCCAGAGATCAAGTGCACAAACAGGTCGCCAGCCAAGCCCTCTCCATAATCGGAATAGCAACGCCAGCGGAAGAAACGGACGGGATCAAACGGCCGCTTGGGCGCCCCGTCGAGAAAGGCGCTCCAGTCGATGGTTTGCTCGTTGGCATTTGGCGGAATCGGATACACCCAGGCGCCGCTCGCGTCGTTGCGGTCCCAATAGGCCTCGATCGCGGTTACGTCGCCGAGTTTGCCCGAGTTGTAGATCTCCTTGGCCTTGGCATAAAGGATAGAACTGACCCTTTGGCTGCCGATCTGGATGATGCGCTTGTTCTTCTCGGCGGCATCGATCATGCGAAAACCATCTTCGACGGTGTGCGACATCGGTTTCTCGCAATAGACGTCTTTACCCGCCGCGCAGGCATCCTCGACCACCCGGCGGTGCTGGTGGTCGGTAACCGCCACAATCAGGGCGTCTACATCCTGGCGATCGAGGACCTCGCGATAATTGCGGGTCACGGGAACCTCCCGCTTCAGCACTTCCCGGGCTGCCTGATGACGCGAGTCGTAGAGATCGCACACCGCGACACATTCAACTCCAGGCACCCGGAGAGACGCCCCGAGCAGCTCGCAGCCTCGCACTCCGGTCCCGATGGAGGCGAATCGTATGCGGTCGCTGGGCGCTACAGCTCGCGGGGAGGCCGCCAGCAGTTTTGGTTCGAGCAGAGTAGCCTTCACCGCCGTCCCCGCGGCCAGTGCTCCGGTTCCGATGCGGATGAATTGCCGACGCGTTAGCCAGCTCTTTTCCATTTTTTCGACTACCTCCTTACCGTAGTGAAATCTCCCGCTCGGCTAAAGCAGCGGTTCCAGATTCTTGTAGCTGATGCGAAGTTCCTCAAGAGGTGGAAGATCCCCAGAGTCTTGCTCAACAAACATGTGCTCGATGCCCTGGGTTTGGGCGGCCGCGAGAATCTGCTTCCACCTTAGGGTGCCCGTACCCACCGGGGTGAAGTGCTCCGCCTGGTCATTCTTCGTTTGCGAGGGTGGAAAACCCGGCTTACGATCCTTCAGGTGCAAGAGCCGGATGCGGGGACCCAACTTTTCTAACATCTGCAGCGGATCCTGGCCAGCCTGCGTGATCCAGTAACAGTCCATCTCGAAGCACACCAGAGCCGGGTCGGTGCGGGAAACCAGCACGTCAAACCCGGTGGTTTCTCCGAAGCGTCGGAATTCGTAGTTGTGGTTATGGAAGCCGAACCGCATGCCCCTGGCTCGGACCTGTTCTCCCCAGCGGTTGAACTGGTCGGCCGCCTGTTTGAACCCGTCGAGGGAGTTCCACATGGATTCCGGCATCATGGGACAAATGACGTATTCAACACCCAGGCTATGGGCGTAATCGAGCTTCTGCTCGAGTCCCTGGTAGTCGAAGTGTCCGCTGGGCACCAGGAGGCCATGATCTTCGATCATGCGTTTTAATTCGGCGGCGGGATGGGAATAGACGTTCCAGTAGGTCTCGACTTCTCGATAGCCGATCTCGCGAACTGAGGCGAGCACGCCGGGAAGATCCTTCTCCGCTTGCTCGCGGACGGTGTAGAGCTGCACCCCTAGCGGGCGGCTCGTGCCTGCTAGACGTCCAACGCCGGCATACCCCAAAACCGCGAGGCTCGAGAAGAGAAATTCGCGGCGGTTGATCATGGCAGGCTTCTCCGGGGAGTCAGCCAACGATTGTAGACCTCGCGGCCGAAAATCATCCGAAAGATTGTACGGCAAGGACGCGCGGAACGGTCATCCCGGCAAACCGATTGGAAAACGCTTCTCTTGTCCCGAGCCGGATCGAGCAGCCGCCTATTGCCGCCCTCGCCGTTCCATGATACTTTTCCGCCGCTAGCCATGCCCTCCCCGTTCCATCTTGTTCGGCGCAAATCTCATCCACACGGTGAGCAGATCGAGTCCGACGTTGCCCAGCTCCGGGACGCCAGCCTGGCGGCCGTCTACTATGCTCGGCGCAGGGGGCGGGGCTTCTACGATTTCCTGCGCGTCGGCCCCAACCGGGTTCTGTTCGCCCTGCTCGACTGTCTCGATGGTTCGAAGGAGAACCAAAAACTCGCGGCCGCCGTTCGCACCACGTTTCGCCAAGTAGGCCCCCAGGTCTTCGCCAAAGAAGACATCAATCTCGCCGAAGCGATGATCGAGTTTTGCCTGCAGCTCAATCGAACCCTTCTTGAGACGGCCGACCAAACCCGCTCCTGTCCCGCCTTTGCCGGCTGCTACGAAGAGACCCTCAGTACGCTCTGGTACGTCAATGCCGGTCATGCGGCCGCTCTGGTTCGGGACCCTGCGGGCGTTCGAGAACTCGCCGCCACCGGCCTGCCCCTCGGTCTTTTTTCCCACGCCACGTGCGACGCTTCGCCGCTGGTTTTCGAGCCGGGCATGGCCCTGCTGGTCGTTTCCCGGGCCGGGGTGGAGGCGAAATCTGGCGGCAGCGAGTTTGGACTGGAAGCGGTGAAGAGCGAATTTCGGCAGATGGCGACGACCAACGCCAGCGAGATTGGTGCTTCCATGCTCGCGCGGGTGCGGGAGTTCGTCGGCCGACCAGCCAACCCGACCAATGTCACGGCCCTGGCTCTGGCTCGCTCCCGCTGAAAGTCCGCACAAGTTCTCACGCGCGTACGGCGAGGCACGAGATTACGTCGTCGACGGCAAGATGACTGGCGGATTCGCCATTCTGGCCTATCCCGCGGAATACGGCGCCAGCGGAGCGATGACCTTCCTGGTCAGCCGCCGCGGCACGGTTTACCAGAAAGACTTGGGTGACTCGACCGCGGAGACGGCAAGGGCCATCAGGACATACGACGATCCCGACTCATCCTGGACACGGGTGTCCCCGGCGAAATAGCGTGTAGGTCAAGCTTTCGAAACGGTTGCTATTTTTTTCGCGCCCGCGGATCGATTTTGGCTGGGCGATCGGCACTCGGCGCCAGTTCGTCGGCGGTGGTGAAGATGGGCTCGATATCGGTCGGGATGCCTTCGAGCTTTTTCAGAGCCGCCTTGAGTTCGGGCCGGATCACCCCCATCTCGTCCAGCATCTTCTTCGCGCCGGCATAGTCGCCCCGGGCTTCGATCGTCAGCAGAGCGTGATCGAGGCCAGCGATGGCGGACTTCACCTTGGTGAGGTCGATCGAGTAGGTTTGATTGCTGAGGGCGACGAACCCTCCTTGGTCGCGCAGCCAATTGAATTGCAGAGCCATGCCCTTCCCGTGGGCATCATTGAGTCCGAAACGCAAGCTGCGGAACGAGGATGCCAGGTAGGTGGTATAGAGCTGACGCTCCGCCGCCTCATCGGAGGGAAGCAATTTCCCCATCTCGGGATCCTTGCCATGATCCATCAGATATTGCAAGGCGAATAAACCCGTGACATCGGCCTTGGCTTCTTCAAGGGGAGCAAACAGATCCTTCAGTTCATCACGGGGCGTGGAGTCGCGCTCCTGAACCTTGATTTGGTGCGGCCCCAGACCGTGCATCAGTTCATGGGCGAGGATGTGGGTGAAAAAGGGTTCAAAGCTGACATCGACCATCGCATCCTGGGTCAACATCCGCCGGGCGATGGGCAAAAGCACGCTGCGGAACTTGGCCTCTTGTATGTTCCTGAGCATCACCCGCTTGCTGCCCTTCTGCTGGACCACGCGATCATCATTCGGCAGATTGTAAGCCGCCGCCTGCACGCCGTGCGCGCCGTCGCCGGCACTCAGAATTTCGTCCACCACGCGAAGGGGAGCCGCCGCCCCCAGCTTGGGGTTGCGGTAGCCGGGGTCGATCGGCAGGTGGTCCTCAATTTCCTGGAGGTGCTGGGTAAACAGGGAAAGTTTTCGCGTCTCGCTGTCATCGCGCAGATTGACGTAGGCCTCGAAGGCCGCCTTGTAGCCGAACAGTTGGTCGTTGTAGGTCTCATACGGACCGATGGTGATATCAAGCGGAGCGTCCAGATCCATCCAGGCCAGGTCGCTTTCGTAGTAGTCGTTCGAAAGGAAGGCGTCGGCGCGCAGCTCGAGAAACTTTTTGAGCGAATCATTCTCCGTGAGGGCAGCCGCTTCCCGCAGCAAGCCCGCCGAGCGCGCGAGATCGTCGTGGTATTCCTGGCTGTAGGGCACCGAAAATAGGCTGTTGGTCGCCGGCGGCAGGGTTCCCTTGGTGCGAATTACGGTAAAGAAGCTCTTCGCCTGCTGCTGTTCCGGGGGCGGCAACTGCGCCACCCATTGCTCAAAAATCTGCTTGGTCATGGCCTCGGGATAGAAGTTCGCGCCGGGCGGTTTTGGTTCTGGGACGCCAGGAACAAACGCCTGATCGTCATCGATCTCCGACCACGGGCCCTGGTTCAGCCGAAAGTAGTCGCGACGCGCCTTGCCGAGCGCCGTGGTGTCCTTCTCAAGCCGGGCGTAGAGCTCCAGATTTCCGCTCCACTGTTGCTCGAGAAATACCCGGTTCAGAATACGTGCCGCTTCGATCAGCTTGACCAGTGCCTGCTGGTCGCCCGAGGAGAGCTTCGACGTATCCACCCGAATGGGGGTGGGGGCAAAGCGCGCTGCCATCTTCTCCAGTTGCTCGAGATCGGGCACTGGGGCCTTCTTGGCGGGAAGGGTGGAACCCGCGATCGCTCCCAGCAGCACCAGTCCCGCGACCCAGCTCGAGATCCATTGCATGTTCAGTTCTCCACTCCTCCCACAGCCCTCAACCATGCCCAAAAACGGGGCAACCTAACCGGCCGAGGACTAGCTCGAACCGCCGGCCGGAAGTACAATCGAACCAGCCCCTGCGATGCCACTGCCCCAGGATGCGCTGGGGGGCAGGGTGGGGAGAGTCATATGCGTATACGGTTGCTCTACTGCTTGCTCGCCTTGCTGACGGCTTCCCTGGCCAGCAACGCCGACCAGGTCATCGAGGAGATTGTAGCGCGGGTTGACAACCAGATTATCACCCGCAGCGAATATTTGCGCAGCGGAGAAGAACTGAAGAAAGAGGCGCTCCAGCAGGACCCGGTCAACGCCGAGAGAATTGTCGCCGACCGCGAGAAGGATGTGCTTCGCGACCTGATCGATCAGCAGCTCTTGTTGGCCAAGGGCAAGGAGCTGGGCATTAACGGCGACACCGACCTGATCAAGAAGCTGGATCAGATGCGCAAGGAAATGAACCTCGAGAGCATGGAAGACCTGGAGAAGGCGGCGCAGGGGCAAGGAGTCTCTTTCGAGGACTTTAAGCAAAACATGCGCAACCAGATCATCACCCAGCAAGTCATCGGCCGAGAAGTGGGTTCGCGGATCAGCATTTCCAAGGAGCAAGAGGAGAAGTTTTACGAGGAACACAAGGCCGATCTCGATCAACCGGAATCGATCCGGCTGAGCGAAATCCTGGTTTCGACCGAAAAGAAGCCCAATGACTCCCGCGACGAGGCCACCATCCTGGCCGCCGCCCAGGAGAAGGCCAACCGCCTGCTCGCGGAGATCAAACAGGGTGCCAAGTTCGAGGACGTCGCCAAAAAGGACTCCGATGGGCCGACCGCAGCTCAGGGCGGCGACCTCGGCGATTTCAAGCGCGGAACTTTGGCCAAAGAGCTCGAAGACCAGACCTTTGCCATGAAACCGGGTGAGGTTTCCGACGTAACCCGCACCAAGCAGGGATTCATCATCCTCAAGGTCACCGCGCACACCGAGCCTGGTGTGCCGCCCCTCGATAAGATTGAACCGCGCATTCAGGACGCCCTGTACATGCAAAAGCTACAGCCCGCCCTGCGCGAGTATCTCACCAAGTTGCGCGAGGAAGCTTCGATCCATATCAAAGATGGGTACGTCGATACCGGCGCCAGCCCCAATCAAACCGAGCCGGTCGAAACTGCGGCCAAAGATGACAAGGCCAAGCCGCTCAAAAAGAAGAAGAAGTTAGGTTTGTTTTAGTTTAAGCTGGACGGGCCGGAGCGACAGCAGCCTCGAACATCGCTTTTGGTCGCCATGCGGCGATCCAGGTTCCCCCATGAAGGACTTCTTCTTAGCCGACTGTGGCCAGCATGAAAACAAAGTCATTACCTCCAGCTTTGTGGTCATTGCCAAGCAGATCAAGCCGAAAAAGACCGGCGACCCCTATCTGGCCCTAACCCTGGGCGATCGCACCGGCCAGATCGAAGCCAAGATGTGGGACAACGTCGAAGATACCCTCGACACCTTCGACGAAGAAGATTTCATCAAGGTGAAGGGCCTGCTGAACCGGTACAAGAATCGTTTTCAGCTGACCATTCACAAGCTGCGCAAACTGGCCGAATCCGAAGTCGACTTCTCCGACTATCTGAGGAAAACCACCAAGGACATTGGCGAGCTTTGGCAGACGCTGGCCGGCTTCGTTGCCTCCTTTCAGAACGAGCACCTCAAGGCCCTGATGGAAGCCTTTCTGTCGGACCCTGACATCGCCGAAGCCTACCGCAACGCTCCCGCCGCCAAGGCCTTGCATCACGCCTACATTGGCGGTCTGCTCGATCATGTGGTCTCGCTGGTACGCTCCTGCGATCTTGTTTGCCGCAATTATCCGCAGATCGATCGCGATCTGCTGCTGACCGGAGCCATGCTGCACGACATCGGGAAGATTTTCGAGCTCAACTACAATCGAACGTTCTCCTACACCACGCGCGGGCAGCTGCTCGGACACATGATCATTGAGCTCGAGATGCTGCATGCCAAGCTGGCCCAGCTGCCGGGTTTTCCCGAAGAGCTCAAGATCCTGGTGGAGCATCTCCTCATCAGCCATCACGGCCAGTATGAATTCGGTTCGCCCAAGTTGCCCATGTTTCCTGAGGCGCTCATGTTGCACTATCTGGACGATCTCGACTCCAAAATGGAGGCTATGCGCGCCCACTTCGAGCGGGAAGCCGGCTTGGATGGGGCTTGGACCGGCTACAACCCTTCCTTGGGTCGACCTTTGCTCAACCGCACCAAATTCCTGGAAACCGAGGCGGCGGCCCGGGTTACAGCCGCAGGTGGCGACTCGGGCAAAGCGGCTCGAGGGAGCTCCGAAGTTACTGGATCGGCCGAGCCCTCGCCTCCCCAGGTGGTGTCAGCGGCGGACTCGGACCATCAGGATTGATTGCCGGAGCGGTCGAACGGCGACGATGTCACCCAGGCTCCCGTACGGCTCTTCGGGCTCAGCCTTTCCGAAACTTGGCCGTGAAGCATACACTGATTTTGCGCAGCTTCGCGCAATCGCGCGATCTCGATTTCCGGAGATGACGATGGCCAGCGTAACCCGCACCAATCCTCTCTCTTATCTCGGCGAACAATTGAGCGAGCTGAAAGCCAAGGGCACGTATTTTCGCTTGCGTGTGCTCGAGGACGAGCAGGCTCCGGTCTGCCACTTCGATGGCAAGCAGGTCATCAACTTGGCGTCGAACAACTACCTCGGTCTCACCACTCACCCCAAGCTGCGGGAAGCGGCGCTCGCTGCCATCCGCCAATACGGCGTCGGCTCGGGGGCGGTGCGCACCATCGCCGGCACCATGAAGATTCACATGGAGCTCGAAGAAAGGATCGCGCGTTTTAAGCAGGTCGAGGCCTGCGTGGTCTTTCAGTCGGGATTCGCGGCCAACGCCGGCACGGTCTCGGCGGTGCTGGGAAAGGATGATTTCATCATCTCCGACCAGCTCAATCACGCTTCGATCATCGATGGTGCGCGGTTGTCCCGCGCCAAAATACTGGTCTTTGACCACAAGGATATTTCCCACGCCGAACAACAGCTCTCCAGCGTCAAAGACCTGCCGGGCAAGAAACTGCTGATCACCGACGGCGTGTTCTCGATGGACGGAGATATCGGACCGCTGGCGGCCCTGTGTGATTTGGCGGAAAAGTACGGCGCCATCATGATGGTCGATGACGCCCACGCCTCGGGCGTGCTCGGCCGCAATGGCCGCGGCACGATTGATCACTTTCACATGCATGGCCGGGTCGATATCCAAGTAGGAACCTTGTCGAAGGCGATCGGGGCCCTGGGCGGTTATGTTTGCGGAACCCGGGACCTGATCGATTTTCTCTACCACCGCGCGCGTCCTTTTCTGTTTTCGACTTCGCATCCGCCCTCGGTGGCCGCCACCTGCCTGGCCGCCTTCGATGTTCTCGAACACGAGCCGGAGCTGATCGAGAAGCTTTGGGAGAACACCCGCTTCTGGAAGAAGGAGCTCGGTCTGCTCGGTTTCGATATTGGCGGCAAGATTACACCCGCCAGCGAAACGCCGATCACGCCGATCATCCTCGGCGACGGTAGACTCACCATGGATTTCTCGCGTCAGCTGTTTGCCGAGGGAGTGATGGGCACCGGCATCGCCTTTCCCACCGTACCCGAAGGCAAGGCGCGCATTCGCACCATCGTGACCGCCACCCACAGCAAAGATCAGCTGGAGCGGGCGCTCGCCGCCCTCGAACGGGTGGGAAAACGGATGGGAATTTTAGGGAACTAGCCGAAGGCTGCCCGCGGCTCACCGCTGGGTTCCATAGACGATCCTTCCCCCCACGATCGTAGCCACAACCTTGCCGGTGAATTGCCATCCGTCAAAGGGCGTGTTGCGCGCCTTGGACTGCGACTTTCCGGCTTCGAAGGTCCAGCGCTTCTTGGCATCAAAGATGGTCACATCGCCCCAGCTGCCGCGCTCGAGCGTACCCCGGCCACGCAGGTTGACCACGCGCGCCGGGCCAGCCGTAAACAGCTCCACAATCCTCGGTAGAGGAATCTTCTGTTGCCCGTGCAGTCGAGTAATGGCCAAGGCCAGGGCAGTCTCCAGTCCGGTGATACCAAACGCCGCCTTCTCAAATTCAACCAGTTTCTCCTGGGGAGCGTGGGGAGCGTGGTCGGTAGCGATGGCATCCACCGTCCCATCGGCGAGTGCTACCAGAAGCGCCTCGCGATCGGCAGCCGAGCGCAGAGGCGGATTCATCTTGCAATTGGTGTTGTAGTCGCCGACATCGAGATCGGTGAGGGTAAAGTGATGAGGTGTGACCTCACAGGTGATGCGGACCTGGCTGCGTTTGGCGCGGCGCACCGCCTTCAGAGCCTCGGCGGTCGAGAGGTGGGCGATATGCAGGCGGCTGCCTTTGGCTTGTTGGGCCAGACGCACATCGCGATCGACCAGGCTGGCCTCCGCCTGGGATTTCATGCCATGCAATCCGAGGCGAAACGACGCCGCTCCCTCGTGCATCGAGGCGTTTTCGGTCATCCGCGTATCTTCCGCATGCTGAATCACCGTAAGGTCGATCCCGGCCGCCAGGCGCAAGGCGTCTCGCATGACCTCTTCCTTGAGGATCGGACGGCCGTCGTCGCTCACGCCTAAGGCGCCAGCCTGCTGCAAGCCGCGAAAATCGGTTAGCACCTCTCCTTGGCTTCCCCAGGTGGCCGCCGCGATGGGGAAGACGTTGACCAGGGCTCCGCGTTCCCTCTGCTGTATCCATTGAACCCATTCCCTTGAGTCGACCACGGGCGTAGTATTCGGCATACAGCAAACGGAAGTAAATCCTCCCGCGGCCGCCGCCGCGGTGCCGCTGGCAATGGTCTCTTTATAGCTTTGACCCGGTTCCCTCAGATGCACGTGCAGGTCGATGAACCCGGGGGCCACCACCAGCCCGCGCGCCTCAAACACCTCCTCGGCTCCGGATCGAAGGTGCGGGGCAATCTCCGCCACCCGGCCGTCCTTGAGCAGCACCTCCATCGGTGCGTCCACTCCTGCCGCAGGATCGAGGAGATGGCCGCCTTTGATCAGCAGCGAACTAGGTCGAGAGGAATCCTTTGCCATAGGTCCGTGTTCCTAAACTTGCGGTAGGACATGGGTTTCATCGGGCTTTTTTGAGAGCCCTTGCCAGTATCGCCATTCGTACCCGCACTCCGTTCCGTACCTCCTCGACAATCACCGACTGCGGACAATCCGCCACTTCCCAGGTCAGCTCCAGCCCACGGATGATCGGCCCGGGATGCATCACCAAGGCATCTCGCTTGGCCAGTCTCAGCCGGGCCATCGTCATTTGATATCGCGCCACGTAGTCCTCGAGCTGAACCTTCAACCCGGCCAGGCGCTCCTTTTGCAGCCGCAATACCAAGATGACGTCAGCGCCGCGGATCGCCTCTTCGGCGGTGCGCGCGATCTCCAGATGGGGTGCAAGCAAGGTGGCCAGCTCGGGCAACAGTTCCGGCGGCCCACACAGGGTCACCCGCGACCCGAACTTGGTTAACAGGTGGATGGCGGAGCGGGCGACCCGGCTGTGAGAGATGTCGCCGAGGATTACCACCTTCAGCCCCTTGAGCGTCTTCTTGTGAGCCAGGATGGTGTAAGCGTCCAGCAAAGCCTGGGAAGGGTGCTCGTGCATACCATCTCCGGCGTTGATGACCGGAATTTTCAACTGACGGGCGATGAGCAGAGGCGCGCCGGCCGATGGATGCCGGACCACCAGAACATCGGCCCCGACCGCCTCCAAGGTGTAGCCGGTATCAAGCAGGGACTCGCCTTTCTCAATGCTCGAACCGCTCGATAGCACCAGGGTCGTCATCGCACCCATCGATTTGGCCGCAATTTCGAAGGAACTGCGGGTACGGGTCGACGCTTCGTAGAAGAGCAGCAACACCCGTTTGCCGCGCAGCAGGAGCTTAGGTTTCAGGGGATTCATGCGGCGGGCGAGCTGCAGCAGCGCCGCCATTTCCGGGACATCCAGATGTTCGATATCGAGCAGGGAACCGGGTGCAACTTTGGTCATCACTTGCCTGGTTCAGCGCAGGGGGGCAATGCCCGCGCCTGGAAGGGTTGGACTATCCTTGTCTTTCCACCAACAAAACTTTTTCCGTATTGTCCAGTTCGCGCAACTTGACTTCGATAATTTCCTGTTCGGTGGTTTGCACCTTGCGTCCGACAAAGGTTGCTTCAATCGGTAATTCACGATGTCCGCGGTCGATCAGCACGCAGAGCTGGACGTGTTTCGGCCGACCCTGGCTAAACAGTGCATCCAAAGCTGCGCGACAAGTTCGTCCGGTATAGAGCACATCATCGACGAGCACGATCTTTTTCCCGGTGATGGAAAATCCGATCTCGCTCGGCTGCACCACAGGCTTAGGACCGACGGTCGAGAGATCATCGCGATAAAGGGTGATATCGAGCGTACCCACCGGGACCGGCGCCTTTTCGATGCGCTCGATCATTTCCCCGAGGCGCTGAGCCAGAAAGACCCCGCGACGCCGGATGCCCACAATCCCCAGCTGGGCCGCCCCGTCATTTTTCTCGATGATCTCATGCACCAGACGAACCAGCGTGCGCTCAATCTCCGAGGCGGACATGAGCTGGGTCTTCTCTTTTAAGTTGCTAGGACGGGGAAAGGAGCGTGGAGTCATGAACGCTGCATCATACGCGGTCGAAGCGTCAGGGAGCAAGCCAAAGGCGGCAAGTGACGGAATCTACGATCTTTCTCTCCGCCGCAGGAGGGCCGCCGCCAGGCTGCCGCCGAGACTGGAAAACACCAGAAAAATGAAAAACATCGCCACCAACATCAAGCCCATGAATAAGGCCAGGCCGGGCGGGCTCTTGAGGTAGGTCACGTACTGTTGGGCCTGCGGGTCGGAGGTGCGCAACGCCTGCTGCTCGATGGTCTCGAGCAGCAAAGCCCGAACCTGACCTCCGCTGTGGAAAACCAGCATCTCGATGGCCGTGAACACAGCGAAAATTCCGAATCCAAGAACTCCGCTGACTGCCCCCAGACGTGCTCCCATCCCAGGGCTTAGGGTTCCCGCAGGGTTGCGCCGGCGGTAAAACAGAACTGCCATAACCCCGGCAGAGATCATGCCTAAGCCAAAGGCTCCCAAGGGGATGAACATGAGCCCGGCGGCGATCAGTCCGGCCAGTGCCGCCGAGGGAAGAGCTTGGGACCACTGGATGCCTGCGGGCACGACCGGAGCGGACGGAGCGAGAACGTCAGCCCGCTCTCCCGATCGTCGAACTTCCTCACTGGCAACTCGGATCTGGGCTGCGCCGCAGTGAGGGCAAAACGCGGTCCCGTCCTCGACCGGAGCGCTGCATTGATAGCAAGGATGTTCCACGTACTCTCAAGGTACAGCACAGAAAATGACCGTGCAAGGAAATGCCAGCGCGAATCGCGCCGAATCGGCAAGCTATAATTGGCGCACACGCATGCCATTCTCGTCCGGTGCACTTCACTGCTCCATACGATCGCTTGGGCGCAGCTGGCCGCTTCAGATTGATCCCTGTTTACCCCGGGTGCGGATATAAACCAGGGAAAAATCGGAGCCTTTGCCCTGTGGCTCGACCGACACGATATGCTGATTCTCTTCCGTACCGGTTTTCAACTCGATGACGTTGCCGCTATTGTTGCCCTCACAGTTGACCGGCTTCGGCTTTTGCTCCCCGGCTTTCATGTGGAGGTCGCCAGCTTGCCGGTCGCTGTGACACTCGACAACACCACCATACTTTTTTAACTGCTCCCGATAGAAGGTCAGAATCTTGGCTGGCGCGTCATCCGATTCGTACTCGACAGCAACCACCTTGAGGCCGAATACTCCACTCGAGATATTCACGTTGGCGCTCTTGGTGTCTTCGTCGCTGGTCTTTGGTTTGAGTCGCGCCCCGGGATACACCTCGAGACCGGTGTCCCGTACATCGGCGTCCTCGTTGACATGGATTCCCCCAAAGGGCGTGTCGATGTCGACCTTGCTGTTGCCGCTCTTGTCATGATCCTTGACGCTGACGGAGCAAGCCGGTAGAGCGAGCCAAGCCAGCAGCGCCATCGCGACCATCAGCAGGGTCTTATGCTCTCGCAGCTTAGGGATGAACATGGGCGCCTCCTTCGGCCACTTGCCCCGGCCGCTCGATGCCAGCACCGCGCTCGGCGATGTTGGGAATGGTCACGGGCAGGTGGCCATGAATTGGAATTTCACCGAACAGCGCCTTCACCGCACTCACCTCCGAAACCGGGGCGTTAGAAAAGGTGCACAAATAATTCTCGACCGCGGGAAAGTCCTGGGCCAGATAGGGGTTGCCCATGGCCAGCATCACCGTCTTTCCCGCCGCACGGTCTAAGATCTTTGCGAGCAGCACCCGGCTGGCGTCGGAGACGCCCACCGAGTTCGTCAGTCCGTTCGGACCCTTTACCAGCTTCCCGGCAGACGGTACGGAATAAACTGCCACGATCACCGCCCGGGCATGATCCACTGCCGCGACAACGTCTTCTGCCATGGCGCTCGCAATCCGCGAGTCGACGTAGAGGAGGTTCGCCTCCGGCACGCGGCTGCGAATCTGCCGTTCCAGCACGCTGCCGGTGTCCTGGCGAACGTCCTCGGCGAAGATCACGGCGAAGGTGTCATCCCGCACCTCTGCTGCTTTCTGATACGGAAGTCGAGCCACGGGAGTTCCCGAAGCTTTGAGCGGCAGTAGCTTGCCGCTGTCCCGCACCAAAGTGACGGCGTCATCGGAAATCTGCTGCCCAAGAACCACATTCTCCGGTTTCCCCACCACCGTGTCCAAGGCGTCGAGGTCCACCAGGCGCGCCTTGTGTAACCCCAAAGCGGCCTTTGCTTCCAATACCTTAAGCACCGATTGATCGAGCCGAGAGGTGGAGATTTCCCCGCTCCGGACGGCTTCGAGAACCGCCCGGTAGGAGCCCTCGAGGTCGGCGGGAATGAGCAACATGTCGTTGCCGGCCTTCAACGCGTCGACCGCCGCGCGTCCCACGTGATTGCCGTAGAGGCGGGTCAGCCCCGCCATATCGAGAGCATCGGTGACTACAATGCCCTGAAATCCGAGCTCGCCTTTGAGTAGTCCAGTCACAATGGCCGGGGAGGTAGTGGCCACACGATCGGGTTGGGGATCAAGCGATGGAACCGTCACATGGGCTACCATCACCGCATCCACTCCCGCCCCGATGGCCTGGCGAAAGGGCAGAAGTTCGACCGATTCGAGCCTTGCCGGATCGCCGGTTACCTGGGCTACGCCGAGATGAGAATCGGTCGAGGTGTCGCCGTGCCCGGGAAAATGCTTGACCGTAGTCATCATCCCGTGGGCGCGGGCGGCGCGGATATAGGCCACCACCAGATCTCCGACCCGTTGCGGGTCCTCGCCAAACGACCGCGTGTTGATGATGGGGTTCGCCGGATTCGAATTGACATCGGCATCGGGAAAGAAATTCCAATGCACGCCGATGGCGCGCGCCTCCTCGGCCGTGATGCGGCCGAATGCCTCCGCATATTCCAATTTCCCGGCGGCACCAAACGCCATGGCGTGGGGAAACTCCGTACCCGCCTGCAAGCGCATGGTCACACCGCGTTCAAAATCCGCCGCGATCAGCAAGGGCAACTTCGAGTCTTGCTGTAACCGGTTGAGCAGCACCGCGGCTTCATAGGGCTGGTTGCGGTAGAGAAAAGGCGGATCCCAACGGACCGTCATGGCAAAAGCACCAATGTGATACTGCTGCATGCGGTCGCGCAGCTCGAGATATTGCGGGCTGTTCACGTTCAGGAACTCGGCCCGCACCCAAATGATGAACAGCTGGCCAACTTTCTCTTCGAGCGAGAGCTTGTGCAGGGTTTTCTCCGCCCATTTTTGGCCATCCCGATCAAGATGAATCGGTTGGGCCGGCGAATACTTTTCCTTGGCAAACAACGCAGAGGTCAGTAACCCGAGCAGCAGGATTTGGATCAGTGCAGGCCGCATCAATACAGAAGATAGCACGGCCCGCGCCGGCCTTAGATTTCGCCCCAAGCCCCATCTCCGAGCTCGAGCGTGCGTCGGTTCCCGGGAGATTTGCTGAAGTCGAAGAATAGAAGGAAGAAGCCTGGATTCCGCCGAACGTCGAGGCCATTGGGGGCCGGGAATTACCTTCTGGCCCCTAAGTAACGCCTCGGGCAAGTGCTTGGCAGGAGAATGGTTAAGCCTATGCACGTTAGTTACTTGCGAGATGCTACCCGATCCCTCATGCTCATGGGGTGACCGAGATCGAGCAACTGTTGCGGCAGGAGCGGAGCCCCGAGTCGCTTTGTGAAGCGATTGCCAAGATCTTTCACGTCAAGCAAACCGAGGTGGCCCTGCTTGAGCTTCGCGGACAACTCCTGAGCTTCGTTTTCCCTCCTGAGCTGCGCGCCGCAGGCGCGATTCCAGTTTCCAGTTCAGCCGTGGCCGCACGCACCGCCCAGAGCAACAAAGCAGAGCTTTTCAATCGCTTTGCCGAAGTCAACCATTTCAGCATTTTCGAATTTGTTAAGGCGGGCGGCGAGGGCGGACTGAATGGGCAAACCATTCAGAAGCTGATGTCTGCCCCCATCGTTACCGCCCAAGGACAGGTTCTGGGTGTCATCCAAATCTCCCGCAAGGCTTCGCGTCCAGCCATCGCAGGCCCCGACTTCACTCCTGCCGACCTTGAGAAACTGGCAACGATCGCTCGCTTCGTGGGCAAGTTCATGACAGAGGGCAAGGCACTCGCCCACAGCGCAGGCGCGGGCCAGGCATAGCTTTAGTCTCCTAGAGGATCTACCCGGCAGGCCTTAAGCTTCGAACGATCTTTCGATCAACGCCAGTGCCCCCTGCTGAATGGCGCCTTCGTCGCCAAACCCCGCGAGCCAGTGAACACCGGGCTCGCGACGAAACCAGGTCATCTGACGTTTGGCATAGTTGCGATGCGCTTGTTGAGCTGCCTGGAGCGCCGACGCGTCATCCAGTTCGCCTCGAATTCGCGCGATTGCCTGTTTGTATCCGAGCGCCCCGCAAGCGTACGCCCCGACGCCGTAGCGTTCGACGAGTTGCCGCGTCTCTTCCACCAGGCCCGACGCAAACATAGCGGTCGCACGCTGATTGATGCGATGGTAGAGGGCTTTGCGATCAGGATTCAGTCCCAACCGCAGCACCCGGAATCCTTCGAGCCCGGCCCGGCCGTGCTCCCACAGTTCGCTCAGGCGCTGACGGCTGGTAAGGCAGACCTCGATCGCGCGAATGAGTTTCGCCCGGTCGTTGGGGTGAATCCTGGCCGCTGCCGGAGGATCGAGGCGATGGAGCAGGCGATGAAGATACCCCGAGCCCTTATGGCTGGCCCGCTCCCGCAGTCTTGTCCGCAGCTTCTCCGAGCGCTCGGGGCCGGGAAAAAGACCTGCGAGCAGGGCGCGCAAATAGAGTCCGCTGCCTCCCACCACAATGGGAAGATTGCCTCGAGTGCGGATGTCAGTGAGGACCTGGCGGGCCATCCGGGCGTATTCGCCCGCCGTGACATGGCTCTTCGGATCCACGCAGTCGAACAAATGGTGAGGAACGCGCGCCCGTTCGGCCGGGCCCGGCTTCGCCGTACCGATCTCAAATTCGCGGTACAGCGCCACCGAATCGCAGTTCACAATTTCCCCGTGAAAGCGTTCGGCCAAGACCAGAGAGAGGGCGGATTTTCCGCTGCCGGTGGGGCCTAACACCACCACCAACAGCGGCTCAGACGCTCCCTTCAGCGGGCACTCCAGGCGAGAATCGGCCCGTGGCGAACAAGCGTGATTCGGATGGCTGAAACGGCTCCCGGGAGTGCAGTCTCGAGTGGTGGTTGGCGTTTTGCTCCTACAGCGAGCACACGAATATTGTAGCGCCCGATGGCAAGCTGAGGTGAGAGGGGCAGACGCTTTCACATCTGACGGTCGGGCCGCCCAGGACCCTCGAACCTGTCTTCCATGCACGATCTACCTGAAGGTCAGCCTCCTGGAACCCCTCGGGTCCGAACTGCGTATGATGGTCTAGAGGGGTTTGTTCTGTCTCGAAATCCCGCACGAGGAGTTTATGCAACATCTGCGATGGGCGTTCGTGGTGGTGTTTCTAGCCCTTGCCCCCTTGGCCCGCTCCGAGGAGTGGTCAAAGACTTACAACGTCAGCGGTCAGCCCGACCTCCGCGTCGAAACCTCCGATGCTAATCTTCACGTGGACACCTGGGAGCAAGCGACCATTGCGGTTCATGTGAGCAGCAGTCACTACAAGATTGGGGAGGGCGGCATCAAGATTTACGAGAAGCAGAATGCTGACCAGGTTGAGCTTGAGCTGCGATACCCGCACCATCGCTTTCCTCTGACCGTGCAGCTTGGTTCGTACAAGGTGGATGTTGACATCCACATGCCACGGGAAGGTCGAATCCATCTGCACACCGGTGACGGCGACATTCGCCTGGCCAACTTCAAGGGGACGATGGAGCTCGAGAGCGGCGATGGCCGCCAGGAAATCGATTCCGTAGATGGAATCTTGCGGGCGCGCGCCGGGGATGGCCACATCCGTGTCGCGGGACGATTTGACGGCTTAAACCTCGATACCGGCGACGGCCCCATCGAAGCGCGAGCCTTGCCGGGTTCGAGCATGACCTCGGATTGGAACCTGCACACCGGTGACGGCAGTGTCACCTTGCAGCTGCCGGACAACTTTGCTGCCGACGTGGACCTCCATACCGGTGACGGTCACATCGAACTCGATTTGCCGGTAGCAGTCCAGGGACTTCTTGGGCAAAAGCAGATCCACGGGAAGATCAATGGCGGAGGAAATTTACTCACCGTTCATACCGGAGATGGTTCGATTCACATCGAGAAATCCTAGAGGCTTACTCCGGCTGGCCGGTGAATGCCTTCCCTTCGTAGCCGGGGCAGCGCACGACGGGCAGGCGCGGGTATTTGGCAAAGCGGGCGTCGCTCAGCGCCAGCTGGCAGCGCACGAAAACCGAGCCGCGATCGGATTCGATCCGGTGCGCATGCCGGCAATCGCCACACAACCCCAGCGGAATACGCGGTTTCTCCTCGGGCGGCATTCCACTCCGAGGATAGCAGGGCAACTCCCGGCAAAACTCACTTCTTGGGGCGCGATTCCGGCGGCACCAATCCGGCGGCCCGGTAGTAGACGGTCAGCTGGCCGTAAATCTCTCCCGAATGCTCGACAAAGCCGTAGGCGAAGTCGCTGATCCGGCTTTGCTCATTGGCGAAAGGATCGACGACGAGGTCCGACATCCCTTGGTCCCCTTTCGCCTTGATCGCATCCGCCCCATCGGCAAACGACTTCTTGACGAACGCCACCACATCGGCCTTGGTTTTGTACTGGTCGCGCTTGGGGTCATCCACGGCCGGCGCTTTCTCGCCGCGCGCCAGGTTGGTGAAGAAATAATTGGCGTGAGCCGCGTGAATCAGCCGCTCCGCAAAGCTGCGCACCGTGGGAGCGGGCTTGAAGTCGTAGCGATCTTCGGGAAAGTCTTCGGCCATGGCGATCAGCTTTCGCCCAATATCGTTCCACTGCTCGAGGACGGCTTCGGAGGGGCCCGGCGCTGCCTTCGGAGGCGTTGCTTTGTTCCCCGTATCCTGGGCGAGCCCCATCTGCCAAACTCCCATCAGAACGATCCAACCCAGCACGACTGCCTTCTTCATCACCGTTTCCTCCCGCATGGTTCGAGATCTGCCTAGTCTGTTGACCCTCGAACCAGCAACCAAGAATATCGCTTTCCGCGTTTTTGCTCCATGAAACTCTTCCAACTCTCTGGCACACCCGGCAGCGAAACTGGTAGGCTGCTTCGGAATCTGAATTCTCAGCGAGGATCATCATGAAACTACGGGCTGTCCTTCTTGTCTTCTTGCTGGTCGCGATTTCTTCCGTGGCCGACGATTCCGACCGAAAACACATCGTTCTCAAGAGCACGGCGCAGTTGAAGCTCCCCTTCAGCGACGCTGTTCTGGTAGGGAACACCTTGTATGTCGCCGGCCACCTGGGCCTCGATCCCGCCACCGGGAAGCCTCCCGCCGGCACTCAGGAGGAAGTCAAGCTGGCGCTGGATGGCATCAAGGAAGTCGTCGAAAATGCCGGCATGAGCATGGACGAGGTGGTTTCGGTGCAGGTCTTCTGCTCTGATCTGAGTCTGTACGACACCTTCAACACGGTTTATCGAACCTACTTCCAGGAACCGTATCCGGCGCGCGCCTTTCTCGGCAGCGGCTCGCTGTTGCGCGGCGCACACTTCGAGATCATGGCCATTGCCGTCAAAAAGTCGAAGTAACGAAGGCCAATCGGGTTGGCTGTGGTGCTCCGGGAAGGCCCGAGGGATGCCGGCAGGAAGATCTGTCGGCCGCACACCAAGCCTGAGGAGTAAAACTCCATGAGTCCGGTTAGCCGGGGGGGTCTACCGCCAGCTAAGCCGGACCATGATCTCTGCTTTAGGAGCACCCGCTGGTACTGCCACAGCTCATACAGCGATAGCAGCTTCCGTTCCTGGTCATGATCGAGCCACAGAAGCTGCAGGTGGGGGCGTCTCCCATGTCCACAAGTCCCGCCAGCGCATCGGCCGCGTGCACCGATCCGGTGGTTGGCCGGGGAGCGGCCGAACCGAGGTCACCCATTTCGGCGGGCGGGTTCACCGGCTTGGGTCGCAAGTTCTCAAACAGGAGCTGCTGCTGACCGGTCAGAAAGCGCATATGCAGCCAGCGGAAGATGTAGTCCATGACCGATTTGGCAAATCCGATCTCGGGATTGTTCGACCAGCCGCTCGGCTCAAAGCGAGTGTGGGCAAACTTCTCGCACAGTAGCTTTAACGGCACGCCGTGCTGCAAGGCAATGGATACGGCGCAGGCAAAGCTGTCCATCAAGCCGCTGACCGTCGAGCCTTCCTTGGCCATGGTGATGAAAATCTCTCCCGGGTCACCGCTCGGGTAGAGGCCCACCGTGATGTAGCCCTCATGGCCGCCCACATTGAATTTGTGAGTGACCGACATGCGCTCTTCCGGAAGCTTGTGCCGTACGGCGCGGGGCGGCGCGTTGAAATTCTCCGGCTCGGCCGCGACTTGCGCCGAACGGGCCTCCTCGCCCGGAGCAGCGGCCGTCTTGGTGCCGGCAGCACTCAGGGGCTGCGACTTCTTGCATCCGTCACGATAGATGGCCACCGCCTTTAACCCCAGCTTCCAGGCCTCGAGGTAGGCCTCCATGATGTCTTCGACCGAGGCCGATTCCGGTAAATTGACGGTTTTTGAGATCGCTCCCGAAATAAACGGCTGCACCGCCGCCATCATCTTAAGGTGGCCCAGATAATGGATCGAACGCGTCCCCTTGGCCGGTTTGAACGAACAATCAAACACCGCCAAATCCTCCTCGCGGATCTGCGGCGCCCCTTCGATGGTTCCTGTGGCATCGATGTAGCTGACGATTTTATCCGCTTCCTCATGCGAGTAGCCCAGCTTGAACAAAGCCGTGGGCACGGTGTTGTTCACGATCTTGATCATCCCGCCGCCCACTAGCTTCTTGTACTTCACCAGGGCAAGATCGGGCTCGACTCCGGTAGTGTCGCAGTCCATCATGAAGCCGATGGTGCCGGTAGGCGCGAGCACGGTAACTTGGGAGTTGCGATAGCCGAATTTTTCTCCGTGGGCCAGGGCCTCGTCCCAGCAGGCTTTCGAAGCTTCGTACAGCGAAGCGGGAACGTTGCTTTTGTTAATGTTGTTGACCGAGGCCCGATGCATACGGATGACGTCGAGGAACGGCTCGCGGTTGATATACCAACCGACGGCGGCTCCGCCCGGCAGGGTCGACCCAGGCTCGACCTCGCTCAGCGGGCTCCCTTGGCCCGCTGGAACCAGGGGCGAGCAGAGTTCGGCGATCCGTGACGACTGCAGATAGGCCTCTCCGCACATGATGGCCGTGAGGCAGGCAGCGTAATCGCGTCCCGCGTCAGAGTCGTAGGGAAGGCCGGCGGCCATCAGCAAGGCGCCCAGATTGGCATAGCCGAGGCCAAGCGGACGATAGTCGTGCGAGTTGCGCGCGATCATCTCGGTGGGGTAGCCGGCGTTGTCCACCAGAATTTCCTGGGCGGTGATCATGACGTCGACCGCGTGACGATAGGCCTCGACGTCAAAGCTCCCATTGGGAGCAAACTTCAGCAGGTTAAGGCTGGCCAGGTTGCAAGCCGAGTCGTCGAGGAACATGTACTCACTGCAGTTGTGAACCACCAGACCATTGGCGGAAAAGTGGCTGGTGACAGGCTCGGTCAAATCGAAGACCGCCTCCTCGCCTTCGGCCTCAACACTCTCCACCGCATCGGTTAAGGAATCGCTATAGACGCCAAACTCGCAGTTCAGCTCGGCCAACTGCTCGGCCTTTGGACTCCGATCCTCAAAGCCGATCTCACGCTCAAAAATGAAACGCGAAGACCGGCTGATGCGCAGCGAGTACATCTGCTTCACCATGTAGAGGTTACTTCGACCATGCCCATCGGGCAGCAAAGCCTCTAGCTTCGTTCCTCTTCTTTCGCTATAGATCTTCGCCTTGATGCCAAAAGACAGAAGCAGAATCTGGACCTGTCGAAGCAGCGCCTGAGACGAGGAATCCAAAGCAACGTACTGGGACTGGTCGCCGTAGTTTGCAACCCTACCATCGGCAGTGAATAGACCTCGGAGGACAGCGGCCAACGACGGCTGGTCGAGTTCAAAGATCTCGGGCGTGAATCGTTTGTTCTCGCTGCCTTCATCCAAGACCGCGAATTGCTTGAATAGCTCGACAACCGGGCGCGAAGAGAACGCCAGTCTTGAAGTCGACGTATGGCTGCTAACCGACACTCGGCCGGGGTTACCCGCCCCCGCGGCTACCCTTAGCGCCTGTTCTTGCACATTGACCTCAGCCCCGATCTTGTCCAGAACTCCGGCGTCGCTGGCGGCCATAACCAGCGTGACAATCTCCTGAAGTCCTCCTGAGGCTCGCGAGCGCGACAGGCAACCATCGCCTACGGCAACTCCCAGCCCTAAAGCCAGCCGCGCCCCTAGCGCCTTGCGACCAAAACCTGCTCCTTGCAGCAGGATCCGGTCGCCGGGCTGTAAGTCGCTCGTCCTTACGTCGCCGCGATCTGCGGTGAGCACCTTGTGATCAGCCGTGAGCCGAAGTTCAAACCCCGCCCGGGTCCGCAGACGAAACACCGCTTTCTTTCCCGTCGGGAAGATCTCCCTTGCCAGGTGGAGCTGCCCGTCAGAACCAAAGACCGAGGCCGATTTTCCCGCCAGAGAATCGATCCGCCGCCATCCCTCGCTGGTTGCCACCAATGTCTCGCCGGTTACGCAGGGATTAGAGGCGTTGATGCGCGCCGTGTTCTTCGAGGTGTGCCAGCGATTGATGGTGGTGTCAAACTGCATGCCCGGATCGCCGCAGCGCCAGGTGGCGTCGGAGATCTTGTGGAGCAGTTCCTTGGCTTTATAGGTATGCATGGGGCGGCCGTCTTTCACCGCGCGGGTGGTGAACTCGGTATCCCTCAGTACCGAGCGCATGAAGTCATCGCTCACGCGCACCGAATTGTTGGCATTCTGAAAGAAGATGGAGCTGTACGCGGCCGAGTCGGGATGCGAGCCGTCATAGCCGCTGGCAACCAGGGCGTGAGCTTTGGCTTCCTCTTGCGACTTGCACTCGATGAAGTCGACGATGTCAGGATGGTCGATGTTGAGGATCACCATCTTGGCGGCGCGGCGGGTCTTGCCGCCCGACTTGATGACGCCGGCGAAGGCATCGAAGCCTTTCATGAAGCTGAGCGGACCGCTGGCGATGCCGCCGCCGCTGAGGGTTTCGGTGGACGAACGCAGGGTGGAGAAATTCGTGCCCGTGCCCGATCCCCACTTGAATAACATGCCTTCGGTCTTGGCCAGGGTAAGAATCGAATCGAGAGAGTCTTTTACCGAGTTAATAAAACAGGCGGAGCACTGCGGTTTCTGGTAGCCCGCCACCCCGAATTCGACTTTGGCTTGGGCCGCATTCCAGTGCCAGTTCTGGGCATCTGAGTTAGGCTCGATACGATCGCAGCCGACGTTGAACCACACCGGTGAATTGAAAGCGGCATACTGGCGGAGAAGAAGGTGAGCCAGCTCATCATGAAAGACGGCGCCGTCTTCCGCAGTCTTGAAGTAGCCCTGGGAAAGTCCCCAGTCGCGAATGGTTTCTGCCACCCGGCTGACCAGTTGGCGAACACCGCTTTCCCGCGCTGGGGTATTCAGCGTGCCGTGCAGATACTTGCTGGCTACGATGTTGGTCGCCGTCATCGACCAATCTTTGGGCACCTCGACATCCCGTTGTTCGAAGATCACGTTGCCGTGTGCGTCGCTGATCTGGGCCGTGCGACGTTCCCATTCGATGTCGTCGTACGGCGAGACCCCGGGCTTGGTAAAAAAGCGGCGAAACGCGAGCCCTGACGACTTCTTGCTCGTCGTCGCCGGACGAACGCCGGCCTCGGTGCTGTTGGGGGCTTTCTTCTCAGTGACTTCCGACATTTTGTCTTCTCCTGTGGAGTCTCCGCTCACTCCCTGAAGCTCGAATCGACATCGGACCGAACCGGGAGCGCCAGGCCCCGTTCGTCCTTTATCTAAGGCTAGGCACGGCTCCCAACCATCCGCAAGCAAATACTCCCCGAGGCTTGCCATTCCCCGGCGGGGGACGGAATCGATCGCTTCCCGGATCGCAATCCCCTGCGGGCCCCATCACCAGAGTGCCAGCCTTCCACCACTATTTATTAGCAAGACTTTTTGTCGTTCCCGGGGGAGTCCGGGTTAAACCGGAACCGTGGAACGGCCACCGCAGCTTTCAGCCTTCGAAGCCAGCCTCAAGGACATCCCCCGCGGGCAGGACAAGGCTTGGTCACCTCGGCCAAAGACTGAGAATCGAGGCCACATCGCTCGATCGCCCTCCCCTCCCGCAGGCCCACGCTCATCCCATGGGATGGCAACAGTACTCCTGCCGGTTGCGGCTGTCAAGAACAAATATCTATATATTGTATATCATTCGCGCAACCAGCCATATCCTGCGCCGAGCGCCGCACACCCCGATGGCGGCGTCTCAGCGTGAAACTCAACCGCGCTTCCACCCTCTGGAGCTGGCCGCCCGGAGGGGCCGACGAACTCCAGAAGCAAGCCCTCCACCGGCCGGCGAGGCAAGGTGCTTCACCGCCTTTTCTCGAAGGTCACGAGCGTCGAGAGAGGTCTCTCCCTTCGGGAGCGAAGGCCTAGGATGAGTTCAATGGCAACTGATCTCGTTCGAGTCGAAGTTTGGTCACCGCGGCCTCACAAGGCAGTTCCCTGGCGGGCTGAGATGCGAGTTCTAGGCGAGCTGGCGAGAGCGGATGCGGCTGGCAAACCGGACCCCTCCGACGGGTTTGCCGGACCAAGCGGCACGTAGATATCTTCGAAAATTGCGCGTCGCTGAATACTACGGCAGCCATCGGAGGATTCGATCAGATAGTCGCCAGGGATGCCGCGATGTTCCCGCCCGAGTGCATCTACGAATACCAGGGGCTCAGTTAGTTGCTTGGCTTTGATCAGGAAACGCGTGCGATACGTCTTCCACTCTGTAGTCCTCACGTGCGTTCACCCCTAGGGTTGGGAGCAAGTTTCTGGTTATCGACCGTTCGAGTTCAAAACATCTCGGCTGTCGCTCCTCGTGCACAAGATCACAGATAGGATCGCTGCCGGGTGAATTTTCCTTAAATAAGTGAAGAGAATCTACTCTCGACTGGGTAGAGGGTCAATTCCAAATTTTTGGTGCAATGAGGAAAATGGAAGGCTCGAATCGGGGAAAAATTTTAACCAACCAACGTCGGTGAGGCGGCATCGGGAGGCAGCATCCTGCCTAGCAGTTGCAAGCTCGTCGCTCGGGAAGCGAGCTCAGGCACACCCTGGGCAGGGGTATTTCCACAAGCGCAGCACAGGAAACCAACAATTCGGTTCGAGTTTCGTGCTTTCCCTTCCCTGAGGCATTGCTCTCCGCTTGTTCGGGTCAGAGTCGAACCTCGAGCAACTGCCGGGCTGCACGCCTGCCGCTCGCGATGGCACCATGCACCGTTCCGTTGTGTCCGGAGAGGTCGGCGGCTTCGCCGGCGAAGAAAACTGTGTTCTCAAGCGGCGCCGCCAGTTCCAGCTGTGCCCCGTCGGCGCCCGCGCGGGCATAACTGTAGGCGCCCCGCGAGAACGGGTCGTTCTGCCAGTCATGCACGTAAGCATCCGCCAGCAGCGCCTCGAGTTCCCCCAAGCTGACTGGCAGTAACCGGCTGAGAGTCTTGAGACTCTGATGAACGGTGAATGCGGAGCCTTGGCCAGAGACGCGCTCGGCGCAGTGAGCCGGCGACCAACCGGTGAGCAGCGGAACTTGGCTCGGCATTTGCGTCCACCAGGTGGGAAAGTAATCGTCCTCGGAGAAAAGAAAACTCATGGTCTCGAGCGTGCTCGACCGATGGGGGTGAGCAGGACGCAAAGCCTGCCAAAAGCGCTCGCGAAAACTCAGCGTGACCCGAACCACTTTTCCCATCACCAGCCCGCGGATGGCTCTCTGCTTCGCAGGCGGCAAAGCGGGAGAGAATCGAAGGGAACCGGCTTGAAGCACGCCGAGCGGCACCGCGACCAGAACCGACGGTGCCTCGATCGTGGCCGGACCCGACGGATTGCCGAAGCGCACCGTCGCTCGACCGCGCCTCCATTCGATTTGCTCGACTACCGAATTGAATTGGATGCGAACGCCCGCGTCCGTCACCTGCTTGTGGAAAATCTCCGCCAGGGTGCGATATCCGCCTTCCATGCGAAAGGCGCGATCGCCTGCGATCTCGTCGTCGGCTCGCCTGGATCTCACCAGCCAATGCACGCCGACCAGCTCCGGATCGGCGGCATGAAAGCCGGTGACGTAATTCCGCGCCCGGTCGATGGCCGCCTGGAGCCTCGGATTGCGCACGGAGGGAGGAAAGCGGCGAGCGAGGAAATGGAGAAAAGACTCATCGGGTTCCCGGTCGTCCATGTGCTCGAGAATGGCTTCCGCCTCGGAAAAGAACTCCGAAGGGCGCAATTGTTGGTCTTCGACCGACCAGAAATCTCCTTCGACCTCCTGGACGGTGACCGCGTGAGCTTTCAGAGACTCCCAGATTTCCCCGGGCAAGCCGTGAATGAATTCGGCACCGAGCTCCACCGCGGTTTGGGTGGTTGGGTCCCATTGGGTGAACATGCGACCACCAATGCGGTCGCGGGCTTCTAGGATGGTCGAGGCCAGACCGGCACGCCCCAGTTCGACCGCCGCAGCCAGGCCGGCCGCACCGGCACCGAGAATCACTGCGTCTGGCATGACGAGAGGCTGCTGGGGCTCGTGTTGGGAGTGGACTCGCGCCCTCGGGGATATCGCGAAGAATCTAGGGAGTTAGGAATCCAGACTCCTAGATCCTTCGCGCCCAAGGACTGATTTTTCTTAGCGCTGAGCGAGCGCCGGTTCGCGATGCTCCTGAAAGATCTTCAGCCGATTGTTGATTTCGGCCCAGTTCACTACATTCCACCACGCAGCCAGATATTCGGGGCGGCGGTTGTTGTACTTGAGATAGTAGGCGTGCTCCCACACGTCGTTCCCCAGAATCGGGAACAGACCTTGGGAAATGGGGTTGTCCTGATTGGCAGTGCTGATCACCTGAAACGATCCGTCGGGCTTGCCCACGAGCCAAGCCCAACCGCTGCCAAACTGTTTGGCACCGGCATCGTTAAACTTGGTCTGAAAATCCTTGAAGCTGCCGAAGGCGGTCTGGATCACTTGCGCGATATCACCGGTCGGTTCCCCTCCACCTTTGGGCTTCATGATCTTCCAGAACATGGTGTGGTTCATATGTCCACCACCATTGTTGCGCACAGCGGTGCGAATCTCTTCAGGGACGGCATTCAGGTCGCGCAGCAACTCTTCGACCTTCTTCGATTGCAGATTCGGGAATTTCTCTAGAGCAGCGTTCAAATTCTTGACGTAGGTTCCATGATGCATGTCATGGTGCAGTTTCATGGTCTGGGTATCGATGGTGGGTTCCAGGGCAGCATAGTCGTAGGGTAGGGCGGGCAGTTCGTGAGCCATAGTTCGTTTTCCTCCAGATCTCAACAGATGATGGATGCTCCTCGATGGATTCAGGTGGTCCATCGATAGAAAGTTCATTCTAAGGGTTTTGGGGCAGGGCCGCTAAACCAATTCGCGACCTCGACCGGAGCCGGCTGGCCGAAGGCCAAGGGTGGGGTGGTGCGATCGATCCTGATCTCGCTCACTTTCGGCCGAGGAAGCGCAGCCGCGAGGTAAAGCTGCGATGGCCGTAACCGCTGAAGACCAGGAACTGTGGGGAGTCGATATCGCCGTTCACAAAGATGGGATTTAGCCGATCGGTAACGTTGTCGAAGCCGCCCCGTATTGCCCAGTAGTAGCCGAACAGGTGAAAGCGCTTTTCGAGCTGCAGGTTCAGGGTGAAATAGGTGGGGAAACGGCGCGAACCGGGAGGCTCCACCAGCTCCTGCAGGTTGTTGTAGACATTAAATGGGAATCCCGTGCGGGCTTCGGTCGAATACGCCAGGTCGAGGTGGTGAACGATGGGAAGATTGAAGAACGGAAGAAAGCCCCAAGAGAGAAAGCGGTTAGGCGTGTCCCAGGGGAATGGACCTGAAGCTTGGGGGCTGAGAAATGGGTTGTCGATGTTGAAATTGAACACCTGGTTCGAGGTCGTCGTCGAACGAGTGTAGGAGCCGCTGACGAGGTACGATCGGCCGAAGTTGTGGCGAAGGCTCAACTGAAAGGCGTGGTAGTGATCGTTGCGCGTGTTCTCAAGAACAAAGTTGCCGCCCGGGGAATTGTTCGCGGTGTTGTACACGAAATCCTGGGTGCCCTGGCGGTTCATGTATTCGGCCTTCAGGAAAATGGCTTTGGGCAGCCTGCGCTCGAGCGCCACGCTCCAGTTGAGAAACCGGGGCGCTTGGAGCGTGTTTCGGTTGACGCTAAAGCTGGAGAGGACCGAGGTCGGTTGTGCGAGCACGGTGCCGCTCAAGTCGGTCGGTTGCCCCGCCGCATTGAAGAAATAGTCGGCCCGCTCTCCCGCATAGGGACGGGCAATCAGGATGATATCGGTTGCGTCATAGACGATACCGATGCCGGCGGAAAGCTTGGTCTTGCCGGAATTGTCGAGCACGTAGGTGCCGGCGAGCCGGGGTGAGACCAGGAGATTGCGTACGATCTGATCCCAGTCCAAACGCACACCGGGATCCATCAGCAGGCGGTCGGTGATCGACCATTGGTCCTGGACATAGGCGCTGAACTCGGAATTGTTGGTGGTGGATAAATTACCCCCGGAAAACAGGGAATATCGTGAACAAGGCGAGGGCGCGGTGGGAATCCCGTTCGCCTTGGTAGGACAGGCGCCACTCGGCGTGGTCACGCTCTCGCCCGGCCAGAACGAAATGGGTCGCCGAAAAAACTGCGCGTCATAGTCAATGCGGTCGAGATCGATTCCGGTTTTGATGTCGTGTTGCCCGTGCCACTGGCGGGGAGGGAGATACAGATTCGAGAGAGCCTGCCAGCGGCGGGCCTGCGTCCGCTGTTCAAGATAGTAGTTCCCCCCGGCCGTGAGTGTGGTCTGGAAGTAGGGGGCGGCACCGTGCGGGGTCAGCGTCAGGTTGTACTGATCGAAATTGAATCCTCCCTCCAGTAGTTCGCCCCCGCGAAAGTAGTGCTGATCTTTGGCGGTGGCAAAGTACGCCGATTCGGCATCCTCAGGGTTGGCCGGGGCGGGACTGAACAGCGAAAGACCGGCGTATTGGTCGTTCAAATAGTTGTAGAGAAAACTCGCGGTCAGGATGTTGCGAGAAGTAAGGTTGGTCTGAACCTTGGCGAGGTTCCCGGCGCGCCAGTAATGATCCGTGCCTTCGTTACTGGGAAGTTGAGAAACAATGAGATTGTCGTATTCGCCTTCCAGGGCATCGAAGAACCAGGCTTTCTGTTCTTCGATCGGGCCCGAGAAAGTGAAGCGCGGAGCCCACTGGTCGAGGGCCAGGCCGTTCTTGTTCTGGACCGAGGGAAGGAAATTGGTGGCAATGACACGGTAGTGATTGTCGCCAATCCCGGAGTTGAGGCTCAGCACGCCGCCCGAGCCTTTGCCGAACTCGGCAGGCTCGCGGCTGGGTTCCACCTCAATCGAACGAAACGCATCGGTGCTGACCCGCATCAGCAGGAGCCCGTTGGCGGGCTGGGTCACGTTAAAACCATCGAGCAAGATCAGGGTCTGGTGGGTATCGGCGCCGGCTACGTGCGGCTGCCCCGAGGAGTCCTGAACCACTCCCGGGATGAAGTTGAGAACGTTGCGATAGTCGTGGGTGGCGACATAGGGAAGGTCGATGATGTCCATTCCCGTAAGTTGCTCTTTCGAGGAAACCTGGGCCGGATTGATGGCGGGAACGGACTCTTCCACGCTGACCGTTTCGCGAATCTCCTGCTGATGGGAAAGGACCACCTCGATGCTCGAGGTCGTCGCGAGATCGAGTGCGGGGATAACGGCCCGATAAAAACCTGGCTTCTCCACCCGAAGCTCATATTTTTCCGGGAGTAGTTTGCTAAAGGTCGAGTGCCCGGCGAAATCCGTTTCCGACTGCAGAGGTTTGGGCTGCTTGGCATTGGTCAGCAGGACCAGGGCCGAGGGAACGGCGACCCCGTTTTCGTCGCTGACCGTGACTTCGAGCCGCGGCGACGGATTGGGCAAGGACGCTTGCGGAGGAGGTGTCTGGGCCAAGGCAAGGCAACAGAACAACCCTCCGATTGCCAGGTCTCGTGCCCGCCTGAATGTCCACGGACCGCCCATAGTCCCAGCTGCTGTTAGGTATTTTCGCGCGAATGGACCCTCGCTGGGGGAATTATCCCCCAGCCATTGCCGGAATTGCGCCCGTTATCTTCTCTGGTACATGATCCTTCCGGTTATTGAGCCAGGCTAGAAGTTCGAAGAGAATCAGGGAGTAGGGCAACAAATTTCCGGGGCCGAGCTGATGGGAACAGGTTTCGTTTGCCGGATAACGGATCACCAAGCGGAAATTCGTCGCCGCTCTCCTCGCAGCCATTCTTGGGGAGGGCCGTTTGGCGCGCCTCAGTCGTCATCCGCTGCAAGGAGGCGGAGAAACTATGAGCGCTTCTGGTGCCCAAGAGGGACCTCGAGACCCAAATCCCCGTCGCTTCACCCGCTATCCCGCTGACATTCGCATCGACGCCCAGGTCTTTCGCCCCACGGGAACGGTTTCCCTGTGGGGACGCTCGAGCGAAATCGGAGAAGACGGAATTGGCGGCACTCTCACGGCGGAAGTCGAACCGGGAGAAGTCGTCTCGATGGAAATCACCCTGCCGACCACCAATTGCTGCATGAAATTCCGCGCCCTGGTTCGATATCGCATAGGTCTGCGCCACGGATTCGAGTTCCTGGCCCTCTCGCGGGAGCAAAGGAACGCACTCCGACGGCTCTGCGAGGACCTCTCCGCCGAAAGTTAACCGCGCCAGCACTCTTCGACCTCGACCCGCCCCAAACCATCCACCCGCACTAGGCGGATGGCTCACGGCGTCTGCCTGGCCTGGGACCGCACTTGCTCGAGCAGCGCCTCCGGCGCGTAAGCTTTTCCGCGCGCTACCACGAGGCGGATTTTCTGCAGATTTCTGACTTCCTCGAGGGGATCGGCATCGAGAACTACCATGTCCGCGAGGCGCCCGGGGGCAATCGTTCCCAGTTGATCTTCTTTGCCCAGGGCCTGGGCCGCGGTGGAAGTTGCCGCTCGTAGCGCCTCGAGCGGGCTCAGTCCGGATGCGACCAGCAATTCCAGTTCGCGGTGTAATCCGAATCCCGGCAGTAAGCTGCCAATCCCCGGCCCATCGGTTCCTGCAAGGATTTTGACTCCCGCGTGGTTGCACATGCCGACAAACTGCTCCTGTTTCCGAAAAGCCTCCGCCGCTATGGTCTGGAGATCGGGCGGAAGGTCGAAGAGGGGATTCTTCGCACCCTTCACAGCCTCCTCTACCGCCGCCGGGGAGAGATACTGATTGTTGGGATCCTTTCGCTCCGCCTCTAAATTTGGTACCTCGGTCTGCTCCGCGATCACCAGGGTCGGGTCGAGAAAGACTTTGCTCTGGGCCAGCCGTTCGACGAGCGCCCGCATCTTCTCAGACTCGAGATCGAATCGCTGCCAGAGCATCGGCTCTCGTGTTCCAAGCGGCAGAGGATCGATCTTTGCGGCCTCTTCCGGGCTCAGCATTTCCCGTCCGGTAACGCGAATGTGTTCCAGTCGGGTCATCCCCAGCTCGACGGCGCGCGTCATGGTCATCGACCGCGGAATGTGCCCCGCAACCGGGAGTCCTCGTTCCTTCGCGGTCTCAATGATCACTTTCAGTTCCGGCTCCTTGACATTGTTGTAGACCTTCACGAAGTCCACACCCTGATCGGCCAGAAAATTGACGGCGCTTCGCGCTCGCTGCGGGGTATCTACCAACAGGCTCCCCTCTGGCCACACCGGCGGCATGCCATCCAGCAGAGGACCGGAAAAGAATAAGCGTGGTCCGAGAAGCTCGCCGCGGGCTAACCGCTCCCTGGTCATCCGCAGCACGGTGATGTTTCCTCCGGGGTTGCGAATCGTGGTAACGCCGTTCGCCAAGTACAGGGCCAACGGCGTCTCCTCAGCACTCTGGGCGTGAGCGTGGGAATCGATCAGTCCGGGAATGATCCACTTGCCTCCTACGTCGACGATCTGCGCGCCCTGAGGAGCGGTCCAGCTGCCTACGGCGCCCACTTGTTCGATCCGCTCGCCCTGGATCACGATCACGCTGTCGCGGATCTCCTTGGCCGAGGCCACGTCCACCAAGATTCCACCGCGAAGCACGAGTGTGGCGGGGCCGGGTTGCGCCCGAGACATTCCGGCAAGACCGAGCACGAGCGAAAGAAAGAGCAGACGCTTCATGGCGACCTCCCTGGTTGGAAGCCGGGCCAGTATAGCGCCTGCGCCCTCGGCCGTCATTCCGCACTGGAAAACGATTCTGCTTCTGGGATTAGCAGCCAAATACGGCGATTAGCACCAGGTTCCGCCGCCTTCTATCGCCAGGCCGGAGGTTGACTAGCCTCGAACCGGGTCCATAAGATAAACCCGCTCGCAGGTTTGCTGTCATGGTCGGCCAAACCATCTCCCACTACCGCATCGTTGAGAAACTAGGTGGCGGGGGCATGGGTGTCGTCTACAAGGCTGAGGATCTAACCCTGCACCGGTTTGTCGCCCTGAAGTTTCTGCCCGACGAAGTCGCTAAGGATGCCCAGGCTTTGGCCCGATTTCAGCGCGAGGCCCAGGCCGCTTCCGCCTTGAACCATCCCAACATCTGCACGATCTATGAGATCGGGCAGCACGCGGGTCAGCCGTTCATCGCGATGGAGTTTCTCGACGGATTGACCCTCAAGCAACGAATTGCGGGGCGTCCGCTCGAGAGCGAATTGATTCTCTCCTTGGCCACGGAGATCGCCGATGCGCTCGATGCCGCGCACGCCGGGGGGATCATTCATCGCGACATCAAGCCGGCCAACATCTTCGTCACCAAGCGCCTACATGCCAAGATTCTTGATTTTGGTCTGGCGAAGGTTGTGAATGCAGCCAGTTCTTCGACCAACCTCGAAACGGCGGGAACGCAGACGGGTTCCTTCGACGAACAGCATCTGACCAGTCCGGGAACCACACTGGGGACGGTCGCCTACATGTCGCCCGAACAGGTGCGCGGGAAGGAACTCGATGCCCGCACCGACCTGTTCTCGTTTGGCGCCGTTCTGTATGAAATGGCCACCGGGACTCTGCCGTTTCGCGGCGAGACGTCCGGCGTCATCTCCCATGCCATTCTCGAGCGCGTGCCGGTGCCCGCACTTCGCCTGAATCCCGACCTGCCGGCGAAGCTCGAGGACATTATCAATAAAGCGCTCGAAAAGGACCGGGACCTCCGCTACCAGCACGCCTCGGACATGCGTAGCGACTTGAAGCGTCTGCAGCGAGACAGCGGCTCGGGACAAACCGTGGCGGTGGCTGCCGCCGAGCCGGCGGCTGGACCTCCCGCCGTGCCACTCCCGCCTGCCTCGGGGCAGGCGTCCGGGGGAAGCGCGCCTTCCGACGCCTCCGCCGCGGTTCACGCCGGTACCTCTACCGTGAGCCCGAGGACGCGGCAGCACCCTTGGAAAATGGCCACAGGAGCCTTCGCCGGGCTGCTCGTCTTGGCCGCGGCTGCCTACGGGATTTACGCTCTCTTCCTGCGCTTCGGAGCCGCGTCCTTTCAGAACTTCGCCGTCACCCAGATCACCAACACCGGCAAAGCTTCGCTGGCGGCGATTTCCCCCGATGGCAAGTACATTCTGAATGTGCAGAATGATAACGGCCAGCAGAGCCTGTGGCTGCGCAACGTGCCCACGGGCAGCGACACGCAGATCATTCCGCCCGCCCCCGGCATCTACCGCAATCTGGCCTTCTCTCCCGATGGCAATCATGTGTACTTCGAGAAGGCCGCGAACGCCCAGGGCACGGAGTTCATTCTCTATCGTGCGCCAGTGCTGGGAGGCGTGCCCAAGGCGCTCGTCAACGACATTGATACTGACATCACGTTTTCCCCCGATGGGCAACGTATCGCTTACGCCCGCGCGAACGACCCGGAGGTGGGAAAATACCGCCTGCTGACGGCGAATCCCGATGGCAGCGACGAGACCATCCTGCACATCGCGCAACCCCGGGGAACACCTCCCCTGAACATCAGCTGGTCGCCCGACGGAAAGCAAATCGCCTATTCCTCTTTGTCCTCCGGAGATGCTCTCAGCTACGTCGAGACTTTTTATCTGGCCTCCAAGAAGGTTCGAACTCTGGCGGCACCCAAGGACGCTGCAGTCTCTGAGTTGAAGTGGTTGCCAGGCGGGCGATCTCTGCTCGTAGTCTTCGGCCGCAGAGGCGAGGGCTTCTCGCGCTCACATCTGGGCCTGCTTTCGACCGATGGCAAGCTCGAGTCCATTACCCGCGATACCAACCGCTATCAAACTTTGACTCTTTCCGCGGATGGCAAGAGCGCCGCCACCGTGCAAGTCAAGACCACGCGCAGCCTTGCGCTGCTCGAAGCCGACGACTGGAAGAAAACCGCCCCCACCCCCAGCCTGCTTCAAGTTGCCGATCCGGCCATGGTGCAATGGACCGGGGACGGGAAGCTCCTGGTTTCCGATGGGCAGAAGATCACCCGCGTGGATCCCGATGGCCAGAACCAGACGGTGCTGGTCAGCGACCCGGCTGCAGTTATTGTGGGGTTCTCCCCTTGCGGCAATCGTTACCTGGTGCTTTCCTGGGCTTTCCATCAGGGCAATGCCATCGTCCTTTGGCGCACCAATGCGGATGGCTCCGCTCCCCGCCAACTTACCTCCCGATTCTTTGACATGAGTCCTGTCTGCTCGCCCGATGGAAAGTGGGTGTACTACCTCGATCGGACGGTGAATCGCGTGATGCGCGTGCCGGTCGATGGCGGACAGACAGAAAGCCTTTCTCTCCCCTCAGTCCCCAACAGCTTCGGAATCGACAGCCTCAGCTTTGTCTCTGAGGATGGGAAATATCTTTCGTTGGTTGTGGACATCAACGACCCAGCCACTTCGGAAGCCGGTGCTCAACTGCAGACGGTGGGTTTGGAGAGCGGTTCAGCCGCTTCCTTTCGCCTGCTACCCCTAGACCGGCGCTTCGCCTCAGCCCGCGCGTTCAACCCGGCGCGGGTTCAATTGCAGCCCGGCGAAAACTCCGTGGTCTACCCGATTGACGAAAATGGCGTCGGCAACCTCTGGGTCCAGCCGCTCGATGGTTCCCCCGGTCACCTACTGACTCACTCCGGCTCAGAGCTGATCACCGATTTCCACTGGTCGCCCGACGGGAAACACCTGGCCGTGGTCCGCGAGCACGATGTCGCCGACGTGGTGCTGCTCAATGAAGGCAAGCCATGAGCCTAGATCTGCCCCCACCGCGACAGACATCGCGAATCTTTCCTGAGCCTCTTAGGCAGCTGGCGAAACGCCTCCTCACTGTTGGCTCGGTGCTCGCTAGGGTGATAACCAGGGAAAGGCAAACCCCCTGAACTTCGGCCAGAGCCGCCGGGTTGGCCGAGATAGCGCCACGTTGGGGTTGAGCAGATGCTGTCCGATGTCGTCGACACCAGCGGCGGTCCCGGCGTTCGATAACACCACCACAGCGATGCGTTCGTTCGGCTCGTACCCGAGAAAGGATCGGAATCCGCCCGTGCCACCGTTGTGCCAAATCACCTCTTTACCATCGCGCGTCGAGATGTGCCAGGCCAGAGCGATTTCCAGTCCTGGAATTCCTGTTGGGTAACGTACGGCGAGCGTGGCTACCATCGCGGCAGCAAGCGGCGATGGGACATAGCCGAGAACTGCCGCCAGGAAGGTCAACAGGTCGCGAGCGGTGGAGCGCAAGGCACCGGCTCCGGCCAGCGTCGGCAGATCCCACATGGGCGTAGGGTGCAAGGCTCGGTCGTATCCTTCCGCCAGTTGCGCCTTCATCTCTTCGGAAAGCGTGATCCGGGTGCTATTCAGGCCGAGAGGATCCGCAATCCGAGTTCGCACCAACTGCTCATAACTTACCCCTGCGCGGCGCGCCAGAAGATGACCCAGCAATCCTCCCCCCAAGTTTGAATACAAATATTGTGAACCGATATCACGCGTCAGCCGACAGCTCGACAGGAATTGATAAAGCTGGTCGATCGAATAGTCGGCATAGGGATTCGCCTGATTCTTAGGACTCAGGTTGGACGGAAGGCGAGGCAGGCCGGACCGGTGCGTTGCCAGTTCCTCGAGGGTAATCTGCCTTCCACCACGCCGAGGCATTTTGATCCCGGGAGGCAGGTATTTTTCCGCGGGATCCGAGAGCGAGATTTCGCCGTGGTCGACCATGTCCGCCAGAACGAGCGAGGTGAATACTTTCGTGGCGGAGCCGATTTCGAAAACGGAATTCTCCTTTGGTGTCCGCCGGTCATCCTTACCTAGCCTTCCGTAGGCAAGGATCCTGCGCCCGCTCGGCTCAAGCACCCCGACGACGAGGCCGACGCTTTGTCTCTGCTGGTCGATTCGCTCGCGGAGAATGCCGCGGATTGCGGAATCAGAGGGCACCGGCGAATCGAGAGGCTCAGTCATTAAGCCTTGGGAAGGCATCGGAGGTGTCTAGAGCTTTCTGGGAAGGGAGTAAAGGGTACAATCATTCGAACCCTAGGCTATCTTCAGCGGTGGGGTGAAACTAGCATCGCGAGACTTACCTCTAGCGTACCTCCCAAACGGTATCGAGTACCGTGCCGTCGACCCATTTGACAACGGCGACGGGGCGCTGGCTCCGTCTGCGGCGGGCCGGCTCGCCGCCACAGATACGCTCGACTTCTTTCTTGATGTCCTGAATCGGCCGGATGGGTAAGTCTGACCCTTTCACGGCGTCCACGAGATCTTGGCGGCGAGGGTTGATGGCAATGCCCCGCTCGGTGACCACCACGTCGATCAACTCGCCCGGCCCGGTGAGGGTGGTTACCTCGTCCACGATCACCGGGATGCGGTCGCGAAAGGACGGCAGGGCGAGGATCGTGCAGCCAGCCGCCAGGCAATTCTGCCATCCTCCAATGCCGTGCAGGAGCCGGCCGTCGGAGTGCGTCACCACGTTGGCGTTGAAGTGAACGTCGACTTCGGTCGCGCCCAGAACGACCGCGTCCACCATCGAGGCAAAGTTGCCTTTCCCGTGGTAATTGTAGGAAGTGAACGGCGATGTGGCCACGTGGCGGGGATCGCTGGCAATCGATTTCACGCCATCCAGGTCGAAGGTCTGGCCATCGAGGATGTAATCGGTCAATCCTTCCTGCAACAACTCCACCAGATAGCGCGTGGATCCGCCGCGAACAAAACGCGCTTTCACTCCATCCTGTTTCATCAGGCGGCGCAGGTAATCGACGAAGGCGAGCGCGATCCCCCCGGCTCCCGCTTGGAACGAAAAGCCGTTGCGCATGATGCCGGACTCGCGCAGAAAGCCGGCCACCAGCTCGGCAATGCGCAGCCGGTCCGGAGAGCGCGTGATCTCGGTGGTTCCGGAGACGATCTTGGACGGATCTCCGATCGAATCCACCACCACCACGAAATCCACGTTATTTCCCTGAATCTGCCAAGGGATACAAGGGAAAGGAACCAGAGTATCCGTGACCACGATGACGCGGTCGGCATAGACCGAGTCCGCCAGCGCGAATCCGAGCGAACCGCAGGCCGACTTGCCGTGGGAACCGTCGGCATTGCCGAAGGTGTCGGCGGTAGGGGCGGCGATGATGGCAATGTCGATGTGCACCTCGCCATCCTGGATCGCCTGCCAACGGCCGCCGTGGGAACGCAACACGCCCAAGCCGCGCATTTTGCCTTGCGTGCAATAATCGCCCAGCGGGCCGTTCAGGCTGCCTTCGATATGGTGAATGACGCCGTTGGCCATCAACTCGATGGCTCCCTTTTGCGAAGGGAAAGAGGCGCTGGGAAACCAGGTCAGGTCCTTGGCACCCAGGCGCGCCGCCGCCTCGAGCGCCAGCAAGGCGACCCGGTCGCCGTCGCGAAGGTGATGGTGGCTGGAGATCACCATTCCGTCTTCCAAGCCGCAATTGCGCAGCGCAGTTTGAAGATCCGGCACCTGCTTGTCGCCGTTTTCCGGGTAGGCGCTGCTCGAGCGCACGGGAGGGCCGGCCTTTCGGCCGTGCGGTCGGTATTGCCCCACCCCCAAATAGGGAACTTGGGGCTTGCTGTTGACCATGGTCGGGACCATGCGTCCCATGGCATTTTGCGCGAAATCGGAGCGAGCCGACACTTGCTTCCCCACCACTGAATCACCCCACCCTAGTACCCAAAGGAGACCCGAAACTTAGGCCTTTGCCTGTTTGGCTCGCGCCACCAGCTTGCGCGCGCGTTCGACGACGGGAGGATCGATCATCTTTGACCCCAGACTGACCACGCCCAAGCCGCGCCGCTCAGCCTCCTCAAAGGCGGTCACAATCTTCATGGCCTTCTCGATTTCAGCCGGCGACGGTTGAAAGGCTTGGTGAACCACCCGAATCTGGCTGGGATGAATGCACCCCATGCCATCGAACCCCAGGGCGCGAGACTGCTCCGCCCAGCGAGCCAGCCCCTCCAGGTCGGCAACGTCGGGAAAAACCGAATCGCTGGCCTGAAGGGCGGCGGCTTTTGCGGCGTTCACCAGGCGGGCGCGCGCATAGAAGGATTCCCGCCCTTCCGAGGTTTTCACCACCCCGACGTCCGCCGTGTAGTCCTCAAGGCCAATGGTCAGCCCAACGACATTGGGAGAGGCAGTGGCAATGGCGAATGCGTTTTCGATTCCGAGCGCCGATTCGAGGATCGGCAGTATCCAGACCGGGCGGTCGAGCCCGTGACGAGTTTTCAACTCGCCGATCGCACCATCCACTTCCACCAGCTGTTCGGGCCGTTCGGCTTTGGGAAGAAGCACAAGGTCGGGTGCTTCGGGAATCACTTCGCGCAAATCTTCGAGCCCGAGAGGCAGGGGATTGATCCTCACCGTGCGCTCGCAGCCGGCGAAATCGACTGCCCGCAGGGCGTTGCGCACCAGGATTCGGGCGGCGTCCTTTTCGGCATGATGAACCGAATCTTCAAGATCCAAGATGATGGCGTCGGGCGCCTGCAATCCGGCGTTCACGAAGTACTTGGGTTCTGCACCCGGCAGATACAGGCGGGAGCGCCGCAGGCGATCCCGGGGCGAAGGCTCAGGAAGCGGAATCTTCTCCGGCAGAGCTGGGCTGCCGTTCCCCAGGCCGGCCCGCTTCGCCGCCGTCTCCAGGCGCGCAGAGATGACGAACGGGAGCGCGCCCTCGTCATGAATCGCCACCCGGGCGTGCTTGACCCCGAGATTCTCGAGAACGGCGCGTGCCTGGCGGAGGATGGAATCTCCGTAGTAGGGGCCGACCCGCGATTCGAGCGCAATCTCCAACCCGCCACGTTCGCGGGGCTCAATCCCGACATGCAGGTCGGAACGGACATCTTTGCCCCAACGTCCCGCCTCGGCCACGGAGACATCCGTGATCGCATTCGAGCTGCTCATTCCAAATGACACAGTACTTGCCGAACCCCGCGGAGTCAAGATATGGCGGCAAGGACTCGCCCAGGCTGAAGGCCAAGCACAAGGTCTTCGCCAACCAAGGGCGGTCGAGCGGAAAGAAACGTGGACTAAGGCAATCGAATCTCGTCGAGCCTTTCGCAGGCTTCGAGGTGCTTTACTTCAGATGATCGCCCAGTTTCCCGGCGCCGAGGGGATTGGTCATCGCTTCCACCTCCTCGAAGTCAGTCTTTCCGTCTCCATCCGTGTCGGGATTGTTGGCGCTGGTGTTGAAGAATTGGATCTCCTGCAAATCAGACAGGCCGTCTCCGTCGGAGTCGAGAGCATAGATATTGATCCCGGGGATGAAATCATAGTCCTCAATCTTGTGGAAGCACTGCTGTTTGGCCTCGGGCAGCACCTTGCTGTTCTCGATGGACTGGCAAATCTGCGGATCACCGATCAGTTCGACCACGTTCAGCTTGCACTGCGTCTGTTGCATCTTGATGTTGTCGGCGAAGAAGGCCTTTTGCTGTGCCGGAACCAGATTGCCAATGCGGTCGCACAAGCTGGCCTTCCGCCGCAGCTGTCGAAAACAGCTCCAATGAGCGTTTTCATTCATCCCCTGCAACGGTGGCTCCCCCGGCACAACGTTCTCTTGTGAAAAATTACAGTGGAACTGCACGCCCTGGTATTTCTGCTCCTGGGCGCTGTCGATGGCTTCGAAAAGCGGCCGGGGATCGTTGTACGTAAAAGACTTCGTCCGGTAAAGCTTCCACTCGCCGCGGATTCGCTTGAAGAGCAGGAGCTCGTATTGCCGCTTCTGGATCGGCCGGTTGTTGGCCAATCGGAATCCTTTGGGCACCTGGCTTGGATCAACCTTCATTTGGAATAGGTCTCCGCGGCTATAGCCCTGGATGGCAAGTACTCCCCGGTCTCCCACTATTTTTTCATTGACGAACTCGACCGACTCCGGCTGAGTTTTGTCGAGCAGGTCGAGCAGCGCACTCTGCTGCTTCTCGTCCATCCCATCCTTCAGCTTCGCCAGCTGCTGCTTGCCCGTCGAGTCCGCGGAAAGTGCCAGCAGTTTGTCCACATCGTGGGTCTCGATCGCGATGAGATAGTGGTGGTACACGGAGAAAAGAACGCTTGCGCGCGGCGGCCTAGATTGCGCTTCGAGGCCGGTTGCCACAACCAGCAACCAGAGCAAACCAATCGAGCCTGTCTTGCGGCCGGACACAGCTGAACACCAGGCGTTCGATCGAGCCGAGGGCATGCGCGCATCGTAGGGTAGCGGCCAAAGCGTCACAAGTTACGTTCGTGTTTTGCCCGATCCGACGGACGCCGTCAGACAACGGGATCGCACCCGCCGGCGCGGACCATGAACAGCGGATTCCTGAGACACACCCCTAGGTGGTGGTGCTGACCACGGTTGGTCGGCACGGGACAACCGCAACTCTGGGGTGCGGAATCAGAAGATAGGGCCGGTCGCTAAGGGACGAAATTCGCACAGCCACTGTCGTATTTTGCTGTTGACAAAAGGAACGTTTTGTGAGGGACTGCGTACAAGGGCTCGGAGGCAGCGAGAAATGGCGAACTGGGTGATCTACGGCAGGGTGAGCAAGACCAAGCAGGATAAGGAAAATCAGCTGACCGAACTGCGGGAGTTCGCGCAAAAGCAGGGATGGGCGGTCAAGCACGAGTACCTCGATACCATGCGCGGTTCGGGCAAGAGGTCCCGAGTACAGTTCGACGCCATGATGAGCGCAGCCCTCCGGCAGGAGTTTGATGGGATCCTGTTCTGGAAATTGGACAGATTCAGCCGCGAGGGCGTCCGCAAGACTCTCTTCTACTTGAGTCAGTTGGACGGCTCTAAGGTGGCCTGGCGGTCCTACCAGGAGCCTTGGTTTGATTCCTGTGGGCCATTCAAAGACGCTGTCATTTCGATCATGGCGACCTTGGCCGAACAGGAACGCATTTCGATCAGCGAGCGCACCAAGGCTGGACTGCGGAGCGCGCTGCGCAAGGGGAAAAAGCTGGGACGCCCGATGGCCGACCTCGACATGCACAAGGTTCATAAATTACGCGAGCAGGGTTTAAGCCTTAGAGCCATCGGTAACAAGGTGGGATGGTCCGCGGCACTGATTGCGAAGAGACTTGTAGGTGCACAATGACTAGGGAACAGCTCTTGAAACGATTGGCCGACATCGCCGCCAAAGAAAAGCGCGATCGTCTGTCACCGGCCGAAGTGTTGCAAGCGCAGCTGAAGCTGATTCTTCGCAACTACGAGGAGAACGTCCGCGCGAATCAATCCTTGTGCATCCAGAGTGGCGGGCATCGCGCCCTCCATCACTGCGACTAAAGAGGCGACCTCGGGGTAGCCCAAGGATTTGGGCTTTCCGTGGCGTCCGCCTGGCTACCGCCGCGATGCTGGTCGTCGCGGCGGCCTATCGTTCTGGTTATTGTAATTTTCCGAGAATTGCGTCGGTCATCTGATGGGTGGAAGCTGCGCCTTGGCCGATGGCTTTGGGTCCTCCGGCTAGCCGCAGCATGTCATAGGTACGCACTTTGCCTTCTCGCACGACGGCGGCAATGGCCGTGCGGATGCGCTCGGCCTTGGCACCTTCGCCAAGATGGTCGAGCATCATGGCCGCGGAAAGGATCATGGCGATCGGATTCACGATCGGGGGGTCAAGTTCGGCATATTTTGGGGCCGAACCGTGGGTAGGTTCAAAGACTGCCACCTCCTCGCCGATATTTCCCGAAGCGGCAAAGCCTAAACCACCGACCAAGCCGGCGAAGGCGTCCGACAAAATGTCGCCAAACAGATTCGAGGCCACAATCACGTTGTAGTCCTCAGGGTTCTTGTTGAGCCACATCAACTGGGCGTCGATGTTCGTTGACCAGAGGGCAATGCCGGGATAACCCTTGGCTACCTCCTTGGCCGTCTCCTCCATCATGCCCGAGGTTTCGCGCAGCACATTGGGCTTCTCACAGATGGTAATCCCGGCGAAGCCCCGCTTCTTGGCGTACTCGAAGGCGGCGGTGACAATGCGGCGGGCGGCACCGCGAGTGATGAGGCGCACACTCACCGCGAGATCAGGACCGGGCACCTGGGCAAACGCCTTGAACTTGGCATGGCTTGCCAGCGCCGAGCGGACATTCTCCGGGGGGTTCGTCCACTCGATTCCGGCGTACATGCCCTCGGTATTCTGGCGAAAGACCGTGGTGTCGATGGTCGGCTCCTCGAAGCCGGTTCCCCGGTTCTTGCGAATGTAGTTGAGGGGATTGCCGGGAAAACCGACGCAGGGGCGCATGCAGACGTCGAGATTGAAGCGCTGCCGCATGGTAACGATGGGGCTGTAATAGACGTAGCCTTTCCCCCGCAGTTCCGGCTTCAGTTCAGCCTGCGCCTCCCGGTTGGGCTTCGAGGTGATGGCGCCGAACAGGCCCAGCCGGTGTTTGGCCAGCAGATCGATGGTGCGCTCCGGCAGAGCATTGCCTTCCTTCCGCCAGCACTCCCAGCCAATATCGGCGGGCAGGTACTCGGCGTCGAAGCCGACAGCCTTCAGAACCCGCAACGCCTCGGGCAGAACCTGATTGCCAATACCGTCACCGGGCATGGTGACCACGCTGCGTTTCGCCATGAGTGCCGAGCCTCCTTGCCGAGGGTCAAATTTCGTCTAGGCGCGAAGCTTCTCTCTGCCGCAATGGTGTCGACCCGCGCGGAGATGCAACAAGGCCAGGCTATCGCGCCAATCCCAATCGCTTGGCCACCAGATTCTCCACTCCTTGAGCGATCACCAGGGACTGGGGAACACTGCCCAAGGCGGGGAAGGGAAAACGTTCCCCCCGCCACTCCGTGATCCCGGAGGTGAAATCGATGGTGATGTCGTCTCCGGGGATAATGGTCTTTTCCTTGGCGGCAATAGGCTTTGCCAGCTGCTCGCGCAAACGGCGCACCAATTCCGGAATCTCGACACAGAGGAAGCCGTTGTTGTAGGCATTGCGCAAATAGGTTTGGGAGAAGCTGGCGGCAATCACCATGGGCAGGCCCTTGGCCTTGAGGCAGGTGACGGCCTGCTCCCGGCTGGAGCCGGTACCAAAGTTAAAGCCCCCGACCATCACGTCGCCCCGCCGGGTACGGAGAGCAAACTGCGGGTCGTAGTTTTCCATGACCACCTTGGCCATCATCTCCGGTGTCATGTCATCGCGATAGGTGTAGTCTTTGCCATAGATTGCGTCGGTGTTGATATTGTCCTGGGGCAGGAAGAGCAACCGTCCACGGACGCGCTCCGGAAAACCCGGCAGTATCTCGACGCGCTCGGCCGCCGCGGTCGCGGGAAACTCCGTAAAGGACCGGGCCGGCTCACGGCCGTCGACCTCCTGGGGGCCGCGAATGTAGCCCGCTACGGCGGAGGCTGCCACCACTTCGGGACTGGCCAGGTAACACTGGGCATCGCGCGACCCCATGCGGCCCTTGAAGTTGCGATTGGTGGCCGAAATGCCGACTTCGCCCGGCTCGAGCAAGCCGCTGCCCAGCCCAATGCACGGACCACAACCGGGAGGAAGAGGCTTAGCCCCCGCGTCGATGAGCGTCTGCCAGATCCCCCGTCGCTCGGCTTCTTCTTGCACCCATCGGCTGGCTGCACTGAGGTAAAACTGGACGGTCGGAGCAACCTTGCGCCCCTTTAACACCGCCGCCGCCGCCTCGAGATCCGCGACTCGCGAGTTTACGCAGGAGACCAGATAGGCCTTCTGGATGGAAATCTTCTTGCTTTCAATCTCGGCGAGCGAGGATGCAACCTGCACCGTGTCCGGGCCAGAAATGTGCGGCGAGACTTCGCCGAGATCGAGCACGATCGAGGCAGCGTAGGCGGCTCCGCTGTCGGGCCCGGGAGGACTGCTGGTCCAGCCCTCCAGCTCTTTCTCGGAGAACCGCTCCACGCCGATCGCCTGGAGACGCTGGCGGACCCCTCGCAAGTAGGCGATGGTGACCTCATCGACCGGAAACCAGCCGACCAAAGGTCCCCATTCGGTGCTCATGTTCGAGATCGAGAGGCGAGCATCCATCGAGAGGCTGCTGACGCCGGGGCCGCTGAACTCGACGGCCGCATTCAGCACCTCGTCATGGTTGTAAAGCCCGCACAAGGTGATGATTACATCCTTGCCGGTTGTCCCCGGCGGCAGCTTGCCTTTGAGGATGACCTGGATGCTGCGGGGAATCTGCCACCAGAATTCTCCCGTGGCCCACACCGAGGCGGCGTCGGTGCGCACGATCGGAGTACCCACGGCTCCGAGGGCACCGTACATGTTGGAGTGTGAATCGGACGCCACCACGAACGAGGACGGCACGACGTATCCCCGCTCGACCATGATTTGATGTCCTATGCCCGAACCTGCGGGGTAAAAGTCGACTCCTTGGTCCTTGGCGAATGCCTCAATCGACCGGTATTTCTTCAGGTTGGCCTCGTCCTGGTTCTGAATGTCATGGTCGAGCGCGAACACCAGCTGAGCCGGATTGTGGATCTTTTTGGCCCCAATCCCTTTGAATTTGCTCATCACCGCCGACGTGTTGTCGTGGGTCATGACCCGGTGCGGACGAATAGAGACAAAGTCGCCAGCCCGGAGTGGACGCCTCGGACCTTCGGCGAGGTGGGTTTGGGCGATTTTTTCAACGATGGTTTGGGGCATAAGACTCCCTTAACTGGTTCAACGACCCCTGGGGTCGCAGCCGGTGGGCCGATCGCCTAGCGCCGCTTCTTGGCTTTTGCCCGGGCGCTCTTGGGCGCCGCCTTGATCGCCTTTCGATCCGCTTTCATCAGGGCCATCAACTGGCTGACGGATGCGATCTTTTCCAGATTCCAGATGGCTTCCTTTAACTTCTTCTGCGCGCTGGACGATAGTACACCCTCGGCCAGAGCGGCGAATTTTTCCTCCACCTCGGCATCGGTTAAAGGATTGCGCGGGTCGCCCTTCGGATAGTCGAGTTGCTGCGTAAGATGGCGGTCGTCGGTGGTGGTAATTTCGACCACCACCCGCTGCAGCGCCGGGAACACCTTCTCGATCTCCGGATCGGCTACGACTTCGACCTTCTCCAGCTGAGCACGGATCGTCGGGTCCATGATCTTCTCGGGGGTAAATTGCCCGGGTGTGACTTGACGATCGACCAGCCCGGCCGCGATCACATAGGGCAAGGAGTGGTCGGCCGTCTCTTTCGTCCGCGGATCGTACTTGCTGGCATCGGAAAGGATGTCGGCGGCACGAGCCAAGGAGCGGATCTTGATTTTGCGCACTTGCTCGGGTCGCAGGTCGTTCCGTTTGACCAGATCGAGCACGGCGGAAATCGGAGTGTGGGTAAGAGCTTCGGTCGGAAATGCCTTCATTCCGCATTGCGTGATGCGCCACGATTCGCCAAGACCGTCGGTCAGAAGGTGTAACTTCCACTCCGGACCAAGAACATGGGTCAATCCTTCCTTCCCGTCCACCACATGCTCCGGGCCGGTGTATCCCCTCTCGGCCATGAGGGCGGCGAGCACGCCACTCTGGGTGGCCAGGGGATCGACCGTGTTTTTCATCATGGTGAGCTTGCCGGCGGTGACGGCACCGAGCGTGGCATGACGGCTGGCCGAAATTCCTACCGCGTGCTGTATCTGCTCCCAGCCGAGGTGCAGCGCCCGCCCCGCCACCAGGGGGGAAACAAACGCCGTCAGGGTGGCGTGATGCCAACCCCGCTCGCGGATTCCGGGAAAGGCAGTTTCGCAGAAACGCATTTCGAATTCGTGGCCTAGCACCAAGCCGACCAGTAACTCCTTGCCATGGCTCCTGGCCCGTTCAGAACATGCCAGAGCTGCAGGAAAAATATCGGAAGGGTGGGACGGATCTTGCTTCCAATAAATATCGTTGTAATCCATGACCCGGATCATCAGGGCATTCGCCAACGAGGCGGAAACGGGATCGATCCGCTGGCCTGTGCCGATGACGGTGGATGGGCCGCGGGCGGCAACTTCGGCGAGAACCTGGAGGAGGATCTGTACGTCGTGCTGCCGATAGCCGCCTAGGGCGCAACCCACCGAATCGAGCAGGAAGCGCTTGGCTTGATAAACGGCGTCCGGCGAGAGATGCCGATATTCGAGGGCGGCGGCCCAGCGCGCCATCTCGGCGGTGAGGGTCGGTTTGGGTGCAATGGCTTCTTTGGCAGACACAGAATCTCCCGGCGTTAGCGTCTCTTCCCGTTACTGCCGCTCCCCGCAACTGGCCTCTTCATCGCAGCCTCACGTTCTTCGGGTTCTTGAACGGCAAGAAAGCCATAAAGTCCGAATGGTGAACAATGAACGCCTCGGTCGTGCGCTTGACCAGATCACCTTCCGCGGCATGGGCGGCAATGATGTGGCAAACTTCGTCCGGCACGCCGCACTCCAAGGCCAAGGCCACGCCGGTAAAGGGGTGGCGCAAGGCCTCGCCCCGCTCGCTTTGGCGGCTCTTCCCATCGGGGCCGAGTTCGTATTCGAGCAGCTTGCCCACGTCCGCCAGAATAGCCCCGGCAATCACGACGTCCATATCAATCGGCAGCGCCCGTCCCATGAATTGCTGCATGGCTTCGGCACTCTGGCGCGCGATGTGCACCACACAGCGCTTGTGTTCCATGAAGCTGACAGGACAATTCGGCACCAGCAGCGTGAACGGGATCTTATTCAGATCCTCGGCCTTCAGGGGGCTGCGTTCGAGCGCCTTGATCCAGGTTTGGGTAACCTGCTCACGCAATTTTGGCTTCTCGATCCACTGTATCTCCGGCCACAGCCTGGTCACGATCTCCCGCATGGCTTCAGGTCGTCCTTGTGAAAGCATCTAGCTTAGCGCGGAGACCGCAACAACGTCGAGGGCTCCTCAATCTGGGGGATGGCATGACCTGCGGTTGCGCCTCGGACTGCATCCCCGGCGTCAAGCCCAGGTGAATCCATGCCTCGCTTTAGCCGAGGATGATCCCTCCCCGGCTCTATAATTTCGTTTTCAACTTCAAGAGCTTCCCGCGATCTAACTAGCAACGTCCGGAGGTCATTTTGCGAGGCAGGCGCCGCCAAGTCGAGGTCGTTAAAGATCACGTGTGGAATCCCTCTCGCTCTCGTTCCGCGGCGGTTGCCATCGCCTTGCTCGCGGCGGTTCTTTCCTTCCGAACGACCGCCCAACAGGCGGGAACGACTACCGCGCCCCTGGTGATTCAGACCGTCAGTCTGCCCAAGGCTTACCTGCGGCAGCCCTTCGTAGCACGACTTGAGGCGCAGGGTGGAGTTCCCCCAATCCGGTGGGAAGTTAGCGACGGGTCGCTCCCCCCGGGGATGTTTCTCGAGAGCGGTGGCCAGCTACTCGGCACCCCGAGCGAGGCCGGTGAATTCTTCTTCACCGTAACCGCCACCGATAGCGGCCAGCCGGCGCATCAGGTTACCCGGCAACTCTCGCTGTTGGTAACCTCACCGCTTTGGGCACGCTGGGGCCGCTATCCCAAGATCAACGGGCAACGGCTGGAAGGATCCATTTGGGTCTCGAACCAGACGGATCGGGATTTTGATCTGACGATGATTGTGCTGGCGGTGAATGACATCGGAAGGGCGACGGCTATCGGATACCAGCATTTTCCGCTCAAGAAGAACTCCGATGAGATCGAACTCCCCTTCGGCGACAATCTTTCCCGCGGGAGTTACCAGCTCAATGTCGACGTAGTCGCCGAGGTAGCTGCCACGGATTCGATCTACCGAGTCCGCTTGGTACCGAAGGAAAGATTCGAGATCGTCACGGGGCCGTAAGACGACGGCTCAAGGCGGGGGCAGTCGACCAAAATCGAGACCGCTAAAAACTAAGAATCCCGAGGTAGTGTTAAGAAAATTCATCTCAGCCAGTAGCTCACTTTAGACCCTTGCTTGACCTGCATTCATCGTTTCCTTGCGGGTTACGATGCGCGATCTTTAGCTCGGGCTCCGGGCTCGCCGCCAACCGGACAAACCGTCCCAACGCCTCGGGATTCTATCTTGCCTTCGACAAATCTTCCTGTTCGCCTCGACCAGCACGTTGCTATAGACCCTTGCTGGCCCTCCCCCCATCATCTTGCGATGCGGAAGGTGACCTCGCTTGAGCCCCGGACGCAGCGCCAACCGGGAAAACCTTAGAAGCTGTCAAAGAACGATCATGTTTATTACATCTTCGATTTTTGAAGTCAATCGGAATGATGCACCTCGATCTGTTGAGAATTCAATCGAGTGCAGGCGGTTCACAGGACCATGCCACAAGGAATGTGCAAGCGATGGGATCGACCGTTGCCCGAGTGCGGTCATCGCCAGATTTTTTCGGGGGTCCTTTCCCCACCTCGGCGCACGCACCGATCACAGTTCGGCGCGGGTTTGTGAAAATCGTGGGCAAATTGCGGTCGGCAAAGCGCTTCGTGCGATGGTTCAGGAAGTTACGTGGAGGGGATGATTCGCCGGAAGGTAGAAGGACAGGGGACGCATAGGGGCGAAACGAATGCCTGTATAATGCCGCCCTGCTGAGCGCCTTCCGGGCAGAACAAAATCCAGCCACGGAAGCCGCGACAGGCCTCGATCGAGACCGGAGGTGAGATTGGCCCGAGCCTGCGTTCTGCTGGCACTTTCGCTGGGCGTGCTCACCCCTTCGAGTTTTTCGCAATCGATGCCTACAGCCGAGGAGCGTACGGCCAGGTATTTCGACTCCGTGCGGAGACAACCCAACTTATTGCTCCCGTTCCTTCGCGAGATGCCCAAGGGAGGCGATCTGCACAATCACCTGGCCGGAAGTATCTACGCCGAGAGTTGGATCGATTTCGCGGCCGAGGATGGGTTTTGTGTCGACCGTACCACCTCGATCCTGATTGCGCCTCCCTGTGATGCCTCCTGCGATCGATTTACCAGCAAGCCGGCCGTGCGCTGCGCCTATGGGGATCCTGTGCTCTATAACTCCATGGTGGATGCCTGGTCGATGCGCAACTGGAACTCAGGCGAAGAGTCTGGACACGATCACTTCTTTGCCACGTTTGATAAATTCCGGCTCGCCACTCTGACTCGTAGTGCCGACGAAATCGCGGAAGCCGCGGCTCGGGCCGCCGAGGACCACCTTCAATTTCTTGAGCTGATGTACACCGCAGACGGGCTGGAAGCTGCCCAGCTCGGCAGCAAGGTAGGCTGGGACGACCGTCTGCCCGAGCTGCGCGAGAAGCTGCTGGCGGGTGGCTTACGAGACATCGTTCGCTCAACCCGCAAAAGACTGGATGAAGACGAGAAAAAAATGCAATCGCAGCTCGAGTGCGGCACGGCCCAGCCAAGCCCGGGCTGTGCGGTCATGGTGCGCTATTTGTATCAGGTGTTGCGCGGGCTCGCTCCCCAGGCCGTGTTCGCCCAGACCGTCCTCGGGTTCGAGCTGGCTTCCTCGGATCCGCGCTTTGTGGGACTGAATCTGGTCATGGCGGAAGACTGGTATATCCCCATGCACGATTTCGAGTTGCACATGAAGATGCTCGACTACCTGCACGGAGTCTATCCCACGGTACACATCACCCTGCACGCCGGCGAATTGGCTTTTGGCTTGGTGCCGCCCGAGGGGGTTCGATTCCACATTCGTGATTCGGTTGAGCGCGGCCACGCGGAGCGCATTGGCCAAGGGGTGGACATCATGAATGAGCGTGATCCCATCGGCTTGTTGCGCCAAATGGCAGAGCAAGGTGTGCTGGTAGAGATCTGTCTGACCTCGAATGACCTGATTCTTGGTATCCGCGGACGTGACCACCCGTTGCCGATCTACCTGAAGTACGGCGTGCCGGTTTCACTGGCTACGGATGACGAGGGGGTCCTGCGCTCCGATCTGACGCACGAATTCCTGCGGGCGGTGGAGACCTACGATGTCCTCACCTATCGCGATCTGAAGCGGATGGCGCGACTTTCGCTCGAGCACAGCTTCTTGCCCGGTCCCAGCCTGTGGTCGGATGTCAAGACATTCCGTCGCGGGAACGGCTGTACCGGCGCGCCCGGGGAAGTGCCTTCCCCGGCTTGCCAGAAGTTCCTTGCGGCGAGCCAGCGCGGACGACTCCAGTGGAAGCTCGAACGAGAGTTGGCCGTCTTTGAAAAGAAATATTAACCTTTGGGATGGCGAGGCGCTCCAACCGTTCGGAGGGACAAATTCCGAAATATGACCGACACCTTCCGGCTTGCCGAGTCCGCCGCCACGTTTCTGGCATCCCAAACCTCGCTGAGGCCGCAGATTGGATTGGTGCTGGGCTCAGGCCTCGGCGCCTTTGCTGACCAACTCAGTGAATCCATCCGTATCCCTTACGCTCATATCCCCTCCTTCCCCCGCTCGACAGCGGTAGGTCACGCCGGGCAGATGGTCTTCGGCAAAGCGGGAGGCACCTCCGTGGTGGCGATGCAAGGCCGGGTGCACCTTTACGAGGGCTATTCCGTGGGGGAAGTGGCTTTCCCCACTCGGGTTCTGGGACGTCTGGGGGTTCGCGCGCTGATCCTGACCAACGCCGCTGGCGGCATCAACTTGGCTTATAAGCAGGGCGCGCTCGTAGTCATTTCTGACCACATCAACCTGCAGGGGCAGAACCCCTTGGTGGGGCCGAATGAGGAACGCTTCGGGCCACGCTTTCCTGACATGACCCAGGCTTACTACAAGCCCTATCGAGTGGTCGCGCTCGAAGCTGCACGTAAGCAGGATAAAGCCATTTATGAAGGTGTTTACGCCGGCCTATTGGGCCCGAGCTATGAAACGCCGGCGGAGATTCGCTATTTGCGAACCATGGGGGCCGACCTGGTCGGTATGTCCACCATCCCGGAAGTGATCGCCGCTCGCCACATGGGAATCAAAGTCCTGGCAATTTCTTGTGTGACCAACATGGCGGCCGGGATTCTCGATCAGCCGCTCCATCATGAAGAGGTACTCGAAACCACCGCCCGAGTGCAGGGAGACTTTGTGGCGCTCCTCTATGCGGTGTTGCCCAAGATTGCCGAAGACATTGCGGCCACGGAGATAACACGTTGACCGCAGACGCTCGACACTCGGCAGTCGCACCCCGGTCCCAGGTGGGCCGAGGCCAAATGGGGAATCACTTCCCTGGTCTGGGGATAAAAATGGGCTGTGGCGGTTGAATCCCGTAGATGGCGGCGAAACTCCCCTGGTTCACGGCAATGCCGAGTCGTCCGCGAGAGTCCAGATAGAGCAACGGTTCCTTCAGGGGCACATCACTGAACGTCCGTACAAAGGGAAGATCCATAGTCTTGTTGCCAAGCTTGAGCGGTACGGTCTGTCCGTGTCCGTATCCCAATTTCAAAAACTCATCTCCGCTCACATTGGTAACCAGGTTGCCGAACGGGCCGTCGGTCGCGATCACTTCCCCGCTGAGGCCGCGATCATTCTGGTGAGCCGGCGTCAAATTCAGCCGAACCAGTTTGTTCACGTCGAGTTCGGGGCCGACCAGGGTCCAATCCTCGCCCCGCGCGAGGTGGGCACCCACGGGCGAAAAAATGTCGCGTCCGTGAAACGTCGAGGACAATCGTGTGCCGATCATCCAAGCTGGGTTGGTGATCTCGCGCGCCGCTTCCACCCCGTCCCGATCTTGAACCAGAGTCATCAGACCGTTGTCGGGAAGGACGAAAAACTGGCCGCGCTTAGATTTCACTACGATAGCTTTGCGCGTACTGCCGACCCCGGGATCAATCACCACCACAAAAACGGCACCCGGCGGGTAGTACGGCGCCGCACCATAGAGAAATCTCGCCCCATCCAAAATCGAGAAGGGCGTGACCTGATGGGTGAGATCGACGATACGCACCTCGGGGTCAATCGAATACATGACTCCTTTGCAGATAGCGACCGAATCGTCGAGCACTCCGAAATCGGTCATGAAGACGATGGTGGGCTGCGAACGAGTCTCGGAGTCCGCAGCGACAGGGATGCGAGCGAAACTAAGCAAACCAACGAGGACAAGGATTCTTACCAAGCACCGGCTGTGCGTAAAGGCAGATCTTTGCATGGTGGTGAGCGTTCGGTCGGGCGATCAGAATTATATATGTCGAGGGTGGGAGTAGCGATCGCCGCTTTCGCACCATCCGCTCAACCCTTCGGAAGCAGCTTCCCCGCTGGTCATTGCCGCGGATCCGCTCGTCATGGTAGAGGCAAGATTCAGTTTTCCTTGAGCTCGAAGGCAGCATCCTTCGGTAAATAACTCTTGCGGCGAAACCAATCTTCCATGGCATTCTTCAGCTCTGCCAGAGGCACTTTGCTGCCGATTTCCATTAAGCCATCGCCCAGCGGCAAGGTATCGTCAAAAACGCTCGCATTCGTGAAGTTGCGCATCGAGAAGCTGTCCAGCCATTTCAAAGGACAGGGGTGGGTTGTCCCGTTCTCCTCGTAGACCACGCGGATTCTGCGGGCAAACATACTACGATTCTAATCACATGGCTCGCAGCGCCATCGTCTGAGCAACGTGGAATTCGCTTTTGGGGAGCGGGCGCAGGGGAAGGTGGAGGCGCGAGCGCAGATACGCCTTGCGCGATGCCCTCAAGCACCGGCGGGATCGCGGGAAGGACCGAGCTTACTGCGCCGGCGCGGCGGGTGCTGCCGGCGCGGGCGCGGCTTCACTGTAGCCGGTGTTTACCAAATCCTTCAGCTCCTTGCTGGGCTTGAAGAACGGGATCTTCTTGGCCGGAACCTCCACCCGATCACCGGTCTTCGGGTTGCGTCCCACGCGAGGCTTGCGCTGACGGGTGCGGAAGCTGCCAAAACCGCGAATCTCGATTTTGTCGCCCACCCGCAGGGAACGCACGATGCTGTCGAAAATTGTCTCCACGATGACTTCGCTGTCCTTTCGTGTGAGCTCCGCCAGCCGGGAGACCTCGTCGATCAAGTCCGCCTTCGTCATACCCACGCCCTCTCGCTCTGTCGCAATAGATTGAACAACGTGGCTGTCTAAGATTTGGCTCCCGTGCCACCCGGGACCTTCATAACCTTCTCAAATTTCAGGGCTTCTGCGCAAGGGGGAATTTATTTTCCTGCTGCTGCCCGGTACTAGGGCGTCAGCGGCTTCACTGCCAGAGATAATAAAAACCGATGTGGTGCTCGAGTAACTTCTCGCGCGTGGGCAGCCACTGGGACAGATCGCCAAAGAGAAGGTCGAGCAGGGTCTCGCGGTTCTTTTCCGGATGCACTAAGTTGGGTTCGCCCCGGATGCCTACCGACCTGGCCGTATCTTCCACCGCGGTCTGAAAATCCGCCACCTGGTCGATCAGGTGCAGCAAAAGGGCCTCCTGGCCGGTCCAGACTCGGCCATCCGCGATCGCCCGGATGTCTTCTTGCTTAGCGTGGCGACCCTCGGCCACGGCTTGGACAAACTGGCCGTACATGTTATCGATGAGCGACTGCATGTAGGCGCGTTCGGCAGGGGTCAGCTCGCGGCTCGGGTCTCCGGTGTCCTTGAATTCTCCGACCTTGAGAACCTCCGGCTTCAGCTTGGCCCAGCGCATCAGCTCACCATAGTTCACCCACTCCGCGATCACACCGATCGACCCCACGATGCTGCCGTTGTCGGCATAGATCTTATTGGTAGCCGAAGATACGTAATAAGCCCCGCTTGCCCCCACGGTCTCGATCGAGGCCACAATGCGCCGGTGTTTCTCGTCGCGCAAGCGCTTGACTTGCCGGTAGATCTCCTCCGACGCCGCTACGCCGCCTCCCGGCGAATTGACGTGCAGGATGATCGCTTTGACCGAATCGTCGTCGCCAAATTTCTTGAGTTGCTGCACCACAGTCTTGGGGTCGAGAATGACCCCTTCAAGGTCGACGACTCCGATCTTATCTCCAAAGCTGGCCAGGGAGGTCTCGGTGCCGCCGGCGTGCAAAGTAAGATAAACCAGGGTGAAGACGGCCAGCACAAACAGGAAAAATGCTCCGCCCCCGATGAGTACCCACAGCAGCGTGCGCGAGCGACCGTCTCCTGCCATATAGCTAGGTAGTGTAGCACTCTAGGACAATCACCGAAGACCGAGCGAGCCTCCGAGTTCTTCTCGCCAAGTCGAGAGGTCTTTCTCCGAGCTGGCTGACCGCGGCGCGAGCCGCTCGCAGGGTCGCGCTGACCGGCCACCAATTCGTGCTAAAATGAGCCGCCATTGAGAGCTCGAATCTCTCCCTAAGGCGCCAAATCCCCGCACCTAGATGGAACCACTTGGTGGCTGACAATCCCTCCGAGAGCACGGTCGTTACTTATGCCGACGCCGGTGTGGACATCGACCGGGCCAACCGTACCAAGAAGCGCATCAAGTACTTAGCCCATAAAACCTTTACCAAGAGCGTGCTCAGCGAAATCGGCAGCTTTGGCAGTATGTTCGCGATCGACAAGGAAAAATATCTGGACCCGGTCCTGGTCTCTAGCGTCGATGGCGTCGGAACCAAACTCAAAGTCGCTTTCGAGATGAAGATGCATCACACGGTCGGGGCCGACCTAGTCAACCATTGCGTGAACGATATTGCCGTGCAGGGCGCCCAGCCTCTGTTCTTCATGGACTATCTGGCAACCGGCAAACTTGAGCCCTCCGTGGCCGAGAAGATTGTCGAGGGCCTGGCCGAAGCCTGCAAACACAACGGATGCGCCTTGATCGGCGGTGAAACTGCCGAAATGCCCGGCTTTTACCCAGAGGGCGAATATGACCTGGCCGGCTTCATCGTTGGCATCGTGGAGCGGGCGCGCCTCATCACCGGCAAGACCGTAGAGGTGGGAGACGTGATCCTCGGCCTCCCTTCCACGGGGCTGCATACCAACGGCTACTCGCTGGCGCGCAAGCTGTTTTTCGAAGTCGCCGGCTACACCCCTGACACTTACGTGAACCAGCTGAAGGGTAAGGCCGGGAACGAACTCATGCACCCTCACCGGAGCTACTGGTCCATCATCAAGAAGTTGCTGGCCGGGGAGTGTGTGTCGGCGATGGCGCATATCACCGGCGGGGGGATCACGGAAAATCTTCCCCGGGTGTTGCCACGGGGCGTAGCGGCGGTGATCGATCTCGCCTCCTGGCCGGTGTTGCCTATCTTCGAGCACCTGCAGAGGCTGGGGAACGTCCCGCAAGACGAGATGTTGCGGACCTTCAATATGGGACTGGGCATGCTGCTGGTGGTTCCGGCAAAAAAGTTCAAGAAGGCGCAAACCGTGTTGGAGCGTGCCGGAGAGAAGTTCTACACTGTCGGCCGCATTGTGAAGGGGGATCGGAAAGTTCTGTACACCTGAGAAGAAGTGGCAGGAGGAGGCGCGGCATCCTCTTTTTTCTTGCTCGCGGTAGCGCACTCCTCTCTGGCTGTCGTTACCCTTTCAACGTTTTAGCAAATCTACGGGCTCACGTACGTCATGCACGCGGAAGTATTTCTCGAGCCCGGGATATTTTTCCCCGACCGCCTCGAACATGGCATAGGCCACCCTGCGATACGACTGGTTGCCCGCAGGACCAGTTCGTAGTTCGGCGATGTAGACGACCTCGGCAAAATCCATCTTGAAGAGGGTTCGTTTCCGAAAGGCCAGGGGAATGGCGTACTGAGCGTTCTCCCGGGCTTCCCTGCCCTGAGCCCGGCTTAAACCCTCGACGGCAGCGGCTGCCCGCCCGAGGACCGCGTGGTAGCTCTCGACCAGTCCGGCGGCGTTGATCTCTTCCGGGGTGTCATAGCCGTGCTCGGTGGTGAAATCCTGCAGGATCTGGATGCATCGCCGATGGCGGTGCATATCGCGGAACCCTCCGACATCCATCAGGATGTCGAAGCGGAACGGTTGTCCCGCGCAGAAAGCGCGTAGCATCTCATGGTGCTGGCCGCGGTGGCGCAGCCCAAGATCAATGATCTCGCGGAGGGCCCGGTCGCCCTTCTCCTTAAGCACGTCCCGAATCTGGCGATAGGGATAATGACTGTGCTCATAAATCAGAGTCGTTGCCAGCTCAATCTCGAGCGGTGCTTCGCCGAGCAGGTCGACCAAGGGTGCCGGATCGACGGGCGTATTTCCCATCAGCTGCTGGGCACATTGCCGCAGCTCACGTCGAGTCTCGATCTCGTAGTCATTGGGATCGGCGTACTTCACCAGAGTGGGGGCGACCCTGATTTCGCGCAGAAGCTGCTGTTCTGCCCGCGACCCCAGTTCGGGCGAGACGGCGCGGATCGCACTGACCAGCTCCCCCAACTGTTTTCGATTCGCATGGTAGGCAGGCGATGCCGCCGCCTGTTTGAGCAGTTCCCCTAAGTGGCGCACTTCCTTGTGGGTGTGGGACAGAAGCTGGGAAATCTGGCTCTCGAGCGTGCGGGCGCTCACAATCTCTCCCAGGGAAGTGTTCGTCGCTAGCGGAAGCAAATAACGCGACACATCGAACGCCCGAGCCCGTAACGTGCGTTCGTAGGCCTCCGGCTTCATGTCCGGCGGTTGCGGCGTGATCTGCTTGAGATAGCCTAACATCCGCTCGGAAAGCGTTTCGTATTCCCGGAACAGCTCGCCGACGCTTCTCTGGTAGAGCTCCGAAGCTTCAGTATCGTCGCCGAAGTCAGGAGTAAAGTAGCCACTCTTCCTAAAATCCTGATAGCGCGTCGAGCGTTCCTGCCCATCCCAGCGTTGCTGGTCGACGACCGCGATGGCCGCCAGAATCGAAAGCCGCTCGATGGCCAGGGCAACGTGAGCCAAATCGGCAATGGAACGGTGTCCGTACTGGAAATAGAAGGTATTGAGAAATTTTTCCGCCTTCTGCTGGCTGATCTCCTCGAGCGACTCCTTCATGGAAAGAGCCGAACGTGAATATTTCGCCATGGCGTAGGCCTGAATCTCTGGTTCGGCGCCATAGACGGCGTAGACCTCGAGCGGCCTGGCACCTTGGTTGCCATTGCTGGAATCAGTGGGAGTGACGGGTGCGGACATGGCTGACCTCGGATTGAAATGCTACAGCAAGTTAAGCTTATCGAACGATTGGTCAAGTCAACAACTGGTCCTGGTGTTTCGGTCGCGCCGGGTGATGTGTCTTGTCCTTTCTCGCCGTGGACGAAGATCTCTCCGCCCACATCCAGCTATAATTTCGGCTTTCGATCGGAGGAGGGAAATCTATGAGCCTATCCGGCCGAGTCGCCCTAGTTACTGGTGCGTCACAAGGCATCGGCCGCGCCTGCGCCCTCAAGCTGGCGGAGGCCGGGGCGGCGGTTGCGTTGGCCGCCCGCAATCAGGAAAAGCTCGAGGAGTTGGCCGGGGCCATTACCGCCAAGGGCGGACAGGCCACCACCTTTGTCATGGACGTTGGCGACGAACAGCAAATCAAGGCGGGATGCAAGGCGGCGCTCGACAAGTTTGGCAAGATCGACATTCTCGTCAACAATGCCGGCATCAACCGCGATCAGCTGGTCATGCGATTGAAGCGACCCGATTGGGATGCGGTGCTGAATATCAATCTGACTTCCGCTTACCTTTCGATTCAGCAAGTGATTGGCAGCATGCTCCGCCAGCGCTGGGGCAGAATTGTCAACATGACCTCGATTTTCGGCCAGATGGGACAGGCCGGGCAAGCTAATTATGCCGCCTCGAAAGCCGGCCTGATTGGCTTGACGATGGCCATCGCTCGCGAGGTGGGCTCACGAAATATAACTTGTAACGCGGTGGCTCCGGGGTTCATCGAAACCGCCATGACGGCCGCTTTATCCGAGGACTTCCGGCAAAATGCCTTGAAGAACATCCCTCTGGGCAGGCTGGGAACTTCCGAGGACGTCGCCAATGCCGTGGCCTTTCTGGTTTCCGAGGAAGCTTCCTACATTACCGGCCACGTGTTAAAGGTGAACGGCGGCATGCTCATGGGATAGGACAACCACAATTCAGAGGAGCCATGGCACCATCCGATCGAGCCGCGAAACCGTCCTCGAGCCCTTCGGCCATGGTTGGTCTCACAATTTTTCAGGCCGAGTCTGCGGCGCACCTCGCCGAGGTGCGAGAACTGTTTCGCGAGTATGCTCTTTCGTTGAATTTCAGTCTGTGCTTTCAGAATTTTGACCGGGAGCTGGCGGAGTTGCCGGGAGACTATGCTCCCCCGGAGGGGCGCCTGTTGCTGGCCGATTTTCGCGGCGACACGGCTGGGTGTGTGGCCCTACACAAGTGGAACCCGGGTATTTGCGAGATGAAGCGTCTCTATCTGCGCCCGCAGTTTCGCGGCAAGGGTCTGGGCCGCATGCTGGCCGAGACCGCGATCGAGGAAGCACGCAAAATCGGCTATCAACGGATGCGGCTCGACACGGTCGAGCCGATCATGGCCGACGCCGTGGCCATGTACCGCAAGCTCGGCTTTCGCCAGATTGCGCCGTACCGGGTAAACCCGATGCCGGGAACGCTGTACATGGAACTCGAGCTAGAGCACCGGGCATGATCGGAACTCTACCCTCACGAAGGCTCGACGGGCCGAGCCCGGTGATATCAAACCAGGAGGTTGGAACATGAAGCGTTTGGCTGGATTCGTCGTTGTATTGCTGGCTGGTTCTCTGTTCGCTGCGACCTCGAAGAGCGTCTCTTACAAGAGCGGAGAGGACAATGTCACCGGCGTCCTCTATGCTCCCGCAGGCAAGGGTCCATTCCCGGGCATCGTGGTGATCCATGAATGGTGGGGGCTGAACGACTGGGTCAAAGAGCAAGGCTCGAAGCTGGCGGATCAGGGCTACGTCGCCCTGGCGGTCGATCTCTACCGCGGCAAGGTTGCAACTACGCCGGATGAGGCGCACGAGATTATGCGGGGAGTTCCGGAAGATCGTGCGCAACGCGACTTACATGCTGCCGTAGAATTCCTCAAGGCGCAGAGCAATGTGAACAGGGACCGCATGGGAGCGATCGGGTGGTGCATGGGTGGCGGCTATGCGCTCGATGTAGCTCTTCTCGAGCCCAGCTTGCGCGCCGACGTCATCAACTACGGGCATCTCGCCACCGACCCGGGCTCTATCGAGAAAATCCATGCCGCCGTTCTCGGGATCTTTGGCGGCCAGGATAAGGGCATTGCGGTCGAAGATGTGAAGAAGTTTGAACAAGCACTCAAGCAGCAAGGCAACAAGGTGGAAATCGTGATCTATCCGGACGCGGGCCATGCCTTCGAGAATCCCAATAACAAGACGGGATATCGCGCCGAGGATGCGGCCGATGCCTGGAAACGCACGGTTAACTTCCTGGCTAGCACGTTGAAGTCTTGATCGTCCAGGTCAGCCTGTGAAAAGTTCGTTTCGCCTTGAGAACCCGGCCAGCCTAGAAGCCTGAGTTTTGGGGTGTTAGCGAGTAAACAAGATTCCTCTTGAAAGATATTAGTAATCTGGTTACTATTCAGGGCATTCGTGGAGGACCGAACTGGGGCGGTTTCCTGTATGAATATCGGTCAGAGCATCAGAAGCTACCGGCTGCAAAAGGGGATGTCCCAGGGCGATATTGAGAAGCGTACCGGCCTGCTGCGTTGCTATCTGTCCAGGGTGGAGAATGGCCACACCATTCCTTCTCTTGACACGCTCTCGAAGATTGCCGGGGCCATGGAGATTTCTCTTTCCCAATTCTTTTCCGATGCCGGGCACAGCAATGGCGCGAAGGGGCTGCCACAGCTCTCGGAAGACGAACTGCGCTTCCTCAGCCAGATCCGCCGCTACGCTGCGAGCCTTAACGACAGTGACCGAAAGCTTGTCCTGGCGATGGTGAAGAAAATGGCAGCCAGCGTCGGACGTTAATTGTGTGCCGGGGCCGCAAGTGGGTACGGCAGGCGGGTTTGTCTCTGGTTTCTGCCGCTCGTTGCTTCCTCAAAACCACCCTTCGATTTCGAGTCACCGAGGTCTCAGCGATCCCTATCGTAAATCCATGTACTCGGCCTTGGCTCGCTTCAGGATGGGGATCTCGGGGTCAGCGTCCTTCCAGAGAGTGAGGAAATCCTGGTAAGCGGCGTGCGCACGAAGGGACGCTGGACAAATTCATCGGCGATGCGATCCTAGCCACTTTTGGTGCCGCGCTGCCACAACCGGACCATGCCGTACGCTGCGTCCGAGCCGCGCTCGATATGTGCCAGGCTCTCGCCAGATTGAACTCCGCACCCGGCCGCCCGACGCTACGGATGCGCATCGCCATCAACAGCGGGTGCGCCCTGATCGGCGACATCGGTTCTCCCAAGCGCCGGGAGTTTACAGTGCTGGGTGATGTGGTCAACACGGCTTCGAGGCTCGAATCGAGCATGGCTCGACCTGACCAAATTGTCATCAGCGGCGCTACCTACCGGCTCCTCAAGGATGAGATCGAGTCGCGACCTCTTGGCTCGGTGAATCTGCGCGGTCGTTCCCAACCGGCAGATATTTACGAGGTTTGAAAGCGGCCCTTTGATCGGCATGATCGCGGGGAATCGAATCGCCTGCAGGGTTCTTTTCTCGGGAGGGAAAAATGATTTCCGGCGCCCACGTAGTGGTCTACAGCAGGAACGCTGAGGCGGATCGCGCCTTTTTCCGCGACATTCTCGGGTTCAAATCGGTGGATGCGGGTCACGGCTGGTTGATCTTCGCCCTACCGCCGACAGAAGCCGCATTTCATCCTTCGGAAGGAGATGTCCACGAACTTTACTTTATGTGCGACGATCTGAAGACCGAGATGGCTGCGCTCATGAGAAAGGGTGTTGAGTGCTCTAACGTTGAGGAGGCGCGATGGGGTTCCGTTACAAAGATGCGGCTTCCCAGTGGTGGCAACGTCGGGCTTTATCAGCCAAAGCACCCAACAGCCATAGCTTCGAAATGACGACTGCGCGCAGCCTTGAACAAGTTTATCGTTTCGGCGTATAAACCTTAGCCACCTATGAATATCTCGAAGACCGCCTGCACGTTGGTTTCGCTTGCCATCTTCACATCTCTAATTCCAGCGCAGCAAGGCCAGTCGCCCGTGCCAGAGCTGCCGCCGGACATTCCGAAGAACGCGACGCTCTGGCTTCAGGTGACCGACAAGACGCCGGCCGGGCAGGATGCGGTGTGGACCACGCCAGACGGGACGGTGTACGAGTTTTATCAGTTCAACGACCGGGGTCGCGGCCCCAAGACCTATTCGACATACCGCCTCGATCGCCGAGGAATCGTTACCTTCGACGAAACCAAGGGCGTTGACTACATGAAAAACCCGGTCAACGAGACCTTCAGCATGAACGACGGCACCGCGAGATGGAAGAACCAGGCTGAGGACGGACATCGAGACAATTCTGCCGGCCGATATTTCGTCGATCTCGACGGCGGCCCCACCAGCTTGTTCCTGCTGGTGAAGGCGCTGCTGATGAACGGCAATAAGTTATCGCTGTTACCCGGCGGCGAGGCCAGCCTGCGCGAGCTGCAGACGGTCCCGGTCGAAGCCGACGGGAAAAAAGTCAGCGTGACGCTCTACGCCGTCGACGGCCTCTCGTTCACTCCCACCTACGTGTGGCTGGATGACCAGCATAACTTCGTTGCATCGGTGTACGGCTGGTCGGGACTGGTCCGCGAGGGTTACCAAGGCGCGATTGACGAGCTGTATAAGGTGCAAGAGCAAGTGCAATCGGAGCGGGCAGCGGAACTCGCGAAGCGGCTCGTACACCACCCTAAGGGCGATCTCGTCTTTGAGAACGTCACCCTCTTCGATTCGGTGAATGCCAAAGCAGTTCTCTCTCAGCGTGTGACGGTTCGGGGCGAGCGCATTGTCAGTGTCGAAGCTGAGAAGGGACAGGCAACAGCGGCGAACGCGCAAATAATTGATGGCAGCGGCAAGATGTTGCTTCCCGGTTTATGGGACATGCACCAGCACTTCTTCCCCGACCTTGCCATGTTTGATATTGCGGCGGGCATCACGACGGGGCGCGACCTTGGCAACTCGATTGATGAGTTGGGCAAGCTGAAAAAGCACATCGAGCAGGGTGAGCAGATCGGGCCCCGCATCATCCCCGCCGGATTCATCGACGGCCCTGGTCCCTTTGAGGGCCCAATCAAGGTTTTGGCCGCCACTCCCGCAGAGGCCCGGGAGCGCGTCGACCACTACGCCGAGCTCGGCTACGTGCAGATCAAGATCTACAGCTCCGTCAAACCTGAACTGGTTCCTGTCATCATTGAGGAAGCCCATCGGCTTGGGCTGAGGGTGAGCGGGCACGTGCCCTCGGGGATGATTGCGGAGCAGTTCGTGCGTGATGGAGCTGACGAAATCCAACACATGAATTTCGTCATGCTCAACTTCATGCTCGACGTCACGGAAACGCGCACTCCGGCGCGCTTCACCGAGCCGGGCAAGCGGGCCGCCGGCCTTGACCTGAATTCCCTGCAGGTGACCCAGTTCATCGCGCTGCTGAAGGAACATCACACCGTCATCGATCCAACCATGGCAATCTGGGAGGAGACGTACACTGACCGGCCGGGCAAGACCCCTAGGATGGACGCCTACATGTTCGACCGTCTTCCCCTACAGATTCAGCGCAATGCGAAAACTGCGAGTCAGTCCTTGCCGGTGCCCGACGCGGCCACGGACCAGCTGTATCGCGCCTCGTACGCGAACTTTGTGCATATGTTGAAGAAGCTGTACGACAATGGCATCACCATCGTAGCCGGCACCGATCTGGGCTCCGGCTATGCGCTGCACCGGGAACTTGAGATTTACAACCAGTCAGGAATTGCCGCTCCGGAAGTGCTGCGCATGGCCACTCTGACCGCCGCCCAAGTCATGAAGCGCGATAGCGAATTGGGCTCCATTGCACCTGGCAAACTTGCCGACCTGATTCTGGTCGAGGGCGACCCGTCAACAAACATCAGTGACATCCGCAAGATCGACACGGTGACCAAAGGGGGCGCCGTGATGTATCCGAAGGAGCTCTATCCGGCGATGGGGATCCGCGTACCGTAGCTCAAGGGATGCTTGCCTTGGGGGGTCCGGATCGACGCTAAGAACCCCTCGACGATGATAATTCGTAGTGTCCTAGTGTGCACAACCCGGATTTAGACATAGCGGAGCCTCCTAGGAAATGATTTGGCACAAAGCTAACCGCGGGCCCAATTCAACCCTGTGCGCTCGCCTCGGTGCAACCAATCAAGTACCGGCCATCACGCAAACCTGTACCGCGCAGACTGGTTCTCAAGGCTTCAGCATGCCGTGCCTACGGAGTATGGCCTGCAGCTGATCGTGCGGTATGGCGGGCACGACCCAGTAGTCGGCGCCGGTCATGGTCTTGGCGGCGATGATGGCATTAATCACGGATTCCTCAACCGCCTGCACGACGGCAGCAAACAATGCGTCCATTTTCCAGCTTTGCAAGCGCTCGACCTTGGCATTGGCCGCGGTGAAGGGCGGTTCCGCGCTGTTGCCTTCGTCGGCGCCGACGTTGGCGGTGGAGAAGGCCAGGAAAATGTCGCCGGATTCGTCTCCTTCAATGGCTCCGACACGTCCTAAGCCGACGGACACGCGCCGGGCGACGCGCTTGAGCTGATCGGGGGTCAGTGGTGCGTCCGTGGCGACGATCACAATGATGGAACCCATTTCCGGGGTGCGCATACCATCGGCCGTGGTGGCGACGTTGGGAGCGCAGACGGGAGCGGGATTGCCGTCCCAATCGAGGACGGGAGGCTCGAGCCCTTTCGCGACGCAGGGCGGGTGCAGGTTCATCTCGCGCGCGACCGGAATTCCAGCGAGGCGCAGCTGATTTGAACTTCCGTAGTTGCACTGCACCAGCACGCCGACGGTGTAGCCCCCAGCGGCTGACTCGAGTTTGCGCGACGACGTGCCGGTACCGCCTTTGAATCCGTTGCAGACCATGCCGGTGCCGCCGCCCACGTTGCCTTCGAGCAGCGGCCGGCTGGCTGCGGAGTTGAGCGCGTCCAAAGCGTCCTGCGTGGTGACGTGCTGACCGCGGATATCATTCAGGGGCCAATCGGCGGTTTCCGCCGAGACCGGGTACCAGAACGCGCCGAAGTGGTTGTGCTGGACCATCCAGGCCACGGCGGCATCGCGGACGACGCCGACACTCCCGGTGTTGGTGATGAGGATAGGAGTTTCGAGCACGCCGCTCTCGTCGATCCAGTGCGTGCCGGTCATATCGCCGTTGCCGTTTCCGGCGAAGTAGCCGGCGAATACGCTGTGGGGGTTCGATTTTCCGCGCGGGAAGATGGCGGTAACTCCGGTTCGTACCGGGCCTTTTCCGATGACAAGGCGGCCTTCTCCGGAGATGAGCGTTTTGAATCCGACCTCGACTCCAGCGACGTCGGTGATGGCGTTGAACGGTCCAGGTATGCCGTCGAAGGGAATGCCGAGATCGCGGGCTCGGGGTTCGGGTGAGTGGGGCGCAGGGGGATTCTGCGCGAAGGCTCGGACTGGACCAGAGGGCGATAGGAACAGACCAACGATAGCCAGAGTACAAGCGAGTTTCATCACGGTTCTCCCTGGGGTCAGGAGTTACAAGTCAAAGCGCTTGATTTGCCATTCAAGGCTAGTCGACCGAGTTGGGCTTCACAGGCAGTTCTGCGCCAGCCAAGAAGCGGAGCACCTCTTTCATTACACGGTTTGCTTGGTCGGTTTGAAACAGAAACTGGGATGGGCCGAACCGTCAAGCACGATAAGCTCCTTGGGCTGGGGTGCTTTGTCAAACCAATCGCGAATACGAGGTAGCCGTAGTCCTGCCTCGTTGGCATCATCTCGCGCGATTATGATTAGCAAGGGAGACTGGATTCGCTCCGCCGGGCCATTTCCTTTGGCCGCAAGAAGGATCAGCCGATTAATTTCACCTGGTTGAGACCCAATCGAGGCGTCCGCGGCGGCGGCAGCCCCGAAACTGCCTCCCATGACTGACACGGTTTTGACACCATTCTTTCGCAGATAACGGACGGCTGCCAGCACGTCAAGCTGCACAGGCGCAGTATACATATCGGAATCTCCCGGGCCGTGCGACTTGCCGAAGCCACGAAAATCAAAGGCTAAGACGCGAAAGCCTGCTCTTGCTAAGGATTGGGCTTGCGGTTGCCAGCTCTCTTTGGTAAAGCGACCGCCATGCGCAAGCACCACCCCCGACCCCCTTTACCATAGAGGTCGGCATAGATGAGCCCGTTGTCCTCGGTTGTAAAGGAAACATGCTCTACGTTCACCTCCGACGTGTCATGCGAAAGCACGGGCGAGGGTGCCTCCACTCGAGCAAGAACAAAGCAGGCATAGAGAATCAGAAGCGGCGACGGCGAGTGCATCATGCTGCCACAGTCGTGAGATATCGTGGCCGTCGGCTACGCGGCGGCAACTGGCCCGGCCCAACTGGCAATCGTCTCCACGGCCGAACGATAGCTAATTTCCACCAGCTTGTCCAGGGAATGCCAGTCGAGCAGCTTGTGCTCGGCAACCGGCGGCGCGAATACCAAGTCGGCAGTCTGCTCGCCCAGGGGCAACGGCGCGGCACTTCTGAGGATTCCGCGGATGCTGGGCACGCGGATCGGCGTGCCGAACGGGTTCAGGCGGAGATCCTTATCCGCAAGCGATGGGGAAAGAAACGACGTGACCAAATTTCCTCGGTTGGCTTCGGCGGTGTCAGGATCGGATGAAGAAATCCTGCATGGCCGGTGGTCGTGCACCAACTCGGGCTGGTTCTCATTGTCGCCTAGGAGACGCGGTTTCAGCCTCTGACTCTGAGCCAAATCGACAAGGAGCATCTTCAAAATCTTGATCTCCTCGCTCTCCGCAACCGAGACAGCGTCTCGTTCGCGTTTCTGGAGGCGTTCCTCGAACGACGCTGGATGCCCGTGCAGGAGTCGAAGGCCGTCCGTCTTGTCATGCCGAACACCGCCGAGTTGCATACGCTTCTCTCGCATCTCGAACTCCGGCCGATCAACTGCGATGGAACGGGCAGTGGCTTCCGAGCGGCCGCGTTTTCCCTACACTGCCTGACGAAGCGAGCGCCGGTACCCTCTCGCAATTGACGAACATGCGGTTTTGCTCCGTTTTCTGCCGCAACATGACCCGCATGGGCATCCCGTTCTTGGGAAGCAAGAACATGCGCGCCGATGGTTCCGGTTCAAAGCCTGGGTCGAGCTCGAAGTGGGCGGCGCGCACAAACGTGGCCAGCATGATGGTCGCCTCGAGCATCGCGAACGAAGCTCCGATACAGACCCGCGGGCCAGCCCCAAACGGCATGTATTGGTAGCGGCTCGGTTTGCACGGGTTGTCGGGAGAAAAGCGATTGGGATCGAAACGATCTGGATCCTCCCAAAAGCCCCGGTGACGATGGATGGCATAAATCGGAATGAACCCTAGGGTACCCTTGGGAACCGTGACACCGTCGAATTCGACGTCGTCGACGATATCGCGCACGATCACGGGCGCAGTGGGAAAGAGGCGCAACGACTCCTTTAAGACCTGCTGGACTGTGACCAACTGAGCGACGTGCGCGGAGCTGACCGGCCCTTCTCCGACGACCCGGGACACTTCCTCGAGGATCCGCGCTTCCCATTCCGGACTTCGCGCGATCAGATACAGCGTCCACGTCAGGGCGAACGCCGTGGTATCAAAGCCGGCGATTAGGAAGGACAGGATGTTGTCGGCCAGCAACTGATTGGACATGCTCTGCCCGGTTTCGGCATCGGATGCCCGCAGCAAACGCGCTAGGAGATCATCGCCGCTGGCAGTCTCCTCGCGCCGCATTTTCACCAGTTCCGCAACCACCGCTCGCAGGCGGGTTTCGTGGGCTCGCATCGCCTTTCCGCCAGGGCGCGGCAGCCCATGAGGAAGACCCAGCAAGCGGTAGATGATCCACCAGTTCGCTCCCCGGTAATAACCCGCGTGGCCCTTCTCGATGGCACGCAACATCGTCTCGGCGCCGCCGGCCAACATCGTGTTGGAGATGACATGAAAGGCGGCGCGCAACATGTCCCGGTTAATGGTATGCACCGCTCCGGGCGAGACTGAGCGCCACTTGGTAACGGCTGCTTCGGCTGCGGCGGTCATGATGGGGCCGTACTCGAGCAGGGAGTCGTGATGAAACAACGGCGCAGCCGCGCTTCGCTGCCACCGCCACTCCCGCCCTTCCACCGAGATCATGGCCTTGCCAAACATCGGCTTGAGCACATCCACTTGTAGCCCGCCTTTGGGGAACTCCGAGTGACGGCTGAGCAGCGCGGTCTTCACCAGTTCGGGGCCGGTGAAGAAGGCGATGCGGGGCGGTCCGGGGGCGATTACGAGCGGTTCCCGGTAGGCCTGCTCGGGGATGATCTCCAGATTGTTACTGAGCAGCTTGGTCACGTTAAAGGGAAAACGCAGGGGCTTCCGAGATGGTTCGACTCTGGGCGGGTAAAACGGCCGATCGGCTGCGGTTTGGATCGATGTGAACATAGGCATAGAACCTCCCTACTTCGAAACGTGAGCCAAGGGCAGAACCTTTTCGCTCAGCCTCCTAAGTGGTCTTCTTTCCTGGGAAACTCGATCGTAGAGCGGCTCGTAGTCTTCCCACTCGGTCTTCAAGAGCCGATCCAGAATGCGCGTACCCAGCCCGTAATTGCCGGTGTATCGCGAATGGTGCAGCGAGTGGTAGGTAGTACTCGTGATCACCTTCCCGAGCCAACGATTGTAGTGTTGCGATTTGAGTTCA
>DASPTQ010000125.1:0-25908 GCA_035623335.1 Terriglobales bacterium
AACTGCGCAACCAGCGAATGGTCGAGGCCTCCGCTGCCGGACGGGTGAGCATCGCAGACGATTTCGTGTTCACGTCGCAGGCCGGAACCATGATCATGCCGGACAATATTGCGAGGCGCTACATGAATCCAGCGCTCGCGAAAGCCGGCCTGCGCCGGTTCCGATTCCACGACCTTCGACACACTTTTGGAAGCCTGCTGATTCAGGACGGAGCCTCGCTCGTCTACGTGAAGGATCAAATGGGCCACAGCTCGATTCAGGTCACGGTGGACGTCTATGGGCACCTGGTGCCGAGCGCGAATATTGCCTGCGTGGACCGTCTCGATACCGAAACAAGTCTGCACCAATCCGCACCAGGGACGCACCAAGCAGGGGCGGGGTCACAGCAGCAGTCGCCGCAACTTCTTGAAAACAATTGGCTGCCCCCCAGGGATTCGAACCCCGATATGCTGATCCAGAGTCAGCTGTCCTGCCGTTGAACGAGGGGGCATCTGCCAAATTATTGATTAACTTACATTTCGGGTCAAGCCAGTGCCTTGTCCGGTCGACAGGTCAGATTTTCCAATCGATCCTGTGCGAAAAAAAAGATCAAGAAACTGATCCTCGCCTAGCACCCGGCTCAATTCCCGGAATGCAAAGAAAGGAATGAAAGTACAAAATATGATGAGACTGTTACTGAGCAGGTCATCCATGCGCATTTCGCGGAACGTTCCCGCAATATCTTTTCCATGCAGAAGTCGTTTGACTACCTCCTCAACGACGTGAAAGCCGAATACCAACAAGCTAAACAGAAACGCCTTAGAAATGGACGAAAGAAGCAGGGGCTTAGCTTCCGCCCTCTTGCCAAGATGCGCATACTCTCCGATGAGAATGACTTTGGCAATTACTAGGGCTGTGATCGCTGCGACAGCATAGTTGACATGCCAGTCGCGAAAATCGCCGAGCAGGATCATCCTGTATGTCACAACGGCGCAGAGAAAAAAGGCCAGATACAAAGAGATCCCGATGAATGCCTCCAACTCATGGGCAGCCTTTTGCTTCAGGCTCTTTTTCTTGGAATTCTCGCTGTTCATTGGCTTCCCCTTTTGATGGCTCCACCCAACCGTTCCAACGCTACCGAGCGCAACAGCGTCACCTGTCGTGCGGCTCCTCGTGTCGCCGTAGGCGTTTCAACGTCAACGCTACAGGCTCCTATCCACCGTCGGAACGCACAAGCGGTCCATCCCGCAAATCCTGCATCGAGAAGAAAATATCATGGTTCGGGAGCGAGCACCGCACCATCCGTCGGGTTGAGCACTTCTTGGAACGGAACCTGGCACGGGCTGGATTTTCGATCCACAACCTATGCGTACTCCACGAACGCATAGGCTTTCGCGATTGCTGGCAAGAGTCTGGCATTCACTCCGAAATACAACATCTGTAAAAAGTGCTAGTCCCCAGGCTGAATCCTCTCATACGGCACACGGTTTCAAAGGTGGGGCACACAAGGCGACGAGAAAATGCTTCGTCTCGCATTCTCATTGCCGACGATCATAGTCTAGTAAAAGAACTCGGCAACTACCTGCTCGAAGGGAACGCAATGTAGTTGGCACATTGAGCGACGGGCGTTAGCAGCTTTGGGGAAACGTCAGCCCACAGAGGACTGACGCTATCCTGGTTGTAGTCTGGGGTTCTACGATCGTCGACGCAGAACGCTCTATAGTGAGGAGTGTTAGGATGTGGGTTGCTTCGAAAAGGCGCGGATGGTCGCGGACTGTTTCGTTGCGAGCGCAGGATTTTAGCCCTGTTGCCGGTCTGTCATTTTTGACAGTCGGCCAGACTTTAACCGGATCCTAACATCCAGATTTTTCGTGGTTTATCGAAGGGAGGTTTCAATGAAGAAGAGATTCCTGTTAGCAGTTGCGGGCGTTGTCGTTACCACTTGCACTTTGGCTGGCGCAGGCGCAGCACCCCAAAGTGGCAAAATCGTCTCAGAAAGCTCGGTCGATTGCGGTACGAAGAAGCAAGGAAGAAAGGAGCAGATGGATCTGATGTGCCAGGAATACGTGGTCAGGACCACAACCACGGAGTACCACATCAGGCAACCAAAGCAGAAAGATCAGGCTATGCTTCCCTTGAACTCACCTGTCGAATTCACCATGAACAAAGACAAAATGAAACTCAAGGTGCAGGGCAAGAGCTACGAGTTCTTAGTGGTTTCTGAAGCTGCGGTAGCCCCGGACGCCAAACCGTAAGGAAGAGCGTGTCCCGAACCGGGCCTTGGAATATCCGGTTACCACTGAACTCGGAGTCGAATCGGCCGGAGTGTATCGTACTCCGGCTTAGGGCATGGAGCGGCCTGTCGCCCGGGATCGCCTAGGATGCATGTATCATGGGGGAAGAGAACCTGCCCGGAGGTGCCGTCGCGGTTCTATTCTCTGATCGCCCATCCAAACATTTCCGCCGAAGCCGCACATGCGCGATGCGTCGGCGGGAAGTTGCATCACACCTGCGGGTAGATCGGCGAGCACGACCTCATTCTTGTCGCGTGCGCAGCGGCCAATCAGTGGAGACCACGCCGCGGCAACTCGGGCGTGAAAAGATCCCACCCGCGCGGGTTTTGGGCAGAACCTCTGGCGAACCAAACTTCCGCTGATTACCCGCCTGCTGTTCGAAACCTTTTGCGGTTTATGATTCTTGTCAGGAGAGCTTCATGACCACTGCTCACGGCAATATCGCGCAGTTGACTGATGACTACATCGAAATCGCGCGTCGGCCTCTCCAGGCCGAACACTGCGCGCTTTTTGTGATCGATATTCAGGAAAAGCTTCTGCCCCCAATCTTTCAGAAAGAGCAGCTAGTCAAAAACTCGCAGTTGCTCATTCGGCTTGCTGGCATCTTAAAGGTTCCTATCCTCGTGAGTACCCAATACGCCAAGGGACTAGGCCAAACGGTCCCAGAGATCGCCTCTCTCCTGGCGGAAACCCCGCCGATCGACAAGCAAATGTTTTCCTGCTTTGGCAGCGACGTCTTTTGCTCGGCGTTGAAACGTCTCCCTGGCACCCGCAACACCGTACTGCTGTGCGGAATGGAAAGCCACATCTGCGTGATGCAAACCGCGTTGGGAGCGTTGAGCCAAGGCTACATCGTTCACGTTGCCTCCGATGCCGTGAGTTCCCGCACTGAATCAAACTGGAAGATCGGCCTGGATCGTATGCGTGCCGCCGGCGCCATCCTCTCCTCAACCGAGATGATGACCTATGAGCTGCTGCGTTCCTCAGGTACAGCCGCCTTCAAGGAGTTGCTGCCCCACCTGAAGGGTTGAGGATGGATGCGTGAAGGGGGAAATCAGCTCGGTGACTTCAGCCGTCACCCGTCTTTCGCTTCACTCTCACCACCGTGATCTTGGAGAATCCCTCTTCAAACCTTGGAGGCTTCAGCTTGGCCGCCACACGACGCATCACATCCTCTGGGACCACACGTTCGCGTTTGCGATTACGCTCCAAGCAAACTTCGACCGGCACATCGAAGAATACCGCCTGCACGTCGTACCCATAGTCTTTCGCCAACTTGATCCAGGCCTGCCGGTCGTGAGCCGTCAGATTCGTCGCATCCACGTAATTCATCGGGCGTCGTGCAATCAGCCTTGCTTTCAACATGGAGCGCAGGTTGGAAAAGATCAAGTCCTGAAAGCGCTGCTCACCCGCATCATCAAAGAGAAGTACGCGGAGCAGATCACTCGAGAGCGGGCTGATGTTGTGCCGTTTAAACCAGGAGCTCTTTCCTGATCCGGGCAGGCCAATAGCCAAGACAACCGTTCCTCGCGACGCAGGCGGCGTAGGTACTTGCGGCGCAACCACCTCCGAGGCAACCCCGTCACCGTGCTCGGGCAGCCCGACCTCAGCCGAAACACCGGGTTCTGTCGTATCCATTCCCGTCGTGGTGGGTCCGCTGCTGGCAGCTGCCACCTGCTGGCCTGAAGCTCCACTTCCACCTCGCCCCCGGCCGCCGCGCCGTCGCCGCCGGCGGCGAGCTTCTCCGCTTCGCTGAGGCTGTACGGGCGCTGGCCTCTCTTGGGCAGAGGCTGCCGACTCGGGCTCCGGCTCTTTGACTTCCGCAGGGCTCGTGCTCTCAGGCTGGATATCGTAGAAGGTTGGCTGTAAGGGGGGCGGGGCCTCCGCCGCGGCCTGTTCTGTCTGTTTCTTGCGGCGCTTTAGGCGCTCGCGCATCCATTTGCGCATGTCTGGCTTGTAACACACCGAGAGGCCTGCGGGCAATTCGGGGGTACCAGGTAGCGTACCATTGCTGGCCGGTTGGCAGCCTTCTGCCCCTACTTTCGCCCAAGCCCGAACGAGGTTGAAAGCCACCTCGTATGTGCGCGAACAGAATCGATCCCGGCGGCCGTTTCGTACCACAGAGTGGTCGGAGTTGGAGTCCGACGGCTGAACTTGCCATTTGCTGCTGCCCTCAGTTCCCTGTTACCATTTTTCGCTGCCGCACTTTAATTCTCTTTTGATCCCGCCTTTAGGGAGGCAACATGGCAATCAAAGTTGGTATTAACGGCTTCGGACGTATTGGTAGGAACGTCCTGCGCGCATCCCTCAATGATTCCAACCTGGATTTTGTTGCGGTCAACGATCTTACAGATCCGAAGACCCTGGCTCATCTTCTCAAGTACGATTCCATTCTCGGCAATCTGCCACAAAAAATAACGGCAGGACCCGATTGCATTCAGGTTGACGGTCGCAGTATCAAAGTCTTCGCGGAAAAAGATCCGGCCAAACTCCCGTGGGAATCGGTGGGAGTCCAGGTGGTCGTAGAATCCACGGGACGATTCACCAAGGCCGAAGACGCCAAAAAGCACCTGCGCGGCCCGGTCAAGAAAGTCATTATTTCCGCTCCGGCCACAAATGAAGACGTGACGCTGGTCCTAGGTGTGAATCACCAGCTGTACGATCCCGCCAAACACCACATCATTTCCAATGCGTCCTGCACCACGAACTGTCTGGCGCCGATCGCCAAGGTGATTCACGACAATTTCAAGATCGTCAGCGGGACCATGACCACCATCCACTCCTATACCAACGACCAAGTCATTCTCGACTTCCCCCACAAGGATTTGCGCCGTGCGCGGGCTGCGGCGCTCAACATGATTCCGACCTCCACCGGGGCGGCTAAAGCATTGAAGCTGGTCATTCCGGAGATGGCGGGAAAGTTGGATGGCTTCGCTATCCGCGTCCCCACACCCGATGTTTCGATCGTCGACTTGGTAGCGACGGTGGAAAAGAAGACCTCGAAGGAGGAGGTAAATGCTGCCTTGAAGAAGGCCTCCGAGCAAGGTCCTCTCCTGGGGTATCTTGGCTATGAAGAGCATGAGCTGGTCTCCGCGGATTTCCGCGGAGACTCGCGTTCTTCCATCGTGGATTCGCCTTCCACCATGGTGGTTGGCGGCAACCTGGTCAAGGTGGTCTCCTGGTATGACAATGAATGGGGCTATTCCTGCCGAGTTCGGGACCTCATCGACTTTATCGGCAAAAAGGGCTTGTAATCTGGGAAGGCCCTTGCAGCTGTCGCGAAGACGTCTTGGCTTAGCCGAAGCCGGTTTCGGATGTTTGCGCTGCAAGGCTCTTCCGGATCGAAGCGGCTCGGCAGCATAACATGAACCAATCATCCCGCCGCGAGCTCCAGCTTCGCGAGGCGAGGAACAGAGCCTGGGCGGGGGACGCGACGTTCCGAGGACGGTTACCATGTCCAAGTTGTCCATTCGCGACCTTCCCCTCAACGGTCACCGTGTCTTTGTGCGGGTGGATTTCAATGTCCCACTCGAGGACGGCCGGGTCATGGACGACACCCGCATCCGCGAGACTTTGCCTACCATCGAGTATGCGTTGCGCCATGGCGCGCGCCTGATTCTGGCCTCACACCTCGGCCGTCCCAAGGGCAAACCCAACCCGAAAATGAGTCTCAAGACGGTGGCCGAACGCCTGCGCATGCTGCTCGACCGGGAGCTGGCGCGGGGCGAGAACGTCGGCTTCTGCCCTGATTGCGTCGGCATTGAAGCCGAAGAGATGGCCGGCAAGCTGGAGAAAGGCCAAGCTCTATTACTCGAGAATCTGCGCTTTCATGCGCAAGAGGAAGCCAACGACCCGACGTTTTCGAAACAACTTGCCAGCCTCGCCGATTACTATGTCAACGACGCCTTTGGCACGGCGCACCGCGCCCATGCCTCCACCGTCGGCATCACCAAGTTCGTGCAGAAGTCTGCGGCCGGCTTGCTGATGGAGAAAGAGCTGCAGTACCTTGGCCAGGCCATGCAGCATCCCGAAGAGCCATTCGTCGCCGTCTTGGGAGGAGCAAAGGCGAGCGACAAGATCGAAGTGATTCGAAATCTGTTACTGAAGGTCAATGTTTTGATCATCGGCGGTGCCATGGCCTACACCTTCTTGAAGGCGCAAGGCGTACCGGTCGGAAAATCTCGGGTAGAAGACGACAAGCTCGCTCTTGCCCGTCAGATTCTTGAAGATGCGAGAAACCGCGGGGTGAAGCTCCTGCTGCCGGTCGACCATGTTGTCGCCGACAGCATAAGCCCCAACGCAGCGGCTCATGCCGTCAACCGCGGCCAGCCGATTCCTGCCAATATGATGGGCCTCGACATTGGACCGCAAACCATCGAAGAGTATTCGGAGGAGATCTCTCGCGCTCGCACCATCGTCTGGAACGGTCCCATGGGTGTCTTTGAAATCCCGGCCTTCTCCAAAGGAACCTTCAAGATGGCTCAGGCCGTGGCCGAGAATGCCGGCGCGATTTCGATTGTGGGGGGAGGAGACTCGGTGGCAGCGGTTCACGCCGCAGGCGTAAGCGACAAGATCACCCATATTTCCACCGGCGGGGGCGCTTCGCTCGAATTCCTGGAAGGCAAAAAGCTTCCCGGCGTCGAGGCGCTGACCGATAAGAAGTGATCTCGGAGGACACGGTTGGTAAGCGAGGTTTCGCTTCGGCTTCTGTTCGACCCCGGGAAGGCGATCGAATTCCGTGGACCGGGGGACATCACCAAGGAGGCGGCTGACGCCATCGTGAATGCGGCCAACTCTTCGCTTCTGGGGGGCGGTGGAGTCGACGGAGCGATCCACCGTGCCGGCGGTCCTGCGATTCTCGCCGCCTGCCAACGCATTGTCGCCAAGATCGGACATTTACCTGCAGGCAAGGCTGTCATCACCACCGGCGGGCGTCTGCCCGCCCGGTACGTGATCCATACCGTGGGTCCGATCTATTCCGGAGGGCAACGTGGGGAGGCAGAGACCCTAGCCAGCTGCCATCGCGAATCGATCCGCCTGGCCGACGAGCATGCCCTTGATTCCCTAGCCTTTCCCGCTATCTCGACCGGTGCCTACGGTTATCCGGTCGCCGACGCTGCCCGGGTCGCTGTTTCCGCGGTTGCCGAAGCGCTGCAGGCGACAACGCATCTCACCCGAGTTCGATTTGTCCTCTTTGATCTTGCGACGTTAAAGGCGTACGAAACTGCGGCTGAAACCTTAGAGGAAGCCCACCAAGGAGCGCCCTACCGGACGGAAAGAAGATCACCTTGAGAAAAGACCACGCTTCGAATTTCTGATCGAACCAACTCGATCGGATGCTTTGTGACGTCGCGGCGTTTCTGTGGTCAAGGATTGTCGCGAGAGGGATCCTATGAAGCGCAAGAAAGTAATTGCCGCGAACTGGAAGATGTATAAAACTCCCGAGGAGACGCTCGGGTTCTTCACCGTCTTTCTGCCTCTCGTCAGCGATCATCATCGCGACGAGATTGTCGTCTGCCCTCCGTACCTGGATCTTGGGACGGCTCTCGAATCCGCCAGGGGATCGAACGTCGCCATTGGAGCCCAGAATGTTCACTGGGAAAAGGAGGGCGCATTCACGGGGGAGATTTCCGCGGCCATGTTATTGGCTTTGGGCTGTACCCATGTGATCATTGGCCATTCGGAACGACGCCAGTATTTCGGGGAAAGCGATGATACGGTCAACCTTCGCCTCAAAGCCGTGCTCGAAACCAGTCTCACTCCCATTGTTTGCGTGGGCGAGGTGCTCGAAGAGCGCGAGGCCGGCTTGACGGAGGACGTCTTGCGACGACAGTGCACGCGGGCCTTCTATAAGGTTTCGGCCAAGAAAGCCAGTAGGCTGGTCATCGCTTACGAGCCCGTCTGGGCGATTGGAACGGGAAAGACGGCCACTCCCCAAATGGCATCCGAAGCGCACAGTTTGATTCGCGCCGAGGCCGCCAAGAACTTCGGCCAGGAGTTCGCCGACCATCTCCGCATTCTCTACGGAGGATCGGTCAAACCGCAGAACGCGAAGGCCTTAATGTCGGAAGAAGAGATTGATGGAGCTCTGGTCGGCAGCGCCAGTCTCGATCCCAAGTCCTTCGCTGCCATCGTCAAGTATTGAGCCTTTCGAGCGGTTCGTTGTTTATCCACTCTCCGGGGCACAGCAGGGGACCCTCATGTTGGGTGGCGTTGTCTTTCCCGAACGCGGTGCACTTGGCAGGTGGATGGAACCCGTTCCCCGGCTCAGCGGTGGAACACAACTACGGATTCGCCGGGCAAAAAGCAGGAACGATCCACTGGCCCATCGGATATGCGGCTCCGCACTCCAAACACTGCGTCACCGGAAACTGGGCCGCACAGTGCGGGCAGTTCGCCAGGGTCTGAAAGCTGTCGAACGTCCTGCGGCAACGCCCGCACTTCCAGTTCTCCCCGACCGGCGGCGCGGCCTTGCAGCTCGGGCAGGCGAATCCCTCGCGCCGCGGCAGCTTTGCGAGGCGCAACAAGGCCTGTGCGTGTCGCAGTCCGCCCCAGCAATTCAAGAGCATGAAGGCGGCAATTGCGCCGAACAACACCGAATGCATCCATAGAGCGAGGATGATGAAACCGCCCACGCCTAGAAACCCGATGATGGTGGCCACCATCAAGCTGCGGCCGCGTCCCAGCGCAAACCAGAGGACAGAACGAAGAATCTGGCCGCCATCCAGAGGATAGACGGGCAACATGTTGAACACCAGGAGACCCAGATTCATGAACCAAATTGCCTGCAGCAGCCGATAGAGATCCGGCCAAGTGTGCACTAAACCGAACCATCCGTATAACTTAACGATTCCCCCGAACACAGCGACGAGGACGACGTTGACCAACGGCCCGGCCGCAATGCTCCAGAGGGTAGCGCCCGGACGGGGGGGCGGGTTCACGAATGCCACACCGCCTAGCGGCCATAGCACGATGCGGTTGGCCACTCCGCCGACTTGCCGGCAGGCCAGCGCGTGACCAAACTCATGCAGGAGCACAATCAGAAACAGAAACAGATACTCGATCACATTCCAGGCGAAGGAGGAGTAACGTCCCGCCGCCCGGCTCTTGATTTCGAGGATGGCTACGAGAAACCAAGACCAATGCAGAAATACATCCACCCCAGAGAAACGAAACAGGTGGAACGATCCCTGGTTTGCACTCGCCATCTCGCAGAGTTATAGCACAAAGCGAATCTAGGCTGTGGTGCCGATAGGTCTGCAGTGATGTGCCTTTGGACGGGTCACGAACCAAGCGTTACCGAACCGTATCTCGAGCCTTCCGTGCTCGGTCGTCAAGGCGCTCGACTAGTGAGAACCGTCCGAATGGCGGTTCTGCCGATCCCGCCTACCACGACACCGGTGCCTCGAGCACTCGCCTTCTCAGGCGCTTGTCAGCTCCCCGCAGGAACTTGAGTTGACTCAGGGGTTGCTCCCGAGGACGCGCAATAGCATTCCGCTGCCACCACGCACATCGATATTACCCTTCTCCGAAGTGAGAACAATCTGCCCGACGGGGTCGGTTCGCCCAGCATGCGCAATGGTTAAATCCGAAAAACCGTAGGCCCCGCAGGCATCCGAGGCGAACACCCAGAGAGCTTGCGGTTGATCATTGTTGTCCAGTTCGCCGCGGCACGGGGACCAAGGGTGCGAAGTGATCCGCACCAACACGCCACCGGATAAGAGCGACTTCCCAACAACGTCGGGGCCGTTAGTAACGGGCCAACCTCCATGGTAGACGGTTTCGTTGCCAATTTGCTGCGTTGCCCAGGCATCGTCCGATGTTCCACGGTCAGGGCCCGATTTGGGCAACTGTGCTTCGTGAACTTCCATCATGGAGGCTATGGCCCGAAGGTCCGTGGTTAGAGAGATTGACCGCCCGCCGACTTGTAGCGTGTCGAACTGGAAGGTGAGTCTTGCGCCCGTATCGCTACCGCCAGTCACGGCGATGATGTGTCCCCGAAGCTTTGTACCGGCCCGAATCCTGGAACCGGCCGCCAGAGGAACATCCTGCGCAAGGCTGCCCGTAATTTCTTGTCCTGCCTTGCTCTTTTGGGAGTTTAGTGAAGAGTTCAGCTTGACCGGTAGGATCGTACCGCTAGGAATCATGTTCTGCGCGAATAACGCCGCAGCCAAGAATAGGAAAGTCGCTATCGCTATCGATTTCATGGAAAACCACCTCCTGGCGATTGCATGTGGTATCGCTGTAGTCTTAGCCACCAGTACACGTAAAAGGTTCACCGAGGTCTTCTGGATCCCGCCATGCGTGAACCCCAGTGAATCACCTCTCTGGCGAAGTCGTCGGGACTAGCTTAGGGAGGTTGACGGAGGCGGTCGGTTGTAGTGCAGCCCGTCGGTTTGAAGACTAAAAGCCGACTGCGATGTGCTTGCTAGGTGTCGAGACTCGAGAGCCCGAGGAACGGGCTGGAAAGTAGTTTCCGGATTACTCCATTGGGCCCGGTTGTGTTCAAATCGTGGTCGCTCATCGTGATGCGCGATCGCCCGAAGCGAGGAATTCGCACATGGGGCGGGCGGAAAGCTGGGCGGGGTGCTTCGGGCAAGCAAAATTGCTGACAGCACCACGGCGGCCAGTGCATGAGCGTTTACCTTCCTATGCTCGCTGTTCCGGGAGAGCGCCACCAGCGACCTGTCCTCTGTAGTTCGAGATGATTCGACCTTGTCTCCTGGTTGCCCCGTCGACCAACCCTTGAGGGATCGAGCTCGGCGTCATTCACAGCGCCTCTTGAATCATTTTGACTGCCGCCGGCGGGTCAGCAACTTCAACAATCAGTTCGTCATAGCGTTCATCCCGCAGTGTGATGACTACGGTCTTCGCGGGATTGTGTACGTCCCAAAATATTCGCTTGCCATGTTGATAGAACGTCCCGGCCGTGATCACGCCGGGAATACTGGTGCCAGGCATTCTAAGGCCATGCCACCAGCCGCGTGCGATCTCGGGATCTTCCCGTACATCAGCAATGTGAACAAGCGGGATTTCGAGGGTGCTCTTGAAGGCCCACAACTTGTCAGCCCCCTGAACTCGCAGCGTAAGCTGGCCTTCCCCAATCACCAGATCAACCATCGATGTCTGCCTGAGGATGTTCTAGTCAGTATGGTGGCCCCTTCTGGATTCCTGCTTTTGTCGCGTCCTAACCCCTGAGGAGGGATGCGACTCCTGGGCTGAACTCATCATCCAGAGGCTATAAGACAATGCGCAAGCTGCTCAGCCATCGCAGTATTTCTACTCTTGTTGCTCGTCCATTCTATTCCCGGCACTGGGCGGGGGTCGACTCTATGATTTGTGAGCAGAACCTTCGGTTGGTACCTCCTAAGATGTACTTTGCCAACCTAGCGGAGGGAAAAAGCAGGGTACACGACCCCTCAACGTTGCAGTAGGTTGCTGGAACGCGATAACATTAAGCACGATGCGCGGCGGGCAGTAGGAAGTGTCCTCCAAGTGTTGCTAAGGTTTTGATTACCGGCAGGTTGCAACTCGCGGAAGTGGTGGAATTGGCAGACACACCATCTTGAGGGGGTGGCGCCGTAAGGCATGGGGGTTCAAGTCCCCCCTTCCGCACCACGTTCACAGCTCGATACTCCCTCAAATGGTCTAGGAAGGGTCAGGGCACATAAGAAGCTTCTATGATTGTTTATCTAATCACACTGATTCATATCATTGTTTGCTTGTTTCTCATCATTGTGGTGCTGCTGCAAAGCGGGCAGAGCGGCGACATCGCGGCAGCTTTCGGCGGAATGGGAAGTCAGACTGCCTTCGGACCGCGCGGGGCGGCCACGGCGCTGTCGAGAGCAACAACCTGGTCCGCAGTGATCTTCATGCTGACTTCGATTACTCTTTCCGTGATGGCTTCACGCCACGCCGGATCCAAGTCGGTGCTTCAAGGACTGAGCCCTTCCCAGACGAGATCGCAACCCGCGAAGCCGGCAGCGCCGCCTCCGGCACCAGCGCAAAAATGATCATGAGTCATCCGTTTTTTGCCCATCGGCAAAAAGCAAGGACATCGGCCCTCTATGATCCATGAAATTCTTCCCGTCGGCCCCTTGCAGTGCAACTGCTCAATCCTTGGGGACGAGACGACACGGGAAGCCATGGTGATCGATCCGGGAGATGATATAGAGGACGTTCTTGCGCTGATCTCCAAACACAATCTCGCGGTAAAACAGATTGTCATCACCCACGCCCACATTGACCACGTGGGTGGGGCGATGAAGCTGCGGGCTCGGACGGGAGCCCCGATCTTACTGAATCGGAACGACTACGCGCTCCTCAAGATGCTCGATGTCCAAGCCGCGTGGGTAGGCATGGAGGCTCCCGGTGCAGTCGAAGTTGACCAGAGCGTAGGCGAAGCCGACGAGGTAAAAGCCGGCTCGCTCCATGGCCGCGTAATTCAGACTCCCGGCCACACGGAAGGCAGCATCTGCCTGTATTTTCCCCTCGAGAACAAGCTAATCGCAGGCGACACACTGTTTGCCGGAAGTATCGGGCGCACCGACTTGCCCGGAGGTTCGTTCGATAAGATCATCCGCTCGCTGCATGAAAAAGTGCTGGCCTTGCCGGATGAGACTGTGGTCGTACCCGGACACGGGCCGCTGACCACGATTGGAACCGAGAGGGAGAGCAATCCTTTCTTGAGATAAGAATTCGGCAATCCCAACCCCAACCATTCTCAACCGAGGTGCCAGGCGCCAGCTGAAGAGCCCAACACGGCCGACTGCACCCGCGCGGGAGACATGGTATCGGTGGGAAGCCACCCGTCAGCTGCGGCGGTTCGATTGGTAGGCCTCGACCAAGTCGCGGATACGCCGCGCATCCGCTTTACGATGCCCGCGGCTGGTGAGGGGGTCGGTACCGCCGGTTGATTCGATCAGAATGTCCGACCAGAAGATTCCCGTGGAAATATGTACGGAGGCAACCTGCGAAATCCCGATGCTTTCCTCGTTGCTGCCGAACAGGCGTGGCTTGATTCGCGTCACTCGTTGCGGATTCACCACGATGCGGGTTGGGAATAACCGGTTCCCTTTGGTCCAGCGGCTGGCGATGAAGATTTCTTCGTCTGCCATCGGCGACTCGTTCCGCATCCGAGGTTGCGGGCTGTACCACGCGACCAACCGTGGGGCAGCAGAACCCTCCAGGCTCCGCTGCGTCTCACACCCAGTCTAATGCCCCCTTCTTCCAGATCCAGATGTAGCCCACGATCAGGATAGCAAGAAAAATGAGCATTTCGACGAGTCCGAAGGCACCCAGTGCCTTAAACTTCACCGCCCAGGGAAACAGAAAAATAGTCTCGACATCGAAGACCACGAAGAGAATAGCTACGATGTAATAACGAACGGTGTAGCGGCCACGAGAACCGCCGACTGGATCGATGCCGCATTCATAGGGCATGAGTTTGGTGCGGTTGGGATTTTCCGGACGAACCAGTTTGGCGGCGATCAGCGTGATCGGGATCAGAACTCCGACCACCGCGATGAAGAGAAAGATCGGAATATAGTTCTGCGGCATGGTTCACTCGAGCGCGCCGCGAGCTCCGAACGAGGGAGTCGCACGGCCAGTCCATAGTACCGCTGTGCCGGACAACCCTTCAAGGCGAAGTTGCCCATAATGCGCGAAGCCGCGCAGTTTATAATCGCTGTTCCCAGGCAAAGGAAACCCTTGGCACTCGACGAAAAAATCCACGAACTGCGGCGCGATAAGCTCAGGCAGATTGAGGCTCTCGGGCAGAGGGCTTATCCGACGCACTACGAGTTTACGCATACCATCCCTGAAATCGTGAAAGAGTATTCCAACAAATCGGCGGAGGACTTGGAGAGATCGCGGGTCGAGGTGCGGGTGGCAGGACGGATCATGGCGATCCGCCTGATGGGAAAGGCCGGTTTCGCGCATCTGCAACAGGGTGGGCAAAGGCTGCAGATTTACGTAAAGAAGGATGCGGTAGGCGAGAAAGGATTTGAGCTCTACAAGTTACTAGACTTGGGAGACCACGTCGGGCTGGGTGGATATCTGTTTCGAACCCGTACGGGCGAGCTTACCGTGCACGTCGAAGACATTACCTTCCTGGCCAAAGATCTGCTGCCCTTGCCGGAGAAGTGGCACGGATTGACCGACGTAGAACTGCGCTACCGGCAACGCTACGTGGACCTGGTCATGAACCCCGAGGTGCGTGAGGTCTTTCTCAAACGCAGCCGGCTCCTGCAGTCGATGCGTCGCTTTCTCGACTCCCGTGGGTTCCTGGAAGTCGAGACACCCATGATGCAGCCGATCGCCGGCGGCGCCGTCGCCCGGCCGTTTGTCACCCATCACAACACACTCGACATGGATCTTTACTTGCGGATCGCGCCCGAGCTTTACCTGAAACGCCTTGTGGTAGGGGGGTTCGATCGGGTCTATGAGATCAACCGCAACTTCCGCAACGAAGGGCTGGGATGGCGTTGGAATCCCGAATTTACCATGCTCGAGTTCTATCAAGCCTATACCGACTATCGCGGAGTGATGGACCTCACCCAGCAATTGATCATTCAAGCTGCCCAAGACGTGCTCGGCGGCCTGAAGGGGAAATGGGGCGAGCACGAAATTGACTGGACGAGCACGAATTGGCGGCGCATGACTATGCGGGAAGCGATCCTGGCGTATTGGCCCGAGCGGGCCGGGGCCAAGCCGTCGATGTCGGATTTCGCGACGCATGATTCGGTTAAGACACTGGTCGAGCGCTTTAACTCCGGACATGCGCATATGGCCTACGATCCTAACGAGCCGACAGGAAAGACCATTGCCAACCTATTTGACGCAGCGGCCGAGGAACACCTGGTTCAGCCAACCCTGATTTACGAGTTCCCAGCCGCGGTTTCTCCCTTGTCCAAGCAGAAGGCAGATGAGCCCGACTGGACCGAGCGCTTTGAGGCCTTCGCGGGCCAGATGGAGATCGCCAACGGCTTCAGCGAACTGAATGATCCCGACGAGCAGCTGCGGCGTTTTGAGCAGCAATTCCGCGAGCGCGAACGGGGAGACGAAGAAGCTCACCAAATGGATCAAGACTACATCCGAGCGCTGGCCTACGGGATGCCTCCGGCCGGCGGCGTGGGTATTGGCGTGGATCGGCTGGCGATGTTACTGACCGATTCCCGCACCATTCGCGATGTGATTCTGTTCCCCCTGCTCAGGCCAGAGAAAGACTTATCCCAGGAAGATACCCAGTAGTCCGGCGCGGCTATCCGTAAGCCAGTTCCTTGGCTCTCTGTACGGCCTTGACCACGGCCTTGATTAAGGTCACGCGCAGCTTGCCTTCCTCGAGCTCGAGGATGCCATCAATGGTGCATCCGGCGGGTGTGGTCACTGCATCCTTGAGCAGAGCCGGATGGTCGCCGGTCTCCAGCACCACCGTGGCCGCTCCCAAGGTAGTCTGCGCGGCAAGCAGGGTGGCGATGTCGCGTGGCAATCCAACCTTCACGCCCGCCTCGGCCAGTGACTCGAGGATGATGTAGATGTAGGCTGGACCGCTGGCCGAAAGACCGGTAACCGCGTCCATATGCTTTTCATCAACCACCACCGTTCTGCCGACCACCCCAAAGATCGAGCTGGCAATCTCCAGGTGGCATGCCTCGGCGAACTGTCCCTTCGATAATCCGGTCATGCCGCAGCCCAGGGCGCAGGGTGTGTTGGGCATGGCTCGGACCACCGGAATCTGGATTCCGAGCGACCGCTCGAATTGGTGGGTAGGCACGGAGGCGGCGACCGATATGATCAATTGCTGGGGAGAAACCGCGGGACGAATCTGTTGCATGACGCCTTCGACAGCCTGCGGCTTCACGCAAACCAGGATGATCTCGGCATCACGTACGGCCTTGGCGTTATCGGTTCCAACCGGGATTCCGAATTTCTTGTCCAGGCTGCGCGCCCGATCTTCATGTTGCACCGTTGCAGTCGTAAGCTGACGGGACAACAACCCCTTCTCCAGAAGCGCATTGAGAAGAATGCCACCCATCTTGCCTGCACCCAGGACCGCCACCCGTTTACCCAAAGAATCCATCCTTAACCTCCCCCTAGGCCGTCGATTTGCCCACCAGAAAGGCGTGGGCAGCCGAATGCCGAGGATATCATTAATGGCGTTTCCGTCAGGACAACGACCCTCACGGGATTCCGCACGAGTCGCATTCCCCGCCAGGCTCAAAACTAGACAGGAAGAAGATGGGCTGGATCAGTGCGGATTTGGACGATAGACCCAGCCGCTTGGAAGCGATACGGGCTCGGATTTCTTCGACGCCGGCTCGTCATTGGCGCGGGCGACAATCGTCTCTATCAAACTGTGTTCCGGGGCCAGGAAGCAAACCGGATCCGTTGCCCGAGCATCCCCGGTCAACAACCACGCCTGGCAGCGGCATCCGCCGAAATCTTCGCTGCGGCGGTCACAGCTGCGGCAGGGCTCCGGCATCCAGGCTTCGCCGCGAAATGCTTGGAAGGTTGACGATTGTTGCCAGATCCATTCGAGCGCATGCTCGCGAACATTGTCGAAGGTCAGGCCGGGAATCACTCCCGCTGCATGACAGGGCATTGCCTGACCCACGGGATCGATCAGCATCAGGCGCCGGCCCCAGCCCCCCATACAGGCCTTCGGATAGCGCCCATAGTAGTCTGGGGCAACGTAATCGATGCGCATGCGGCCGGCGAGCCGCTCCTGGGCAGCCGTCACCGTCGCCTGCGACTGCTCAAGCTGCTGCCGAGTCGGCATGAGCGCATCCCGATTCCGCAACGCCCATCCGTAGTATTGAACGTTGGCGATCTCCAGCCGGTCGGGAGCAAGTTCTTCGGCCATGGCAAGGATCTCCGACAGGTGGTCGAGGTTCTGCCGGTGGACAACGACGTTGATGGTGAAGGCAAGTTTGAACTGCCGAATGAGGCGAGCCAACGCGAGCTTGTGGCTGTGGCTGTGCGCCCCGGCGATTTCGTCCGCAGGCTCCTCGTGTACCCCTTGAAAGCTGAGCTGAATGTGCTCGAGGCCAGCCTCGGTCAGGGCTGTCAGACGCTTCTCCGACAGTCCGATACCGGAAGTGATCAAATTAACGTAGAGGCCGGCGCTGCGCGCACGCGCCGTGAGCTCGACTAGATCGCTGCGCGCCAAGGGCTCACCGCCGGTAAAGTGCACGTGCAAAGAGCCGGCTTGGCCGGCTTGCTCGAAAACCCGTGTCCATTCGGCGGTCGAGAGCTCGGAGCGAGCACTCTGCATGGCCAGGGGATTCGAACAGTAGACACAATGCAGCGGGCATCGGTGGGTAAGCTCGGCGATCAGGGCTAATGGGGCAGATACCATGGGTGTGATCAGATTGGAGGAGTCGAGACTCGAGCCCCGCCACTTGGGTGCTTAGAAATCTACGATCCGCTTTTGGTGCAATTGCCCGAGAAAGCTTCTGACATCCTCCTCGATGCGGGCCGGGTCTCCGGCGCTGTATCTTTGCTGTAGTTCTTCGATGATCTGCTCGACGGTTCGCTGGCCGTCACAGCATTCGAGAATTTCCCGCCCCGTACCTTCCAAGCGAATGGCCCCTTCCGGAAACAGCAGCACTCGCTCTGCCCCGCTGGCTTCCGCCCAGCGGCATCCGGGGGAGAGGCGAGGACGGCCTGTCGTCTCAGGTGTCATCTCACGCTTTGTCCGGCCGGAACGCTCCTGGCGGGGGCCACGCCGGGTTGACATAGGCAAAATAAAGAGCGTCCAGCTGTGCCCACAAAATGTCGCACTTCCGCTCGAGAGCAGCCATGGCGGAAGCTTGTTCGGCGCGTGTGCGGGCATGTTCGGCAACCCACGCGAAGGCGAACTTGGCGTCCTCGGGAGCTTCGCTCAAACGGGCCTGAAAATAATCCAACCCTCCCGATAGCCAAGGATAGTGTTTTTTCAGTGCTTCCACCCGCAAGGCGATCAGGTCGCGAGAAAACAGCTCCGTGAGAGAAGAAGCCACGGCTTCGAGAAAACTGCGGTTCCGCACCAAGTCGAGATAAGCATCCACCGCATATCTGGTCGCCGGCATCACCCCTTCCCCGCGGCGTACAACCTCGCGCGAGAGCCCAGTCGCTTCGCTCAGCCTTAGCCAACGCTCAATACCGCCATCGCGATTTCCTTCTCCATCATGATCGACGATCCTTTTGCGCCAGGCCACACGAAAATCGCGGTCTTCGCTGCGCGATAGGATGATGGCGTCCTTGATCGGGATCCGGCTCTGATAGTAATAGCGGTTGAGGGCCCAGGCCTGCAGCTGCCCCCGGTTCAGGCGACCCTCATGCATCATCCGATGAAACGGATGGCGGTGATGGTAGCGCTCCTGCCCTATTTGTTCGAGCCGCGCGCTCAGTTCTGCCCGCGTAAGGGGCGGTAGCTCTCGATCCGCGGCCAACTGTTCAAAAGCCATACGTTTCGTCGATCTCCAGCCAATTCTATCGAACTAGCAAATCACCGACTGACAAATCCATTAGCGACAGACCCAGAATCAGTGGGAAGGAAAACGCAAGAGGGATAGGTAGGATGGAACAATCGCCTTGGCAGCGTGCCTGCCAATTCCTTCAGTCGTAGGGGCAAACATCGCCTACGCCACACTCTGGTTGGCCTAAAGAGCCGACTTGCCCGTCACCCCGTCCAACCTGCCCACACTCCCGAATCTCCTGAATGCGAGAGGTAACGATCGGGTTCTGATAATCGGGGTGGCAAAATTCCAGGTGCATCCCGCGTCCGATGAAACGTTGTTTTAGCATCGCCCCGCCCCAGGTCGAACCGGCAATCGCGACTTCGACCGGCTGGGGACAGAACTCCGGGTGACCGGAGATTAGGGCCGCGCTTCCACCCAGGAGAACCGCGGTGTAGCGGTGGTGTTGGGTTTCGATCTCAAGAACGGTGGACGGCGGCAAAGTGCTCAGCAGCACTCCACCTTCGATTTCCGACTGAACGATGTTGTGGTTGACTTCATCGCTCAGATTGGGATGAGGTGCGAACATCACTGTAGGCAGGGAGTTTATCACGTCTTTGCCCCGAGAAGCACGTATCGCGAGGACCATCACTCAGGCGCACTGCTGGGCAACCAGCCGATGTGCTAGGCGCTGAACGTTTTCCAAGCTACTCCTTCGCCTACGGCTGAATGCCTGCTTGCCCCAGACGGCAGGAGATCCAGGAGTGGTGGCCAGACACCTGAAGTTTTGCGCTGGAAACCTGGAGTTACCCGGATGGAGAGGATCTTTCCTAGCTTATGCTTGTCCGAGGACGAGAACGCAAGGCGCTACCGACCCAGCTTCCGCGGCCGGAGACTACGGTAGCGCCGCAAGGCCCTATGCGAAATCTAAGCGATGTGGCATAGCTCTTCTAGTACACAGCGAGATACGTTTTGCTCTTCTCGCGCACTAGGTAGTTGGAAGGGGAGTCTCCTGACTTCGGCCGCACGTTGCAAGATGCGAGGGCACTAGATCATATCCTCGGACTGAAGCAGCTTCCGTGTGGCCTGCAACTCCTTGCGCTTTTGCGGGCTGACTTCGGGGTAAGCCAGATGAAGGTTCTCGAGGGTATCGACAATCGCCGCCGCTACCACTACCCGGGTAAACCATTTGTTGTCGGAGGGGACAACATACCAGGGCGCCCTTTCCGTGGCGGTGTGGCGAATCATGTCCTCATAGGCCTGAGTGTAAGCATCCCAACTGGCGCGCTCCCGGATATCGGCGGCCGAGAATTTCCAGTTTTTCTCGGGTTCGTCCAAGCGGGCCAGGAAACGCCGCTTCTGTTCCTTCTTGGAGAGGTTAAGAAAGAACTTGCGAACCACAATTCCATTGCGTGCGAGGTAACGCTCGAAGGCCCTGATATCCTCGAATCTTTCCTTCCAGATGTCTTTTGTGACCAGGGAGGGTGGAATTCTCTCGCCCTGCAAAACCTCGGGGTGCACCCTGACAATCAGTACCTCTTCATAGTACGAGCGGTTGAAGATGCCGATCCGGCCGCGTTCGGGCAGGCGCGTCGAGCTTCGCCACAAGAAATCGTGGTCGAGCTCCTCCGAAGATGGATTTTTGAACGAGTACACCTGACAACCCTGGGGGTTTACGCCCGACATGACGTGCTTGATGACTCCGTCTTTGCCCGCGGCGTCCATCGCCTGAAAAATGAGCAGCACGCCCCAGCGGTCCTGGGCATAGAGCTTATCTTGCAACTCCGCCATCGAGGCCATGCCCTGCTCGAGAAGCTCTTTGGCTTGCGACTTGGAGCGGAGATGCCCGGTATCAGCGGGACTTAGATCCTTCCAACGGAACTTCTCGCCATCGTCTACCCGATACGGTTCTACCAACTTGCTCGCCCAGCTCATGCTTGCCTCCTGCGACCTGCAACGGAACCCAGGAGTCTACCGCAAGATCGGGTTCACCCGTAACTCGTGTCGGGGGCAGCTCGGCTCGATACTTCCCTCGAGGCATCGTGCCTTCAAGGACGATTCCGACGGCAAGCGACGATCCAGGAACCGCAGGAATCTGAGTAAAATGGCGGCCGACAACCCCGATGTCGTGCTGCTGGCGACCGACGCTTGGCGGTGGCGGAGTCTATAATCTCCGAGACAAGGCTAAACTTTTGCGGGAGAGACCCTATATGCTTCTTTCGAGACGAAGATTCTTTCGCATGGCGGGCGCGGCAAGTGCGCTCACAACTCTGCCCCTCCGGTCTGAGGTCTTCGGATCCTTCAGCACGCTGCCGGCAGCGACGACGGATCTTCCCGTTCGTCTGGATAGCAATGAAAACCCGTACGGCCCGTCCCCCAAGGTTCTCGAGGCTATGCGCAGCGCGGTCAGTACGGCCAACCGTTATCCTCGGCGCGAGTATCGAGGATTGGTGGAACACATTGCCACCCAGCACCGGGTGCAACCAGAACAAGTACTGCTGGGCTGCGGATCAAGTGAAATTCTGCGAGTCGCAGCCGTCGCATTGCTCGGACCGGGTAAGAAGTTCGTGCAGGCTGCGCCGACCTTTGAAACGGCAGAAAACTACGCCAAGCTAGCCGGCGCAGAAGTAATCTTCGTGCCTCTCGATGCCGAGTTTGCCCATGATCTGGGGAGCATGCTGGCCCGCATCGACGCGGCGACGCCGCTCGTCTATATCTGCAACCCCAATAATCCGACCGGGAACATCACGCCGCGCGAAGCGCTCGAAACATTCCTTGCGAAGGTGCCGGCGACAACCACCATTCTGATCGATGAAGCGTATCACCATTTCGCCACCCAAACACCGGGGTACGTGTCGTTTCTGGATCATCCCATCGGCAGGGACCGCCTGATTGTCTCACGCACGTTCTCCAAGGTGTATGGACTCGCCGGGATGCGACTGGGATATGCCATCGCAAAACCAAGTTTGATTGCCCAACTCCGCCCCTACATAACGCCCGTCAACGTCAACGCGGCGGTTCTTCGTGCGGCACTGGCCGCGCTGAATGACGCGGACAGTGCCCAAGAGTATGTTGCGAAGAATGCCGTGAATCGGCGCATGTTCTTCGACGAGGCAAATGCCCGAGGGCTGAAGCCGATCAACTCGTGCACGAACTTCGTGATGATGGATGTCCACCGTCCTACCAAACAGGTGATTCAGCATTTTCAGGAGAACAATGTGTGGATTGGACGTGAGTTTCCTCCGCTTGAAACCTACATTCGCGTTTCCCTGGGGAAAGCAGAGGAGATGAAGGAATTTTGGCGAGTCTACGATCTCGCGGGAGCGAAGGGGAGTTGATAGCCATGGGTGCGACGCCTTTGGATCTTCTTGCCCTCCGAAGTCGCCAGCGTGACGCTCTCGCATAGCAACGGTTGTCGTGGACCGGGAAGTATGCTGGATCGACAGTGCTGCGAGATGAGGGGGAAGGCAATTTTCCGCTGAGCGAGGTGGGCCAAGCTTTTCGCGGCAAACATCATTTGAACATCGGGCAAGCGATTGTTGTTGCCAGCAGGACTTATTGGGCAGGCTCGTCGGTCAGGCCGAAAGAACATTCTAAGCCCCTTGTTGCACAGCATCCGTTTGTTGATGGATTGGAGCCTCAGTAGTCACCTTTTGAGTTGGGAGATCGGAGTCGGCGTGTGTACGAGGCGTACGGAGCCGGATGACGAGTTCAGGATGCTAAAACGGAATAGCTGCCGGTCGTGTACAGCTTGACCGATCACTGTAGAACGCGGCCATCGAAGCCACCACCAAGGACTGCTGTTGGTCAGTAAGGTCCGGGAAAATGGGCAGCGCCAAGACTTCCTCACTCGCCGCTTCAGATTCGGGCAGATTCCTAGGTTTGTAGCCGAGATAGGCAAATGCCGGTTGAAGGTGTAAAGGCTTCGGATAGTAGATTTCGCTGGGAACCCCGCGTTCCCGCAAGAAAGCTCTTAGCTCGTCGCGACGGGGAACCCGGACCACGTACTGGTTATAAACATGAGTGCAGTTTGTTGCTACTTGAGGCAGGCGGACGATGCTTGTGAGCCCACGGTCTTCGAAGAGCTGGGCGTAGCGTCTGGCTTTGTCGATTCGTTTCGCCGCCCAGGAATCAAGGTGCCGTAGCTTGACACGGAGAACTGCCGCCTGTAGAGCGTCCAGCCGGCTATTCATTCCGATCAGCTGATATTCATACTTGCTTCGGCCACCGTGGAGGTGCAACACGCGAAGTCTATCCGCCATGTTCTTGTCATCTGTCGTCAGCATGCCTCCATCGCCGACTCCTCCAAGGTTTTTGGAAGGGAAAAAGCTGAAGCATCCGCAGAGACCAATCGTTCCTAGGAACCGGCCCCCATAGGTCGCGCCAATTGCTTGGGCGGCATCTTCGACCACCGGGACAGAGCTGCGCTTTGCGAGGGTGGTAATCGCATCCATATCGGCGGCCATGCCGAAGAGGTGAACGGGAATGATGGCCCGGGTTTTCGACGTCATGGCAGATTGCAATTCTGCGGGATCAAGGTTGAACGTGGTCGGATTGATATCGACAAATACAGGCCGCGCTTGGAGCCGCGCGATTGCGCCCGCAGTGGCCACAAAAGTAAAGGGGGTTGTAATCACCTCATCGCCCTGACCAACTTCGAGAGCCATCAAAGCCAGAAGCAGTGCGTCAGAACCGGAGGCGCAGGCGATGGCAAAGCGCGAGCCGCAATAATCGGCAATCTCTTTTTCAAGACTCTCCACCTCAGAACCAAGAATGAACTGCCCAGAGTCCATTACGCGCTCGATGGCCGCATCAATTTCCGGCTTAATCGCGCGATACTGGGCTTTCAGGTCAACAAAAGGAAAAAAGTGTGTGGAGACGTTGGTATCGAGGTTAGCCACGTTCGTTTGTGCGCTCTCAGTGGGTTTGTCCTTAGTCTTAGCATACCCGCCCTCGTTCGGCTTGGGAATCGTGAATTATCGTAGTCAAATACCTGTAAAATGGCGGTAGGCCACCAGAGCATCTCTTATGCGATCAACGTCATCGCAATCAGAGTGCCGACCCGTTGGCACGAGGCCGACGCTGGATTGTACATCGAGCAACGTTCCGCCCAATTGTTCGCCGCACCGCTATCTTGCTGCATCCTTGGGCCAAGTGTCGCCACCAGATTTCCCTAGGATGATATGGACTGAGCAACGCAGTTTTCCAGTGCGCAGGTCGTGAACTCGGGCACTCCGGGAGGCGCGCGGGCAGAGTCTCCCGAAAAGCCGGTGGGGGTTGCTTGACTTTGCTACGGTTAATTTAGGTAAGGAACGAATCATGCGCATTCTCAGGACTGCCTCCCCATGCCGAGCAATGCTCGGTCTTGCATCGCGATGCTGCCCTCCGGATTTCGCGAAATCCGTGTTCGCGCCGTCAACGGTATGGACTTGCCGGTATCGATGTTCTTTCTTGTAGCTATCTACGTGCTCCACCTCCATTGCGGGTGAGAGAGATGATAATATCTGCTTTTTGTTGGAGGAATCAGTTATGAAGGTTCGGTTCATGCTCTTAGGGCTCAGCCTGGTGTGCAACGCATGGGCTTGGGCGCAAGGCGGGAAATCCGTAGGTGCAGCCACTTTCCCCGGAGCGGATTGCGGAGCTAAGATCAACGCCGGAGACGCCGCGCTAGGTGCGAACCCAGGCGAAATTGTAGTCACCAATGACTGCGGTACCTCCAAATGGACTCCAGTGGTGATCTCGCACAATAACCATAGTGTCGTGTTCCACACAGAAGGGCCGTATTCCATCACCACGATCACGCTGGCGGGAAACTTTGATGCACTTACGGGCCCGGCTACCCTGAAGCAAGTAGCCGACGGCAGCACACATGAAAATGCCGTTGTGATCAAGGGAAACGACAATCGGGTCGAGAACATTACTTGTGACGGATCGACATCGCACGGCGTACCTCCGAATGGATACATGGACGGTTGTTTTCAGGTCTTTGGCAGCCGGAACTCCATTTTGAACAACACCGTAGTTGCCAGTCAGGGAGATGGCATCACCATAGCTGGAACCGGCGCGAATGGTGTCTGTTCTTCAGTTGCAAATGACAATGTTATCCAAGGCAACAAAATTCATAACACGAATATCGCTAAACCGTCTTCTGGAATTGTGGCGGGAAACAACAATAGCGCGGCGGGCCCTTGCGTCAACAACACGCTGATAAAAGACAATGAAATTTCGGCGACTAGCGGAAATTGCATTTATGTTACTGGCGATATAGCAACAGCGAAGCTACCTAGCAACGGAACTCAAATCAGCAACACGCAAATCAGACACAACACCGTCTCCGACTGTGGCGATTCCCCGATTGAAGCTTCGGATATGGCGCTCCACACATTAATTCAGGGTAATGATGTCGACTGCCACAGAAATGCGTGCATTCTCACGAGAGATGCGATCGGAACTGAGATTTTCAAGAATACCGTCAAAATGGAACCTTCAGCCCTTCAATTTGGCATTTCCGTCGGCCCTCAGGTGTTTCAGCCATCGAGTTTAGAAACACAAGCAGTCGTCTCAGAAAACATTATCCGTGGATATTTTCCTCATGCAGCCATCAGCGTAACGCAAAACGGAGCAAAGGTTACCAACAACGATATTGAAGAGACCTACCGCTCCGTAGGGACGGATGGTTCTGGCCTCGGTGGTGTGGGGATTGCTTGCAACGGCCCAGATGTCAGCTGCTCCATTTCTGGCAACGAAATCAAACACGTTCTGGTCGGCATCGACTTCAACGCAGGATCTATTTCTCGGAGCGCAAAAAGTTTGGAAGCCAGGGGAAACCGGATAAGCCAGGTCGGAACCGGTATCAATCTTTATCAGGTGAGATGCACGAATTGTACTTTTGACAATAACACTTTTAAGCAGGTGCGTACGGTGGCAATCCAGGACAATGGTGCAAATGCGGACGGAACAGGCACTTCTTCGGCAGCCGGCAATAGGTTCGACCTAGCAGGATGGGCTGGGGCAGCCCCGAAGTCAACGGTTCGGAATCTCCCCAACTATCGCCACTAGTGGGCTGTCGCAAAGTAACCATTACCGATTGTTATGCTTCTAAGTTGGTATGGCGACCGACAGCGAAGTCTCTCTCACCACTGATCAACGTTCGGAACTCAGCAGCATTGCGCAATCGCGTTCTTTGCCTGCGGGCT